>JAZRQO010000022.1:0-131739 GCA_045649825.1 Clostridia bacterium
GGAGATTCGAACTCCGGACAACTTGATTAAAAGTCAAGTGCTCTGCCAACTGAGCTAATGGCCCTGGCAGGGATAGCAGGATTCGAACCTACGAAATGCCGGAATCAAAATCCGGTGCCTTACCGCTTGGCTATATCCCTATAAAATCAGGGGTTATCCTGCTAATATATATCAACCGCTTGGGTTAATAGGTAAATGTGGGGTGGATAGTGGGACTCGAACCCACGACATTCAGTGCCACAAACTGACGCTCTAACCAACTGAACTATATCCACCATATAAAAAAATGGCGCGCCTGAAGAGATTCGAACTCCTGACCCACTGCTTAGAAGGCAGTTGCTCTATCCGACTGAGCTACAGGCGCATAGTGGAGCGGGTGATGGGAATCGAACCCACGCGGCCAGCTTGGAAGGCTGGAATTCTACCATTGAACTACACCCGCATAAAACGTCAGCTCGCAACTGACGAAGACTATTATAGCAAAGGACGGATAGATTGTCAACACTTTTTTTTAGTTTTAGTCAATTTGTTTATTGTTTTTGTTTCAAACAATGCTTATTGCATATATTTTACACATAACACCCATATTTTAGACAATATTATAGTATTTTATTCGGCATTTGTAATATGAAAAAGGCTTTTTATTTGTGTGCTGTGATGAAACTTGAAATATATTTTCAAAATACTTGGCAAAGCTGAGTTTTTGTGGTATTATTAAAGAAAAAACAGGGAGTGTGTTTGTATGAGAAAAAAACTTCAGGATGCAATGTTTGAAGTAAGTTATATGTTTGAACTTATAATTTCGCTTATTGTAGGTATTGCCATTCTTATTCTTTCAATACGGTTTTTGATGGATATTTTTAATTTTTCTGTGTTTTCAAAAGGTGCTGATGCTTTGGTCGAAATACTCGATAATGCAATAATTCTGGCAATCGGTGCGGAGCTTATAAAAATGCTTTGTAAGCATACTCCGGAAACTGTAATCGAAGTTCTCGCTTTTGCTCTTGCACGACAATTGATAGTGTGTCATGCGGCATCATGGGAAAATCTTATAACGGTTGTTGCAATTGCAATTCTCTTTGCTGTAAGGCGTTTTCTTCTCAAACGTCACGATATGGTGGAAACACCTGATGGATTGATTGAAGAAGAAGCCTGCAGTGAGGATTGATTACATGTTTTAAGGAGCATTTGAGTTATGGAGCATAATACTTATGCTGATGGGAAGAGGTATTATTCCCTTGACAGTTATTTTAAAAACAGGTACGGTTCAAAGGTTTTCAAGGTGTCTTTAAATGCTGGGTTTACTTGCCCGAATATTGATGGCACAAAAGGATTTGGCGGATGTACTTATTGCTCTTCTTCAGGAAGCGGCGATTTTGCGGGTAATCCTTCCGAGAGCCTTGAAACTCAGTTTAAAAATATTGTTGAAGTAATGCATAGGAAGTGGAAAAATGTTTCCCTTTATATGCCTTACTTTCAGGCACATACAAATACATATGCACCGGTGGAACGGCTTAAGATGATTTTTGAACCCTTTATCGGAAAGGAGGGTGTGGTGGGGATTGATATTGCCACAAGGTCGGATGCCTTGAATGATGAAGTGCTTGAATATTTATCCGATATAAATAATCGGACAGACCTTATTGTGGAGCTTGGCCTTCAATCTGTATTTGACGAAACGGGCAGGCGTATTAACCGCTGTATGACCTATGAGGAATACTTAAAAGGGTATATGGCTTTAAAAGAACGGGGAATAAAGGTTTGTGTACATCTTATTGACGGGCTACCCGGTGAAACCCCTGAAATGATGCTTGAAAGTGCACGGCAGACGGCAAAGCTTTTGCCTGATTTTGTCAAGCTTCATCTTCTTCACGTTATAAAAGGGACAAGGCTTGCTGAGGAGTATGAACGTGGAGAGTTTGAAACACTTTCTATGGAGAATTATATTGATATTATAATAAAGCAGCTGGAAGTCTTTTCATCTGAAACCGTAATTGCACGTCTTACAGGTGACGGAAAAAGAAGTGAGCTTTTGGCACCACTCTGGAGCCTTAAAAAATTTGAGGTTCTCAATTCAATCGACCGCGAAATGGAAGCGAGGAATACATTTCAGGGCAGACTTTTTGAACAATAAAATCTTAACTTAAAAATTTTACAAAAACTATTGTAATTCGACATTTTTTGTGATACAATTGCATCATAATTTTTTGTTATTGGGGGTAGAGAATTGGAGAATATTATCAGTTTACAAAACATAGGTGTTGCGTTTGACGACGACGTTATTCTAAGCGGTATAAACCTTGATATACGCGACAAAGAGTTTGTAACACTTCTCGGTCCTTCCGGCTGCGGAAAGACCACAACACTTCGCATTATAGGCGGATTTCAGAAGCCGACTATGGGAGATGTGTTTTTTGAGGGTGAGAGAATTAATGATGTTCCTCCGTATAAAAGAAATGTAAACACCGTATTTCAGAGATATGCTTTGTTTCCCCACCTTAATGTGTATGAAAATATTGCATTCGGACTTAGGGTTGCAAAGCTTTCAGAAAAAGAAATACGAACGAGAGTTGCTGAAATGCTTAAGCTTGTTAACCTTACAGGCTTTGAAAAGCGTTCTGTGAACAGGCTTTCTGGAGGTCAGCAGCAGCGTGTGGCGATAGCGCGTGCTCTTGTAAATCGACCAAAGGTGCTTTTGCTTGATGAGCCGCTTGGTGCTCTCGACCTTAAGCTCAGAAAGGAAATGCAGAGAGAGCTTAAACGTATTCAGCAAAGCCTTGAAATAACCTTTGTGTACGTTACTCACGACCAGGAAGAAGCTCTTACAATGAGTGATACGGTAGTTGTTATGAAGGATGGCGATATTCTTCAGGTAGGAACTCCTGTTGATATATATAACGAACCAAAAAATGCTTTCGTTGCTGACTTTATAGGTGAAAGCAATATTTTAAATGGGATTATGCGTGATGATTTCCTGGTAGAAATCAGCGGACGTCAGTTCAAGTGTGTTGACAGTGGTTTTGGACAGAACACTCCTGTTGATGTTGTAATCCGTCCTGAGGATATAACGATTATTCCTGAGGATAATGCTGAAATTACAGGTGTTGTTAAAACTGTTACCTTTAAAGGCGTTCATTACGAAATGGTTATTGAAGCTTATGACTTCAACTGGCTTGTACATTCAACAAAAGCGGCAGAAGAGGGAATGACGGTGGGTATCGGCTTCACTCCTGACGATATTCATATAATGCATAAAATGGGACAATAAGGAGGACGGATATGAAAAGTAAATTACTTGCAGCTCCGTACCTTGTATGGATGGTAGTATTCATTGTTGTACCCCTTGTTATGGTGGCATATTTCGCATTTACCGACGGTGATGGAAACTTTACTCTTGAGTATATAGCAAATGTAGCGCAATATAGCAATATTTTTGTGCGATCTATATGGCTTGCGGCAATTGCTACGGTTATTTGTCTGGTTGTGGCATATCCTGTTTCTTTTATTCTTGCACGAATGAATAAAAGCGTTCGGGGGACTATGCTTATGATAGTAATGCTTCCTATGTGGATGAACTTTCTCCTAAGAACGTATGCGTGGATGACACTCCTGGGAAATAACGGGCTTATAAATCAGTTTTTCGGAATTTTCGGCTTAGGCCCTTTTAAAATGCTAAATACTCAAGGTGCGGTTGTGCTGGGAATGGTATATAACTATCTTCCTTATATGATATTGCCGCTATACACGGTTATGAGCAAGATTGACAATTCGCTTCTTGAAGCGGCAGCTGACCTTGGTTGCAACAATCTTCTCACAACTGCAAAGATAGTTGTACCTTTGAGCGTTCCCGGAATGATGTCAGGGATTACTATGGTATTTGTACCTGCAATCAGTACATTCATAATTTCAAGGATGCTTGGTGGCGGCGGAAACCTTCTTATAGGTGACCTTATAGAAATGCAGTTCCTTGGAACTTCCTATAACCCCAATTTAGGTGCGGGAATATCCCTTGTCCTTATGGTTATCATTCTGCTTATAATGACAATTATGAACCAGTTTGATGCAGATGACGACAAGGTACTCATATAAAGGAGGGGGAAGAATGAAAAAATTATCAAAACTTTATCTTGCACTTGTTCTTCTTTTCTTCTATGTGCCGATTTTCGTGCTTATAGTGTTTTCTTTTAATGAAACAAAAAGCCGTTCCGTATTCTCGGGATTTACCCTTGATTGGTATATGAAGCTTTTTCAGAATGAGCTTATTTTAACGTCCCTCCGAAATACGGTTATCGTGTCTGTGCTGGCTGCAGTGATTGCAACGGTTCTCGGAACTGTTGCAGCGGTTGGAATAAATGCAATGCGAAAGCCTGTTAAGGCAACCATTATGCAAATTACAAATCTACCTATAATAAACCCTGAAATTGTTACGGGTGTTTCGCTTATGCTTCTTTTCGTGTTTTTTGCGGCAAGAATGCATTTTGAGTTTGGATTTGTAACGCTGATTATCGCTCATATAACCTTTAATGTGCCATATGTAATACTGAATGTCATGCCCCGTTTCAGGCAGATGAATCCTCATCTTTATGAAGCAGCACAGGACCTGGGATGTAATCCCGTAAAAGGATTTTTCAAAGTAATTCTTCCCGAAATTCTGCCTGGTGTGTTTTCAGGATTTCTTATGTCTTTTACATTTTCTCTTGATGACTTTATCGTCAGCTATTTTACAAGCGGTGCAACAAGCCAGACTTTGCCCGTTACCATATATTCAATGACAAGACGTAAGATAAGCCCTGAAATTAACGCTCTTTCCACAATAATATTTGTTGTGGTTGTAATTGTGCTTATTACAAAAAACATAATTGAAACAAGAGCGGCAAAAAGGGAGGGAAAATGATGAGAAAATTATTTTTACTCCTGTGTGCAATTGTTGTTTTAACAGGTTGTTCAGAGGAAGCTGTTGAAGAAGCAGAGGTTGCGAAGCTGACGGTTTCCGACCCTGGTTATTATGAAAGATTTAAGGATGATGATATATCTATTAATGTATATAACTGGGGCGAATATATTGCTGATGGCAGCGACGACGGAATTCTTGATGTAAACGCTGAGTTTACAAAACTTACGGGAATTAAGGTTAATTACAGCACTTATGCCACAAACGAAGAGCTTTATGCGAAGCTCAAAGGCGGAGGGTCTTCATATGATATTATAATTCCATCGGAATATATGATTTCAAGAATGATAAGTGAGGGTATGCTTCTGCCTCTTGATATGAGTAATATCCCGAATTTTAAAAATATCACAGAATCTTTTACAAATCAGGACTATGACCCGGGGAATAAATATTCAGTACCTTATACTTGGGGAACAGTAGGTATTATTTACGATAATACTGCAATTTCCGACAGTGATTTTGGTTGGGAGATTCTCTGGGATGAACAGTATAAAGACCAGATACTTATGTTCGATAATCCCCGTGACGCTTTTGCGGTTGCGGAACTTTATCTTGGATATTCCCTTAATACTGAGGACCCTGATGAGCTTTCGAATGCTGCGGAGCTTCTTAAAAAGCAAAAAGCTCTTGTACAGGCGTATGTAATGGATGAGATTTTCGATAAAATGGGAGCTGGTGAAGCAATCCTTGCACCGTATTATGCAGGTGATGCCATAACTCTTATGGACGAATACGACCATCTTGGATTTGTAATTCCTGAAAGTGGTACAAATCTGTTTATTGATGCAATGTGTATTCCGTCCGGTGCGCGCAATAAAGAAGCGGCAGAAATGTATATAAACTTTATGTGTGAGCCTGATATTGCATATTCAACTACTTCTTATATAGGATATTCCACACCTAACGACGGTGCACTTGCTATGCTTGATGATGAGGTTAAGAATGACGGGATATCGTATCTCAGCAAGGATTATCTTGATGCAAAAACAGAGGTTTACACCAATCTTTCCGATGATGCCAATCGCATTATGCAGGAAAAGTGGACAGAAATGAAATCCAGTGAAGAGAATAACCAAAACCCATGGCTCGTTCCTATGTTTATGCTCTTTTGCATATTGCTATCTGTTGGAATTCTGGTTTACAGACATATTAAGAATAAAAAGGATATTTTCTGATTAAAAATAAAAATCAATAAGGTTGAATATATTATTTAGGAATATGCTGTTGGTATCGCAGAGACATCGACTCTTAATAAGACATCGGGTGATTTGATTGAATATTAATTTTAGGAGGATAATATGCGTAAAACAAAGATTGTATGTACCATAGGTCCTGCAAGTGAAACAAAAGAAATTCTTGTTAACTTGTGCGAGGCAGGAATGAATGTTGCAAGACTTAATTTTTCACACAGTACTTATGAAGATCATCAAATAAGAATAGACCTTATAAAAAAGGTTCGGGAAGAGCTGCATGCACCTATTGCCATTATGCTCGATACAAAGGGTCCCGAATATAGAATTAAAACATTCAAAAAAGGTAAAATCTTCTTAAATGACGGAGATAAATTTACTTTTACAACAAAAGATATAATAGGTGATGAAAATATAGTTTCTGTTAATTACGGGAATTTAGCAAACGAAATGTCAGTAGGAGACAGTATTTTGCTTAATAACGGATTGCTGACTTTCAGAGTTGATGCAGTAGACGGATCTGAAATTAAATGCACGGTTATAACCGGCGGTGAGCTTTCTGACAGAAAGAGTATGAGTTTTCCGGGAAAGGTAATGAAGCAGAAATATTTGTCGGAGCAGGATAAACAGGACATAGAATTCGGAGTTAAAAACGGTGTTGATTATATAGCATGTTCCTTTGTTTCTGGCAAACAGGACCTTATAGATGTGCATGAGTATCTGAAAGCATTAAATGCAGATGATATTGAACTCATAGCGAAAATTGAAAATCAGTCCGGTTTTGATAATATAGAGGAAATCTGTGAAGAATGTGACGGTATTATGGTGGCCCGTGGAGACATGGGTGTTGAAGTGCCTTTCGACCTTCTGCCATCTATTCAGAAAAAGCTTATCACAAAGTGCAGAATGCTGGGTAAGAGGGTAATTACAGCTACAGAAATGCTGGAATCTATGATTACAAACCCAAGACCTACAAGGGCAGAAATATCTGATGTTGCAAATGCGGTGTATGACGGAACAAGTGCAATTATGCTTTCAGGAGAAACTGCAGCAGGTAAATACCCTGTGGAAGCTGTTAAAACTATGGCAAAAATTGCAGAAACAACGGAATGTAACATCCATTATGAAAAGCGTTTTCATAATGCAGAGTTCCGTATAAAAAATGAGGTAGATGCGATTTCGCATTCTACATGCGGAATGGCAATTGATCTTGATGCAAAAGCTATAGTTGCATGCTCACTTTCAGGAATGACTGCACGTATGGTATCGCGTTTTCGCTCTCCCGTTCCGATTATTGGTCTGACCACGGATGAGAGAACATGGAGAAGACTTGCACTTTCTTGGGGAGTTATTCCTGCAATGTGCGAAAGATTTACCTCTACGGATGTTCTTTTCTATACAGCCAAGAAGATTGCAGAACAGGAACTGCCACTTGAGAAGAATGATAAAATCGTAATTACGGGTGGTGTAACCACCGGAGAATCCGGAAATACCAACCTGATAAAAATAGAAAAGATTTAAAAATGTATAACAAAAATATGCATCTCCCAAATGCGGAAATGCATATTTTTTTTAAATTTATATTGTTTCAGTAATGAGAGTATTTAAGTTAGTAATTTGTAATATGAACAGTTGTATACATTGGAATTAGGTCTATCAGCCAGTGCATATCTTTAGGCTGAAGTCTTACACATCCGGCAGACAGGTTCATACCTACTCTGTCATCATAGGGAGTGCCGTCATACTTTATAAGCGTAGTGTGAATAGCATATCCGCCGTTAAATCTCATTATAGGTCCTACATAGTATTTTGCATAGGGCCATCTTGCAACTCTTTCGTAGTATTTAAATGTTCCTACACAGGTTGGTGTGTAAGTCTTGCCTACAGCGCAGGTGATGTCGCGAACAAGGGACCAGTTGTTTGTTGATCCTTTGTAAACTCTCAGAGTGTAATCAGCTTTTGATACCCAGATAAGATATTCGGTGTCACTGCTGAGATTAAGTGTGTTCACATGCTGAGTTCTTTCAAAGTTACGAATTTCACGTTTTACTGCTTCTGCCCCTGATACTACTGCATTGATGTGATCAGATTCATTTTGAATAAGATACCAGGCTCCGACTGCATCAGCAAAAGATGTTAGGGGGATATATGGAATTTCTTCAAATGTTACCACAGGCCCGTCAAGAGTGTATGTACTGCCAAATGCATTCATTTCCTCTGAGCCTACGTAAAGAACAAGGGGAGTTTCAAGTATCCAGTAGGTTATTTTGCCTGTTTCCGCATCATATTCTATATGAGATATATCCATGCTCTTTGCACCGGCTGCTGCAGGAACATAAAGTATACCGTCATAATAGCAGGGCGCAGGGTAGAGGTTTATTGGGTTATAATCTCTGTAAAACTCTACAGGCTTTGTTTCTGACGGAATTGCGTGAAGATGGAATGTGCTTACGTTAACGGTAACTTCATTTTCGTCAAGATATGTATAAGTCTGAAGCTCAATGCTTTCACCTTTTTTATAAACAGTGTCGTAATACTGAACTGCCTCAAATCCTGAATCAATGGTGATGTTGAATTTTTTGCCGGTGTTGAAAGCAGGAACCTTGAAGGAAGCTGTTGCCACAGAATCTTCGGCACTGAATGTGATTTGTGAATCATATGTTGAAATCCCGTCCGAAAGTTCAACGGTGGCATTAAAATCAACATTTGCAGGGCTTTGTGTTATATCAAACACAACATCTACAGTGTCGCATACCGTTACGTCTTCTGCATTTGCAACCCCGCAAAATACAGATATAGCAAGGAGCAAAAATAAAATAAAAATATTTCTTTTCATATGTATTATATCCTTTCAATTGGTATATGTATATATTCTACCATATAATATGAGAATATGAAAGACTTTTTTTGCATATTCTTTGTTTTGTACAAAAAACTTTTATTATTTGCATATATGATGATATTTTTGTATATTTATACGTCAATTTTACCAAAATTGCATACAATTATGTAGTTTTATAAAAAAATATGCAAAACTACTTGATTTTTATCATTAACAGTGGTATAATTTCATCATCATAAAAAATCTGAAAAGAGGGTATTTAAAATGAAAAAAATTCTTAGTTTAATTTTATGTGCAGGTCTTTGCGTAACAGCTCTTGCAGGTTGTGGCGGAACAGCTACCGAAACAGAGGATAATGTTATCACAATGGCAACAAGTGCTGACTTTGAGCCTTACGAGTATTATGAAAATGATGAAATCGTAGGTATTGATATCGATATTATGAACGCAGTTTGTGAAAAAATCGGTATGGAACTCCAGCCGGAGGATATGAGCTTTGACTCAGTTATCGGCGCTGCACAGACAGGTAAGGCTGACATCGCTATGAGTGGTATCACAATTACTGAAGACAGAAAGAACATGGTTAACTTCACAATTCCTTACACATCAACTACTCAGTCAATCATAGTAGCTGAAGGCAGTGAAATTGCAAAAAAGGATGACCTTAAAGATAAGAAAATCGGTGTTCAGATTAACACAACAGGCGATACTCAGACTACAGAAGAATTTGGTGACGCAGCTATAGACCGTTACCAGAACGGTGCTCTTGCTGTAGAAAGCCTTAAGAACGGCAAGGTTGATTGCGTTGTTATTGACGGCGAAGTTGCAAAGGCTCTTGTAGAGGCAAATGAAGGTCTTGAAATTATCGCTGATGCATACTCAATCGAAGAATATGCAATCGCTCTTCAGAAGGGTAACACAGAGCTTCTTGACAAAATCAACGGCGCTCTTGAAGAACTTCTCGCTGACGGAACAATAGACAGCATTATAGCTAAATATATTGAAGAATAATATTCCGATATAAAATTATTGAACATGAAAAAGAGGTAGGCATCTATCTACCTCTTTTATAATTTATATTTTAATATTGAAAGGAATTTACGGATATGACGTTTAAGGAAAGATTTTTTCTTAATTTCATAAAAGATTCGCGTTGGCATTATCTTGCCGACGGTCTTCTGGTAACACTTCAGGTAACATTTTTTGCGGTGCTCATTGGTATTGTGATCGGTGTTGTGGTTGCCGGTGTCCGTTCGACACATGATAAGCTGATTGAAAGAACAAGGTCGAAACTTGCAAGACTGATACTTAAGTTTTTCAATACAATTGCCAATGTTTATCTGACAGTAATAAGAGGGACTCCTGTTACTGTTCAGCTAATGATTGCATATTACATAATCTTTGTGACTTCAACCAATAAGGTTTTGGTGGCAGTGCTTGCCTTTGGTATCAACTCAGGTGCATATGTTGCAGAAATTGTGCGTTCAGGTATTATGAGTATTGACGAAGGTCAGACTGAAGCCGGCCGAAGCCTTGGTTTTAACTATGTACAAACAATGTTTTATATTGTTCTTCCGCAGGCGTTTAAAAATGTACTTCCTGCTCTTGCAAATGAATTTATAGTATTGCTTAAGGAAACCTCTATTAGTGGTTACGTTGCTCTTCAGGACCTTACCCGCGGTGGCGATATTATTCGTGGCAGGACATATGATGCATTTTTTCCGTTGCTTGCAGTAGCAGGTATTTATCTAATTATGGTAATAGGCTTTACTAAGCTTGTAGCCCTTATTGAAAGGAGGTTGCGTAAGAGTGAACGCTGATGTTATCATAAAAACAGAAAATCTTTGCAAGTTTTATAATGGTGGAGATATAAAGGCATTAAATAATGTGAGTAGCGAAATAAAAAAAGGTGAGGTTGTTGTTATAATCGGCCCTTCCGGGTCCGGAAAATCAACTTTTCTTCGTTCGCTCAACTTGCTTGAGGAACCTACATCGGGAAGAATTATTTTTGATGGTAATGAAATAACCGACCCGAAAGCTGATATCAATATCAGCCGTCAGAAGATGGGAATGGTTTTTCAGCACTTTAATCTTTTCCCGCATATGACTATTTTAACGAATATGACTATTGCGCCTATGAAGCTTCTTAAAATGCCAAAAAAAGAAGCTGAGAAAAAAGCGATGGCTCTTTTGGAAAGGGTTGGTCTTGCAGATCGTGCCAATTCTTACCCTTCTCAGCTTTCAGGCGGACAGAAGCAGAGAATTGCAATAGTAAGAGCACTTTGCATGGAACCTGATGTAATGCTCTTTGATGAGCCTACGTCGGCTCTTGACCCTGAAATGGTAGGAGAAGTTCTGGAGGTTATGAAAGACCTTGCCAAGTCAGGTATGACTATGGCGGTGGTAACTCACGAAATGGGATTTGCACGTGAGGTTGCAGACCGTGTGTTGTTTATGGATGAGGGAATAATAGTCGAAGAAGGAACTCCTGAGGAGATATTTACAAATCCTCAGAATCCCCGTACACAGTCTTTCTTAAGTAAAGTTCTTTAAGCTGAATATGCAAAAACGGCAGACGATTGTCTGCCGTTTTTATAAATATAATTCATTATTCGGAGTTTAAAAAATTATTGAGTAGATACACGGAACCACCAGGGAGGGGAGCATATTACCTATTGCTATCTTTTTGCCAAAAGCAAGATTTATACCCACACAGAAAATCAGTGAAGAACCTATGTAAGAAAGATTAGCTATAAGTGATTCACTCATAAAGCTTCCTGCAAAAAAAGCAGCAATAGTTATTAATCCCTGATAAATAAAAATTGTTAATGCAGAGAAAATAACCCCTATGCCGTAAGTAGATGAAAGTACTATCGCTATTATAAAGTCAAGAACTGTTTTTGCTGTGAGCATTGATATATCGCCGCTAATACCGTCTTGTACCGCACCGACTATAGTCATTGCACCCACACACATTATAAGCGAAGCCCCCACAAAGCCTTCCGAGAATTTATTATCGTTTTCGTGATGAATGAGAGTTTTTATTTTGTTACCTACAGCATCCATTCTATCTTCAATTTTCAGAAGTTCACCTATGAAAGTCCCGATTACTAAAGAAAATATAAGGAGCATACTTCCTTTGGTGGAAAATACACCGTTCTCAAATTTAAGCATTCCGCACATAGTGCCTGCAGCACCTATAAACAGGCTTGCGATTCCGCAAGCCTTCATAAGTCCTTGCTGCAAAGTCGGCTTTATTCCTTTTCTTAAGAAAAGACCGATAAAGCCGCCAAGTACCACACCGAGCGTGTTAATTAAAGTTCCAAGACCTATCATTATGTATCACCTTAAGTTTATAAGTAATAAAAAATCCTATTGCCGCTAAGCAATAGGATTTTGGCTGCGGAATCAGGATTCGAACCCGAACAGAGTGAGTCAGAGTCACTAGTGCTACCCTTACACTATTCCGCAATAATCATCTGCAACGACATTTATTATAGCATAAGACTATGTTAGTGTCAACATTTTTTTTATAATTTATTAATATTTTGAAAAAAAAATAAAAACAGATTGGTGGTTTGTGCAAAACCACCAACCCGTTTGCTTAATCGAAAAGTGGAGTAGAGAAATATCTTTCTGCTGTGTCGGGTAAGACGGTTACAACTGTTTTTCCTACGCCAAGCTTTTTTGCAAGCTTAAGCGCTGCTGCAACATTAGTACCGCTCGAAATTCCGCACATTATACCTTCCTCAGAAGCAAGTCTTTTTGATGTTTCAATTGCTTCATCATCCTTAATAATGCAAATATCATCAATAATGTCACGGTTAAGAATAGCAGGAATAAGTCCGTCGCCGATTCCCATTTGTAGATGTGTTCCGATTGAGCCACCTGATAGAATCGCGGCATGTTCAGGTTCCACTGCCCATATTTCAATGTCGGGGTTTTCTGCTTTTAAAGTTTCCCCGATGCCTGTTATTGTACCGCCTGTACCTATTCCTGAACAGAACCCGTGTATGGGTCCGTCAATTGAATTTAGTATTTCAACGGCAGTTTGAGAACGTTGAATTTCAGGATTTGCAGGGTTTTCAAATTGTTGGGGAACAAACACGTTTGAATCTTCTTTTTGCATACGTAGTGCGGTTTGCAGACACTCCTCAATACAGGCACCGATATTGCCTGCGTCGTGGATAAGAATAACCTCAGCACCGTAATGCTCTACAAGCTTTCTTCGTTCCTCGCTTACAGAGTCAGGCATAATAATTTTTGTTTTGTAACCCTTCACTGCACCTACAAGAGCAAGACCAATTCCCTGATTACCGCTTGTGGGTTCTACTATAATGGTATTTTTGTTTATAATACCTTTTTTTTCAGCATCACAAATCATATTGTATGCAGTTCTTGTTTTTATAGAGCCACCAACATTCAACCCTTCAAACTTAACGAGAATTTCAGCACTTCCGGGTTCCGGAAGATTGTTAAGCCTGATTATGGGCGTGTTGCCCAAAGCTTCTAAAATATCATTATAAATCATAATAATCCTCTTTATTTCAATTCTTTGTCTATCGCTTCGGCAGCAGCTTTTCCGGCACCCATAGCAAGTATAACCGTAGCTGCACCCGTAACAACATCGCCTCCGGCGTATACCTTATTCTTGCTTGTTTTCCCGGTTTCTTCGTCTGCGATAATACAACCTTTTGCATTTGTTTCAAGTCCCGGTGTTGTTTTTTTGATTAAGGGATTAGGAGTCTGACCTATTGCAATAATAGCTGTATCAATTTCAATGATGTGTTCTGAGCCTTTAATTTCAGTAGGTTTACGTCTGCCGCTTGTATCAGCATCGCCAAGCTCCATATTCACAGCTTCAACACCTGTTAGCCAACCGTCGTTATTTCCTAGAAACTTCTTGGGGTTGGTAAGAAGTCTGAACTCAATTCCTTCTTCTTCGGCATGCTTTATTTCTTCTGCTCTGGCAGGTAGTTCCTCCATGCCTCTGCGGTATATAATATAAACGTTTTCTGCACCCATTCGTTTTGCACATCTTGCAGCATCCATAGCCACGTTCCCGCCACCGAACACAGCCACATTTTTGCCTACGTACACAGGAGTGTCGTATTCGGGGAATTTATAACCTTTCATAAGGTTTATCCTTGTTAAAAATTCGTTGGCTGAATACACGCCATTAAGGCACTCACCTTCTATTCCCAAGAAGGAGGGAAGACCTGCTCCTGAGCCTATATATACTGCATCAAATCCGTATTCTTCAAAAAGTTCATCAATGAGAATTGTTTTTCCGATAACGGTGTTTGTTTCGATTTTTACTCCCGATTTTTTTAAATTTTCAATTTCTTTCCGTACAATTTCTTTAGGAAGTCGGAATTCAGGGATTCCATACATCAGAACACCGCCGGGTGTGTGGAAAGCTTCAAATATTGTAACGTCATAACCTTTTTTTGCAAGGTCGCCTGCGGCAGTAAGCCCCGAAGGACCTGAGCCTACTACTGCAACCTTTTTACCGTTTGAAGGTATATTACATATTATGTCTGCTGAGTTTTCTATATGATAGTCAGCTACAAATCTTTCAAGACGACCTATAGCAACACTTTCCCCTTTAATGCCGCGAACGCATTTTGATTCACACTGCCGTTCCTGTGGGCATACTCTTCCGCAAACCGCAGGGAGTGCGTTTGTTTCTTTAATTTTCAGATAAGCTTCTTCAAATTTACCTTCTGCAACAAAACCGATAAATTCAGGAATTTTAACTCCAACAGGGCATCCCGACATACAAGGCTTATTCTTGCAGGTTAAGCATCTTTTTGCTTCGTTGATTGCCATTTCGGCGGTGTAGCCTGTTGTGACTTCATAAAAGTTTTTGTTTCTTTCGTTTGGACACTGTTCAGGCATTGGAGTTTTTGTAAGAGAGTTATTAATCATAAAGTAAAATACACCTCAATTATTTGTTTGCAAGTCTGCAATTGCCGCTTGCAAAGGAGTGGTTTTCAAGTTCTTTAAACATTTTTTGACGGTTGAGTGCAATATCCCAGTCAATAAGATGTCCGTCAAAATCAGGACCGTCAACACAGGCAAATTTCGTTTCTCCGCCAACGATAACACGGCACCCGCCGCACATACCTGTACCGTCAATCATAACAGGATTCATACTAACTGTAGTAGGGATATCAATTTTTTTTGTCACATTGCAAACAGCTTTCATCATAACCAAAGGACCGATGGCAATAACTTCATCGTAATTTTCACCGCATTCTATAAGTTCTTGAAGTATGTCGGTTACAAATCCTTTTGTTCCGTTTGAGCCGTCATCTGTTGTAACAATAAGTTTATTGGAAACTGCTTTCATTTCTTGTTCAAGAATAATCAAATCGCTATTTCTGAAGCCTGCAATTATATGTACTTCGCAGCCGTTTGAAAAAAGCTTTTTTGCCTGAGGGTATGCAATTGCAGTACCCAGACCGCCACCGATAACTGCGACCTTGCTTTTGCCATCAAGATTTGTAGGCATACCAAGAGGTCCTGCAAAATCCAGAATTGACATACCAACATCCAGCTTTTCAAGGTCGCGTGTTGTTTTCCCTACGATTTGAACTATTATGGTAACAGTTCCTTTTTCGCGGTCAAAATCAGCTATGGTAAAAGGCACTCTTTCGCCTTGCTCATCGATTCTGAGAATTATAAATTGCCCCGGCTCGGCTTTTTTTGCTACGATAGGTGCCTCTATTTCCATCAAAAATACCTGCTTATTAAGATTTTCCTTTTTTATAATTCTGTATGACATAGTAAGAACTCCATAAAAATAATTATAAAAAATATTATATCATATCACGTTTAAAATTTCAATAAAAAGCTCAAATATTGTTAATTATTTTGTTTTTGCTGATTAATATTAATCTTAATTAGGTTAAATAGTAGTAGTATTTGCATTATCAAATTGAGAATAAATCAAAAAAAGATTCGAAGATTAACATAGTGTTTGTATATCAGTCCCAAAACAAGAAATACTATACATAAACTATGTAAACAAAAAGGAGAGTAAATTTATGTCTGCTTTGGTGATTAATAAGAATAATTTTCAAAAAGAGGTTTTAGAAAGTGACAGACCTGTATTACTGGATTTTTGGGCAAATTGGTGCGGCCCTTGTAAATCGCTTTCGCCTATCATTGATGAAATTTCTGAGGAGCATCCCGAAATAAAAGTATGTAAAATAAATATTGAGACCGAACATGAACTTGCCGAACAGTTCAACATAATGAGTATACCTGCACTTTTGGTTATAAAGGATGGTAAAGTGGTAAACCAATCAGTTGGACTTAAGCCTAAAAATAAAATTCTAAGTATGCTTTAAACTACATTGAAAACAACAGTACCACTTCATTATAAGGAGAATAATCAATGGAAAAAATATATGATGTAATTATAATTGGCGGAGGGCCGGCAGGATATACTTCGGCAATTTACACATCAAGGTCAGGTTTTGATACACTTGTGATTGAAAAATTTTCAGTAGGAGGACAGATGACTCAGACTGAACAAATAGATAATTATCCCGGTTTCCCTGAAGGTATTGACGGATTTGAGTTAGGAAACAGAATGCAGCTTGGAGCAGAGAGATTTTCTGCAAAAACGGTTCAGGCAGAAGTTATAGAAGAGAACTTGCAAGATAAAATCAAAATAATCACAACTCAGGACGGGGTTTTCCGCGCTTATAGTGTAATAATTGCTACGGGCGCTGAACATAAGCACCTCGGCCTTGAGAATGAAGAAAAACTTATTGGGAAAGGTATAGGATATTGTGCTGCTTGTGATGGTATGTTCTATAAAGGAAAGTCTGTTGTGGTTATCGGAGGAGGAAATTCTGCCGCAGCAGATGCTCTTTTACTTTCAAAAATATGTAAAAAGGTTATTGTTGTTCACAGAAGAAATGCCCTGAGAGCTGAAAAGGTTTATTAAACTCCTTTGTTTAAGGCTCAAAATGTAGAATTCATATGGAATAGCACAGTATGTGGAATTTTAGCAGATAATAAGGTTAAGGGTGTCAGAATCAGGAATACTATTGATAATACTGAAGAAGAAATTCAAACAGACGGTGTTTTTATAAGCATTGGAAGATATCCGCAGACGGAATTATTTCGTAGCCAGCTTGATATTGATAAAAACGGCTACATTATAGCAGATGAAACGACAAAAACCTGCATAAGCGGCGTTTTTGCGGTAGGGGATGTTCGCACTAAGCCTGTTCGACAGATTGTAACTGCTACTGCAGACGGGGCATGTGCTTCACATTTTGTAGAAGAATATTTAGCAAACATATAAACTATAAAAATACAGCAGGAGAATACAAAACTCCGGCTAAGTTTTTATTTATCTTTGATTTGTACTGTTTGACAAATTTCTATATAAGGGATGCTAATCCAACCCCCTGAAAAAAACCGCATAAGAGCTTGTTTTCTTAGCTCTTATGCGGTTTTTATAATTGGTCGGGATGACAGGATTTGAACCTGCGGCCCCTACGTCCCGAACGTAGTACTCTACCAAACTGAGCCACATCCCGATTAAACTGCCCGAACATTGTACCACAATTTGCTTTGGAAGTCAATACTTTTTTTGCTCAAAATGAAAAAAATGTTTGATTTATGTATAATTCACTCATAATCGGTAAAAATAACCTTGAAATCAAAGCTAGATGAAAGGTTGTACTGATTATGAAAAATGACAAGAAAAAAACAGGAGCAGGCTTCTACATAGCACTTTGTTGCTGTGTGGCGGCTATGGGAATTGTGGGATTTGTAAACACTCAGAGGGAAAAATCTGATGTTCAAATGAATGCTGATACCTCTGATGTTGCAGAAAGCTTTCCGGTTATCACGTTACCTGAGGTATCCGAAATGCCGGTGGTTGAAACTGAGGCGAAAAAGGTTGCAGAACCCAAGCCTGAGAAGAAAGAGAAAGAGCCTGAAAAAAAGGATATATTTGAAGATGCAGATGTAATAGAAGCAGGTGAAAATCCTGAGTTCTACGACGGAGCAGTAATTGAATCTATTTCTATAAAGGACAAACCTGTATTTACAATACCTGTTGACGGAGAGATATGCCATAAATTTACGGGTAATGAACTCTATTACGATGATGTTATGGGAGATTACAGAACTCATAACGGGATAGATATAAAAGCCGACCCTGATAGTGATGTGGTATGTGGTGCTGACGGTGTAATAGAAAGTGTATATGAAGGGACGCTTGGAAAAACTGTAGTTATAAATCATAATAATGGATTTTACACAACCTATGCAAATCTTGACGATATACAAAGCTTGAAAGCGGGGATGGAAGTGAAACAAGGCGATTTTTTGGCCCATGTGGGAAGCTATGCTCACGGAGAGAAAACAACGGAGCCTCATATTCACTTTGAAATTATAAGTGATAATGTTTTTCTTAATCCGGAAGAATATCTCGGTTGATAATTGTTATACAACCTAACCCCGAAGAAATTAATAAAATGTTTCTTCGGGGTTAGGTTGTAATGTAGTTAAAACTATTTAGAAAAAATAATTCAATATTTTTAAAAAAAGTGTTATAAAATCTCGAAAGGGGGTATATATGTTCAGTGAATACAAGTGCTTGCACTTGGTAATAATACGGGAGGTGATGAGGTTTGCCGAGATATTCGGATGCGTTGGTTTCAGAAATTTTTTCTGCAAACGATATTGTAGAATATGTTTCGAGATATGTTTCTCTTAAAAAACGCGGTAATGACTACAGCGGACTTTGCCCGTTTCATAACGAAAAAACCCCATCATTTCATGTAAGTGCCGATAAGCAGCTTTTTTATTGTTTTGGCTGCGGTGCCGGCGGAAATCTTGCACAGTTTGTTATGCGGAGTGAAAACGTAGATTTTGTTGATGCTCTCAAAATTCTGGCAGATAATGCAGGAATAACCCTTCCCGAAGAGGACAACTCCTATGATGATATCCGTCATAAAAAACGTATGCGTATTTATGAAATGAATGCAAAGGCAGCGCGTTTTTTTCACGATTCGTTGAAAAATGCTTCTGTTGGAAAAGACGGTGCGGATTATCTGAAAAAAAGAGGTATGCTCCCGAAGACTGTTACAACATTCGGGCTTGGATATGCTCCTAAAAGCTATGAAGCGTTGCTTAAACATATGAAGGGACTTGGATACACTGAACAAGAACTGGTTGAGGCCTCCCTTGCGGTAGAACGTGACGGAAAAGTGTATGATAAGTTCCGTGACAGAGTAATGTTTCCTATTATAGATGTTCGCGGCAATGTTATAGGTTTTGGTGGCAGAAGAATTCACGAACCTGAACCTGATGCAGACTATAAGCCTCCTAAATACCTTAATTCAGGTGAAACAATTGCCTTTGATAAAGGAAAGAACTTATTTGCACTCAATCTTGCAAAAAAAGCAGACACTAAACGTATTATCCTTGTTGAAGGTTATATGGACGTTATAAGTGTATATCAGGCGGGAGTGCAGAATATTGTTGCAACTCTTGGAACAGCTATTACTGAAAATCAGGCTAAGCTTATATCAAGGTATGCAGGTGAAGTTCTTATTTGTTACGACATGGACGAAGCGGGACGTAAAGCGGTACTTAGGGCGATTGATGTTTTCTCGGCGGTTGGCGGGAAAACAAAAGTTGTTAAGCTAAAAGGTGCAAAAGACCCTGACGAGTATATTCGAAACAGCGGAATTGCAATGTTCCGTAAAGCACTTGATAATGCAGTTCCCTCAACTGAATTCAAGCTTTCCCTTATAAAGCTTGACCATAACATTGCGGAAACAGACGGTAAAATTTCATTTGTAACAGCAGCTGTGGGAGTGCTTGCAGGAATTAAGGAGCCGATAGAGGTCGACGCATACATAAATAATATTTCAAAGGAAACGGGCATAGGCAAAGAGGCGATATACGCGGAGTATAGAAAAGTTGCCGTGTCTAATTCGAATAAGAATGAATTTGCTGTAGTGAGAAGCAAAAAGAGGGTGGGGCAGAATTCAGCCAAACTTAGTGCTGAGCTTGATGCGGAGCGTAGGCTTCTGAATCTTATTTCAACCGACAAGCGTATTTACAATGCTGTCAAAACGGTTATAAAGCCTGAGGATTTTTCTGAGGCTACATTCTCAAAGGCGGCAATGATGATATATGAGTGCAGAGATAAGGGCAAAGAACCTGATCCTGCCGAAATATTAAATGCATTTTCGGAAACCGAAGCTGAAATGAGTACAGTTTCTTCTATATTTTATGAGCTTTCGGAATATAACGATAAACGGGCTACGGCGGAGGATAATGTGCGAACAATTCTCCTCTGTAGGATAAGCCGTGAAATTGCAGAAAACGAAAAAGATATACAAAAACTCGGTGAGCTTATAAAAGAGCAGAACCGTATTAAAAAGCTTAAGCTTGAATGGGATCAGAAAGGATAAAAGGTATTTATAATGACTGATATGAAACAAATTGTTAAAGACCTTGTAGAACGCGGTAAAAAGAATGGAGTGCTTACTTTTGATGAAATCAACAGTGCGTTTGATGAAATTGAGATAACTCCTGAAAAGCTGGAGAAGGTATATGATATACTTGAAAAAGAAGATATTGAAGTAGCAAAAAATCTCGAAAAAGAGCTTGAAGAAATTGAAGTTACCAAAGAAGAACTTGAGGATATGTCTGTACCTGAAGGGGTAAGCATTGACGACCACGTTAAGATGTATCTTAAAGAAATCGGTAAGGTAGACCTGCTCAGCGTCCAGGAAGAACTGGATCTTGCAAAACGTATGAAAGAAGGGGATGAAGAAGCAAAAAAGAAGCTTGCTGAGGCAAATCTCCGACTTGTTGTAAGTATTGCAAAGCGTTATGTAGGAAGAGGAATGTTGTTCCTGGACCTTATACAAGAGGGTAACCTTGGTCTTATAAAAGCCGTGGATAAGTTCGATTATACAAAGGGCTATAAATTCAGTACCTATGCTACATGGTGGATTCGTCAGGCAATAACAAGAGCTATTGCTGACCAGGCAAGAACAATCAGAATACCTGTGCATATGGTTGAAACCATAAACAAGCTTGTTAGAATTTCACGTCAACTCGTTCAGGAATATGGAAGAGAACCAACTCATGAGGAGCTTGCTAAAGAGCTTAATATGCCTATAGATAAGGTGCGTGAAATATCAAAGATTTCACAGGAGCCTGTATCCCTTGAAACTCCTATTGGTGAGGAAGAGGATAGCCATCTTGGTGACTTTATTGAGGACCAGGATGCGCCTGCACCGTCTGAGGCTGCAAGCTTTGTGCTTCTGAAAGAGCATTTGTTTGATGTTCTCAAAACTCTTAACCCAAGGGAAGAACAAGTCTTAAGGCTTCGTTTCGGACTTGACGACGGAAGGCAGAGAACTCTTGAAGAGGTTGGTCATGAGTTCCAGGTAACAAGAGAAAGAATAAGACAGATTGAAGCGAAGGCGTTAAGAAAGCTTCGTCACCCGTCAAGAAGTAAAAAACTTAAAGATTATCTTGATTAATAGTTTAGGGTTGTCATCAGACAACCCTAATGGTGTTTTAAGGAGAATGTATAATGGAATGGCTAAAAATTACGATTTTTTCAACGTCTGAGGGAATAGACCCTGTTTGTGGAAGGCTTTACAACCTTGGAATAACAGGAACTGAAATAGAAGATTTTGACGATTTCACTCAGTTTCTTGAGGATAACAGGCAGTGTTGGGACTATGTGGATGATGAACTTGTAGAATCTAAAAAAGGTGAAACAAAGATAATTTGCTACATAAGCAATACCCCGGATGGTATGGAAACCCTTGTTGATATAAAAAACAGTCTTTGCGAGCTTAAAGCTTTTGACGGTGAGGGCTTATTCGGCAGACTTGAGATTGATGAGTCTGTTTTGAATGAAGAGGATTGGGCAAATAACTGGAAGAAGTATTTTCATCCTTTGGAAATAGGCGAAAAACTTCTTGTATGCCCTGAGTGGGAAGTAATTGATACACCCGGGAAAACTGTATTCAAAATAAATCCCGGAATGACTTTTGGTACAGGCTCGCATCACACAACAAGACTTTGTATTGAAAATCTTGAAAAGTATATAACAGATGGCTGTAGCGTGGCAGACCTTGGCTGTGGCAGCGGCATTCTTTCCGTAATATCTCTTATGCTTGGCGCAGATCACGCAACGGCTGTGGATATCGACAGTAATTGTGTGAATATTGCGTATGAAAATGCAGAGCGTAACAAGGTGGATAAAAATAAATACCGTGTCCTTGCAGGCAATGTTCTTGAAGAAGGCAAGGTTTCAGATACGATTGCAGATCGCAAATATGATGTTGTATGCGCAAATATAGTGGCAGATGTAATTATTGCACTTCTGCCTTATGCAAAGTCAATTCTTAAAGATAAGGGTACCTTTATAACATCCGGCATAATCGTTGACAGACGTGAAGATGTTGAACGTGCAATTTATGATAACGGGTTTAAAGTAATTAATGCTTCAACATCAGGAGAGTGGGTTTGTATGGTTTGTAGAAAGGCAGAGTAATGGTATATAATATCGGTTTGGAGTGCGGTGCAGATTTTTGTGGTAAACGTTGTAACGCCTATCTTATAACTGGGGACAAAAATATAATAATTGACACTGTTCCAAAAGAGTTTGAAAATGAATTTGAAAGTTCAGTAGAAAAATACATATCTGTTTCAGAAATAGATTGTGTTTTTCTTCTTAGTGTACTGCCTGAGCGTGCAGGGGCAATAGAAAAGCTTTTGGTGAAAAATCCCGATATAACCGTTTATGCCACAGCGGCAGGTATAAGGAATTTAACAGAAATCACAGGCAGGCAGTTTAAAAGCGTGATTTGCAAAAACGGAGTGGAAATAACACTAGGGGATAATGTGTTTGTACCGTATATAACACCAAATATTACATCTCCTGACTCAATGCTTCTTGCAGATAAAAAAGCTGGTAGTATGTATACAGGGGAGTTGTTTTCAACAGTTGAGGGAACGGAAGACTATTTTGAAAAATATCTCCGTTGTTATATAACGTCTATTTCATCTGCACTTGATGTTGTAAGCAGGGTTAATCCAAGTGTTATATATACAGCTTACGGCAGGTGTGAAAATTGTGATGAAAGTATAAAATTATACCGTGACTTATTAAAAAAAGAAATGAAAAGCGATTTTGTGGTTGTTGCATACTCATCAAAAACAGGAAACAATAAGTCAATGGCTGTTTTCTGCGAAAATGAACTGAACAATTCAGGAATTAAAACAAAGCTTTTTTGTCTTGACATTCCCGAAGAAAGAAATTCTGCAGTATGTCAAATAAACTGTGCCATAGGACTTGTTCTGTGCTTGCCTACGGAGAACAGAACTATGCCGGGCAGTGTGTGGGGTTTTCTGTCATCAATGGATGTAAACCTTGTAAGCGGCAAGCCATATTTTGTATCCGGCTCTTATGGTTGGAGTTGTGAGGGTGCATTTATGGCGAACGAAATTCTTTCAATGCTTAAAATGCGAAGAGTTTGCAAACCTGTGGAATGTGTGTTTACTCCGAATGACGGAGATAAGCAAAACCTTTGCGAAGCTGTAAAAGCTTTAACTGATTTTATTACAAAACAAAAGGAGAAAAGCATTAATGCCTAAGTTTTTTGTAGAGCCTTCAAAGGTAAAAAACGGCACAATTGTGATTGACACCGAGGACGTTAATCACATAACAAGAGTGCTCAGAATGGAAATCGGGGACGAGATTTCTGTTTGCGATTCTGCAGGTACTGATTATGTTGCAAAGATAAATGAAATTTCTAAGAATGCAGTTATTTGCAGTGTCGTAGACAGTAAGAAATCCGATACTGAGCCGGAGCTTCAGGTAACTCTCTGGCAGGGGATACCAAAAGGCTCAAAAATGGAGTACATTATTCAGAAAACTACTGAGCTTGGAATAAAACGCATTGTTCCTGTTACAATGTCAAGATGTGTTTCAAAGATTGAGAATAAAAAAGATGGTGAGAAAAAAGTTCAAAGATGGCAGAAAATTGCAGAGTCGGCGGCTAAACAAAGCGGAAGAGGTATAGTACCTGAAATATGTATGCCTGTAAGCTTTAGTGAAGCAGTTGACGGCCTGCTTAAATGTGATAAGGCTTTTGCGCCATATGAGTGTGAAGAAAATAATTCAATAAAGTCAGTGATTTCGGGGATTGGTGGAAATATGAGTCTTGGATTTATTATAGGCCCTGAAGGCGGCTTTGCACCTGAAGAAATTGATAATTTAACAGGACGGAGTATTCCATCGGTTACTCTGGGAAAACGAATTTTAAGAACTGAAACAGCGGGGGAAACTGTTCTTGCCATACTTATGTATGAGGCAGACGAAATGCAGTAATATACGAAAGGTGGAACTAACTTGAAGAAGAAATTATTGGTAGCACAATCCGGAGGGCCTACAGCAGTTATTAATTCATCTCTCGCCGGTGTTGTTGATTATGCCCTTAAATGCGGTGAGTTTTCAGGAGTGATAGGAAGTATAAACGGTATAGAGGGTGTATTCAACGAAAATTTTATTGATATGGAAAAGTTCCGAGAAGATAAAAGAATAAAGATTTTGAAGCAAACACCGTCTTCATACCTTGGCTCCTGCCGCAGAAAGCTTGAAAATAATGATTGTGTATATGAGGAGATATTCAATATATTTGACAAACACAATATCGGTGCTTTCGTTTACATAGGAGGCAACGATTCTATGGACACAGTAAATAAGCTTAGTTTTTATGCTTCATCCCACAGGAAAGATGTAACGGTTACGGGAGTACCCAAAACAATTGATAACGACCTTGTATTAACCGACCATACCCCGGGATATGGGAGCTGTGCAAAGTATATTGCAAACTCTATACGTCAGCTTTTTCTCGATACAGCCGTATACGATATGCAGTCTGTTATTATTGCAGAAATAATGGGGAGAAATGCAGGATGGCTCACTGCTGCTGCAGCGCTTGCCAATGATGGCTCGGTTTCTCCTGTTGATATTATTTGTATGCCTGAGGTACCTTTTGAAATAGATAAATTCCTAAATAAAACAGCAGAGGTTTTAAAATCGAAAAGCTCTACAATAATTGCGGTATCGGAAGGGATTTGCGATAAAAACGGAAATTATGTAACAGCTGGTCTTGACGATCGTTCCAAAGATGACGGCTTTGCCCATGCGGCTCTCGGCGGCGTGGGAAGATACGTGGAGAGCTTTATAAAATCAGAACTTGGTGTAAAAACAAGAACAATCGAATTCAGTACACTTCAGAGATGTAATTCTGAAACTGCATCACTTTGTGATGTTGAAGAAGCATTCCGTCAGGGTGAGTACGGAGCAAAGCTTGCATCTGAAGGTGTGGGCGGAGTTATGGTTGGAATTACCCGTGGGGACGGTGAGTACAATCCCACTATTACAAGCTTTCCTATCGGTGAAATTGCAAATAAAGAAAAGAAGATGCATGAAACTATGCTTGGAGCAGACGGATTCTCTGTTACGGATGAGTATATAAAATATGCCTCACCTTTGATTGCAGGGCAACCTGAGATTATTTACAAAAACGGAATTATGCAATTTGAGATTCGGTGAAATTTTAACAGCTTGTATTGCTGAGCGCAGTATATCTATGATAAAACTATTATTTTTGAAAGTGGGGACTGATTTTGAACACTAACAAAAACACCGTGCTTGAAGTTACGGATTTATGTAAAAGCTATGGGGATAAGAATATTCTCAAAAATGTTTCATTCACTGTTGAGTCAGGGGAGGTTGTGGGATTTTTAGGTCCTAACGGAGCCGGGAAATCCACTACTATGAACATTATAACGGGATACCTTTCACCTACTAAAGGTAAGGTTACAGTTTGCGGAACAGATACTCTTGAAGACCCGAAGACTGCCAAGTCAAAGATAGGTTATCTTCCTGAGCTGCCACCACTGTATTTTGATATGACAGTTTATGAATACTTAAGCTTCGTTTTTGACCTTAAAAACTGTAAACTTAACAAGAAAAAGCATGTTGCGGAGTGTATGGCTCTGGTTAAAATAACAGATGTTGCACACCGATTGATTAAAAATCTATCAAAGGGATATAAGCAGAGAGTAGGAGTAGCCCAGGCACTTATAGGCGACCCCGACATTCTTATTCTGGATGAGCCTACGGTTGGATTGGACCCTGCTCAAATTATGGAAATACGTGACGTTATACGTTATATCGGTAAAACGAAAACAATTATTTTAAGCACACATATCCTTCAGGAGGTTACAGCCGTTTGCGATAAGGTTATAATAATAAACGGCGGAAGAATAATGGCGTGCGATTCTCTTAAAAATCTTGAAAGCGGAACTGTGGATACATATACGCTTAAAGTTCCCGCAGTAGCAACAGGCGTGGTTGAAGCGGTTAAAAGCTGTGGCGGAGAAATCAAACCTGCACCTTGTGATGAGCAAGGCGTGAGGGCGTATGTTATTACCTGCTCTAAGAGTGAGGATATACGTGAAAAGTTGTTCAGAGCATTTGTTAATAATGGGACGGTAATGCTTGAATTTGCAAAAACCACCAAGTCTATTGAAGATGTGTTCAGGCAGTATACAAGTGAAGCAGCTTCACAAACGAAAAAAGAAAGGGAGGCAAATAAATGAAATCAATATTCAAAAAAGAATTAAGAAGTTATTTTATGTCGCCTCTTGCATACGTATTTCTTGGAGTGTTTATGTTTATAAATGCATTTTCCTTTGTGTATTATCAGGTTGAGTACAGCGTTGCAGATGTGAGGGCTTTATTTACTTCAACCAACGAGATTTCATTGTTCCTTGTTTCTATTCTCACTATGCGGCTTTTGTCTGAGGAGAAGAACAAGAAAACGGATCAGCTCCTTTTAACAGCCCCTGTTGATGTTTGGGAGATTGTGGCAGGCAAGTTTTTTGCCGCTTGCACCGTGTTCTTTGTGGCACTTCTTTTATCACTTGTTTTTCCTATAACCTTGTTTATATTTGGTGAGCCATCATTTGGCGAGTGCCTTGGCGGATACATAGGTTTTGCACTTTTGTGGGCATCCCTTATCTCTGTTGGAGTTCTTATTTCGGCACTTACTGAAAATCAGATGATTTCTGCAGTGGCAACATTTGCAGTGCTTCTGGTGCTTTATAATCTTGAAGGAATTGCGGCATCAGTTTCTAATTCTTTTGTAAGCAACATTTTAAAATCTGTTTCACTTATTAACAGATATGCCGACTTCTCTGCTGGAGTTCTGAGCCTTGACAGTATTGTGTTCTATCTGAGCTTCATATTTCTTGTGCTGTTCCTTGCAGTGAAGGTTGTTGAACGGCGTAGATATTCTTGATATAATAATGAAGGAGAACAGAGATGAAAAATAAACTAAAAATAAATGCGGCGATTACCACAATAGCAGTTGTTGTATGTGTTATATTGCTTAATATGGTTGTTGGTGCAATTAATGATAAATTGCCTATTGAAGTTGACTTCACAAAAGAAAAAGTGTATGATTTTTCAGACCAGACAAAGTCAGTTATGAAAGAGCTTGATAAAGATGTGGAAGTTTATGCTCTTATTCCTGACAACGTAACGGATGATTATCTTGCGTATGTTAAGGAATATCTTGCAAAGTACGAAGCTATGTCAGACCGCTACAGTGTTAAATACATTGACCCATATACCGAGCCTGCATTCCTTAGTAAATACTCAACCGATGGTGATGCTATAGATCTTGGCAGCATAATTGTAACCTGTGGCGAAAAGTTCCGTGTTATATCCTATAACTCACTTTTTAAAACAAATGCCAATAATTCTTCCATTTCCATTGATATGGAAACAAAGATGACAAGTGCAGTTATTTATGTTACAGGTCATGGCGAGGAAGTAAAGATATACTTTACTACAGGGCATGAAGAAATAGAGTGCCCTAATTTTACATCATATCTTACAGGTGAGGGATATTCCTGCTCAGAGATTAATCTCAGTAAAACAGATATCCCGGGTGACGCAGCAATTGTTGTTATCGCAAGTCCCGGTAATGATTTCACTCTTGAAGAAATTAAAAAGATTGATAAATTTTCCGACGGTGGTGGTCAGATTATTGTAACGGCTCCTCTTCCCGGTGTTACAACACCTCAGAACATAGCAGGTTACCTTGGTGACTGGGGTATTGAGTTTGGAAACGACCAGGTTGTTGAAACCGATCCAAGTCGTATGATTAATACGACTAACGGTGCGGCTCCGGCTCCTGTTATACTCGACCACAAAATAACAGAAAAAATAATTAATCAGAAACTTGAATATGTTTCGCCTGAATCAACAAGCATAATAACTCACGTAAATAACATTTACGGAGCTGTTCATGCACCGCTTCTCAGAACATCAGATGCTGCTGAAAGTATCTCTTACAACAGCTCTGAAACTAAAAAAGGGCCTTTCGACCTTATGGTGCTTGCAACTAAGCTGGTAGACAATGGAAAATCAAATCTTCTTGCGGTAGGCTCTCTTGTATCTATAGAGGCACCCGTAATAATCGGGCAGAGCACCTATGCAAACTCTGACTTGATTTTAAATGCGGTTGCGTCGGTAACCGATAGTACAAGCTCGCTTGATATACGTGCGAAAAAGGTAAGTTCTGATTATATGAGAATGACAGAAACTCAGGTTCGGCTTACACAGATTATTTTACTCTACATCCTGCCCGTGGTTATATTTATAGCAGGAATTGTGATATGGTTTCGCAGGAGGTATCTGTAAATTGAATAAGAAACTAATACGAAATATAATCATTGCAGTTATTCTGATTACTGTACTGTCGGCAGCATATTTCTTTGCAATGAAATGGGAGCCTGAAAATCAGGCAGATGACCGGAGCAATCAGCAGACTGCAGAAGAAATCATTGTAATCAGTCTTAGCCTTGATGAGATAAAATCCGTTGAACTTAATAACTCAAAAGGAAAAATTTTAATCGAAAAAGACGGCGCTGATTATAAAGTGCCCGGGCATGAAAATGCAAACCTTGCTGCTGCACGTCTTACAAGCCCATTTATAAAGCTTGAAAGGATAGTGGCAGAACGCGAAATAGAAGGTGATATTAATCCTGACGATTATGGATTTGCAAGCCCTCGCGCAACTGTGACTGTCACAAAAATCGATAATGAAGAGGCTAAGCTTATAATAGGTAATGCTGACCCTACAGCATTGGGATATTATGTAAAAATCGGAAGTTCCGATACAGTTTACCTTGTTGAAGAGCAAAGACTAGAGGACTTCTTCCTTGGTGTGGATGACTTTAAAAACAAGCATATAGCGGATTTTTCTATTGAAACACTGGAGAATTTTGAACTATACAAGGGCAGCGAGCTTGTGACTTCAATCCGTAAGCGTAATGAAACAGATACTCTTACTGATATAGTAATTGAGCAGCACGTTATGACATACCCGTTTTATGAATATATTTCCCTTGAGGAGTTCGCAGTGCCTTTTGAAAATCTTGAATCCATTAATGCGATTGAAGAGGTTGCGGATTCCGCTTCCAAAGGAGCGTCTTATGGAATAGGTGCTTATACTGTTAAATACACCGATAGCTATGGAAGCTATGTGATAAAGCTTGGGAATAAAGCTCCTGACGGCAGTGTTTACGCTGTGTGTGAAGGTGTGAATGCAGTGTATACCATTCCCGGTGAATGGCTCGAAGCTGTTGAAAACTTTGTTCCATTCGATTATTTATACAAGCTTACAAATGTGTATATGATTGACGACGTATCCGAAGTTTGCTTTGTATGCCCGGATGGTGAGTACAAGCTGGAAAGCAGTAACGGCGATTATGTGATTAACGGGAAAAAGGTTGATGAAAAGATCTATAAAGAGGCCTATACAGTTTTTGTAAGTATGGCATTTACAGGTGACGGAAGAAAAGTAAATCCAGGCAAAGAGATTGGTAGTGTGGCTTTCCGATTTAGAAACGGAAGCACGGCGATTTCAAAATACTATGAGGCTGATGACAGAAATTACCTCGTAGTAAAACCTGACGGCTCAAAATATCTTGTCCTCAAAAAGAATTTTGACCCCGTATACGAAAGTATTTCGGCGCTTATAAAATAACGATAAAATATTTAAATGACATCGGCATATCGTCGGTGTCATTTGGCATAACAGAAGCCGCTTTGAGTGCATAATATATTAAAGCAGCATAGAATAACAGGGAGTGTTTTTAGTGAATTATAAAGTATGTACAAGGGAAAAGGACATTATGTCCATTATGTGGAATGTTTTTGTATCATTTGGATACAAGGATGCGGTTGTTTCAAATAACGGTATTGATGGCGATTTCGGAAGATTTGCAGTTGATGAAGGACTTAAAGGCAAGGTTATTATTTCAGGAACGCTGTCCGAAAAGGCAAAGGCTGAACTTGTTTCAGTGGCAATAGAGGCATCCGTGGCTGCAGATGTGCCTGAATTCAGTGTTGAGCTGACATGCAGTGGTGAAGCGGCAGAACTTATTGAGCTTTACAGTATTGACGAATATTGTTCTATAGCTGACGGAAGCTTTTCGTTTATAGGAAAAAGCGGGGATTTGGTTATTTTCCGAGGCAATATGCAGGGAAATAGCCTTGTGTGCGAATTTGATTTTAAGGCAGTTGCAGATGCAGTGTACGGAATTGACGACGTTGTAACTGTTCCCGAAACAATTATTTATTCCGAGAAAGATGCAGAGGGAATAGGCTACGAAATTGCATATACAATGAGGCTTTCAGGATGCCTTGTTACCAATTATATAGCAGACGGCAATATCGGTGATTGTGAAGCATATGCAAAAAAGTGTGGTGCCGAGAGTATAATTCGTGCATTCCCCGACGGAAAAATACAGATTAAGGAAATGGCAACGGGGGAAATAACAGAAACAGATTATAACACATTTGTGGGATATTATGACGACGAACCCGAAGAACATCACCACCATCACGGGGATGAGTGTGACTGCGGTCACTGCCACTGAGGAATAAGTTATGATTAATGCACTTATTGACATAGGCTCAAATACCATACGCCTTGTGGTGTATGAGGGCTTTAAGGAAATCGAAAATTACGCGGAATATGCAGGACTTATTGCGGATGTTTCAAACGGTGAAATTTCTCCTGTGGGAATTGGTAAAATAATAAAGGCACTCCTTAGTATGAGGAAGAGAGCTGAGACTTTGTGCGCCTCAAATATTTATGCTTTTGCAACTGCGTCACTTCGTGATATTGAAGATAAAGAAAGTCTTGTTTCATATATAAAGGCAGCAACCGGGATTGAAGTTGAAATGATTTCAGGTGAGGCAGAAGCGTATTATGACTACCTTGGTTTAAAAAAGGTAGACAATATTCAGGACGGTGCGGCTTTCGACCTTGGCGGCGGAAGTTGTCAGATTATGGTGTTCAGGAACGATAATGTGGAAGGTGCAGTGTCACTGCCACTTGGCGGACTTAAGCTTCACACTGAATTTGTTAAAGGAAACATACCGTCAAGTGATGAAAGAGAGCAGCTTGCAGAATATGTAAAAAGTAAAGTTTTGTCATTTAAACCTTTCATAAATTGTGGTTTCTCAAGGCTTTGTGCAATGGGCGGTTCAGTTTTTGCGCTAGACAGCCTGGCGAAAGTGTACTTTGGAGATGATTGCAGACTTGATGGGGAAGTTTTAAAAAAATTGTGTACCCTCACTGAAGAACAAATTTGCAATGTAGTACCAAAACGTCTGAAAACCGTTGTCCCGGCAGCGATTGTGATGTTGGAGCTTCTAGAAACTTCAGGCGCAGAGGAGATAGTCATTACCACGGCGGGAGTACGTGACGGAATACTTTTTTCAAAGTTTTCGGACTGACAATAAAAAACTGCATAAATACTTTTGAAAAAGCTTAAAAATTTTGGCATATTTTAAGGCACTCCAAGACTTGACTTTTTTGCTCAATTATGGTATTATACTAAAATAAAAGTACATTAGTTTTTCTGTCGCGGACAAAAAGGAGCAGAATTTGTGAACAGTGATTTTGTTTTGGTAAATACAAAAATTGCGCCTGAAGTCTTTTTAAAGGTGCTTCAGGTTAAGCGGATGCTTTCCGAAGGCAGTGTTAAAAGAACAGGTGATGCAATAGCTGCTGTGGGTATCAGCCGAAGTGCTTTTTATAAGTATAAAGACTTCGTGTTTGAATATCATCGCGGCGGTATGGAACGTATGTTTACACTGTTTTTTGAATTATCCGATATTTCCGGAGTTCTTTCGGAAATACTTAAAGTGCTTGCCGAGGGTGGATTTAATGTTATGACTATCAATCAGAACATTCCAATAAACGGTTATGCCAATCTTACTATTACCGCACGTTACGGAGGAAAAGATATTTCCTTTGAAGAACTGACAGGAAAGATAAGACAGCTTGCAGGAGTAAATAAAGTTCAGCTTCTGGCGGTACAATAAACTTGGAGGTAAAACGATAATGGCTGATATTGCTATAATGGGATTTGGTACAGTGGGAAGTGGAGTTTATGAAATAATCAAAAACGACTCCGGAATCCTTAAAACCAATGCAAACGGCGAAGAAATCAGAGTGAAGCATATTCTTGATATCAGGGATTTTTCTGATCATGAGGATGCCGCACTCTTTACTAAAAAATTTGAAGATATTTTAAACGACGACACAGTTTCCGTTGTTGTTGAAGTTATGGGTGGACTTCATCCTGCCTATGAATTCACCAAAGAGCTTCTCTTAAGCGGAAAGAGCGTTGTAACATCAAATAAGGAGCTTGTGGCAACTTACGGAACAGAGCTTCTTAAAATTGCTTGTGATAAAAATGAAAACTATTTGTTTGAAGCAAGCGTGGGCGGCGGTATTCCTATAATCCGTCCCATACATCAGTGCCTCACAGCAAACAGGGTAGACAGAATAGCAGGTATTTTAAACGGAACTACTAACTATATACTTAACGAAATGTTCAAAAAGGGTAAGAAGTTTGATGAAGCCCTTGCGGACGCACAGGCAAAGGGATACGCTGAAAAGAATCCTGCTGCCGACATAGAAGGTCACGATGCCTGTAGAAAAATTGCAATTTTGTCATCACTTGCATCAAGACGTGCAGTTGATTATAAAAATATTCCCACAGAGGGTATAGTCGACATTTCTTCTGAAGATGTTAAATATGCTGAGGCAGTAAATTCTGTTATTAAACTAATAGGCTATGCGGAGTTTATGGATGGTGGAAGACTTTATTCAAGGGTATGTCCAATGCTTATCGATAACGAAAAGCCATTATCGGGAGTTCACGACGTATTTAATGCTATTATGGTAACGGGTAACAGTGTTGGTGACGTAATGTTTTACGGAAAGGGAGCCGGCAAGCTTCCTACTGCCAGTGCAGTCGTTGCAGACGTTATAGATGCGGTTAAGCATATTGAACGAAGCAAGAGAATTGCATGGGCTGATGAGGGATCAGATTTTATGGTTCCTCCCGAAGAAAAAGCGTTCTCCTTCTTCATCAGAACTAAAGACAGTGCAGAAAAAGTTAATTCTGTGTTCAACATAGTAAAAACAGTCAATATAGGACTTGAGGATGAGTGCGGATATATAACCGAAGCTATCCCTGAAGGTGAGTTCAGAAATAAGCTCGACAGTATTTCTGATGTGCTGTCTGTTATAAGAGTGATGGAGTAATATGGTAAGAATTAAGGTTCCGGCAACAAGTGCCAATATGGGCCCCGGATTTGACAGTCTGGGTGTTGCTCTTTCTATGTACAACACCATAACCGTTTCGGAAACGGAAAGCGGATTTACGGTGGTAACGGGCAGGGACAGGCGGATTGTTCCGGGTAATGAGAATAATATGATATACAGGGCTATCAACCGTGTTTTTGAAGAGGTTGGCTATAATGCCCGCGGAATAAGAATAAGTCAGCAGAGCAGTATACCCGTAACCCGCGGACTTGGAAGCAGCAGTGCTTGTATAATTGGTGGAATGCTAGGTGCAAATGTTATTGCAGGCAGACCCCTTGCTTACGATAAAATTCTCGACCTTGCGGCTGAGATGGAAGGGCATCCCGATAACGTAACACCGGCTTTATACGGCGGCTTTTGCAGTGCAGTATATGAAGATGGAAAGGTTTATAAGGTAAGCACAAAAATCACTGACCCTATAAAGTTTGCGGTGATGTTTCCCGACTATCCTATGGCGACGAGGGAGGCACGAAAGGTTGTTCCTGATACTTTTTCTAAGGATGATGCTATATTTAATATTTCACGTACGGGATTACTTGTGGCAGCACTTCTGTCGGGTAAAACAGAGCTGCTTAAAACTGCATGTAATGACCGTATGCATCAGCAATACAGAAAAGAGTATATAACAGGGATTGACGGAGTATTCCACACGGCTGAAGAGCTGGGTGCATACGCTACCTATCTCAGCGGTTCTGGACCTGCGGTTGTATCTGTTGTAGATGCCGCAAATAACGGATTTGCTGAGGGTATGAATAATTATTTTGCAAATAATCTGAATGGCTGGAGATGCCGCCTGCTCACGATTGATAATGTGGGTGCGGTGGTATGCGAAAGCCCTGACAGATAATTTATTGGAGGTATTAGAATGGGATTAATAGTACAGAAGTACGGCGGTTCCAGCGTAAGAGATGCTGAACGTGTAATGAATGTTGCAAGACGTATAACCGAAACGTACGAAAAGGGCAACAATGTTGTTGTGGTTGTGTCTGCTCAGGGCGATACAACGGATGAACTTATTGAAAAAGCATTGGAAATCAATCCTTCTCCCTCAAAGAGAGAAATGGATATGCTTCTTTCTTCAGGTGAGCAGATTTCTGTTTCGCTTCTTGCTATGGCAATTGAGAAGTTAGGTTATCCTGTTATTTCAATGACAGGCTGGCAGGCAGGTTTTAAAACAGATGCAAACTATGGTGCTGCACGTATTCACGAGGTTAATACGGAACGTCTTGTAAACGAGCTTGATAAAAAGAGAATTGTTATCGTTGCAGGTTTCCAGGGTGTTAATAAATATGATGATATTGTAACACTGGGCAGAGGCGGTTCCGATACATCTGCTGTAGCTCTTGCTGCAGTTCTCGGTGCTGATGTGTGTGAAATTTACACCGATGTTGACGGCGTATTCACAGCAGACCCAAGATTTGTAGATAAAGCATTCAAGCTGGATGAAATTTCATACGACGAAATGCTGGAGCTTGCTTCATTGGGAGCAAACGTACTCCACAACAGAAGTGTTGAGCTTGCGAAAAAGTATAACGTAAAGCTTGCAGTTAAATCGAGTCTTAACAATAATGAAGGAACATATGTCAGGGAGGTAGACCAAGTGGAAAAGATGATCGTTAGAGGTGTAACAAGAGATAATGACTGTGCGAGAATTGCACTTTGCGGAGTGGAGGATACTCCGGGTAAGGCATTCCAGATTTTCTCACTTCTTTCAAAGAACGGTATAGGTGTAGACCTTATTATACAGTCAATCGGTAATGGTGTTCAGAAGGATATCAGTTTTACAACAACAGAAGGCGATCTTGATAAAACACTTAAGGTTATTGAAGATAATGCATCTGTAATCAAAGCTCAGGAAGTTAAATGGACTAAAGATGTATCTAAGGTTTCAATCGTAGGTGCAGGTATGGTTAATAACGTGGGCGTTGCAACAAAGATGTTTGAAGCACTCTACAATGCACATATCAATATAAATATGATTGCAACTTCAGAAATCAAGATTTCAGTTCTTGTTGACCAGAAGGATGCAGAAAGAGCAGTTGTAGCAATTCACGATAAGTTTCTGGGTTAATTAACCGTCACCGGAAGGAGCTTTTGCTTTGAGTGATAAAATAATCGGAAGAAATCCTGTTCTTGAAGCTATAAAAGCGGGACGGGACATTGATAAAATTTTTGTTAAAAAAGGTAAGCCCGAGGGCAGTCTTGTGCCTCTTCTTAAAAAGGCAAAGGCTGCAGGGATTGTGATTTCGGAGTGTGACAAGGCAAAGCTTGACGACCTTGCAAACGGCGAAAATCATCAGGGTGTTGTTGCGTTTGTGTCTGAAACTCAGTACAAAACGATTGACGATATTATGGCCTGTGCGGCTGACCGTGGTGAAGCTCCCGTGGTTGTTATTTGCGACCGTATAACCGACCCTCACAATCTTGGTGCCATTATCAGAACCGCGGAATGTGCAGGTGTGCATGGAGTTATTATTCCTAAGCACTCAGGTGCTCCCGTAAATGATATTGTAGCAAAAACCTCTGCAGGCGCGGTGGAATATATGAACATATGCCGTGTTACAAATCTTGCACGTACAATTGATGAGCTGAAAGAACGTGGCTTCTGGATAACAGGTGCTCATATGGACGGAAAAACAATGTACGAGATTGATTTTAACGGAAGTATCGGTATTGTTGTGGGAAGTGAAGGAGAAGGCATAAGCCGTCTTGTTAAGGAAAAATGCGATTTTCTTGCTTCAATTCCAATGACGGGTAAGGTTACATCACTGAACGCATCTGTGGCGGCAGGAATTCTGATGTATGAAGCGGTACGTCAGAGAACAAAATAAAACAAAATCGGGCGTGGTATGCTACTTGCATAGTACGCTCGTATTTTAATAAGAAACGGAGAAAAAACTATGAAAGCTGTAATAACGGTTATAGGAAAAGACAGAGTTGGAATAATAGCAAACGTAAGCTCATTTCTTGCAGAGAAATCAGTAAATATTCTTGATATTTCTCAAACAATTATGCAGAATATGTTTTGTATGATTATGCTTGTAAAGCTTGAAGATGATAATGTTACAGAAGTGTCTGAAGGCCTTGAAGAAGTAGGTAAGGAGCTTGGTCTTTCGATCCATCTTCAGAGAGAAGAACTTTTTGAGTCAATGCACAGAATATAATCGGGGGTTGTAACAGATGATTAATCCTTTTGAAATTATGCAGACAATCAATATGATTGACCGCGAAAATTTAGATGTCAGAACAATTACTTTGGGTATTTCGCTGAGAAGCTGTGCAGATCCCGACCTTAAGCGTATGTGTGATAAGATATATAATAAGATTACCACCTATGCCAAGGACCTTGTAAAAACGGGTGAAGATATTGAAGCCCAGTTCGGAATACCTATTATAAACAAGAGAATAAGCGTTACTCCTATTTCACATCTTGTGGAGGCACTTGAAGAACCTACTGTGGCAGACTGTGTTGAAATCGCTAAAACTCTTGACAGGGCTGCAAAGGCAACAGGAGTTAATTTTATTGGCGGCTACAGTGCGCTTGTTCATAAAGGCTACACAAAGGCTGAAAGAGTTTTTGTTGAATCAATCCCTGAAGCACTTGCATCAACTGATATTGTTTGCTCTAGTGTAAATATCGGCTCAACAAAGGCAGGTATTAATATGGATGCGGTAAGGGATATGGGTATCATAATAAAAAAAGCCGCAGATCTTACAAGAGAAACTCAGGGCTTTGCCTGTGCAAAGCTTGTTGTTTTTGCAAATGCAGTAGAGGATAATCCCTTTATGGCAGGTGCATTCCACGGTGAGGGTGAAGGCGATTGCGTAATAAATGTGGGCGTAAGTGGTCCGGGTGTTGTTAAATGTGCCCTTGAAAAGGTTGCAGGGGAAGACTTCGGAGTGATTGCAGAAACCATTAAGAAAACCGCATTTAAAATCACTCGTATGGGGCAGCTTGTTGCAATGGAAGCTTCAAAACGTCTTAATGTACCCTTTGGTATAGTTGACCTCTCTCTTGCACCTACCCCTGCTGTGGGCGATAGTGTTGCATATATCCTTGAAGAAATGGGTCTTGAGCAGTGCGGTGCACATGGTACAACAGCTGCACTTGCACTTCTTAATGATGCAGTTAAAAAAGGCGGAGTTATGGCATCAAGCTATGTAGGCGGATTGTCTGGGGCTTTTATACCCGTAAGCGAAGACGCGGGAATGATTGCTGCGGCAAAATCAGGTGCGTTGTCACTTGAAAAGCTTGAAGCTATGACTTGCGTATGCTCTGTTGGTCTTGATATGATTGTAATCCCAGGTGACACGCCTGCTTCAACTATTTCAGGCATAATAGCAGACGAAGCAGCAATTGGCATGGTTAATACAAAAACAACTGCAGTAAGAATTATTCCTGCACCCGGTGCAGAAATAGGTGACGTAGTAGAATTTGGCGGACTTCTCGGTTCGGGACCTGTTATGAAGGTAAGCAATCTCGACAGTTCCGAATTTATCTCCAGGGGAGGAAGAATTCCCGCGCCTATTCATAGTTTGAAAAACTGAGTAAAGCACAAAAAACTGTAATTCCATATTACGGTTTTTTGTGCTTTATCTATTGAAAAATACTGGTATTTGTGGTATAATGAATTCAATAAAGATGAATTCATTAACTAAGTTTGCTTTGCGGCAAGTGAAATTATCTGAAGATAGTGAAGTTTACTCCGTAAGTGAAGTTTCGCCTAACGGCGAAGTGGCAAGCGTAACTTCACTTTTGCATTAGCAAAAACTTCACTGCAATAGCAACTTCACTTTGAACGAATGTTCAAAACTTCACTAAAAAATTGTCATTTAGATTATACAGTCTTTATATGTTGTCGAAATATGTCGAAAAAAGGAAATGCCTTTATGGAGGTTATACATATGGATAATAAAATACAAATGTTTGAAGATAAAAGAATAAGAACTGCATGGAATGAAGAAACAGAAGAATGGTATTTTTCAGTTAGTGATGTTGTGGAAATCTTAACTGATAGTAGGGATGTGAAACAATACATAAAAAAGATGCGTAGTCGAGATGCTGAACTTAATTCCAAGTGGGGTACAATTTGTACCCCTGTTGAAATGATTGCTCTGGATGGCAAGAAAAGAAAAATACAAGCAGCAGATGTTGCCGGAATTCTTCGCATAATTCAATCAATTCCGTCACCTAAAGCAGAACCTTTCAAGATGTGGCTTGCCGAAGTTGGGAAAGAACGAATTGATGAAACTATTGACCCAGAACTTGCAATTGACAGGGCGATAGAAACTTATCAAAAGAAAGGCTACAGTGAAGAATGGATACATCAAAGGATTTTATCTATAAGAGTGCGCAATGCCTTGACTGATGAATGGGATAAGCACGGAGTTCAAAAAGGTGTGGAATATGCTATTCTTACAGATGAAATTACAAAAGCATGGTCGGGAATGACGACACGAAAATATAAGAATTTAAAAAGATTGACAAAAGAAAATCTGCGTGATAATATGAGTGACCTTGAACTTGTTCTCAATATGCTTGCAGAAGCAACAACTACGGAATTGTCAAAAGCTCACAATCCTCAAACTTTTGAAGAAAATTGTGAAATTGCAAAAAGAGGCGGAAAGTATGCAGGCAATGCACGAAAGGAAATTGAAGCAGATACAGGTAAGCCGGTAATTACATCAAAAAATGCAAGCGAATTAAACCAAGTTGTAGTTGATTTGATTGAAAATATATCAAAAGAAGAATAGAGGCATTTTTATATGAGCAAAGAGGGAAGATTTTTAATTTTTTGCATTGAGATATATAGGTCTGCGAAAAATCTAAAAGGAAAAGAAGTTATGCAGTTGTTTCAAAAATATAATGTGTGTGAATATATTATGGAATGTTATGGTGCATTGCATACCAACGGAACAAACTATATTATTAACGATATAGATTTGTATATTGAAGCAAGACAAGTTGCTGTATAAAAAAATAAATTTTTTTGTCCCTAACTTGACAAAATCAATATGTGATAACGTTGGCGAATAATATTGAAAAAGAAAAACTCTTAATGGTGGGTTATTCCATTACCTTAGACGTAATTTCTACATCATATCCTTGATGGATGTGCATATTACAAACAAGTAAATTAACTGCCTTGGCAGTATAATGAATAGCTATAATTTAGGAAAGGATAAAATAAATGAATACAAACAAAGTAAGCCTTACAGTATCAGCTGTAAGCCCCAAACAATACCCTAAAACCGATATGCCTGAATTTGCATTTGCGGGGCGTTCAAATGTTGGTAAATCTTCTCTTATAAACAAGCTCCTCAACCGTAAATCTCTTGCACGTGTAAGCGGAACACCTGGAAAAACCATTACCATAAACTTTTATAATGTAGATGATACAATCCATCTTGTGGACTTGCCGGGCTACGGTTACGCAAAGCGTTCAAAGGAAGAAGTTAAAAAGTGGGGAAGAATGATGGAGGACTACCTTGCAGGCAGAGAACAGCTTGTTCAGACCATTCTTCTTGTGGATTCAAGGCACGCTCCTACCGCTGATGATATAACTATGTGCGATTGGATACGCCATTACCACGATAGGGTAATTGTTGTTGCAACAAAAATGGATAAGCTTAAAAAACGTGAGATTGAGCCTAACCTCGAACGTATATGGAACGTACTTGAACTTGGTGAGGACGATATTCTCGTACCGTTTACCACCAATGATGATGAGGGAAAATTCACTGTTTGGGATATGATAGAAATGATGAGGGCTCCGGAGGACAATTAATAACGATATGAACAGAAAAACAGTTAAAGCACTTGAGTTTGATGTGTTGCTTGAAAAGCTTGCAGCTTACACCGATAACGATGCAGTTAAAAAACGAATATCGGAACTGTGCCCTGAAAAGGATATGGGTGCAGCTCTTTTGCTGCAAAAGCAAACCACCGAGGCGGTGTCCTGTATGCTGAAGTTCGGTGCACCACCTGTAAATTTATCCTGCGAAGATGTTTCATCTTCCGTTAAAAGGGCGGAAATGGGCGGATGCCTGAATATTTCCGAGCTTTTAAAGGTTTCAAGACTTTTGTATGTGTCAAGACGTATGAAGAGCTACCTTTCGGATTTTAATACAGGCGAGGTTCTCAGTGAGGCTTGCAACGCCCTTATAACTGCTAAGGCGGTGGAGGACAGAATTAACAGTTGTATTCTGCCGGACGAGCAGATTGCAGATGATGCATCACCTGAGCTTGCGGCAATCCGCAGACGTATACGGAGCATAAACGGGAAAATAAGGGAAACTCTTAATAATATGATACGTTCATCTTATAAAAAGTATCTTCAGGACCCCATTGTAAGTGTCAGAAACGATAGATTTGTTATCCCCGTAAGAAGTGAATACAAGAGTGAAGTCCCGGGAATAGTCCACGATACATCTTCAAGCGGTGCAACGCTTTTTATAGAGCCTATGAGTGTTGTTCAATCAAACAACGAAATCCGCGACCTTAAAGGTAAGGAAGCGGGGGAGATTGAACGCATACTTTATGAGCTTTCAGGGCTTGTAACTGAAAACGGGCATACCCTTTTTGTCAACTACAGAATAATATGCGACCTTGATTTCTGGTTTTGTAAAGGAAAGTTTTCCCTTGATTATAACGGAAATGAGCCAAGGCTTAACGATAAAGGCTATGTTTATCTTAAAAAGGCACGTCATCCTTTTATTGACAAGGAAAAGGTGGTTGCAAACGATATAATCCTTGGTAAGGATTACGATACATTGGTTGTAACAGGTCCCAACACAGGCGGTAAAACGGTAACGCTTAAAACTGTGGGGCTATTTTCCATAATGGCGGCAGCAGGACTGCATATTCCGGCTGCCGACGGAAGTGAAGCAGCAGTATTTGACGAGATATTTGCAGATATTGGTGATGAACAAAGCATAGAACAAAGCTTATCAACATTCTCATCGCATATGGTAACCATAGTCGATATTCTTCAAAAGTGCGGCCCCGGAAGTCTTGCACTGTTTGATGAATTAGGTGCAGGTACAGACCCCACGGAAGGTGCGGCACTTGCAGTTTCAATACTTGAATTTTTAAGAGCTAGAGGTGTAAAAACACTTGCTACAACTCATTACAGCGAGCTTAAGCTCTATGCTCTTTCAACTGATGGTGTTGAAAATGCCTCTTGTGAATTTAATGTAGAATCCTTGCAGCCCACCTACAAGCTCTTAATCGGTGTACCGGGCAAATCGAATGCATTTGCAATATCAAAAAGGCTTGGACTTGACGAAAGGGTTATAGACCGTGCAAACGAGCTTTTAAGTGATGAAAATATCCGGTTTGAGGATGTAATAACCGACCTTGAGCATAACAGACTTAAAGCTGAATCCGATATGCAGGAGGCGGCAAGGCTCAAAGCAGAGATTAAAGACCTGAGGCGTGAACTTGAAAACGAGCGTATAAAGCTAAAAGAAAATAAAAAGCGTAAAATGGATGAGGCGGCACGTGAAGCCAAGATAATTATCATGGATGCCAAGGAAGAGGCGAACCGAATAATCCGTGAGCTTGAAAAAATGAAGAGCCAAGCGGCAGATAAAGAAAAGCTTGGCGAAAAAACAAAGAAAGCACGTGAAAGCCTTAAAAAGCGTGAAGATAGTATAGATGCGAAGCTTGCTTCAGCAGCAAAGCCAAAGCGTACGTTTACAGAGCCGCCAAAAGACCTTATCCCCGGAACTACTGTCCGTATTGTAGATATGAATCAGGAGGCAGTAGTAATAAAAGCTCCCGACAGTAATGGCATGGTAAAGGTGCAGGCAGGAATCATTAATCTTGATGTGCATATAACTAACCTTAAAAAGGTTGAAGAAAAAGGAAGTAAGGAGCTTGCAGAAAAGTATGTTAAGGCTTCAAGAGCATATGCTTCAAAAACGAAAGAAGTATCTGTCGAGCTTGACGTAAGAGGTCAGATGCCCGAGGAGGCAGTAGACAATGTAAGCAAGTTTATAGATGATTGCTATCTTGCTTCTGTTTCACCTGTAACCGTTATCCACGGAAAAGGTACAGGTGTTCTGAGAAAAACCATTCAGGACTATTTAAGACGCCATAAGTATGTTAAAAGCTTCCGTAACGGAAAATATGGCGAAGGCGAAATGGGCGTTACTGTAATAGAACTCAAATAATTTACACAGGAATAAAGAGGGAGGAAATACCTTGGAAAAATTCACCGAATTCGGAAAAGCAGTTGTTGATTTTGTTATAACTGTTTTTTGGCTTATTTATATGTTTTTTGCATTTGTTTTCGGTGCAATTGGCAATTTTTTTAAAAATCTTGATTTGCCGATTTTGCCAAGTACAACTCGTGTTTTTCAGGAAAGCTGGATTGTTGTAACCCTGCTTATTATATTTATAATTTTCTTTCTTGTAATGAATATTTCTGCATTTAATCTTTTCAGGAAGGACAAAATAATGGCACAGTGCTTTGAGCCTGAGGATTTTGAAAATGTCAGAAGATATACCCGCATAAGTGAAAGAAGGCTTCTCTGCCGTTGCTTTTTCGGCGGTGCGATAGGCGGGTATATTGCAATGAAAGTATGCAGACATAAAACTCTAAAGCCTAAGTTTAATATAGGATTGCCTGTTATGGCACTTCTTCAGCTTTTAATATTCAGCATTATAGCGGGATATTTGATATTCTGGCTCTGTTTTGTGTAAGAAAGGCGACTTATGGAAAGAAAAGAACGGTTGTTATCATATTTTAATTCAAATGAGTATATTCCATTGAAGCTTCGTGAACTGAAAATTGTTCTTGATGTACCGGAAACTGATTGTGAGGAATTTGAAAATATAATCTATTCTCTGCAGAGAGAGGGTAAAATTCTGATTTCAAAAAGAGGCAGAATTGTTCCTGTTCTGAAATCTGAAAATGTTGCGGGAGGTAAGCTTGTATGCAATTCTTCGGGGCGTTTCGGATTTGTGGTAAGGGACGATGGGGAAGATATTTATGTATCCGTCCGTGATATGGGTGCGGCTCTGAACGGTGACAGTGTGCTTGTAAAAATCACAGGCAGTCGGGGTGGAAAGCCTGAAGGCTCTGTAATGAGCATAACAGAGAAATCAAAAGCCCCCGTAGTTGGAGTAGTTATAACAAAAAAAGGTAAGCTTCTGAGAGTTCGTGCCGATGATAAAAGGTTTTTCAAAGAGATTTTTGTATCTCACGGAGAATCAATGGATGCAACTGTGGGTGAGCGTGTTGCCGTGGAGAGCATACGTGTAAATCCGGACGGTAAGGTGTACGGAAAAATTACCGCACGGCTTGGTCACAATGAAAGCTTACACAGCCTTATAGAATCAACTATAATTGAACACAAAATAGAAAAGGAATTTATGTCCGCTGTTTTGGATGAAGTGCATAATATAAGCGAAGAAGTAAAATGGGAGGAAAACACAAGAGAGAATTTAACAAGCCTTATCACCTTTACAATAGACGGTGAACTTGCACGGGATTTCGATGACGCGGTAAGTATTGAAAACTTGCCTCACGGGGTTTCAAGGCTAGGTGTTCATATAGCAGATGTGAGTGAATATGTAACGGAGAACACAGCCCTTGATGCTTCAGCGTTCAGACGTGGAACAAGTGTGTATCTTCCCGACCGTGTAATACCAATGCTTCCTGAAAAGCTTTCAAACGGAGTATGCTCTTTAAACCCCGGAGTTGACAGGCTTACCTTGTCGGTTTTTATGGATATTGACAAAGACGGGGAGGTTATAAACCACAGAATAACAAAAAGTGTTATCCGCTCAAAGGAACGCCTTACCTACACCGACGTAAATAAGCTCCTCGAAGAAGGGGATAAAAAACTTGAAGAAAGATATAAGCACATACTGCCTCAGCTTAAAGCTATGGAAGAGTTGGCAGCTGCCCTGCGTAAGAAACGCTTTGACAGGGGTGCCATAGATTTTGATTTTCCCGAAACGGAGATAGTCACAGACAGCGATGGAAATCCCGCAGAAGTAAGATATGTTCACCGTGGTGTTTCAAACAGGATGATTGAAGAATTTATGCTTGTGGCAAACGAAACCGTTGCAGAGTTTGCGTATTGGTCTGAACTCCCTTGTATATATCGTTCCCACGAAGCCCCCACAGGTGATAAGCTTACTGCATTTAAACAGTTTTTAAGCCCCTTCGGGATTTATATAAAGGGCAAAAATGACGACAATAACCCTGTAAAGCCAAAAGCCTTTGAACAGATAATTCAGCAGGTGAAGGGAACACCAATAGAGAGGATTGTTTCAAAAACCATGCTTCGCTCTCTTATGAAGGCAGACTATAAGCCTGTGAATACCGGGCATTTCGGACTTGCGGCAAAGTACTATTGCCACTTTACTTCACCTATCCGAAGATACCCCGACCTTGTTGTTCACAGAAGCATTAAGGCTATGCTTGACGGAAAGAACACACCTGACTTCGGGTTTGTAAGCTCTGCGGCAAAGCGTGCGTCTGATACAGAAATTGAGGCGGAACTATGTGAACGTGACTGCGACGATATTTTAAAGGCTGCATATATGAATAACTTTATAGGTATGGATTTTGAAGGCGTCGTGTCGGGCGTGAAAGGCTTTGGGATGTTTGTTGAGCTTAAGGCAAACGGCATAGAAGGTCTTGTGCGCGTTGAAAATATGGAATCTGATTATTTTATTTGCGATGAAGAGAAGCAGTGCCTTATGGGTGAACGTACAGGTGTTAAGTACACTGTAGGTGATGAGGTTTCCGTGTTTGTTGCAAAAAGTGATATAGTGTCACGGAGGATTGATTTTGTTCTTTCAGAGGATTTCAGCCGTGATATATTCAAAAAACTACGCTGAATTTGGAGGGTCTAATGAATTTTGAACTTATAGTGCCAACCTTGCTGGGGCTTGAGGCATTTTGTGCCAGAGAACTTAAAAGGCTTGGCTATGAAACTCATACAGAAGACGGAAGAGTTATGTTTTCAGGGGACGAAAGTGCAATAGCTGCCGCAAACATTAATCTCCGAACAGGTGAGAGAGTTCTCATTAAAGTGGGGGAATTTAAAGCGGAGAGCTTTGAGGAGCTTTTTGAAAACACAAAAAAGCTACCCTGGCATATTTTTATTCCTCTGGGCGGTGTTTTCCCCGTTACGGGGCATAGCCTGAAATCTCAGCTTGCGAGCATCCCCGATTGTCAGAAAATTATTAAAAAGGCAATTGCTACGGAGCTTGGCGGGGAATATGGTATGGATATGCTTCCGGAAACAGGAGATTTATTTAAAATAAAGTTTTCAATCAGAAAAAATATTGTAACACTTATGATTGACACGTCAGGGGACCCACTTTATAAAAGGGGGTACAGAACGGAATCCAATATGGCACCTCTTCGTGAAACCATTGCAGCGGCACTTGTTCTTTTAAGTTTCTGGAAATACGAAACTCCTCTGGTGGACCCGTTTTGCGGTTCGGGTACGATTTTGATTGAGGCGGCTATGTTCAAGCGTAATATTGCACCTGGAATAAATCGTAGCTTTGCGGCTGAGAAATTCCCATATATCAGCTCAGATATATGGGAGAGGGAAAGAGAAAAGGCAATGTCTGCAATTCGTGACATTCCTCTTCGACTTTACGGAAGTGATATAGACGGTGAGTGCCTTAAGATTGCAGAAAATAATGCAAGACGTGCTGGAGTTGAAGATTGTATAAGCTTTTCACTTGCAGATGCGGCAGATTTTGTAACACCCGAAAAGTACGGTGCGGTAATATGTAATCCGCCCTATGGCGAGCGATTGGGTGAGAAAAAAGAATGTGAAGAGCTTTACAGAAAGCTTGGCAGAGCTTTTTCAAAAAACAAAAACTGGTCCTACTATATCCTCACCTCTCATGAGGGCTTTGAGGCACTTTACGGCAGGAAAGCAGATAAAAAACGAAAGCTGTATAACGGAATGATAAAATGTGACGTTTATCAGTATTTCGGTGAAAAATAACAGGAGGGGACAAAATTTGAAAACACTTATAAAACTGTTTGTTATTTTCTTCAGAATGGGTGCTGTTTGTTTTGGCGGTGGTTATGTGCTTTTGCCTATTATAAAAAGAGAGATTGTTGAAAAATACGGATATGCAACAGAGGATGAAGTAGCTGACTACTTTGCCGTAGGTCAGTGTACACCCGGAGTTATAGCGGCAAATGTGGCGACATTTATCGGACATAAGCAAAAAGGTATCCTCGGCAGTATTGCAGCAACCTTGGGTTTTGTTACACCAAGCATTATAATAATAGGGATAATTGCCGCCTTTTTGCAGAATTTTGCGGAATCAGAAATTGTAAAACATGCATTTGCAGGAATACGTATTTGTGTATGTGTACTTATAATAAATGCAGTCATAACTTTTGGTAAAAAAGCCATAGTGGATAAGGTTACCATAGCTTTGTTCGCTCTAGTATTTTGTCTTGCGGCATTTACTGATATATCTCCTGCAATTCTTGTAATATGCTGCGGCATTGCTGGTGCGTTAATAAAAGGGTTGGGAGGTAAAGCAAAATGAAACTTATGCTTCAGCTTTTTTATGAATTTTTCAAAGTTGGTCTTTTCGCTGTTGGTGGCGGTGCTGCAACAATCCCGTTTCTCAGTAAAATGTCGGAGGTTACGGGGTGGTTTACAAAAACTGATCTTGCAAATATGATTGCAGTGTCGGAATCAACCCCTGGAGCTATCGGGGTTAATATGTCCACCTATGTGGGTTATCTTACGGGAAAGTCTGCGGGGCTTGAAGTTCTTGGCTGCATTGTGGCATCAATGGGTCTTATAACTCCCAGTGTTATAATCATACTTATCATTTCGGGAATTCTTAACCGCTTTAAAGACAGTGCTCTTGTTAAGAATACATTTTACGGTCTTCGCCCGGCGTCTGCAGGATTGATTGGGGCAGCGGCGTTTGAAATTGTGAAAATTGCACTTATTCATGTTGATGTATTTATGAGAACACGCAATTTCGGTGATTTATTTGACATACGTAGCATAATCGTGTTCGCTCTTCTATTTGTAGGAATAAAGAAAATAAAGGTACATCCTGTCGTATTTATAGGTATTGCGGCGGTTGTTGGCATTATTATACGACTGTAACAGGTAATTTGTGTCCAAATTGGACAAAAATGTCATTTTTTTATCGGAAAAAGGTTGACAGTGCTGTTATTTTGATATATAATGTATAATGTTGATGATTGTTTAGTTCGATTAAACAGTTAAAATGTATAGGGAGGGCGCTGTTAATGAAAGCTACAGGAATTATCAGAAAAGTTGACGAGTTGGGAAGAATAGTAATACCTAAGGAACTCAGAAAATCTATGGACATAAAAGAAACCGATCCTATGGAAATATTTACAGACGGTGATAGTATTATTCTTAAAAAATACACTCCGTTTTGTGCTTTTTGCGGATCTTCTCAATCACTTGTGAGCTTCGGAGGCAAAAATATCTGCTCCGAGTGTGCAAAGAAAATAGGTTCGTTAACAAAATAATTAAAGACAGCATAAGCTGTCTTTTTTTATGTATCAAAATAATCAGAAAAGAAAATAAAAGCAATGGCAAGTAAAAGAAGCCTGTCTTCGCAGTTATCCATTATCAGTATAAAGAAAACCGCCAGCAGTATCAGGTCATCATTCTTGAGGTTTTGTAAAATCCCTTTATCCTGATTTCTTGTAAGTGTGGTTTCGTTTTTTTGTTCCTGGGGTGGCGCAGGCTTTTTTACTATAGGCATATCATTGTAACTGTAGAATTTACGGTACATCAAAATTTCACCTCAACTTGAATATTCCTGACAGCTTGCTTAAATTAAGAATTCGGATTGCCATATCTATGGAGCTTTGTCTTGATGTACGCATATATGGTTTGAGTGACAGAAGCAGATTTGACCTTGTGTCATTTCCCGAGTTTGCAAAGTTATCAACAATACTTTTTATTTGCATAAGGGAATCGGCGGTTATTGGGTCAAAAGTGTTATTTGCCGCAGTAACAGAAAGTGCTTCCGATTCGGGCGTTGATTGCACTTGGCTTTCCTCACTTCCGGACGACAGAGCACCGAGAGCTGTTTTTATTTTTTCGTCGGCATTATCACCGAGCAGTCCTCTTAAAGTATCCATAGCTGAGCCGGGCATGGTAAAAATTCCTCCTTCCGTTTAAAAATCACAGATTACGGAGCTTTGCCATAAGCTCATCTGCATTTAATTTTGAAATTTCCGAAGCATTGATTTTAGATATTTTTCTCTTGATTTCGTTTGCATCAAGTTTAGAAAATTCATTGATTATTCTCTCGCGCTGGGCGGGGGTAAGTTTTGATACTGCACCGCTGTTTTTTGCAAGCTGCATAATCTGTTGTATATCCTTCGGGTTCATCCCTGAAAGAATGTTGTTGATTTTTGAGTTAATATTGTTATTCATTTAAATACCTCTTTTTTGTTTATTCTTTTTCAACATTATATTCGATGTTTTTATAATGTATGTCAGTATATAATATGCTTAAATTATATGAATTGACACTTTTTAATTGAGCATAATACTAATAAAATACGAAGAACAGGAAGAGACGTGCAGATGAAATTACAAAAAAAATCAGGCAGAACAGGTTATACAGAGGAATTAATTATGTATAATCTTGAGAATACAAAATATGAAATATCACAACTGGATGTGTGCCTTGACTATATTACAGAGCCAATGCTTATGAATCAGGTTATTTTTCAAAGGAAAGCCGCAGAAATGAGGTACAGATATTGGTTTAAGCTTGCCAGGGAAAAGAAAATTTCGGCTAATGTAACAAAATAAGTGAGTTTTTCCTCATAATGGTTGACTTTTTCAGAATTTGTGGTAAAATTAATATTGGTATATTATAGCCGTATTATGCACAAATAACTGGTTGTCAACGGCTATATAATCTGGAAGGAATCCAACGAAAGGGAAAGCGTATGAACAAAACCGATACTGCGGTACTTGACGTCGAGTCCGGCTCACTTGCAGAGGAAGCAGGCATTGCTAAAGGTGATATTCTCCTTGCCGTAAACGGTCACGAAATACACGACATTTTGGAATATAAATTTCTTATTGCCGAGTATGAGGTTACGGTATCAGTGAAAAAGCCAAATGGCGATATTGAAGAAATTGTTATAGAAAACGACTATGACGACCTTGGAATTATTTTTGAAGAGGATTTGCTTTCTAAGCCTCAGAGCTGCCGTAACAAATGTATTTTTTGTTTTATCGATCAGCTTCCCCCCGGTATGCGTGAAACCGTGTATTTCAAAGATGACGATACCCGCCTTTCATTTTTGCAGGGTAACTATGTAACCCTGACCAACCTTACTGACGAAGAAATTGACAGACTTATAGAGCTTCGTGTGTCCCCGATTAATATTTCGGTGCATACCACCAATCCTAAACTCAGGGAATTTATGCTTTGCAACCGCTTTGCGGGAAATCTGTATGAACGTATGAAAAAGCTGGCAAAAAACGGCATATATATGAATTGTCAGATTGTACTGTGTCCCGGAATAAACGATAATGATGAGCTTGACAGAAGTTTAAGGGATATGGCGGCACTTGGCGGTTATGTTCAGAGTATATCGGTAGTGCCTGTGGGCGTTACGGCTTACAGAGAAGGGTTGTTTCAGCTTAAAACTTATGACAAAGCAGGGAGTATAGATGTAGTACGCCGGGTTGAGGCACTGCAGAGAGAGTTTATGGAAACTCTCGGCACTCGTCTTGTTTATTTGTCAGATGAGTTTTACTTAAATGGTGAGCTTCCTATCCCTCCTGCTGACGATTACGAGGGATTTCCTCAGATTGAAAATGGTGTGGGACTTGTTGCAAGCCTTAAAGAAGAAGTAGAAATTGCTCTCGGCATGATTGAAACAAAACCCCGTAGAAGGCGAGTAACCGTTGCAACAGGGGAGATTGCTTATCCGTTTATACGTAGTATGTGCGACCTTATACAAGAAAAAGCTCCAGGGGTAAGTGTGAATGTTGTGAGCATAAAGAACAAATTTTTTGGTGGGAAAGTAAGCGTAACCGGACTTGTTTGCGGCGGTGACCTTATACAAACCCTTAAGAATGAAGAAAAAACAGAAGAGATATTGATTTCATCATCAATGCTTAAAGCCGGAGAAGATATTTTTCTTGATGATGTTACTCTTGAGGAAGCGGAGAAAATGCTTGGAGTAAACATTGTGCCAACAGATAATGATGGATTTGTTTTTGTTGAGCACGTTCTTGGCGAAGAGCTTGAGTTTTAGAAAGGAAAACATATGAAACCAACAGTTGCAATAGTGGGTAGACCGAATGTGGGTAAATCCACCCTGTTCAACAAAATTTCAGGACAGAAGATAAGTATTGTGGAAGATACACCGGGTGTAACCCGTGATCGTATATATGCAGACGGAAATTGGCTTGACAAGCACTTTACAATGATTGATACAGGCGGTATAGAACCTGCAAGTAAGGATGAAATTCTTGTTCAGATGCGACGTCAGGCAAATCTTGCAATCGAAATGGCGGATGTTGTTATACTTGTTACCAATGTACGTGACGGTGTAACTGCAAACGACCAGGAGGTTGCAGCTATGCTTCTTAAAGCAAAGAAGAAAATAGTTCTTGCGGTAAATAAAGTTGACGCCCCAGGTGAGCCGCCTATGGAATTTTATGAATTTTACAATCTTGGTCTTGGCGATCCTATTGCAGTTTCGTCAATACACGGTATGGGAATAGGCGATTTGCTTGATGAAGTGTGTGCGAAATTCCCCGAAGGTGCCGAAACGGAAGAAGATGAAGACGAAATTAAGGTTGCAGTGATCGGAAGACCTAATGCCGGAAAATCATCTCTTATAAATCGGATACTTGGTGAGGAAAGAGTAATTGTAAGTAACATTGCAGGAACCACAAGGGATGCTATTGACTCCCATTATGAAAAGGATGGTGACAAGTTCCTGTTTATTGATACTGCAGGTATGCGTAAGCGTAAGAAAATAGATGAAGCAGTTGAAAGATACAGTGTTGTCCGTTCTCTCGGTGCTGTTGACAGAAGTGATGTTTGCGTTATTATGATTGATGCCACTGAGGGAATAGCAGAACAGGATACAAAAATTGCCGGTTATGCCCACGAACAGGGTAAAGCGTGTATATTTGCAATTAACAAGTGGGATGCGCTTGAAAAAGATACCAAAACAATGAGTGAGTTCAAAATGCGGATAAGAGAAGAATTTGCATTTATGTCTTATGCCTCAATTGTGTTTATATCTGCAAAAACAGGCAGAAACGTTAACGAGCTTCTCGCTGAAATTAAAAAGGTAACAGAGCAGTACAAGAGAAGAATTACAACAGGTATGCTAAACGACGTGCTTAATGAAGCTATCGCCAAGCAGCAACCGCCTTCAGATAAAGGCAGACGTTTAAAAATATACTACGGAACTCAGGCCGGCACTTGTCCGCCGAGCTTTGTTCTCTTTACTAATTCCAGAGAACTGTTCCATTATTCATATCTGAGATTTATAGAAAATCAGATACGTGATGCTTTTGGTTTTGAAGGAACACCAATCAAATTTATATTACGTGAAAGAAATGACAACTGAGAAAGGAGTTTACCCTTTTGGATAAATTTTTGATTATAGTTTCATTTTTGCTCCCATATCTTTTGGGTAGCGTTAATTTTTCAATACTCATATCAAAAAAAATAAGCGGTACTGACATAAGAGAATCAGGCTCGGGTAATGCAGGAGCCACAAATATGCTCCGTACTCACGGAAAAAAAGCCGCAATTTTAACGCTTGTTCTCGACGTTTTAAAAGGTGTTATTGCAGTTTTGTTTGGAAATCTTATTGCAAATCTTGCACTGTATCATATAGTGCCCGTTGGAGCAGGGACCGGATTGGCGGTAGAGAAAGAGGTTTTTGAAGCAATCCGAAATCAGCTCCCTTATTATAATCTCCTTGCAGGTTTAGGTGCTGTGCTTGGCCATAATTTTCCCCTTTATTTTAAATTCAGAGGCGGAAAAGGAGTAGCAACAAGCCTTGGTGTTATGATTGCCCTTAATTGGCAGATTGCACTTATAGCACTTATTTTTGCACTTGCAATAATGGCAATTACAAGATATGTTTCACTCGGCTCTGTTATGGCAGCTATTATTTATGTTGCAGTGAGCCTCAGTTATATGCTGTTTGCAAGCAATTTTACAATTCCAAGATTGTTGTTTGATATAATTTTTGCAGGTCTTCTTATATTCAGACACCGCAGTAACATCAAAAGGCTACTGACGGGAACTGAGCATAAGCTTGGAGAGAAGAGAGAGGGGTAAAGGCTTTAATGAAAATAGCAGTAATTGGTTCGGGCAGTTGGGGAACGGCGATGGCAATCCTTCTTGCCAAAAAGGACTATAATATTTATCTTTGGTCGTGGCAGCAGGAAGAAACCGACCGTTTGAATCTTCACCGTGAAAACAGAGAATTTTTACCTGGTATTTCATTACCTCAGAATATTGTATGTTCCCATGATATGGAGTTTTGTGTAAAGGATGCAGATCTTATAATAACCGCAGTACCAAGTATTGCAACGCGTTCTACAGCAAAGCAGCTTGGAGCTGTTGTGGCAGAGGGGCAGAAGATTCTGAATATTTCAAAAGGTCTTGAAGAGGAAACCTTGCTCAGACTTTCACAGGTGTATAAATCGGAAATCCCACAGGCAATTGTTTCTGTTATGAGTGGACCTTCCCATGCAGAAGAAGTAAGCAAAGGATTGCCTACAACTAATGTGGTAGCATCAGATAAGCTTGAAACTTCTGAGTGGATTCAGGAAGTTATTATGAATGAGGTATTCAGAATATATACCTCCGACGATATTACGGGTGTTGAACTGGGCGGAGCACTTAAAAATGTTATTGCCCTGTGTGCCGGAATATGCGACGGTCTTGGCTACGGTGATAACACAAAAGCAGCACTTATGACGCGAGGTATTGCTGAAATAAAACGGCTTGGAGTGGCACTTGGCGCAAAGGCTGAAACCTTTTCGGGACTTTCCGGCGTGGGTGACCTTATAGTAACCTGCACTAGTATGCATTCGAGAAACAGACGTGCCGGTATTCTTATCGGGCAAGGGAAGACACTTGAAGAAACTCTTAAAGAGGTGCATATGGTGGTAGAGGGTGTAAATACAGCCTCTGCTGCATATAAGCTTGCACAAAAAATGAATGTTACCATGCCTATAACAGAAGAGGCATGTAATATACTATATAAAAACAAATCTCCCCGTGAAGCGGTTTATTCGCTTATGACAAGGGAAAAGAAAGCAGAATAGGAGGATTTATTATGGCTATAGAATTCAAAAACGAATACGGAATTATATCCATATCATCAAAGCTTATTTCAGAGATTGCGGCAAATGAAGCTGAAAGCTGCTACGGAGTTGTGGGTATGGCATCACGTAGTGCCGCAAACGGACTTGTAAATCTGCTTAAAGGTGATAACAAGGGAAGAGGTGTTAAGGTAACATCTCAGGATAACAAAGCAATTGTAGAACTTCATATTGTTGTAGAATTTGGAATAAATATCAATTCTATTTGCAAGAGCATTGCAAACAGGGTGAGATACACCCTCGAATCAGTTGCAGGGGTTCCTGTGAAGAGCGTGAATATTCGTGTTGAGGGAATCAGAGTTTCTGAATAAACGGAAGGGTGAGTAAAATTAACAGGATAGACGGAAAAATGCTTGCCGGAATGATGATTTCGGGAGCTAATCATTTGTATAATCATAAAAGCGAAGTGGATGAGCTTAACGTGTTCCCTGTGCCTGACGGTGATACGGGAACAAATATGAGCCTCACTGCAATGGCAATGGCAGAAGAGCTTATGAAGCAGGAAATATCTGAGATTACATCTGTTGCAGACAAGATGTCTTTTGCAACTTTAAGAGGTGCAAGAGGTAACTCAGGTGTTATTCTGTCACAGCTGTTTAAAGGTGTTTCAAAATCCCTTAAAGGCAAGGCAGATTGCTCTGTCAAGGAATTTGCCGATGCACTTGCGGAAGGTGCTCAGGTTGCGTATAAAGCGGTTATGAAGCCCACAGAGGGAACAATTCTCACGGTTGCCAGAGTTGCAGCAGAGGGAGCTGTTAAATCAGCAAAAACCGCTGATGATTTAATTGAAGTTATGAAGGGTTGCACAGAGGCGGGAGCAGAGGCTCTTGCACAAACACCCGAGCTTCTTCCTCAGTTGAAAGCGGCAGGCGTAGTTGACGCAGGTGGCAGAGGTTGGCTCTATGTTCTTGAAGGCGCATATTCTTACCTTCAGACTGGTGAAGTAATCCAGCCCGAATCTGTTCCTGTACCCCGCAAAATCAAAGTTGCGGTTAAGGAGCCTGAAAAGCAAACAGATATCAAGTTTATGTACTGCACAGAGTTTATTATAAAGCGTTATGATTCCTCAAGCGATGTTGACTCATTCAGAGGAACAATTTCACCTAAAGGTGATTGTATGCTTGTAATTGATGATGATGAAATTGTAAAAGTACATATCCATACCAATAATCCCGGATTTGTACTTGAGAATGCAGTAAAGCTTGGCGAGCTTGTTGATATCAAAATTGATAACATGAAGTTCCAGCACAACACTATTATAGAAAACTCTATGAAGGAAGAACCGCCAAAAGAGAATAAGCCTCTTGATGAATATGGTTTTGTGGCAGTTTGTGCAGGAAAGGGTGTTTCCGGAATTCTTACCGACCTTGGTGTAACAAGAGTTATCGAGGGCGGTCAGACTATGAATCCCAGCACAAACGATATATTAAAGGCAGTAGGAAAGATAAATGCCAAAAATATTTTTGTTTTTCCCAACAACAAGAATATTATCATGGCAGCAACTCAGGCTGCCGAAATTGCAGATACAAATGTTATTGTTATTCCAACAACGTCTATACCTCAGTGTGTGACGGCGATGATGGCTTTTAATCCTAAAAAAGATGCGGCGGCGAATGAAAAAGCACTGAGCCGTGCAATGCGTGAGGTTAAATCTGCGCAGGTGACTTTTGCAGTACGTGACACTGAATATGAAGGTCATAAAATAAAAAAAGGTGATATTCTCGGCATTATTGAGGGTAAAATCAAAGCGATTGGTAAATCCCCTGAAGCAGTTGCTCAGACGCTTATTGACAGAATGGTGGATGAGGACAGCGAATTTATTACCGTATACAGCGGAAAATCTTGTAAGAAACAAGCACCCGAGGAGCTTCTCGAAGCTTTGGAAAGCAAGTTTGATGACTGTGAGGTTGCACTCAAGAAGGGCGGCCAGCCACTTTATTATTATATAATTTCCGTTGAGTAAAGGATGATGGAGATGGACAGAGATATTCAGTTTTTAAAAGGAGTGGGCAATGCAAGAGCTATTTCTTTTGCAAGGCTTGGCATTAAAACTGTAGGTGATTTGTTGTACTTCTTTCCAAGAAGCTACGAAGACCGTTCTATGTCCAAAAATATTGAAGACTGCGTAATCGGAGAAACGGTATGCCTAAGCATTACCGTTTCTTCTGCTGTTCGTGAAACAAGATTCAGGCGCAATATGGCTATTTACTCTGCACTTGTAACTGACAGAACAGGTACAATGGAAGCTGTCTGGTTCAATAACAAATATATAAAAAGCCGTATAAGTCCCGGTATGGAACTTGTAATGTATGGCAAAATCGGAAACAGGCGAGGAAAGCTGTGTATCGAAAACCCTATTTTTGAAAACAGAGGCGAGGGTAAATACACAGGTAAAATAGTACCTATATATCCTCTTACGGGCGGGCTTGTTCAGAAGAATATTCAGAGTATTATGGAGCTTGCTATTGAAAGTGCAGACGGAATTTCTGAATATATACCGTCTGAAATACTAAGTAAATATAAGATTTCCGGTATTCAATACAGTATGAAAAATATACATTTTCCCGAAAGTCTTGACCATTATAGAAAAGCCCGTGAGCGTTTTGTGTTTGAAGAGTTGCTTATACTTCAGCTTGCTCTATCAGCTCAAAAAGGGACTTTTTCGAAAACTCCGGGATATATTTTTGAAAATATATCAGGAGGAGAGCTTATAAAGAATAATATTCCATATAAGCTAACAAATGCTCAGAAGCGAACTGTTAACGAGATTATTGCAGATTTTAAATCGGGCAAACAGATGAACCGTCTTGTTCAGGGAGATGTGGGATCAGGTAAAACCGTAGTTGCAGCAATGGCAATGTTCCTTGCGTGGCGTAACGGCTTTCAAAGTGTGCTCATGGCACCTACAGAAATTCTTGCATCTCAGCATTATGAATCCTTAAAGGAAACATTCAAGGGAACTGGTATCAATGTTGTCCTGCTCACGGGCGGAATAAGTCAGTTGGATAAAAGGCTGGCTTACGACAGCATAGAATCAGGCCTTGCGGATGTGATAGTGGGAACTCATGCAGTTATTGAAAAGAAGGCGGTATATAATAATCTTGGGCTTGTTATTGCTGATGAACAGCATCGTTTTGGCGTAGGACAGAGAGCAAAGCTTTGTGCCAAAGGTGCTAATCCCCATATGCTCATTATGTCTGCAACTCCCATTCCGAGAACTCTTGCACTTATTCTTTATGGTGACCTTGATATTTCGGTTATAGATGAACTTCCCCCGGGAAGAAAGCCTGTTAAAACCTACTCTGTGGGCGAAGATATGAGAAAGCGTATTTATGCTTTTGTTGAAAAAAATATAAAAGAGGGGCGCCAGGCATATGTTGTTTGCCCTCTGATTGAAGAAACAGAGGCTTCTGATTTGCAGGATGTAGAAAATTTGACTGCAAATTTAAGAGAAGTTTTCCCAAAAATTCCAATAGGTATTATGCACGGTAAGATGAAGCCCGGAGAAAAGGATGAAGTAATGTCCCGTTTTAGCAGCGGAGAAATAAAAATTCTTGTTTCTACAACGGTTATTGAGGTTGGCGTAAACGTGCCTAATGCAACTGTTATGATAATAGAAAATGCAGAGAGATTTGGGCTTTCGCAGCTTCATCAGCTAAGGGGCAGAGTGGGAAGAGGCACAGACCAGGCTTATTGCATTCTTTTTGCTCATGGAAATGGTGAAGTTACAAGAAAAAGAATGGAAACTATGTGTGTTTCAAATGACGGCTTTTATATTTCCGAACAAGACCTCAATCTTCGCGGCCCGGGTGACTTTTTCGGAACACGTCAGCATGGACTTCCTGAGATGAAAATAGCAAATCTGTTTCAGGACAGAGATGTTCTTAAAAAAGCGCAGGAGGCGGCAATGTTCGTATTGGAAAACGATTTGCTTTTTACTGATGAATACGCACCGCTTCGTGGCAGATGCGATAAATTGATAGAAAATGCAGGCATTCTTAACTGACATATTTTACTTTGTATAAAAATTGCTTTTGCGGTTAAATTACATTTGAGTTAAAACTCAAATGCAATAATCGGAGGAGTATATATATGTCAAAGAGTAAGGAAGTAAAAGCTGCCAATGAAAGATTTAAGATGGAGGTTGCAAATGAACTTGGACTTAACCTTAGCAAAAAATCTATGAGCGAGCTTTCAGCTCAGGAAACAGGCAGAATCGGTGGCAGAATGGTTAAAAAAATGATAGAGGAATATCAGAAGAATATGAAATAATAAGGCGTGCTGCTTTTGCAGCACACCTTCAGAGGTATAAAATGCATTATACATATATTCTGCGTTGCGGTGACGGAACGCTCTATTGCGGTTATGCAACAAATCCTGAAAAACGGGCGGAAGTGCATAATTCAGGAAAAGGTGCAAAGTATACAAGGTCCAGGCTTCCTGTTGAGCTTGTGTATAAAGAGGCATTTGAAACAAAACAGGAAGCACTAAGGCGTGAGTGTGCTATAAAAAAACTCACACGAAGTGAAAAATTGAAGCTTATAACAGGAGTGATTAACAGTGAGGATTGATGAAGCTCTTAAACAAAACAGAAACATATTATCGTTTGAAGTTTTCCCGCCTAAGCCCGGCGGTGATGTAGAGCATATAAGGTGTGCTGTAAAGGAAATTGCAGCTCTCAAGCCTGATTTTATGAGTGTTACATATGGTGCAGGCGGGGGAAATTCAAAAAATACCCTTGAAATTGCGAAAGATGTTCAGAATAGTGGAGTTACTGCACTTGCACATCTTACCTGCATAGGTGCGACAAAACAAACCATAATAGAACGACTTCAAGCATTTAGGGAAGCAGGCATTGAAAATGTACTTGCACTTCGGGGTGACCGACCGAAGGATATGCCTGCAGATTTTAAAGGTGACTATACATACGCTTCAGAGCTTGTGAATGAAATAAATGATTTCGGTGGATTTTGTGTTGGTGCTGCTTGCTATCCTGAAGGGCATACTGAGTGTATAAGCCGAAGCAAAGACCTTGAAAATTTAAAAATAAAAGTTGAAAACGGGTGTTCGTTTTTAGCTACTCAAATGTTTTTTGATAACAGCACTCTTTACAGCTTTCTTTACAGACTTTCAGAGAAAAATATAAATGTTCCTGTGATTGCAGGTGTAATGCCCGTAACTAACGGAAAGCAAATTGCGCGTTCCTGTGAGCTTTCGGGAACTAGTCTGCCGTCAAGGTTCAGAATGATAGTTGACAAATATGGAGATAATCCTGCTGCTATGAAGCAAGCGGGAATTGCTTATGCTACAGAGCAGATTATAGACCTTTTTGCAAATGGTGTAAGGGCGGTACACGTTTATACAATGAATAAACCTGATGTTGCAAAAGCAATTCTTGATAATGTATCGGAGATAATCAAATGAGAGAGCCTAGAAGTGTAAGCAGAACAGAAGTATATAGGTATATGGGTTTCCGTGACGGTTTTCCCGAACCTCATCTCCAGGAAATTTATGAGGATGTAATCGCCAGAGTGGCTGAGGCGGCAGTCCCGAAATTTTGCTCGGCTGATATTTCGGTTTCGGTACGGGAAGATGATGTTGTATTAGGCTCCTTTTCAGTTAAGAGCAAATCTTTGGCAAATCACCTGTCAGATTGCAGTGAGGCTGTTATTTTTGCAGCTACCCTTGGTAGTGGAGTTGATATGCTTATATACAAGTATTCTATGTTGTCGCCTGCAAAGGCAGTAGCGGCACAAGCGGCGGCAACTGCTATGATAGAGATGTATGCTGATGATATTTGTGAAATTATTTCAAATGAAGAGCAAAGTAAAAATAGGTTTATTACTTCCAGATTCAGCCCGGGTTACGGTGATTTGACGCTTGACTGTCAGAGTAAAATACTTGATTTTCTCGGAACAGGGAAGAAAATAGGACTTTGTCTTACTGACGCCGATATGCTAACGCCCGTAAAGTCAATCACGGCTGTGGTGGGCAAATGCTGCCATAATCCTTGCAAACAAGCAAATAGTTGCAGTGAATGTACTTTGAAAAACTGTATGTTCAGAAAATAAATTGAAACTTCAAGAATGGCACAAATTTTGTGGTTGGTTAATCTTACCAACTATATGAAATTGCCATTCTTCTTTTTTTGTCAATTAAATGAATTTATATGGAATTAATGTAAATAATTGACAATTTATGTTTTATATGTTAGAATTTAGGTGTATTCAGATATTGTTTTGTTATTCTGATAACTGATACCAATATTGGCAGTGTCAGTAAAATGCATTTATTAAAGTCATAAGAGGGTGATATGTTGACATCAGGAAAAGGCTATCCGTCTTTATTAAAGCGTACTGTCCAGATTTTCGGTATTGAAATTGTGTTATCATTAATAGGAGTATTATTGGTTGTGTCAGGCTTTGTGCCGATGAATTACTCAGCATACATTAATCTTATCCTGGTTTTGCAGCTTGTAAAGATTATTGTTTTATGGCGATTGTTTACACGCAGCATTTACAAGATAAAGGATGTAACATTACACAGAAGAGTGACTTTAACAGCTTATGCCATTGTTACGGCGGTGGTGTGGGTAATGGCTTTTTTTAATATTGAACCTGTTTACACTTATTTGTTTTTTATGTTCAAGATTTTAAGATATATAGGACATACAAGATTTCTGTCGGCAGTTTTTGTAAGCTTGTACAATTTTATTCTTGTGATATTTATATCGGGTATATTTGTGCAGCAGATAAGACGTTATATGTAATTTGTTTAAGATTGACTTTTAAGTAAAGGGGCGTTAAATTATGAGTCTTATTATTTTTGCTTGTATTTTGATTTTTGTTGTTTATATTGTAAGGATAAACAGCGGAAATTTTATTAAAGAGAAAACGTATATTTTAACAGAGATTGAGCGTTCGGGGAGTGATAATGAACGTAAGCACTGGGAAAGTATGCTTGTAAGATTATACCTGGAGAGTATTCCGATTATAGGTTATTTCTTCTCTTAAAACTTGAATATTGATTGTTTTAAGCACACAGTTTGGGTTAACTGTGTGCTTATTTGTTTAAAGTTTTTTTAAATGGAAACACTAAAACAAAAAAAGGCGGGAATATATGTTGAAGTTAAAAACAAACACAAAGTTTGATATAATTGGTATGGGCGAAGTAATGCTCAGGTTGTCACCACCCGATAAAGAAACTATATCTCAAAGTGACATTTTTATTAAAACTGCAGGCGGGTCGGAGTTGAACGTGGTTTCAGGGGCAGCTATGCTTGGAGCCAGGGGCGGTATAGTTACAAAGCTTCCCTATAGTAAAACAGGCAGATTTATAAGAAACCGTATAAGATACGGAAATGTAAGTGATGATTTTATTCTTTTTGATAAATCCTGCAAAAGCAGACTTGGTATTTACTATTATGAAGCAGGCGCATATCCACGTAAATCTGCAGTTTTGTATGACAGGGAAAATTCGGCGATGTGCAGTTTGAAATTTTCAGAAATCCCGCAATCGGTTTTTGCTCTTGCAAAAATCTTTCACGTAAGCAGTATCACAATGGCACTTTCTGCTTCTATGAAAAAAACGGTTATTGAAACGGTTAAAGAATTCAGAAGTAATGGGGCAAAAATCTCATTTGACGTTAATTACAGGGCCGCACTTTGGAGTGAGGATGATGCAAGAAAAGCTGTAGAGGAAATTTTGCCGTTTGTTGACTTTCTTTTTGTGTCAGAGGAAACCTCAAGGCGTATGATGAAGAGAACAGGAAGTCTTGAATCTATAATGGAAGGCTTTGCAAAGGAATACGGATGTGAACTGATAGCCACAACAAAACGTGAGGTTATAAGCCCTAATCGTCATAATTTTACATCAGTTATTCTCCATGGCGAAACTTTTTATGAAGAAAAACCATATACAGATATTGAGGTGATTGACAGGGTAGGCAGTGGTGATGCATATGTGGCAGGCGTTTTATATGGACTTCTTGAATCCTGCGACCCAATAAGAAGTCTGAAAGTCGGCAACGCTCTTTCAGCACTTAAAAATACAGTAGTGGGAGATATGTCTGTTTTCTCTCTTGACGAAATAGAAAAGGTTATTGCATCTCATTGCGAAATAGGTGTTCAGAGCGAGATGGACAGATAATACTTTGTAATGTAAATTTATTATTAAATCTATTGAAAAATATATGTTTTTGTGGTAAAATAAAACAGAATATAATTCAACAGAGTATACTAAAAACAACGGGGAAGGGAAGTGTTCATTTGAAAAAGGGAACAAAAATTTTGATGGCACTTATGCAGTTTGATATCGGCGGTGCCGAAACCCACGTAGTTGAGCTTTCAAAAGAGCTTGTACGTAGGGGGTATCAGGTTGTTATTGCGTCAAACGGCGGTGCATATGAAGCTGAAGTAGAAGCAGCAGGAATAAAGCATTATAAAGTCCCTCTTCAGAATAAGAATCTGCTTAATGTTATAAAAGCATATAAAACACTTAAATCTATAATAATTGAAGAAAACATTGATATTGTGCATTCTCATGCCCGCATCCCGTCATTTATATTAGGAAAGCTTAAAAATAAAATGAAATTTCCTTTTGTTACAAGTGCTCATTGGGTATTTACAACAAAGTACGGTCTTAAGTATATTACCGATTGGGGTGAAAGATGCATAGCGGTCAGTGATGATATTAAAAAATATCTTATTGATAATTACGGTTATGACGAAAAGAATATATTTGTAACAATAAACGGTATAGACCTTAATAAGTTTAGTGAGGATACTCCCTGTGATGATGTCCGTAAAGAGTTCGGAATTTCTGAGAATGATTTTTGCGTTGTTGGTGTAAGCCGTATGGATAAAGACAGAAGCCTTGCATCAAAAATGCTCATTTCACTTGCACCAAGGCTTAAAAAGGAAATCCCAAACCTTAAAATTGTTGTTGTGGGTGGAGGAAATGACGAAGAAGAGGCACGAGCTTTGGCAATTAAAGCAAATACGGAATGTGGGTGTGAAACGGTAATACTCACGGGACCCAGAGTTGACATTAATAAGTTTGTGGCAATTTCTTCGCTCTTTGTCGGCGTCAGCCGTGCGGCACTTGAAGGTATGGCTGCAGGAAAGAATACTGTTATTGCAGGAAATGAAGGTTATATCGGACTTTTTGACAGTTCTTGCCTTGATGTGGGTATAAATACTAATTTTTGCTGCAGAGGCTGCGACGAAACTACTGAGGATAGAATTTTTGCCGATATAATCAGGTATATACAAAAATCTCCTGACGAGAAAGCCGCAATGTCTGAGTATTGCCGCAAAACAGTATCGGAATATTATTCTGTTGAAAAAATGACAGATGACTATATAAAGGCGTACAAAAGCTTACCCGGATTTGAAAATTAATCACATTTCCGGCTTACGAAAGGGGACACGGATTTTAAAATGAAAAGAATATTAATTTCCGGGTATTACGGTTTCGGTAATAGCGGTGATGATGCACTTCTTCTTTCAATTATTTCCGAATTCAGAAAAAAAGGAATGGGAGATTTGATAACAGTTCTGTCTGCAAACCCTGCAGAAACAGAGAAAATGTACGGTGTTAAGTCAATTAACCGTATTAATCCGTTTTCAGTGCTTTTCTCTGTTATGGGGTGCGGTATGTTTATATCGGGCGGCGGAACATTGATCCAGGATGGGACAAGCACTAAATCATTGCTTTATTATCTATACCTTATAAAGCTTGCTCTTTTATTTGGCAAAAAAGTAATGCTGTATGCAAATGGTATAGGCCCGGTAACTAAAGAATCAAATATTAAAATATGCAAATCGGTACTTAACAGAGTTGATACAATAACATTAAGAGATAAAAAGTCCTATGATTTATTGTCTGAATGGGGAATATCCAAGCCCGAAATAAAGCTTACGGCGGATCCTGTTTTCCTGATAGATGCAGGTGGCGATGTAAGTGATATAACCGATAATGTGGACGGAGAATTTATATGTATATCTGTTCGTCGTGCTTCAGGGATGGGGTGGGATTTTTCTAAAACTGTTTCATCCGTTATTGATAAGCTTTCTGAAAAATATGGTATAAAAGCGGTTATTTTGCCACTTCAGGCATCGGATATTCAGATTTGCAGGGAAATCGCATCCAAAACAAAAACGGAAGCGATTTGCGTTGAAAGGCGCCTTTCTCCTGAGGAGATAATGAAGCTTGTTTCAAAAAGCCGTATTTGTATCGGTATGCGGCTTCATATGCTTATATATGCCGCTGTGATGGCTGTGCCTATTGTGGGTATAGTATATGATCCCAAAGTGAGTGGGTTTATGGAATATGCAGGCCAAAACCTTTATGTAGATGTGGACGGACTTACGGAAGAAAACTTATTTGAACTTGCAGACAGATGCATGTCAGAGAGCGACAGAATAAGGAAAGAGCTTGTTTTGCAAAAGAAGAAATTAAGAGCCCTTGCGGAGGAAAATTCACATATAGCGGTTGAACTATATAACCGCAGTTAAGGAGCGAATAATTTGAAAAACAAAAAAACATTAACAACGGCAGTTTTTCTTGCTGTTGTAACCTTGCTTGCCAAAGCCTGCGGACTTGTACGTGATTCCATGATTGCCGGATATTTTTCGGCAGGTTTTGAAACTGACGCATTTATGACAGCAACAAAGTTGCCCACCATGCTTTTTGATATGGTAATCGGGGGGGTTATATCTGCTTCATTTATACCGATATTCACATCAGTTCGGGAAAAAGAAGGGAAAGAGCAGGCAGATAAATTTGCGAGTAGATTTATAGTTATGATACTGTCTGTGGCGATTGTAATTGCATTGCTTGGTATTATATTTTCAGATAGGCTTGTAATGCTTCTTGCACCGGGCTTTAACGGTGCAAAGCTTGACCTTACATCTGAGCTTACAGCGATAATGTTCCCTATGATAATTTTTACGGGACTTGCATTCTCCTTTGTTGGACTTCTTCAATCAAACGGGGAGTATAACATACCTGCAATTATAAGTCTTATTTCGAATGTGGCAATTATAATATATTTTCCCTTGTTTGCCGATAAATTCGGAATCCGCGGCCTTGCCTATACAATGCTTATTGCATGGAGCTTGCAGGTTATTGTTCAGATACCGTCGCTTTTTAAATTCAAGTTCAGGTTCAGACCTGATTTTAGATTAAACGACCAAAACGTAATATCTGCTTTGAAGCTCGCGGGCCCTATGCTCATAAGCACCTGGGTACAGCCTTTGTATTCAGTTATAAATTCAAGGCTTGCATCAGGCATAGAGGGTGCACCAACGGTGCTTGAACTTGCAAACCGCCTGTATGTTGTAATGACGGGAGTGTTCTCCTTTGTTGTAACAAATCTTATATTCCCGAAAGCTGCAAAAGCAAATGCGGAAAATAAAGAAGACGAAGCAAAAAGCTTGATTGTTACCAGCCTTAAGTCAATGTTTCTGATACTATTGCCGCTGACTGTTGGTGTTATGGTGCTGGCTCCCTATATAACAAGCATTATATATGAACATAATAAGTTCGACTCTGAAAGCGTTATTCGTGTTGCGAATGCACTAAGGGGTTATAGCGTGGGTATGGTTGCACTTGCAGTTAATGAAGTTCTCAGTAAGTATTTCTTTTCAATGCAAAATTCCCGTACCCCTATGAGAAATTCAATAATAAGCATATTTATCAATATAGCTTTGGCATATGCTTTGTTCGGTGCTTTACAAACCCCCGGACTTGCCCTTGCAGCAGCAGGTGGAAGTATATGCAATGCTGTACTTAATGCAATTTCTCTTCGTGACAAAAAGTTGTTTAAAAAAGAAGACTTTATTAATATACTTAAGATTTTTGTGTCAGCCGCAGTGATGGGATCAGTTCTTATTCCTGTTTCCAATGCTTTGAAATTTATTTCAGGCGGTTTGGTTGGTAATATATTGTATTGCGGATTATGTGCGGTTGCAGGAATTATTGTTTATATGATTGCGGTAATTTTGCTTCGTGTCGATTTGATAAAAAATCTCATTAATAGAGAAAGGTAGTATAAGATGAATAGTTTGATATTATCATTTATTTACTCCTTTTGGGGTAAGTTTACTGCTTGCCTTGTTGAAAGCAAGCTATGGCAGTGGCTTGGACGTATACATCAGATGTTTTGCACGGCTTTTGCCGAAAGCTCGATTGTAAAAGCGGTAAAGTACAGAGGTAAAATTTCATTGGAAGAAACGAGCCTTGCATGCAGACTTCTCCGTATTCCAACAGCAGTACTGTCATCGTTATGTAAGTTCTTTTCGGGATTTGTTAAAAATGTAGCGGATAACACTCTTATAAGTAAATATGTACAGGGTTTTATTTCAGGAGCTTTGTCGTTAAACACAAGATTTATTTCACTGCTTGTTCTGTTCTCTTCAGTAAGTTCATTCTGTGTTAAGCTTCTTAGAGGCAATTTCAGTTTTTTGGCAATCATAATTGCCATTGTATGCTTTGGTATTTCGTTTCTGGATGGAATATGCCTTTCGGATTATATTGACGAAAGCATATGCGTAAAGATGTTAAAATCCTTATTCGGTTTTGATGACGTTAGTTTCAGGGTATATAAAAAAGTTTCCTCAGCTTACGTATATACATCTGCAGCTTTAGTCGGTGCGATAACAGGTGTAGCTGGTGCGGTTTTACCTCTTATGTACGCTATTCCTGTAGCACTTGCTGCAATTGGAGTGGTGATTATAAACCCTGTGAGTGGTATATTCTTTGCAGTGTTTGCAGCGCCGCTTGTTCCTACACTTGTTCTGGTTGGTATATGTGTGCTTACTGCAATTTGCACTCTTGGCCATAAGGCATACACAGGGGAGTACGGAATAAAGATGGGGCGTGCAGGATTGTGTCTTATGCTTTTTCTTGTGATTTCGGCACTCTCTACCGTTTTTTCTGCATCACTGAAAGGGAGTGTGGGCGTTCTTGGAATGTATGTTATCTTTATCGGATTTTATTACATAATCCGTGATCAGCTCAGAAAAGAAAAGAATATATCTGGACTTTTAAAGGTTTTTGCAATCAGCGCGGCAATTGTTTCGGCATATGGAATACTCCAGTATGTGTTTAAATGGGATACTCAAAATGCATGGATTGATACGGAAATGTTTGAAGAGGCAACAATGCGTGCATACTCTACTCTTGCAAACCCAAATGTTCTGGGTGAATACCTTATACTTGCACTACCAATAATTGCACTTGTTATTGTTAATTACACAAAAACTATTCTTCAAAAAGTGGTTTACTGCGGAATATTTGCGGCAACATTTCTGTGCCTCATCCTTACTCAGTCAAGAGGCTGCTGGATCGGATTTATGGTGTCTGCTCTTATATTTGTAACTTATTATAAGAGTGCAATGTGGAAGGTAATCCCCTTCGGACTTCTGCTTCTGCCTTTTATTATTCCCGAAACTATGATTAACCGATTCCTCAGTGTGGGCGATATGTCTGATAGCTCAACATCCTACAGAGTGTATATATGGTTCGGAACACTTATTATGCTTAAGGATTATTGGATGGGCGGTATAGGCCTGGGTGAAGCTGCATTCAGAAGCATATATCCTGAATATGCATACCATGGCATTGTTGCTCCGCACTCACATAATCTTTATCTCCAGCTTATTGTTGAGTCGGGAATTATATCCCTTGTGGTATTTGTTGCCGCTATGCTCATATTTTTTAAAGATATGATCAATATGCAGCTCAGAAACCGTCATTTTGGAACTGCAGCTGCAGCTCTTATGAGTGGCGTGGCAGGATTTCTTGTTCAGAGTATGTTCGATTACACATTCTATAACTATAGAGTAATGGCGATTTTCTTTATGGTGCTGGCTATTGGCGGTGCATTTGTCACTGTTTCCGCAAAGGATAGTATAGAAAATAAGTGAAAGGAAAATAAAATATGCTGAAAATTATTGAAGTATCAAGTGATACAAACATTGGAGGGGCAGGTAAAGTCCTTCTTAACCTTTTGTCTGAGTATGACAGAAGCAAGTATGAAATTAAAGTAATACTTCCCAAAAACAGCTTATTGAAGCCTCATATTGAGGTCCTTGGTGTAGACATTATAGAAGTTAACGGAATTGCGGATAAGTCCCTTGACTTAAAAGCAGTGGGTGAGCTTACACGTATCATCAGAAAAGAAAAAGCGGATATTGTACACACTCACGCATCAATGTCGGCAAGAATAGCAGGCCGCCTTGCAGGAGCGAAGGTAATATATACACGTCACAGTGTTTTCCCACCCCCGAAATCTATCTCCCATGGAATTGGTAAAAAGCTCAACGGCTTTGTAAATAATATTATGGCGGATGGAATTATTGCAGTTGCTGAAGCCGCCAAAGAAAATCTTACTGATACAGGTGTAGACGAAACAAAAATATCCGTTATATTAAACGGTGTAAAAGGTCTTGAGCCAAATTCTCTTGAAGAAAAGGCACAGGCTCGTGAACGCTTTGGAATAGGTGCGGATGAAAAAGTGGTTTCCATAGTTGCCCGCCTTGAAGATATAAAAGGTCATGACTATTTTATAGAAGCGGCAGATATGCTCCTTAAAGAGGGAATAAAAGCAAAATTTGTGATAGCAGGTACAGGCTCTTACGAAACACATCTTAAAGAAAAAGTTAAGAAACTTGGACGTGAAAATGATATAATATTTACAGGTTTTATCAAGGATGTTGATGCACTTATGAATATCACCTACATACAGTGTAATGCATCCTACGGTACAGAAGCCACAAGCCTTGCTCTCCTTGAAGGTATGAGCCTCGGTATCCCGGCAGTTGTTTCAGATTTTGGCGGCAATCCGGGAGTTATATCTGATGGAAATAACGGATTTCTTGTTCGTAAAAAGAATACCGAGGCGCTTGCCGACGGTATAAGAAAGCTCCTTTCTGATGAAAACCTTTATGGAGAAATGAGTACAAAATCAAAAGAAATATTCGGCAAAAAGTTTACTGCTGTTGCAATGACAAGGCAGACTGAACAATACTACGATAAAATTGCTCAGAAGTAAGGAGGACGGTAAAATGAAAAAGAAAATAACTATTGTTGATATACTGATAGTTCTTGCAGTTGTGCTTGTTGCAGTTTTTGTTTTTGGTAAATTTTCAGGAACGGCAGGGGCTTCAAAGAAAACTGTAACATATACAGTTCTTGTTACAAGTGTTATGCCTGAGGTGGCAGACAGTATGGTTCCGGACGACAACGTGTTGCTCGATGCAAAGGGTAATGCCTACGGAAGAGTTACAAATGTTTCGGTATCGCCATCCCAGGATTCCTATTTGAATCAGCAGACAGAAAAGTATGTTATAAGTAAGCTTGACGACAGGAAGGATGTAATTCTTACTCTGGAGGCTGAAGCTACGGCTAATGACTGGGGATACCAGATAGGGCAGCAGCATATAAGAATTGGAGAGCAACAGAATGTGTCGGCAACTAAGTATGTTGCTAAAGGATATATAATCGGCATTGACGACTAAGGGAGGTAATAAAGGTGAAAAACGGAAAAATTGCAGGTAGAATTAATATAATAGATCTTTTGGTTATAATTGCAGTTTTTGTGGCTTTGTTTGGTGTTGCAATCCGTGTGCTGACCTTCTCTGACAAAAATACTGCGGGAACTATTCCTTTTGAGTATGTCGTATGTGTTGAAGGTGTACGTGAGTATTCAATACAAGGATTGCAAAAGGGCGGAAGTATATATTCCGAAAAGGAAGACGCGCTTGTGGGTGAAATTGTGAATGTTACGGTTGAGCCTGCAAAATATGACCAAATTATGCTTGACGGTGAACGAAAAATGATTGAACGGCCTGACAGATTTACGGCTTATGTAACAGTTAAGGCAAATGGTGTTATTCGTGGCGGAACGTACTGCGATGCGGTAGAAACTCCTGTAGGAGTCGGCTCGGAGTATATGCTTTGTTCGAAATATGTTTCAACAAACGGCAAGGTAGTATCTTTAAAACCTGTTGAATAAATTAAAACGTTATGCGGATTAAATAACCCGCATAACGTTTTTTTGTACAACGAAAACCACGGGCTATGCTTGTGGTTCTAAAAAGCTTTTAGCTATGAGCAGAAAAAAGAAACCTCCTATGATATAATATATGCAGGTTCGCCAACCGCATAAAAGAATCAAAGGAGGTAATCAAGAATGAAACTTGATACAGATAGTTTATCACATACGACGTGGAATTGCAAGTACCATATAGTATTTGCGCCAAAAATATCGTAGACAAGTGATATATGGAAAGATAAAGGCAGATGTAGGAAACATATTGAGAAAATTATGTAAGTATAAAGGTGTAGAGATAATAGAAGCTGAATCCTGTCCAGATCATATTCATATGCTTGTATCAATACCGCCAAAGTATAGTGTATCACAAATTATGGGATATTTAAAAGGAAAAAGTTCGCTGATGATATTCGATAGACATGGGAACTTAAAATATAAATATGGAAATAGACAATTTTGGTGTAAAGGATATTATGTGGATATAACATAAAACGTATCAAACAATCATTAGGATATATGAGTCCAGTAGAGTACAGACATAGTCTTGGATTAGCAATATGAACAGCCCAAGAATATGTCCGCACCCATTCCCGTTTCATTCTGAAACAGTCCTTTAAATTATTTGCTTATATAAAACTTATTTTTCTCACAAGCCTTTGCCTGTAATCTGTCAAGTGCTTCACCAAAATTACTAATTTAAGGAAAAAGCCGCAAACCCTAAAAATGCAAGGGTTTGCGGCTTTTGGTGTTTAATATAAAACATATCGTTTCCCGAGAATTAATCAATTTTTTCAAAAAGCTCTAAAACGTGAAGCTTGTTGAGGGTAGCAATAAATTCCTTAAGATTTTTTTGCTTTGTCTTTTTAAGTATATTTGTAATCTGACAGCGAATGGTTGATTGCTCCACAAATCTCTGTGCCGCTATTTCCTTACTGCTTTTGCCCTGAGAGGCGAGTTTTAGAATTTCAAACTCCGAAGCAGAAAGGTTTTTTAAAAGCGAAACTGTATAAAGAAGCGAATCTCGCTGCAAGTATGATGAACGGCTTTCATCTATAAACTTTTCCAATATAAACGGTGGAAACACGTTTTTGCCGTTATAAATGCTGCGAATGCTCTCTGCCATTTCGTCAACCTCAATTGATTTGAGAAAATATCCGTTTGCGCCGAGAACTATTGCCTCATATATAAGCTTAGGCTCTTCGTGAATAGAGAAAATTATAATCTTTGTTTCGGGAGAGAGTGCTTCAATCTGGGGAATAAGCTCAATCCCCGAACGTTCACCTTCAATCTGAATATCGAGAATGGCTACGTCAGGCTTATGAACGGCTACCATCTGGAGAGCTTCCTCCGAGGAATTACCACTGCAACAACGTCAATATCGTCGTATTCCGGAAGGGAGCTTTTGAAATATTCACATATATACTTGTAGTCGTCGCAAAGCATTGTTCGTATTTTTTTCACGATCCGTTTCCCTCCTTAGTATCATAATTGCATACTCTTTGGCAGATTATATTATTGCTATTTTAAGCTGCAGAAGGTATAATGTAAATACACAGTGATAAGGTATTTTTTTAGGGGATGGTAATCAATGTATAAAAAAACAGAAAATATTTTTTCAAATAAAATAACAAGTGTGCTTATAGCAGTTTTTGTGTGTGCGCTTTGGGGATCTTTATTTCCTTGCATAAAGCTCGGATATAATGCGTTTGATATTTCCGGAAGTGATATTCCGTCTATTATACTTTTTGCAGGAATAAGGTTTGCCATAAGTGGATTTATACTTATAGCCGCTACAAGCATTAAAAACAAAAAGCTTGATGTGCCTGATAAGAAAAGTATTATGCCAATATTCTGGATTACATTGACATCCATAGTTTTGCATTATAGTTTTACATATGTGGCGTTGTCAATTGGTGAAGGCTCAAAAAGTGCTATAATAAAGCAAGTGGGATTTTTGTTTTTAAGTTGTTTTGCTTTTTTATTTGATAAGGACGACCATTTTTCGCTTCCTAAACTTATTGCAGGAATTTTAGGTTTTTTCGGTATAATAGTAACTAACCTTGACGGCTCCGGATTTACGTTCGGTTTAGGGGATGTTCTTTTACTTCTTGCTTCTCTTTGCTCTTGCATAAGTGTAATTTGTACCAAGAGTGCTACAAAGACTATAAACCCTGTGCAGATAGTAGCATACTCACAACTTGCAGGTGGTATTTTCCTCTTTGTTGTAGGGTTGATTCTCGGAGGTAAGCTTACCCATATAGATCTTCGCTCAGTTTTGACCTTTGCATATATTTGCGGAGCATCAATCGCGGCGTACTCTTTATGGAATATTCTTATAAAGTATAACAATGTATCAAAATTGTCTGTAATTAAGTTTACAGAGCCGCTTTTTGCGGTGATATTTTCCGGACTGATTCTCGGTGAGCAGATATTCAGACTTTCATATCTTATTGCCTTTATTATAATTATTTTGGCAATAATTATATCAAATGTAAAACGGGGTGAGAGATGATGACAGGTAATGTGTTTGAAATAAAGCGCTTTGCCGTTCACGATGGCGATGGAATACGCACAACCGTATTTTTGAAGGGTTGCCCTTTAAAGTGTGTATGGTGTCATAATCCTGAGGGGATTTCCCTAAAGCCTCAAGTAGCCATACTGAGCAATAAATGCGCACTTTGTGGTAAATGTGCCACTGTATGTAAAAATCATATTATAACTGATAATCACACAATAGACAGGCAACAGTGTGTAACCTGCGGAAAGTGTGCGGATTTTTGCCCTATGGGAGCAATCGTTCTGTACGGCAAAGAAATGACCTGTGAAGAGGTTCTTGATAAGGTGCTTGAGGATAAGGATTTTTATGAAACATCAGGTGGCGGCGTTACCCTTTCGGGCGGTGAATGTCTTATGCAGGCGGAGTTTTGCATGGAGCTTTTAAAAGCCTTGAAAGCTAATGGCATAAATACGGCAATAGATACCTGCGGTTGCGTCAAAAAAGATATTTATGATATGGTAATTCCCTATACAGATGTTTTTTTGTATGACCTCAAAGCTATTGATGAGGATGTGCATATAAAGTGCACCGGTGTATCCAACAAATTAATTTTAGATAATCTGAAATACCTGGATTCCTGTGGTTGCAAGATTGAAATCCGAATCCCCTTTGTTCCGGATTTTAATGATAATCAAATTGAAAAAATGGGTGAATTTATCAGTAAACTTAAAAATGTTATTGGTGTAAGAGTGCTTCCGTATCATAATTATGCAGGTTCTAAATATGCATCTCTCGACATGGAAAACACACTTCCCCAAAGGATACCAACAAGTGAAGAAATTGAAAAAGCCGAAAAAACAATTGCATCCTATGGTATTAGAGTTATAAGGTAATAATTTCAGGAGATAAAATAGACGGAATTTGGGAAAATGACAAAAAATATGAGAGGCTTTTCATCGTGTACGAAAGGTGCAGACTTTTCAATAAATCACAGCACATCAAAAACAGGCTATGTTTCCGATTATTTGGAAACATAGCCTGTTTAATTAGTTTATCTATTTTCTGCCTGTCTGATAAATGCGTCCTGTTCGTCCTTTGAAAGGTTAACGAAGAAAGCATTCCAGCCGCATACACGCACCTGAAGGTTTGCATATTTTTCAGGATTTTTCTGAGCCTTTTTAAGCTCGCTGGCATCAAAAACATTGCCGTGCATTGCAAAGCCGCCCTTCTTGAAATAGGTAAGGAGAATACCATACATTGCCATGATACCGTCCTCACCTGTAACTGCTGAGGGATGAAGAATAATATCTAAAACAGAACCGTTGGAGAATTTTGAGTGGTCCATAGCGGTTACAGAGTTAATAAGTGCAGTAATTCCGTTTTTGTCCATACCCACTGTTGCACACAGATTTTTTGAAAGGGGTTCGCATGCAAATCTTCCGTCTGCAGTAGCTCCTGCCTTTGTTCCGAAATAGAAGTTTTCATTTATGCTGAATAGCCCTGCTTTAAATACTCCGCCTCTGCCGTTTGGTGTATTGTTGAGGTAGTCTCCTGCAAAATCGGAGAATTCCTTTGCTATGCTGTCTGCAAACGCGTTTCCGTTGCCGTACTTTTCGGGGATAGACAAAGCATATTGTCTGAGCTGTTCATTTCCTTCCCAGTTGTTTGCAAGAAGCTCTGACAGTTCTTTGAAGCTCAGTTTCTTTTCATCAAATACCAACTTCTTTACAGCGCATATAATATCGGTAAGACTTGCAATGCTCTGGTAATTAATAGAGCTGTTGTTGTATTTCGCACTGCCCTCATAAGCGTCAGCACCGTTTTCCATACATGTGTCATACAAAGATGATAAAAATGGGTCGGCATAAAATTCGCCGTAGTGTTTTTCGATTGATGTTATAATATGAACAACTCTGTCTGTCAAATGCGCAAGATGCTTTTTAACAGCCGCCTTATAATCGTCAAAGCTGGACACTTCGTCATTCATAGCATACTCTGCAGTCTTTGAAGATATAATTGATGCATTACCTGTGCAGCCGATTTCAACCCCCCAAACAGCAGGCTCATAGCAGCCGATAGGAACGTAATTCCGTGCATCTCTTTCTTCGATGCCGACGTCCATAAGCGCTTTTACAGTAACTGCATCGTTGGTAAATACAAAGCTGCTGTTGCCGCCTCTTATGCATTTCATAACGAGTTTAACAAACTCTGCCGGAGTTTTGTCTGATACTCTTATGTGGATTTTTGGACTGTGGATATCAAGCTCGTTATATGTTTCAACGATTAAGTAGGTAAGCTCGTTTGTTACTTCGTTTCCGTCCATGTCTATACCGCTTAGACAGAAGGGAAGGTCATAATCAATATTTGCTGCCCAGAATTTGTAGAGGAAAAATCTCAGCATCTCAGCTATTTCTTCTTTAGTAAAGGTTCCGTCCTCTAAATCTTTTTTGTAGAACGGATAGAGTAGCACGTCAAGCCTGCCCAATGTTCTCATTCTTGTGCCAAAAACAAATTCATGAAGGAAAAAATATGATACAAGTGTTTGCATTGCTTCGTATGTGTTTTTGGGATTGCTGTGGGCGATGTTACGCAGGCACTGTGAGCTGTCCTCGTTGTATGGAGCGGTTGCGTCTGCAAGTCTGTTTAAAAATACGGGAATTGCTGAGAGCAATATTACGCAGCTTTTATAAAAATCCTTTTGCTTTTGTGAATTTCCCTCTTTTTGTAAATAGTCTTCTGCTCTTTTTAACAGCCCTGCAAAACCTACCTTCAAAAGCAGCTCGGAGTTGGGTGAGTTGTGCCCGAAATCGTGACCGCCGCCAAAAGCACCTGTGTTGTTGTAGGCATCTGTTTTTTCGTTGTACTCGTCAGGTAAATATGTTTTCCAAAAATTCAGTGTTGTTTTCTCGTTATGTTTTTTGATTAAATCGAAGCAAAGGAGCTTATCCTGAAAAATATCATCCTTGTCAATTGCAATAGCGCCTTTGTTAAGTATCATTTCAAAGATTTTTGCCTTGACAATGCCATGATATGTGTCTTTGTTTTCTGATACAATTTTTTCGTATTCGGCAGTCAGGATAGATTCATCCGTGATTCCCAGTATCCATTCGGGGTTCTTAAATTGGTCTTTTAGTAATTCCATGTTAAACTTTTTCATAAACAAATACACTCCTTTGGTGTTTCATATTTTCAATTCCATTATATGAGATTATCCTTAAAAGTCAATGATTGTTTCGTAACCACTTGACTATTTCGAAACAAAAGAGTCTTACAAATACTTGACTGTACAAAAACAATTGTGTATAATTAAGCTGGTGATGATTATGAAAAATTTTATGGATTGCAAATTTGACATACAGGAGATTAACATTGCATGTTACGTGCCCTATGGTGCGGGTGTTCCTGTGCATAGAAACCGACCTTTTCACGGACTTGTCTTACAGTATTCAGCTTCATCCAATATATATGAATTCATAGGCGGCAAAACTATAACAATTGACAGAAACGATATACTTTATATTCCGAAAGGTTCGGATTATAATGCCTATGCTGTTGTTGACGATCAAAGCAGCTGCTATGCTATAAATTTCCAAATTGGAAATGAAGAGGTATTTAAGCCCTTCAAGCTCAAGCCAAGGAATACAGCTGTGTTTGTTGATTGCTTCAAAAGAGCTGAGCAGGCATGGAGAAAGAAGCCTTATAATTATGAACTTAAGTGTAAGGCTGAGCTGTATAATATCATTTTTTCTATGCAGCAGGAGTTCAGACTTGGATATGCCGACCAGGAAAAACAGAAAATCATTCGTCCTGCAGTTGAGTATATTCATAATAAATATACATCAGAAAATATTTCTGTTGAATATTTAGCGGAGCTTTGCGGAATAACTGCCACCTATTTAAGACAGCTCTTTAAAAATGTATTTGGGACATCTCCTCTTAAATATATAAACAACCTCAAAATTGAACGCTCTAAAGAGCTGATTGAGTCGGGGATATATTCCATCAGTGAGGCTGCATTTCTTTCCGGATTTTCTGATATAAGCCATTTCTCTCGTGAATTTAAAAAAACTGAAAGTGTACCTCCGTCGGAATACCGAAGAAAATTGTAATTATTAAATAAAAGCTGACATTGTATTTTTTTCACAGTGTCAGTTTTTTATGTTTGACACATTTGCATATCAGGTGGCACATTATATGATTGATTAATAATTTGAAGGGATATATAATTATTATGGAGATTTGTTATTTAAGAACAAAACTTTTGACATTTCATTTGAAAGGAAGGAATAACAATGGAAAAGGTTAAGGTTGAATTTGAAGCAGAGGTTCTCGGAAACTTCGACACAATTGTTTGTGGCGGAGGTACAGCAGGAGTTGTTGCTGCTTTAGCTGCTGCAAGAAATGGTGCTAAAACACTGCTTCTCGAGGCTGAATATCATCTGGGCGGAATGCTCACTATGGGTAATGCAGGACTTACAAAATATGTAATGCATGGCTGCGACTACAAAGAGCAGTACGAAATCAATAAGGAGCTGATTACCAACCCTGATAATGTACAGGTTATAGGCGGAATACCTCTGGAGCTTACTCATAAGCTCATCAATAACGGCGACGCAATCGGCAACCATGGAACGGGTGCAAACTATGTGTATCCCGACCCTCATGCTTTTAAAATTTTGCTCTTTGAAGAGCTGAAAGCTGCAGGAGTAAAGATTTTGCTTCACAGTAAAATTGTTAAAATTATTAAAGAAGGCAATTCAATTTCCGGAGTAGTGTTTGATACTAAGGACGGCCATAAGATTGCCTATGGTAAATACATAATAGATTCTACAGGTGATGGTGATGTAGCAGCACTTGCGGGAGCGGAATATGTTTTGGGTTCTTCTGAAAGAGACGAAATAGTAAAGGAAGGAAAAATACCGGTAGGCAAATTCCATGAACCCGGTTCTATGTATCGTATAGGCGGTGTTGATGTGGACAAGATGATGGACTACCTCGAAAAGAATCCGGACGAGTTTGAAATTCAGTGGTTCGGACTTATGGGAATGGAAGAGATGCTTGAGGAATACAAAAAAGGTGCTTCTATTGAGGCTCGTATAAAATTCAAGGGTAACCAGTCTTTCCAGATTTATAATAATCCTCGCCAAGGTATAATAGTGGGCTGTGTTAATGTAAATAGCGTTGGTAACTGCAACGGACTTATACCCGAACAGCTTACCGAAGCTGAATACGGAGTGCTTATTGAATGTACAAATCAGCTCAATGACATCAAAAAAGAAATCCCCGGCTTTGAAAATGCTTATATTCTCGATGTTCCAAAGGTAGGAATAAGAGAAACAAGACATATTGAAGGTGAGTATATTATAAATATCCGTGATATTCTCACCAATAAAGAATATGAAGATACAGTTGCTTTTTCAAGTCATCCCATTGACATCTATCCAAAACCTGAGGTGTGTAAGGGTATAAATCCGCCAAAGCGTGCATTTTTCAGAGTGCCCTACAGAATACTTGTTGCTAAAGGCTTTGATAATCTTATTCTTGCAGGAAGACACGTTTCTGCAACCCGTGAAGCTTCAGGCTGCCTCAGACCCACTATGTGCTGCATGGTAATGGGCGAAGCTGCAGGTACCGCTGCTGCGATCCTGACAGAGAAAGGCGGAGCTGCTAAGGATATCGACATTGAATTGCTCAGAAACACTCTCAAGAGCAATGGAGTAAAGTGCTAAGGAGAGGTTACAATGAATTTAAGAGATAGAATAATAAATAAAGAATTGGTTGTAGGTACATGGCTCCAAACGGGCGACCCTGTTACAGCGGAGATTATGGCTGAGTGCGGCTATGACTTTATTGCAGCTGATATTGAGCATACCAGTATAAGCGAAAGAGATTTTGTTGATTTTGCAAGAGCCGTAAAGGGACTTACTGTACCTTTTGCAAGAGTTGCAAATAGTGACGAAATGGCAATCCGAAGAATGTTAGACCTTGGTGCAGAGGGTGTTATTGTTCCCATGGTAAACAGTGGAGAACAGGCAAAGGCAGTAGTTGATGCTGCTAAATACGCACCCCAGGGAAAACGCGGATTTGCATGGATAAGACCGAATAAATATGGTGTTGAGTTTAACGAATACGCGGCAAAGGCTAATGATATGATTACAGTCATTGCAATGATTGAAACAAAGGAAGCCGTAGAGAATATAGACGAAATTCTGGCAGTTGACGGAATTGACGGAGTATTCATAGGCCCATATGATTTGTCAGGCTCTTATGGAATAGTAGGTCAGGTAAACCACGAAATTATTAAGGAAGCTAAAATTAAAGTCCTTGAAGCCTGCAAAAGGCACAATAAGGTAGCAGGTCAGCATATAGTACGAGCTACCAAAGAAAATGTAAATGAAGCTGTAGAGCTTGGATACACCTTCCTTGCTCTTGGCACTGATATTCTTTTTGTTGATAATGAAGCAAGAAAAACAATATCACTTGTTAAATAGTAAATTTTTATAAGATAGGAGAGATTACTATGCCTTGTGTAGATATGCCAATTGAAAAATTAAAAACTTATATGGGAACTAATCCCTGTCCTCCCGATATTGATGAATATTGGGACGAAGCCCTTAAAGAAATGAACAGTGTTGACCCCAACCCCGTTTTTGAAAAAGCGGACTTTCCCTACAAAAACGGTGAATGTTATGATTTATATTTTACAGGCACTAAAAATGCACGTATACACTGTAAGTTTATGAAGCCTGCGAATATTGAAGGTAAAGTTCCTGCTGTACTTCTGTTCCATGGACTTAGCTGCGCTTTCTACCACTGGGTAGAGCTTATGAAGTATGCGGCGCAGGGTTATGTGGTTGTGGGAATGGATTGCCGCGGTCAGGGCGGCAAATCAGAAGATGTGGGCGGAACTGTAGGTCCCACATTCAGCAGTCCTTTCACAAGAGGTTTGTCGGACGATAAGCACAACCTTCTTCAGAGAGATATGTTCTTAGACACTGCACTCCTTGCAAAAATAATAATGGGTCTCCCGTATGTTGATGAGAGAAGAGTAGGAGTAACGGGTGCTTCCCAGGGCGGCGGTCTTTCGGTTGCTTGTGCGGCACTTGTTCCCGAGATTAAAAAGTGTGCTCCCGTATATCCTTATCTTTCAGATTATAAGCGTGTGTGGAATATGGACCTTGACAACGGTGCGTATTACGGACTTAAATATTATTTCCGTAACCAAGACCCACGCCACGAGAGGGAAGATGAAATTTTTGAAAAGCTGGGCTATGTAGATATTCAGAATCTTGCAAAGCGCATAAAAGCAGAGGTGCTTATGGCGACAGGGCTTAGAGATACAACCTGCCCTCCGTCAACCCAATTTGCTATGTATAATAAGCTAACCTGCAAAAAAAATGTCCTTGTGTATCATGATTATGGTCATGAGGATTTATGCACACATGCAGATATTGTATTTAAATTTTTAAGTGATTTATAAAATAATTGTTTTGAAATTGTCAAACGGTTTTGAAATGACAATGTACTTTGTGGGCAAATTATTTTAAAATAAAAGTGTATATATGTTTAAACAAAACCATTATATTATGTATTAAGCTGTTTTGCTGATTGATAAAGTCAGCAGCTCGGGCGTGGCTTAATACGGCTACAAAACTATATTTTGTTTAAGCTGATATAAGTTGTCGTTTATAAGGCTTTTGCCGGTTTAATGCCGGCGTTTCGGGCATAGCGCTATGAACGATAAAAACTAAAACAACAAATATTAAGAATGGAGTTGAATTTAATGAAAAAAGGCTTAAAGAGGCTTACTTCAGCATTAGCCGCATTTGCTATAACAGCAATGTGCTTGCCATGTATGCCGGCTGTGACTGTTGAAGCTGCTGCGTCAACTGCTGTGTACACGAACCTTTTGGAAGCAAACCACGATCCGGGGTTTGAAAATGGTGCAGTAAATACAACTTATTGGAATATCAGCGGCGATGCAACTCAATCAAATGAACAAGCAAATTCAGGAACATACTCGGCTAAAGTAACAACAGCGGAGACCTGGCGCGGTCCGCAAGCTAAGTTGCATGGTCTTGTTGAAGGACAGGAGTATTATTTATCTGCGTGGGTGTATACTGAACAAGCAGGTCTGAAAGCGCAGTTTTATTTGTGTGGTAAAACAACAAAAAAGACTACACCAGTGTCTTTGACTGCGGGACAGTGGAATCACATAAGTGTAGTGGTTACGGCACCGGCAGTTGGTGATAGTGTGGTTACTGATGGTCACAGACTTCATGTTAACACTAGCGCAAACAGAACATCTCCCATTTATTTTGACGACTTTGAGGTTGTTCCCATAAGCGTAGAGGGCAATATGGTGCAGGATTTTGGTTTTGAAAGCGGTACCATAAATTCATCATATTATCATACAAGTGGTACTGTAGCAGCATCTGAAGAGCAAGCTCATTCTGGTAAATACAGTGCAAAATCATCAACAAATCAAACATATAGCGGCCCCAGAGCTGTAGTAAGCGGTTTGGAAGTCGGAGCCAAATACTATGTATCCGCTTGGGCGTACACATCGGATTCCGGACTAAAAGCTAAAATAGGAATGTTTGATGCAAATAATGATAATTCCGCATATGCACTGCCTGATGATTTAGTACAAGGCGAATGGACCCGGATAAATTCAATTATAGATGCAAAATATGAAACAGCTAAGTTTTTTGTAAATATGGATTCTGGTACTGGTACTGGTACACGTACGCAACCTATGTATTTTGACGATTTTGTAGTTGTTCCTGTTTCGTCAACAGTTGAAAATGGAGATACTGATGTTATACCGAATGCAGATATAACACTTACTATCCCTGAGGATGTTCCCGTAAATACCTCTACCTTGACAATAGATGGAGGAGCTAAAGTATATAGTGTAAAAACTGATGGACGTACTCATGTTGTATCATTCACAGGAATGGAAAGCAATACTAAGTACAACCTGAAGCTTAATGATGGTAAAACTATAAATACCACATGGACATTTACAACCGGTGATTATACAAATATTCTTGAATCTCAGGGATATGACCCGGACTTCGAGGGTGATGCAATTGATACTTCTAAATGGATAATTAATAAGGATTGTACTACCACACTTGTGACTGAAAAAGCATTATCCGGGAACCGGTCTATATATGTTACTAATCGTAATGCGGATTATAGAGGTGCACAGGCACAAGGTGTAGTTCTTGGTAACGGGGACTATTATATATCGGGTTGGGTATACCCTGTCACAAGCGGCACTAAAGCACGTGTAAGAATACAAGAGCAAGATGGTACCTGCACTGATGTGGACTCTAAGACTGTTACAGCAAATGAGTGGAATCACTTGTCAGGTATAGTAACATGTTCAAATATTACAAAACCTGTATATTTCTATATTCAGACAGAGGGCAGTAAGAACAATGTTTACATGGATAATCTGGAAATTATTAGTCTTACACCTCCCGCTGCAGAAGTTTATTCACCACTCAATGGTGCTGAAAAGGTTTCAGTAAATACTGACCTTAAGCTTGTTTTTGATAAAGAAGTAAACGGTGTTGCTGCAAGCAACATCGCAATCAATGATGCAACTGTTGGCGCAATTACAGCGTCTGCTGATAAGAAGACTTACACAGTTGACCTCGGTACTCTTGCAACAAATAAAACTTATAATGCAAAGGTAACGGGCGTTGTTGATAAAAATGGCAATACTGTTGAGGATAAAACATTTACATTTAAAACTGCATCATATGTAGGGTATAATAACCTTTTGGCAGATTATGACCCTGGATTTGAAGCCGGCGAGCCTGACAGTGCAATGTGGAAGTACAATGATAATTCCGGAAAAGTAACTATTGCACGCACTAATGCCCAGGCTCATACAGGTGACTATTCAGTCCTCAGAAAAGGTGCAGATGCAGGATACAGGGGAATTGGTGCAACACCTGACCTTGATGAAAAAACAAATTATTATGCATCTTTGTGGGTTTATTCAGATGTAGCTGATACGGCACAGTTGAGAATTCAGTATGCTGATACAGAAAATATTCCGCCGAAGAAACCCCTTCCTGCCGGAGAATGGACACAGTTCTCAGCTGTTATTGATACTACCGGAGCGCAGAATTTGAGTCAGGCTCGTTTTTACATAAATACAACAGGTAAGAGCGATATTTATGTAGACGATTTTGAACTTTTGAAAATCGGCAAGAAACTAGAAGGCAAAAACGGATTAAAACTCGACAGCATGATTAACACAATAGATGTAACTAAGCTGCGCACAAAATCCTACAGTTCAATGAGCGACATAGCAAATGATATTGAGGGTTCGGCTGATTATGATATAACTATTACTGATACAGACCAAAATGGCAAGTGGTCAGACGGGGATGTAATCGAATTAGTTTCAAAGTCAGTACCAAGTGAAGACTATACTTACACATATACTGTTAATGTAATCGACTATTACGAGGGCGAAGCTCAGGCAGTTATTGTAAAAGGCTCTGACGGCCTTGGTGACGATTTCAGCAGAGTGGATACTATAACAAAAGCAGGAAAAGCTTTTATCGAATACAGAGTACTCAATAATAGCGGTGAAAGCATTACGCCGGCAGTTGTGATGGCTTCATACGACGAAAACGGAAGGCTCTTTGAGCTTGATGTGATTGATGATAAAACCATTACTAATGGTGCATATAACGACTATGAGTTTAATACCACTGTTCTGTCAGGTATAGATGGTGCTGTAATTAAAATCATGGTATGGGATAGCCTTACCTCAATGGAGCCTATTATGCCTGCAAAGGTATATACCATTAAAACCAACGACTTTACAGTGCCAAATGTAATTTCTGATAATATGGTTCTTCAAAGAAACACAAATGCAGTTGTCTTCGGTAAAGCTCCTGAGGGTGCAACAGTAACAGCAACTCTTGAAAAAGGTATATCAAACAGCTACACCGTTCCTAACGGCGACAACGAATTCTTTGTATCGCTTACCATGGGAGCTGCTGATTCAGATGCACAAACCCTAACTATAACAGCACAAGATAAATACGGAAACAGTTTGGGTTCAATAGTACGCAATGATGTACTTGTAGGTGACGTATACTACGGTGGCGGACAATCTAATATGGCAAGAAAGTTCAGCCATACTGCCGGTGAAATCAATAGCGGATTGAGCAGTATTGTTCCTGCAAGTCAGCATGCAACTTTCGTAAGTGACTATAAAGCTCTTGGAGAAACTCTTAAGAGCAAAAATGTTCGCTTCTTTAATACAATGAGCGAAGATACTTGGTATTCTCGTGATTCGAAAGATCAGACATCGTTGGCAGAGAAAGAAGTTTGGAAGAAGGTTGATGCCGATAATATTAGTGAAACATATGAAACTATGATTCGTATGGTAGGAGATATCTATGAATTGACTTCTGCAAACGGCAATGTGCCTATAGGTATTGTAGCTTGTGCCCAGGGTGGTACAGAGATTGCTAAATGGGTAAGCCGTGATGCTCTTCTGAACTCAGGTAACTTCCCTCAAGAAGCAATTGAAGAATACGAAACTAATATCACAAAGAAAACCGACACTCACTACTGGGCAAGTCATACAGACCTTTATTATGACGGCGTTCGCTCAGTAATGCCATACACAGTTAAGGCGGCTGTATGGTATCAGGGCGAAAGCGACAGTGATAAGGCTGACGCATCAGATTATGACAAGTATCTGAAGGCGATGATAGCTGATATGAGAGTAGGAATGAAAAATGAAAATCTTCCATATCTTATAGTCCAGCTCCCCGGATATGATGCAGGTAATTGGTCAGACAAGTGGCCTGTAATTAGACTTCTCCAGTGGAATGCTCAGCAGCTCGACAATGTATATACTGTGGTTACAAATGACAGCGGTGATAACGGAAATATTCACCCTGCAAATAAGGACATAGTCGGGGAAAGACTTGCAAGAACTATGCTTGCAAAAGTGCTTGGCGAAGATGTTGCATACATAGGACCTACATTCAAGAGTGTAACATATGGTGCGGGTACTGCAACAGTTACTGTTGATACATACGGCGGTACACTTGCAAAATATGCTACAACTACAGGTTCACCTGCATTCCAGCTAACAACCGATGGTGGCAATACATGGACAAATGCTGATTCTATAACAGTAAGCGGAGATGTGATTACTGTGAAGAGCAGTAGTATTACAGGAGGAACCGTAAATGGTGTTCGGTATGCATATGCTGAGGGTAAACTCAAATGCATCTATGCAGATTTTGATGATGTAGAACTACCTCTTGCGCCATTCGACACAACATTCAATTTCACTTCTCTTAAATAAATAACCTGAGAGGCTGTCAACCGACAGCCTCTTTTTGTTACATTTGCATATCCTTTGGCACATTTTATGATTGTGTTTGTTACTTCTGTCGCTTATAATATTAAATATAGAATGGTTTTTTGTATTCAATATTTATAGATTATTCCGAAAGGAGCAAAACACATGAAAAAGAAATTATCTAAGCTGACGGCATTTGTCTCAGCACTTGCTATTATGGCGGCTTGTCTGCCCATGCCCGTTAGTGCGATGGCAACCACAGGCGAGAACCTTTTGAAAGATCATGACCCCGGCTTTGAATCGCTAAGTTCAACGGCTAATACATCTTACTGGAACTTCAGCGGGGGTTCAACCAAAAATGCTGTAGAAACAACTATTACACATAACAACAGTTCAAAATCAGTTAAAGTTTCTAATAGACAGAATACATATGAAGGCCCACAGGCTCAGAATATCACTGTTGAAAGCGGAAAGCAATACTATATCTCAGCCTGGGTATATACTACTGCAGCCGGCGAGTCCGCAAAATTGACACTTCAATCAACAGAAACAGAAGCTGCGAATAGATTTACCACAATAAATTCAGATGTTGTAACTTTAACACAAAATAATTGGACGCATATATGTGATGTTGTTAGTCCTGACAAAACAGCAATTGGGAAGCTCTATGTTACTACAACGGGAAAATCCGACATATACGTGGATGATTTTGAATTTTACGAAATCACATCAACCACACCTGAGGTAACAGTAGAGGGCAATCTTGTGTCTAATCCGGGTTTTGAAACAGGGGATAAAACCGGTTGGCGTACCGACGGACCGGCGTTTACTGTAGAAAAATCTATAATAGATGCAAATTCAGGTGAATATTCGGCTAAAACAGTGAACAGAGCATCAAATGCTTATCCTACAAGCTGTACACCGCAGCAATTTGTAGATGTTACTGCGGATACTTATTATTATGTTAGTGCAAAAGCTAGACTTGTAAGCAAATCAAGTTCAGATGTAAAAGCCATAATGCGTCTGCAGCAAACCGGTGGCACAGCTATAACCACCCCCAACAACTATACACTTATGAATGAAAAATCATATACAACAATTTCGGCCGTTGTAAAAAACACAGATGCAACTCAGGCAAAGGTTTATGTAAATACAAATGAAACCTCAACCACCGGATATGCAGACCTTTGGACAGACGACTATATGGTTTTCCCCATAACCTCGTCTGTGGAAGATGGTGCAATAGATATTACACCCAATAAAGATATAACCCTCACAATTCCCCAAGAGCTTGAGGTTAGTACAAAGTCTTTTATAATAAGCAATGGTGCATCAATAACCGGTGTAGACCATAACGGCAACGAATGTGTTGTGCATTTCAGTGGCATGAACTATGGACAGACCTATAAGCTCACCTTCAATTCAGGACTTAATTCAAACTGTAAACCTGAATGGGAATTTGCAACCAAGACAGATTCTACAAATCTCCTTAACGATTGGGAACCCGGGTTTGAAAATGGTTTTAATACAGTTAAAGACGATACGGCGCCTTATTGGCATATCAGTGCATCAACAACTGCCAGAACTAATGAAAAAGGCCATAATAGTACATATTCAATCAAATCAACCGGAAGAACGTATAATTATAGCGGTCCTCAGGCAGATAACATTAATTTGAATAATGCATCTGATTATTATGTGTCAGCATGGGTATATACAGATGCAGCAGGTGAAAGCGCTCAGCTTACATATCAGGGAACAGAGACCTACAGGACAGAATTAAAACCGCTCACACAAGGGGATTGGACAAAAGTAAGCGGTGTTATCAGCTCTGAAGCAGCGCAGAAGGGTAAGCTGTTTGTGCAGACAAGCGGTACAAGTGATATTTATATAGATGATTTTGAGCTTGCCGATATAACAGGAACAACTCCTGCAACAGTTGTGGAGGGTAATCTTGTTACTAATGGTGATTTTGAAACAGGCGATAGTACCGGCTGGCGTGAGGACGGACCTTCTTTTAGTGTTGTCAAATCAATTTGGGATGCACACACCGGAAACTACGCTGCAAAAACTACGGGCAGAAAATACGAGTATGCCACACCTCAGCAGTATGTGGAGCTGACTCCCGATACTTACTATTATATAAGCGCTCAGGCAAGGCTTGCAAGCTCAGCGACGGATACAGTGAAAGCTAAAATGCGTTTGGAGCAAGGCACAGGTGAAACTGTAATAACTGTTCCCTCTGATGCAAATGACAAAGAGCTAAAAGAGGAAGAATACAAAAATGTCAGCGCTGTAGTATATAATGCCGATTCAGTAAGAGGAAAAATTTATATAACCACCTCTGAGGGTGAATCTTATGCAGACCTTTGGACAGACGATTATGTGGTTTTGCCAATAACCTCATCACTTCCGAAGGGTGCGACGGATATTACCCCAAACAGTGATATTACACTTACTGTACCGGAGGATATACCTGTTACCACCTCTACACTCACAATTGACGGCGGTGCTTCTGTCACCAGTGTAGACCGAACAGGACGAAAGTGTGTTGTACATTTTAGCGGTATGACCTGTGGTAAGACTTATAAGCTGACGCTTAAAACAGGCTTGAATACTAATTGTTATCCTCAGTGGGAATTTACTACTATTCAGGGCAGGGAGATTACAATTAACGGCGGCTTTGAATTGGGCACAGCGGGCTGGACAGTTCCTGATGCAAGCCTCTGGTATACCACCAATAAAGATAGTGCGGCAGGGAGCCACAGTATAAGGATAAAAGGAAGAGCAAACAAATATTCCACACCTCAGCAGTTTTTGGAAATGGAGAACGGAAAAACATATACTGTATCATTAAAGGCGAAGGTTTCAGATGGTAGCGGACCAGTAGAAATAATGTATCAGCCATATAAGGACGGTGTGGCACAAACTGCCGTATCACTTTGTTCGGGTACAGCTTCCAGTACATCGTGGAAACAGCTTAAAACCACCTTTACCCTTGATGCAGGTGATTTTACCCAAATAAAGATATTCGCAAAAGCAGAGAATGAATATGTAGACTATTATGCTTTTGACGAATTCCGGGTGTGGGAAGGCGGCGAGGTAAGTACAGCCGGTGAAAATCTTGTGTCAAATCCCGGCTTTGAGGATGGAACTGATGGATGGACACTTACAAAAACTACAAGGCTAAGTTATCCATCAATATCCTCCGGATACATAGCATCGGTTAGTAACCGACAGCATAATTATGAGGGCCCTGTGCAAGAAATAACACTTCAGCCGAATACCGACTATTATATTTCTGCCCGGATAAGAGCTTATAGCGGCACAATGAGAGGAAATGTCGTTTTGGCAGGAGAGGGAATAGAAAATCCTTCTTATGTGGAATTTTCCTCTGATAAATGGACAAAAGTAGGAGCAGTCGTAAACAGCGGAAGCAATTCCTCTGCAAGTCTTGGAATTTTAACTGAGGGTTCTGCTGACTATTATGTAGATGATTTTAGTGTGGTGCCATATGTCACTCAGTTGACTACAACCTCACCGTCAAGTGCTGTAAAGGTAAATCCTGAAGATATATCCTCTGCCGGTAAGAAATTTGCATATAACTGGGATTTTCATTGTAATCCCGGAACAGCACATATACTTGCAGGCTGGACATTGCAGGTAGGAACTAATACCTTGAATGAATCTACAACTGCGGCATTTTATCCCATGAAGCCTGTATGGGAAAATGGAATAACAAGGCTTGATATTAGCCTGCGAAACGGAAATATGTTCACAAACCAGAACGAATCCCTGGGTATTGACGCAAGTAAATACAAATATATCAGCATCAAAGCCCAGAACCTTACCCAAAGCGATTCCTTCAGAATTGGATGGTGGTCAAACGGAAATACCGCCACAAGGCATACATATACCGTAAAATGGCCGGAAAATCAGGGTGTCCAAGAGATAGTGCTTGACTTGTCAAAGTGCAGCACGTGGAGTGGTACAATAGACGCACTCATGTTCTCGCCGGCGGATAAAATAGCGGTTGACGATGATAATATAGGTCTTGCAGGCGAACATGTATTGTTGGAGGGTATATCTGTCTTTGCGAATGAGTCAGGAACCGAACAAACTGTAACTGAATCGTCAATCACTCGTGCTGAGTTTGTAGATATGCTGGTGGATAAGCTGGAGCTTACAAATTATTATACCAAGGCAACAGCGTTTGACGATGTAGATACAACGACACTTGGGTATGACAGTATTCTCACAGCGGAAGAAACAGGAATTATAACGGGCGATGGCAACTTTAATCCCGATGATAATATAACACGTGAACAGGCTGCCGCAATGCTTATGCGTGCGTGCACCTATTTCGATAAGCAGATTGACCGTGTTGTAGAACCGGTTGTGTTCGATGACGCTGCAGATTTTTCTGACGGAATGCAGGCTTGTGCAAGCTGGGCAATCCGCCTTGGAATGATTTCAGGCAATGGCGGAAATAATTTTGAACCACAGGCTGCGGTAACAGGTGTTCAGGCGCTTAATATGATAAACAAAGCGGTTGCTTGGGTAAACGGAACTGTTTCTGATGAAGATGTATTTGTTTCAGCTCCCATTGCCGGAACATATGATGTTGTAAGATTAACTGTAGACGATATAAATGATGGAGCCTACAAAAACCCTTACGATTATAACGAAGTAAAGGCTGACGCAGTATTTACAGCACCCGATGGAACCACACTCACAATTCCCGGTTATTTTGATATGATACGGGATTTTGAATATGAACCAAGGCGCAGGGTGAAGGATATATCCCAAACATCTCAGTGGAAGTTCCGATTTGCGCCTACTATGGAGGGTGTATGGAGCTTTGAAATCAGGCTGACCTACAACGGCGCAGTAACAGTACTCGGAAATGGTACTGTCACAGCTGTTTATAGCGGCAGACCGGGATTTATTCAAAAAGATTCAAGCAATCCCCGTTTCATTTATGAAAATGGTGATGCATTTAACCCATTTGGAATAAACCTTAAAAGTCCTATAAAAAACAGTGATATGGACGGATATGTTGCTTATGAGGACTATTTGAAAAAATATGCACAGGATAACGGCATAAATGTAATAAGAGCTTGGTTCCAGTCCGAGGACTGCTATAATCTGGAGGATTACCAGACCGGTGTAGGGAAATTCAGTAATGTTCATGCTCAAAAGCTCGATTATGTTTTTGCCCTTGCAAGACAAAATGGTGTTAGTGTGCTGCCGGCTATGAAGTCGGTGCACAGGCTGCAGCAGGTGAATTGGCTTTACACCCGAAGCCAGTATTTGTCTGTAACCGGTGGCCCTCTTGACTACGGTGCTGAGTTTTATTCAAATGCAGAAACGATTCAAGGCTTCAAAAATCTTTTAAGATTTGTAATTGCCCGCTACTCTGCATATGATAATCTCCTTTTGTGGGAATTTTTCAATGAAGAAGCCGGAATAACAGGCTGGCGTGATAATATGGAAAGTGTAAGTGCATGGCATGACCAAATGCTTCAATTTGTTGCTGACATCGACCCGTATAACCATGCTACAGGCGGCGGGGGAAGAACCCTTGCAGCAGAGCCTGAGCTTTATAGCAAGGAAATGACAGACTTTACAGTTGTGCATAGCTATGATTTGCTTCAGCCTGCTCTTATGATACGTGCAAATGCACAGATAAATAAAAATCTTTTCAACAAACCTAACATTATAGAAGAACTTTCCATACGTGAAGAGCTTATAACTCTTGGCGCAGACAATAACGGACGTATAACTCACGAGGCTCTTTGGAGTTCTATTGCAGCAGGAAATGCGGCTACACTTCCGTCATGGTGGTGGTGGGAAACTACTGCTTGGGCAGATAAGTATGAACACTGGAATATATATGGACCCGTTTCAGAATTTATGGAGGACTTTAACTGGCCGGACGAAAATTTGAAGCTGGTAAACTTCAAAACCAATACATCTCTTAAAGGCGATTTCATTATTCCGGCGGGGTATCAGACCAGTGAACAGTATGACTATGATAACTTCCCTGTGAAGGATGAGTTTACATATGACCTTACAAGTTCTGCAATTCGACAGGTTGATGATATTATTTACGAGTCCAGTGTTCGTAAGGGTGATTTTTATACCTTCAACATCACTCTGCCTGAGGTGGCAAACTTTGTCGTAACCACTGTTGGAAAGCCTATAAGAAATGATGCAAGCGGCACTTTGGAAATTTATGTTGACCCTGTGCAATTTGGCGATTGGATGATATCTAACCCGAAATATACTAAAGACATCACAGTAGATGAATATATGACAAAGCATACTGTATCAGTCTCCGCAGGAAAGCATACCATAAAAATCCGAAACACTGATGATAATTCATTCTATTTGGGTTGGGTAGGAATTGAGAACTCAGTACCTCGTGTGGTTGCGGAAGGAGCAGTGGGAGATAGCAGTGCAATGATTTTTGTCAGGGACACAAAGACTGTCTATTCAGAGATGATGTATAACGGATATACACCTGTAGAAATTTCCGATGCTACGGTAGACCTTACAGGGCTTAATGATGGTACCTACAATCTTATCTGGTGGGATACATATACTGGGGGAGAGGTTTCAAGACAGGAAATCACAGTAACAGGCGGAGTCGCTCCTACAGTTAATGTCCCTGCATTTACAAACGACATAGCTGCAAAAATTATACCACAGGGCAGTGTTCCCGCACCTGTTCTTACTTCAGATGTTCTTGATGTTGATAACTCTGCTCATAAAATAGTTATGACCGAAGCTGTATCAAACCAATATTCAGATATGAATGCTGTAAAAGATGTTATTACATCAGATACAGAATGTAGTATCACAACAAACGATAAAGACGGCAACGGATTTTTCTCTGATGGTGACACAGTGGAGGTTACCCCTGTAGGTTCTAAGGTTTCATATACTTATACTGTAGATGTGATAACAAAAGTCAATGCAAAAATGCAAGCCTTTACTATAGGCGGAGAGAGCGTGGAAGGCAAAACAATCACAAAAACAGGAATTGCCCAGCTTACCTACAGAATGACAAATAATATGTTTGCCTCTGTAGCTCCAACGGCTATAGCAGTTTTGTATGACGGTCAAAACAGAATGGTAAGCTGTACTTTGGCAGATTCAAAATCAGTCGAAACAGGTAAGTATACTGATTTTGTCATAAGCCTTGAAATTCCGGAAACTCTCACAACCGGAAGTCTTGAAATACTCGTATGGCAAAACCGTGAAACACTTAATCCGTTTAAAAAGGTTGAAAAGTATAAAATCACAGTTCAATAAAAATATCATAAGAGCTGCCGCGTTTGCGGCAGCTCTTATGTATTGCACAAAAATATTATAACTTCAAATCTGTAGTTAGCACAATTGCATATCAAATGGCAGATTTTATGATTGCACTTTAGCACAATGCATCGTATAATTAAATTAATTCTCGGACAGATTTGTGTTTGAGGGTTTAGTTATTTTGTTGAATTTTTTGTCACACAAATCGGGCATAGTCGAAGTTCATATGCCTATATTCTCTTTTCATCTGACTATTTTTGTTTGATTAAAAAATCAACAAATCGGGCAACACTTACCTTGAAGCACGGTTTATCTGTTCATGAATTAGATACGGAAAGGAGTTATATTATGAATATTTTTTCAAAAAAGCTAACAGCGTTGCTTTCAGTTCTTGCTATCACAGCAATGAGCTTGCCTATGTCGGTTGGTGCCATGGCGAAAAAAGATACCAACCTTTTGGTAGCAAACCATGGTCCTGGCTTTGAAGCGGTTGAAGAAATAACTGCTAATACATCTTATTGGAATTTCAGCGGAGGTGTATCTAAAAGCATAATCTCAACTGACCAAGCTCATGCAGGTTCATCAAAATCGGTTAAGGTTCCTTCAGGTTCTGAAAAATATGAAGGCCCTCAGGCGAAGCTAAGCGGATTAACAGTCGGCTCTCAGTACTATGTATCCGCCTGGGTGTATACATCGACAGCTCAAAAGGCGCAGATGGCACTGCAAGGAAGCACTAACGCTACCACAGACTTTGTTGACCTGACTGAAAACCAATGGACTCAAGTGTCCGGAATGGTAACTGTTCCTGCGACAACAACAGGACAAGATTATGAGCATAGATTATATGTGATGACAAAAGATAAGCGTTCTGCCGATATTTATGTTGATGATTTTGAGATTTGTGCAGTAACCGATATTACTGTAGCTCAGGAAGTTGCAGATAATATGATTACAAATGCCGGTTTTGAAAGTGAAGGAGGTTGGAGAACCGAAAGTGAAAGCCCTGTTGCTAAGTACACTCGTGTGAAGTCGGTATTTGACGCAAATACAGGCAGTTATGCTGCAAAAGCTACAGGACGTTCCAACAACTATACAGGTCCACAGCAATATGTCGCAGTTGAACAGGATACATATTACTATGTGAGCGCAATGGTTAGACTGGGTGCTGCTTCTGCATCCGCTCAAAAGGCTAAAATGCGCGTTGCTAAAGGCAGTAATAACAACAAATCAACCTTTGCAGAAGGTAACACTACAGAGTACGCTATTTCTACCGCTGACTATGCGAAAATTAAAGACGTTGCATACAGCGGCACAGAGGAAAAACTACGTGTATATGTACAAACTACTGATTCTACAGATATGTGGTTTGATGACTTTGTGATGCTTCCGATTACAATGATAAGCAGCAAGACAGATGTTGCTCCAAATTCCGCTGTTACACTTTCAGTTCCTGAAGATATTGAAGTAACAAAGGAAATGCTTAGTATCGACAAGGGTGCTAAAGTTGAAAGTGTTACAAGAAACGGACGTATTGTATCTGTTGCACTTAGCGGTATGCTTACAAGCATAGATTACACTCTTACTCTCGCTACCGGTTTGGATACTAAATGTAATCCTTCATGGAAATTTACTACTAAGGTAGATTCAAGTAACATTCTTGATGTAAACGGCTATGACCCAAGCTTTGATAACGCTGCTATAGACGGCAGTAAGTGGAACTTAAGTACCTCAACATGTGCACGTAGTAGCGAGCATGCACATAGCGGAGCTCAGTCGGTAAAGGTGACTGCAAGACAAAATACATACAGCGGACCTCAGGCTAAGGAGGTACCTCTTGTAAGTGGAGAAAGATATACAGCTTCAGCATGGGTATATACAGAAGCGGAAGGCGAAAAAGCAACAGTTAGATTTGAAGGTGCTGACGGCGGGGCAGGAGCTTATGAAGATTTGGTTCCCGGCGAATGGACTTTGATCACAAGAACTATAAATGTATCAAAGGACACTGCTAAGGTTTATGTAGCTACTGAGGGCAAGAGTGACATTTGGGTAGATGATTTTGCTGTATGCGAATATGTACCATACGAAACTACATTTTCAAAGTCAGGTAGCGTTGTGACATGTGATTTCGTGAATAATGAAAATTCCAACAATCTTATGCTTGCAGTAGCAGCATATGACGCATCAGGTAAACTTGTATATATCGACAGCAGTGTATCAACAACCACAAGCGGTACTCTCACAGTAACTGCTCCTACAGGTGCATATGAAAATGTAAAAGTATTCCTCTGGGATGTAAAGACATTTACACCTATTGTAGACGCATTTTCACCTGACAGCATATAAACAGAATAACTTAGAACTTATATAAGGACTGCCTCGGCAGTCCTTTTTGTTTTTGTGAAAAATGTGCAATTTTTTAGGCTGTTTGGCATAATTGCATATTTGATGGCGCTTTTTATGATTGACCGTTTAGGCAGTGTGCTATATAATTAGAGTGTAATATTAATGTTATTTTGAGCTGATTTACACAGGACTTTCCTCTGTCAAATAAGCACATGATAATTCACACTAAATTAATTGCAGTATCGTCTGCAAGGAAAGGAAGGTAATATGAAAAAATATTTACTAAAAGCAACTGCGCTCATCGCATCTTTAACTGTTGTGTCCATGAGCATGCCGATGTCCGTTGGGGCTATGGCGGCTAAGGGGAACAACCTTTTGGAAGCAAGTCATGATCCGGGCTTTGAAGAGCTTACAACAATAACTAATACATCTTATTGGAATTTCAGCGGAGGTTCATCTAAAAGCGTAATCTCAACTGATAAATCTCATACAGGTTCAAAATCGGTTAAGATTGTTTCAGGTTCTCAAAAATATGAAGGTCCTCAGGTGAAGCTTAACGATTTAGAGGTCGGTTCGCAGTACTATGTATCTGCGTGGGTGTATACGCCGACAAATCAAAAGGCGCAGCTATCTCTGCAAGGTAGTGGTTCCGCTATAAGTACAACCCTTGTTCCTCTGACTGCAAACCGATGGAATCAAGTGTCCGGAATGGTGACTGTTCCTGCAATAGCAACTGGAAGTGTGGATTATGAGCATAGATTGTATGTTCAGACAGAAGGGACACGTTCGACCGATATTTATGTTGATGATTTTGAGATTTGCCAAACCACTTCAACTACACCGGAGGTACCTGTTGGCGGAAACCTTGTATCAAATGCAGGTTTTGAAACTGCCGAAGATAGTGAGGATAAGGTTGGCTGGCGAAATGCCAGCGGCAATACTGCTTACACTCGTGTAAACTCTATGGTAGATGCGAATACAGGTAATTATGTAGCGAAGTCTGTGCAACGTGGTAATTACTATACCGGTCCTCAGCAATATGTTACAGTTGAGCCGGATACATATTATTATGTAAGAGCAATGGTAAGACAGGGCAGTAATCCGGAAAAGGAAGTAAAAGCCAAAATGCGTATTGCTCAAACTGGTAGCTCAACAACCTTTAAGGAATATAACCTTGAGGATGATATTGATTGCAACGAGTACACTCCAATTAAAGGTGTTGTGTACAGCGGCGGAGCAACAGAATTGCGCGTATATGTGCAAACTAATGAGAGCAGTGATTTTGTAGATCTGTGGTTTGACGATTATGTACTTCTTCCTATTACATCATCAGTTGCAAAGGGTGCAACAGGAATCACACCAAACACAAACATTACTCTTTCAGTTCCTGAAGAGATTGATGTAAATACAACTACTCTCACAATTAATAATGGTGCAACAATTACCAATATCGCGCGTGACGGCAGAACCTGTGTGGTAAGCTTCAGCGGTATGGGGTATGATACAGAGTACACTCTTAAGCTCGACACTGTACTTAATACAGACCCTACATGGGAATTCAAGACTGAATCAAAAAATCTTATTGCAACCTATGACCCCGGTTTTGAAGGTGAGATTGATACCACAAAATGGAATTTGAGTAAGAGTACTGATGGCGGAGTGACCCGTGTTAATACGAGAAAGAAATCCGGCTCATATTCAGCTCATGCTTACGGAAGAGATAAAGGCTACAGAGGACCGCAAGCAAAGGATGTTGCAATAGTTTCCGATTCAAAATATTATGCATCTGCCTGGGTGTACACCGATGCGTCGGGCATGACTGCAAACATGAACCTTGAGGGCGATTCTTCTGCAAGAACCACAGCCGTTTCTTTGACATCAGGAGATTGGACAAAGGTAGAAGGAATGGTTACAGCTGTAGGTACTTCGGCACGATTGTATGTAGAAACATCAGGCACAGCAGATATTTATGTAGACGATTTCGAGCTTTATAAGGCTTCTGAAGTAATAGTTTTTTCACCTCTCAATGGTGTTACTGATGCAGCTGTTGATTCTGATTTAACCCTTGTATTTTCTGATGAGGTAAACTTAAGTGCTGCTAATCTTACAATTAACGGCGGAGCAATAACAGGTGATATACTGACTTCGGACAACATTACATACACAGTGGACCTTGGTATGCTTGATGATTTCACCGATTACACTATTAATATAAAGGGTGTATTTGATGCAAACTACGACAGACTTGAAGATTCAAAAGTAACCTTTACAACATCATCTGCAACTCCGGGTGCTGTGCGTAATATGCTCGGTTCATATGATGCAGGCTTTGAAAACGGAGCAATCAGTACAGCTAAATGGAATTTGAGCGGAACCGTTGAGCGAGCTGAGGGCGAAGGACATGACAGCTCATATTCAGCTAAATCCACCACTCACAATACATGGAGCGGTCCTCAGGCAAAGTTTACTAATCTGACTGAGGGCGACCAATACTATGTTTCAGCATGGGTACGCACGGCTCAGGACGGACAGACCGCACAGTTGTACTTGCAGGGTGCATCCAGTGCTAAAACAACAAATGTAAATTTAACAGCGAATGAATGGAAACAGCTATCAGGCATAGTTACAGTTCCCGCACCTGACGTTTCAACAACCAACTATGACTACAGACTCTATGTAAACACAGGAGAACGTACTGAAGATATATATGTTGATGATTTCTTCATGACACCCTATGCACCTACTACACTTACAAGCTCTACTCCTGCTAATGAGGCATCAGCAGTGAGCCTTAGAGAAACTATTTCGCTAACCTTCAGCAATACTCTCGACGAAAGTCAGACTCTTGTTGATAAATTTACAGTAAGCGGTATGACAGTAACAGGTGCTGCACTTCAGGCAGATAAGAAAACTGTTGTTCTTACATTAAATTCAATTCTTGATGAGTACACACCATATACAGTTACAGCGTCAGGACTTACAGACCAGTTTGGCGAAACAGTAGCTAACGTATCCATTGGGTTTACAACCGGCGGTTGCCTCACTGTGACTCAAAACGCAGCGTTTACACGCGGCGGCGCACCGCTTACCGCTTTAACAGTGGGCACGGTAGACATTGCAGCAACAGTTACAAACGACGGTTCACAGCCTGTTGCAAAACCGGTTATGATTGTTACGGTTTACAATGCAGCAGGATACCTAATCGATGTTGTAGCCACTGAGTTTGGAGAAAGTCTTGCAGGCGATACATCTGCACCTCTCACAAAATCTCTCACTGTTGACGCAAATGCACACAGTGTGTCAGTACATATCTGGACGGCTGCAAATAATATTTCCTATATGGCAAGCCCAGAGGTACTGCGGGTAGCTGAATGATAAGGAGGCTTCAAATGACTAAAAAATTTATTTCATCTATTATAACTGTTGCTATTATCCTGAGTCTGTTAGTTGTGCCTCACGTGCAAGCCGCAAACCTTTTGCAAAACAGCGGCTTTGAAACGGGCACAGGTAACTGGAACGTTGTAGAGGCAAGTGCTTGGTTTGTTACAGGTAAGGATAAGGTTTCAGGTCGCACTTGTCTGGCTGTTACAGGAAGAAAGCAAGACTACGCAACACCCCAGCAGTTTTTGAATCTTCAAAACGGCAAGACCTACACAGTTTCTATGTGGGTAAAAACTGCCAAGGGAACAGATGACCTCACAGTGTTTGTTGAACCATACAGAGCTGATGGGACCAAGTGGCCCATCAACATCTGTACAGTACCTGTAGGTGAGGAATGGACTCACGTTCAGCAAACCTTTACATTGAAAGCGGAAGAGCCGTTCACCAAAATTAAAATCCTCAGCAAAATGACATCTCTTACAGATTTGTATTTTGATGACTTTGAAGTATGGGAAGGCTCTGCAGCTGGCGAAGCTCAGACAGGGGTTTCTGCACCTTCTTCTACAGATGACCCTAAGACCCCCACAAATCCTGAGCTTGTAAATACAGCTGAGGCAGATAAAACAAAAATCAACCTTATATCCAATTCAGACTTTGAAAAGGGAATAACAGGCTATAAAGCCGAAAATGCTGAGCTTAAACAGGTAAAGGGCGTAGTTTCTGGAAATTATGCTATGCAGGTAACTCCTGTTGACGGAGCGGCTGTTGTTACTGCTGATGCAGATATGATAAATGCTAAGGAATACAATCTTAATATGTGGTATAAAGGTGATGCCATCAGCGTGTATACCGATGGCGGAGCTGTATTATATGAGGGCGAAGCAGCAGCAGACTGGACTCTTGTGAACGAAAGCTTCGTATATGCAGCATCAAACCAAAAGCCGTGCATATCAATCGAAAGCCATGGTGAATTTTATCTCGACGCAGTTTCACTTTTTGAAGTACCACTGGTAGCAGAAACCCTCGGTGCGTCAGACAATTTGATTGCAGCAAATGACCCTGGTTTTGAATCAAGACCCGTAAGCGGCACAGCTCTTGGAAATAATGCATTCGGCGATGTTAATTGGATCTCTCGTGGTACTGCTAAGATTAGCAATGCACAGGCTCATACAGGCGTAAATTCTGTTGAGGTAACATCAGGAGGCGGCCCCCGTGCAGCTGTGTATGGCTTGACCCAGGGTAAGCAGTACTTCATATCTGTATGGGTATATCCCACACAGTCAGGCTTAAGGGGAGAATTAATCTTTGGCGGAAGCAGCAATAATAGAACGTCTAAGCCTACACTCACAGCAAATACATGGAATCAGATAAGCGGAGTTGTAACGGCTCCTCCGACAGGAGACGCAGGCTTAACTGCAACTCATGGCAAAACAGGTAATACCTTGTATTTAAATATGGAAAACCTGTCCGCTGCTATGTATGTAGACGATTTTGAAATAGTACCTTATGAAAGCTATGCGGCTACAGCCGGTGATGGACCTGTAGTTGTTAACCCTGTTGGCATTACGTCAGAGGGCAAGGACGTAGCACAAATCTGGGACTTTCATTGTTCACCCTCTACACCCGGTCTTCTTGCCGGCTGGAGAGTGCAAGTTGGCAATAATAATGGAACAGCATTTTATCCCATAAAGCCTGAGTATCAGGACGGTATCACACGTCTTGACTGCACTCTTAAGAACGGTAATATGTTCACTGAGCGTTATACAAATTATAATATTGACGCTGAAAAATATAAATATATCAGCATTAAGGCTCAGAACCTCACCCATAGCGACACCTTTAGAATAGCCTTTTGGACTGCAGATAAGCCGGAAGACGGCAATAGAATTATGTATACTGTGAAATGGCCCAAGGCAGAGGGATTGCAAGAGATTATCCTTGATATGTCCGACTGTGATAAATGGGAGGGTACAATCGCCCGTATAGGCTTGTCTCCTGCCGACCAGATTGCAGTTGACCAGTATGATTGGGGACTTCCCGGCGAAAGCGTTCTTCTTGAGAGCATATCAGTCTTTGCAGACGAACCGGCATCTGTAGAGGTGCTTACAGGCAATGCAATGACACGTGCTGAGTTTGTAGATATGTTAGTAGAAAAGCTGGAGCTTAAGAGTGTGCTCAATTCACAGACAGCTTTCCACGATGTTGGTACAGGTGCACCATGGCATAACAGCGTTATGGCAGCAGAAGAAACAGGCATCGTTTCAGGAAATGGTGTGGGATATTTCAATCCTTCCAATTATATAACACGTGAGCACGTGGCTGTAATGCTTAAACGTGCCTGCGATTATCTCGATAAGCAGACAGATCGTATTATTCCCACTGTAAACTTTGCAGATGCAGTACAGTTTTCGGCAGGTATGCAGGAGGCTGCAAGCTTTGTGGCAAATGCGGGAATTATGACTGCAGCTTATGGCGGATATTTCAATCCTCAGGCTACAATCACAGATACTGAAGCAAACGAAATTATAAACCGGGTAGCTGACTGGATAGGCGGAACTGCTAAAAATGGTGCAGTGTTCGTTTCAGCAGATGTTGCCGGAACATACGACATTGTGAGAATGTCAGTTGAAGACCCAAAAGGTGCGGCATATACCAATCCTTATGACTATAATGAAGTGACAGCTGACGCAGTATTCACCGCTCCCGACGGAAGCACACTTGTACTTCCCGGCTACTATGACATGTACAGTGATTATCAGTATGACCCGAGACGTATTCCTGACGAATTTTCGCAGGATAATGCAACCTATTGGAAATTCCGCTTTGCACCTACCATGGCAGGTGAGTGGAAGTATGAAATAAAAGTTACCCATGATGGAAATGTTACATCTCTCGGCAATGGCAAAATCACTGCTATAGACACAGGACGTCCCGGATTTATCAAGCGTGATGAAAATAACCCTCGTTTTGTATATGAAAACGGCGATGTTTTCAATGCAGTTGGCATAAACCTTAAGAGCCCGATTATTGGTTCGGGCGAGGGCGGCTACGAAGTATACGAGGACTATCTTGAAAAATATGCCGAAAACAACGGAATTAATGTTATAAGACCATGGTTCCAGTCAGAAGAAGACAAGAATATGGAGGACTATCAGACAGGACTTGGCAGATTTAATAGTTTCCATGCTCAAAGGCTCGACTATATGTTTGCTCTGGCACGTCAGAAGGACGTAACGATTCTTCCTGCTATTAAGTCACAGCACAGACTTAAAAATGGAAACTGGCTCCAGACACGAAGCCAGTACCCCTCAATTACCGGTGGACCGCTGGACTTCGGCGCTGAATTTTTCTCAAACGAGGAATGTATACAAGCGTATAAGAGCTTGCTCAGATATATAATTGCACGCTATTCGGCATACGATAATGTTCTTCTTTGGGAGTTCTTCAACGAAGGAGAGGGAATAACCGGTTGGCGCGAAGAAATTGAAAGTGTAGATGCTTGGCACGATGAGATGTTTGCTTTTGTTGCTGAAATTGACCCTTATGACCATATTGCAGGTAGCGGATCTGTTTCATTATCGGGAGAATATGTTCTCGATAGCAACGAAATGCAGGACTTCTCAGCTGTTCACAGCTATAATACTATTCAGCCTGCACTTATGATAAGAGCTAATGCAGCTGTAAACAGGAAGCTATATAATATACCTCATATTATAGAAGAAATGTCTCCAAGAGCTGAAACAGGGCTCGTGGAGATGGATCCTGAAGGTCGCTCCACGCACGAAATCATCTGGAGCTCCGTCGCTGCCGGAAACGCAGGTACAACTCCTGCATGGTTCTGGTGGGGTAATGACGGTAATAATTCATGGGGCTGGGTGCATGAGCATTGGAACTTATATAAGCCTCTCACAGACTTCCTTAAGGACTTCAACTGGCCTGATGAAGATATGAAGCTCGTAAACTTCAAAACCACCTCAGCGGAAAAGGGCGATTTTACAATTCCTGCCGGCTACTATATGCAGGAACAATATAATGATGCCGCTCTTGGCGAGGTTCCTATAAAGTCAGAGTATGAATATGACTTTGCTAATAATATTGTACGTGATCCTGACGATATAATTTATGAATCAATGATCACAAGCTCAATGCCGGAATACACATTTAAGGTAAATCTTCCAAAATCAACTAAGTTCAAGCTTGCTTTGGTAGGTGAGCCTATATATGTTCAAGCCGGAAATCTCGGTCAGGTGAGTGTATCAATAGATGGTACTGAGCAGATGGTGGCAGATTGGATTCCTTCAGAATTTTATGTAAAGGAATTCCCTGTTACTGTATCCGCAGGCGAGCATACCATTACTATAAAATGTGTAAGCGGTAGGGCTTGGCTTGGTTGGGTAGCATTTGAGGATGTCGCTCCACTTGTTGTAGCAGAGGGAGCAGTGGGCAAAGACAATGCTATGATTTTTGTTCGTGACACTGAACTTGTTTACTCCAAGAGCTGCTATAACGACTATGAGCCTCCTGTAATAACAGGTGCGACGGTCGACCTTACAGGACTTACCGACGGCACTTACGATCTTATCTGGTGGGATACCTATAAGAGCGGAGAGGTTTCAAAACAGGAGATAACAGTATCGGGCGGTGTAGCTCCGACTGTTGAGGTTCCTACATTCACAAGAGATATTGCGGCTAAGATTGTCCGCAAGAGTAATTAAGGAGGTATGACATGAAAAAATTAATATACAGCTTAATACTCATATTATGTATGACAGCGGCTTCTGCTTCGGCAGAAGCTGCAATCAAGGCTAAGGTCGATTCTGCAAATAATAAAATCACCATTACAGGAACAGCAGAAGCAGGTGCAGATGTGCCCCTTATGCTTTTAAAGCCTTTGAATGGGGCAACCCTTTCTCCATTAAACCTCGGAGATTATGCAATTCACATTGTTTCTGCAACAGCGGATGGAACCGGTGCTTTCTCTAAGGTTCTTCAAATGAGACCTGTTGGAGACCTATCTTATGTGGAGGGTTGGTTTACTCTCCTTACAGAAAGCGGAAGCACAAGTGCAGTAGATAGCGGATTGAAGATATACTATCCTAATGCTACAGAGTGTGGCGATGCTCTTGCAGCAGTAAATGGTGCAACAGCAGCTAATATGGACGCAAAGCTGATTGCTGAATATGCTGCAGGCGTTAAAAATGCAGACATACTGGGAGTTTCAATTACTTGTCCCGAATACACAAATCACAAATCAGCCTTTTGTCAGACCTTGTTTGGCAAAAAGCCATCAGGCGGATGGGTTGATGTAGCGGATTTTCAGGATGACTTTGATGCTACGGTTACTATTTATACAAGATACCTTGATGCTCTTGATGCTATCAATAGTGCAACTCTTGAAACTATTACATCTGTACTTGGAAGCTATAATGATGTACTTAATCTCACACTTGCAGGTAAATACACCACATACAGCTCTGAGATTAACAAAAATATTGTAGGCACTTATACAAGTCTTGATGCTTTTAAATCAACCTTTATAAGTGCGGTTGCGAATTATCAGCCCCCACAGTCAAGTGTTGACGGCAGCAGACCCGGCCCAAGCAGTCCGGGTGTGAGCGGCCCCGGTAGCAGCGGTAATCTTGCAGGCGGTGGCTTGGTAGTAGAAAAAACAGATGATCCTCTGTCAAAGGTATTCTCTGACCTGGATTCTGTTTCATGGGCAGAGGATAGTATAGTACGTCTTGCAAAAGAAGGTATTGTGTCAGGCACAGGCAATAACAAATTTTCACCAAACAACCTTGTTACACGTGAGCAGTTTGTTAAAATGATACTCCTTGCTCTTGATCTTCCTGTTAATGGAGGAAGTGCACAGTTTTCTGATGTATCACAGTCTGACTGGTACTATACATACGTAATCTCAGCAAATGAGCTTGGCATAGTGACAGGTAAGGACAACGGCAGCTTCGGCGCAGGGGAATACGTAACACGTGAGGATATGGTTGCAATAGCGGCAAGAGCTGTCAGAACAGCACAGCGCACTTTGCCCCAAACAGCAACAGCTAACTATACTGATGTGTCAGATATATCAGACTATGCAAAGGAAGCGGCAATTGCCTTTGGTAATGCCGGAATTATTACCGGTATGCCCGATGGCAGCTTTATGCCAAAGGATTTTTCAACAAGAGCACAGGCGGCAGTTGTACTTGACCGTCTGATGCAGATAACAGAGGGGTGACAGCTATGAAAAATAAATTAGTATCAATAATACTGGCTTTATGTGTTATTTTATCAGTTGCCCCGGCTTATGCGGCGTTCAACGATATTGCAGGTATTCAGAGTGAGTACGATATAAGAGTTTTAGATGGTCTTGGAATTGTAGATTCAGGCGAGAGCTATCGCCCCGAAAGCTATATAACAAGAGGCGACTTTTTCCTTATGACTGCACGCACTATAGGCTACACTCCGGAAACCCCTGAGGAAGCGCTTTCTTATCTTGTTTCAGCAGGTATTGTTTCAGGCTATGGCAATGGTGAGTTTAAGTGTGACTCAGCCATCACCTACAACGAAGCTCTCAAGATGCTCGTTGTTGCACTTGGTTATGAGCAGAATGCACTTATGCAAAATGGCTGGCCCACAGGCTACATAACAGTAGCCTCGAGCCTCGACCTTATAGACCCCGCCGACAAAATTGCAGGTGAGGGATATGTAACCCGCGGTATGGCGGCAACGCTTTTAGTCCGCGCCGGCAACACAAAAACTGCGGAAATAACCTACCGTGACGGAAATTCAATTCTCGGACCTACAGGCGGTAAAACACTCTTTAAAGAATCTTTGGGTGTTTCAAAGGTCAGCGGTATTATAAATGCAAACAGTGCTACAAGCCTTACAGCGCCTGCCGGTATCTCACTCAATGAAGTGAAAATCGGTACAGACTATATCGATGCCGGTAACACAAATGCAAAGGAATATCTTGGTTACTACGTTGATGCATACTGTGTGGAAGAAACCGGCTACAAGGCACTTGCAGTAGTTCCTGCAAAGAAGAAAAACAACGTGCTTCGTCTTTCCTCCGGCAGTGAAATAACAGCAACGGGAGCTTATCCTTCAAAAATCGAAATAAGCTACTATACAGCCGACGGCAAGCAAAAGAGAGTTAAGGCAGAGGATTGTGACGTGATTTATAACGGCAGTGCATATCTCGGCTTTACCCTTGCCGATATTTCCATTGACTCAGGTGAGGTTATACTCCTCGATAATGATAACGACGGAGTATATGATGTAATTTTTATAAACGAGTATGAAACCTATGTTGTTAAAACTGTAGATGCTGATACTCTTAAGGTGTTTGACTTCTACGGAAGAACTCTCGACCTTGATGTGGATAGTGAACAGGTACAGATTATCGGTTCCTCCGGCACTCTCACAGATATAAACTACATATATAAAGATGATGTTTTGTCTGTACAGAAGAGCAAAAACGGGGAGGTTATCCGTGTACAGATAGTTAAAAATACGTTTTCCGGTACAGTTAAGGCTATGGAAACCATAAACGGTAGTAAAAGACTGACAGTTGGTGATACAGCTTACTATATGTCAAAGGATTTTGAAAATATTGTACATACCGATAAGATTGAACCTTACACAGGTCTTGAAGCAGTATTCCATCTTGATGCAGAGGGTAAGATTGCGCATATCACTACAGCATCCTCAAACGGATGGAAATATGGCTACATAATTTCTGCAAACGTAGGTGACGATGACGGAAAGATTTATTTTAAGATATATACAACAGACAATAAATTTGAACGGTTTGAAGTACAAGAAAGAGTAATTGTAGACGGAGCTAGCAAAAAGGTAGCAGCTCTCACTCCGGCAGACAATGCATGGATGAGCCGCCAGCTTATACGCTATCAGGCAGAGGAAAATGTACTTAAGAAAATCGACACAACTGTAAAAGGATCCAACGAAACTGACGATACACTGAGTGTGGTTTCCGGAATTAATGATGCAAAATATGCCTCAACTCCGAAATTGTTTTACAACGGAAACCAAACCCTCCTTGGCGGAACGAATGATACAATAGTGTTCACAATTCCCTCATCTCCTTCCAAATTTACAGATGAAATGTATTATTCGGTCGGCGGAATGACTTGGTTCTCAAACGAATCAACCTACCAAAATCTCGATGCGTTTAACGTAAATGATGCGGGTATTGCCGAGGTTATAGTCCGTAATCATGACGATGGTGTAGGTATAGGAAACGCTCATGCCAGCTTCATGTTTGTAGAGTCAGTTTCAGTGGGTCTCGATAGCAATGGCGAAGTGGTTCAAAAACTCACAGGACTTCGTCAGAACGGGAGCGCTGCTTCTCTTCTCACTGATAAAGACGGTGTGATAAACACATCGGTAATTGGTTTTGGCGATGTGGTTCGTATCAGAGAAAAGAATGGAAGACTTGTGTATGCAGAAAAAACAGTAGACTTTGAAAACGATTATACTGATCTTTTTGCGTACAGCTCCACGACAGGAATTACTAACGGAGTTACCACGGCAGGCTCTTCCTATTATGAAGCACTCAAAATTGCTTGTGGCTATCTTGCATATTCAGATGAAACACATGCAGTTCTTAGTAACGCAGACGAGAGTAAGAAAATAACTTTCTATCTCGGAACAGCACCTGTAATGCTTTGCGATATGGATGAAGAAAAGGTGAAAACTATATCTGCAGGTGAGCTTGGTACTTATATCAGAACTGTAAATCCCGATGCAAAGGTGTATGTTATAACCAGAAACAGCTCTGTTACTGCAGTGATGGTACGTGTTAACTAATAAATAACAGGTAGTATATTGCCTGTAAAAATATTATAATAAAGGAGAATGAAAAATGAAAACAAAAAGAATTTTAGCGTGTCTTTTAGCAGCATCTATGGCTATTCCGATGCTTGCAGGCTGCGGAGATAAGGATGGAGGACTTGAAATCGCCCCTGTTGAGGGATTCAATGAAACAGGATACCCTGTTGTTAATGAACCTTATACCCTTACTGCTATGACAAGATTTTTTAACGGACACACAAGTGCATTTGAAGACAATATAGCTGTTCAGGAGCTTGAAAAGCTCACAAATGTTAAGCTGGATATCAATGCAGTAGACGAAAGCTCATTCAGTGAAAAGTTTTCAGTAACTCTTGCCGGAGGAGAATTACCCGACTTGTTTATCGGTTGTGTTCTTAACAGAACAGTTCAGCAGCAGCAAATGAAGCTTGGCAACCTTATTGACCTTAAGCCTTATATTGAAAAGTATGCACCAAATATCAAAAAACTTCTTGAAGAAAACGAGGAGTTCAGAAATACTGTTATGCTTCCCACAGGGGAAATTGCAACACTTCCTTACTTTCAGGCAAACTTAGACGGTCAGATGATAACTCCTGAGTTTATGATGATTTATCAGCCTTGGCTCGATAAGCTTGGACTCGAAATGCCTGAAACAACAGAGGATTTTTATAATGTTCTTAAAGCATTTAAGGAGCAGGACCCCAACGGCAATGGCAAGGCAGACGAAATTCCTTTCTGTCCGAGAAACCTTGATGACTTCTATGCTACATTCGCATTATTCGGAATTATGGCAGAACCATCAAACCATTTTACATTCTCCGATGGCGATACTGTTGAATTTGCAGCTATACAGCCTGAGTTTAAAGAAGCACTTGCATACTTCAGCAAGCTCTATTCGGAAGGCTTGATGGATAAGGATGTATTTGTTCAGAATTCGCAGCAGGTTCTTGCTAAGGGTTCCGGAGAAGAGAATATAATCGGTTCAAGCGTATCTGCTGCAGGTTATGTTGTTGTAGGTGATGAAAGAGGCGACGATATGGTTCCCACACCTATCCTGTCAAAGCCCGGTGCAACTGAAAAGATGTGGATTAGCCGTCAGCTTTGTACACTGGGTAATTTCGCTATAACTAAGTCATGTGAGCATCCTGAAATTGCTATCCGTTGGGTAGATTACCTCTATTCAGATGAGGGCGCAAAGCTTGCCTGGATGGGTATTGAAGGTGTGAGTCATGAATGGTCTGAAGACGGAACATGGAACTGGATTACAGATGGCGGAAAAAATGCTACTGAGGTAAGAGAAAAGCATTCTCTTGTTGCCGGCTTGCAGCTTCCTTGTAAATTCCCACGTGAGTGGTTCCAGGTTGGCGAAGGTGTAGAAGTTGGAGTTAATAAGCAGCGCATATGGATCGTTGAAAACTATGGCGAATATTTGAGACGTCCTACACCTGATGCTTATATCGACCCTGCATTTGAGAAAGAAATTGCAGCGATTGCTGTAGATACAGACCAGTATGTAAAGCAATATGTTGCACAGGTTATTACAGGCGAAGTAGACTTAGAATCATCATGGGATGAATATGTAGCTACATGTAAGCGCATGAATATAGACAGAATGGTGGAAATATACCAGGAAGCATTTGATAAGCTTTCATAATCGCTCAAATTTTATTGGGGCTGCAATCTTGCAGCCCCACACAACAGGAAGGAAGGTATTTATGAAAAATAGAAAAGAACCGGCGCTTATCAGAAATATTAGACAGCACTGGGAACTTTATTTGCTTATATTGCCGGTTATTTTGTACTTTGCAATATTTAAGTACGGACCTATGTATGGAATACAAATTGCATTTCGTGATTATTATCCCGGTATGGGATATCTTGAAGCAGACTGGGTTGGATTTGATAATTTTATAAGATTCTTTAAATCATATCAGTTTAAATCTGCTCTTTTTAACACCTTTTCAATAAGCTTGTTAAATCTTGTTCTTGGATTTCCTTTGCCCATTATTCTTGCTCTTGTAATGAATTCACTCAGGAGCAATGTGTTAAAAAAGAGCTTGCAGACACTGTCCTATGCACCCCATTTTATATCCTCAGTTTGTATGGCTGGTATTATTCTTACCTTTACATCAGAGCGGGGAATTATAAACGAGATTGTTGCGGCTATAGGCGGTGAGAGAGTTCAGTTTATGAGTGAAGCACCAATGTTTAAGTGGGTATATGTTTTAAGCCGTATGTGGAAAGAAGCAGGTTGGGGAAGTGTTATGTATATAGCAGCACTCAGCTCTGTTGACCTTGCTCTTTATGAAGCAGCAGATGTAGATGGAGCATCAAGACTTCAGAAAATCTGGTATGTTGATTTGCCAAGTATTTTGCCCACAATTGTAATTATGCTCATTCTCAGATGCGGACAAATTTTAAATCTTGGATATGAGGATATCCTTATGCTTCAGAACGACCTTAACCTTTCAGGCTCACAGGTTATTTCTACCTATTCCTATCAGATAGGTCTTTTGAATCAGGATTACAGTTATTCTACAGCAATAGGTATGTTCAATTCGGTTATTAACCTTATTCTTCTCACATCAGTGAATTTTATTTCACGTAAGGTTAATGAAACAAGTCTTTGGTAGGAGGTGTGGGAAATGAAATTAGAAACAAATAAAAGTAAAATAAAGCAAATTCGTGCAGATAAAGCATTTGATGCTGTAACTATTACACTTTCCCTGCTTCTGTTCGTAATATTCGCATATCCCTTGTACTTTATCATAATTGCTTCATTCAGCGACCCTACTGCTGTATGGGGAGGCCAGGTAAAACTTTTGCCTGTGGGATTTTCCCTTGAGGGTTATCAGGAAATATTAAAAAATACCGAGATTTGGATTGGATATTTAAATAGTATTTTCTACACTGTATTTGGAGTTCTTGTAAATCTATTCTTTACATTCCTTGGAGCATATGTACTTTCATGTAAAGAATTCATGCCGAGAAATGTAATAATGAAGCTTATAACCTTCACAATGTTCTTTGGCGGTGGTCTTATTCCTACTTTCCTTCTGGTAAAGGGATTGGGAATGCTCGATACAGTATGGTCAATTGTTTTGCCAATCGCCGTAAATGTTCAGAATTTTATTATAACAAGAACATTTTTGCAGGCAAATATTATGGGTGAGCTAAAAGAAGCGGCATTTCTGGACGGAACCACACACACAGGATTCCTTATAAAGATAGGTTTGCCCCTTTCAAAAGCAATTATTGCGGTAATGGCTCTTTATTATGGTGTTGACCATTGGAACTCATACTTCAATGCTATGATTTACCTCTCAGACAGAGGCAAATTCCCTCTACAGCTTATACTTCGTGAAATACTCCTTGCTTCTCAAAACGTAGATGATGCGGGAGTTTCGCCGGATCAGGTAGCTCGTCAGCTTCGTCTGGCAGACAGCTTGAAGTATTCAACCATTATAGTAGCCAGTGCACCTGCACTAATTGCGTATCCCTTTGTACAGAAGTTCTTTGTAAAGGGTATAATGATAGGTTCGATAAAAGGTTGATTTTTTTGGGAAAAATGTTTATAATAATATAAAACAAATATCTTCAAAGGGGTGAAAAGAATGAAAAAGAATAGTGTTTTGTATAAATACTTTATTACTTACACAGCTATAATTTTAGCTATGAGCATATCTGCGTCTTTTTTATTCTTTTTTCTCGCCCGAAGTCAGTATAATGATAATGTAGATGCTTCAAATGTTAACCGTTTTACTGCGTCAAAAGAGGCGCTTGATGGCGATTTTGAAGAATGTGTACGAATTGCAAGTAAACTTTTAACCAATGAAAACGGTACGCTTGACAGTATTCCTTTAAACTCTGCGGTTTATCCTGCCGAATTAAGGAAAGTTTTGCGTGGGTATATGACAGGAAACAGTGATTTTCTGGATATTGTTATGATTCCTGATATGTCAAAAAGTTCAGAAGTTACTTATTATTGTGCAACAGGGTTGATTGATTATAAGTATTTTGATAATTATTATGGATTTGACAAAATTACACATCAGTGGCTTGCTGAAAATATAAGCAATATCTCAGCACCTCTACTTATTCAATCTGTTTCAGGCGGTACTATGACCTATAAGAGTGAGGTTAATATTCTTATAATACCGGAGATTTTGTTTGTAACCAATGGTAGATATGATGCTGTAATGTTCTTGATTTACAATGATAAAATTGTAAATCAGTTTACAGGCGCCTTTGCAGAAGGAACAGCCAATGTTATGATTGTCTCGCCTGAGGGTGAACTGCTCATGGCAGACGCTGATATTTTAAAAGACCCCGCTAAATATATGGATAAGGTACCTGCAGACAAAAAGCTATATACAAGTAAATCGTCTATGTTTGACTGGAATTATTCGTTGTTTGTAGACGAGAGTGTATTTGGCGGATATTTTGGCACCACGGGATTTATAGTGTTGATGTGTATAACTGTTTTGCTGATTTTGATAGGTATTGCAGCTGCTTTTGTTGCAGCACATCATTCATATAAACCCTTTAAAGAAATTATGAACATTTTTCCAAAAGAATTTCACAGTGAAGAAAATGAATTTTCGATTATGCAACGAATATTTACTGAAATGAACAGAAAAAATGAAATGTTAATGGAAAATATTGAAGAACTAAAAGATAAAAACCGCGATCCTCTTGCAGTCCTTCTTACAGGGGATAAGAGCAAGCCTGGAGCAGAAACTCTGGCGTCGGAATTAGGCTTGCCGGCTGATGCCGACGGCTATATTATGGGTATTCTTGAAATTGACGATTACGAAAAGTTCCGTTCGCTTAAAAGCACTGTTGATGCGGCGGCGGAATTATGCAGATGTGTAAAGAATAGTATCTGTATGCCGGCATTTGTCGACGGATTACCGGGACAAGGCTTTTATGTAACAGTGATTGCAATTGACGGAACTCGTGAGGCGGAACGTGACGGTCTTAAAAAAATGATAAGTCGTGCACAGGAAAAAATCAGAGTTAATTTGGGTGTAACAGTAACCTGTACGCTAAGCCGTACATTCTATAATATTAGTGATGCTGCAGAGATTGTTTATTCAGTTATATGTGCAACGGGTTACCGTGTAATGTATGGTTATGATTCAATAATAGATATGGAGCTTTTTGATAAGCAGTATGTAAATATTGATTCGGAATTCTTTAACTGCTTCTTTGAATTTTATAACAACCTTATGGCGGGCGATTATAATGCAGTAATGTCTAATCTGATGAGTATGAAGCAAACAATCCAGGAGAGCTTTTCTCCCGACGTTTTCAGACTTGCATATATTAATATCATACACTGCTTCGCTCAGTATTTAAGTGACAACGAAATAAAAGCAGAGCTTACAACAATACCAAAGACGGTTGATTCTGCGTTTGAAAACATTATATTGCTTACAGATAAGTTCTTTGATGCTAAGGGTAAGAACTCAAAGCTCAAAAATGATATTCTCAGAATTGTAAACAGTGAATATACCAACAGCGGGATTTCCATATCCTCTGTTGCGGAGCAACTTGGAATATCAAACTCATATCTGAGGCAGTATTTCAAAGACAGCATGGGAATAACCCTTTTCGCCTATATAGACGAAATGCGTATAGCTCATGCTAAGAAGCTGTTGTTTGATACTGAATTCCCCATTAAGGAAATTGCAAAGATGTCAGGATATAACGATATAAATAATTTTAACCGGAAGTTCAAATCAAAAACAGGAAAGACACCTACTGCATACAGAGCGAATAAAACAAACAGTAATGATTAGTTTGTTATGATAATTGTCAGAATTTATAAATCAATTTTGCATGAAAAATGGGGCTGTTTCACTAAATAAGTGAGGCGGACCCCTTTTTTAGAAAAAGTTGTAATAAAACGATAAGTAATCATCAGGCGTAAAAAAATTAAAAATAGCTTAAAATAAACTCGAAAGAATTTTTGAAGAACTTTGATTTGAATACAAAAAACGAACAAATTCTTTGATTTTCAGATGTTAAAAAAAGGCGAGCCTCGATTTTCTGTGGACTTAATAAGACTCGCCCTTTAAACTTATTTGCTCATATAAAACTTATTCTTCTCACAAGCCTTAGCCTGTAATCTGTCAAGTGCTTCACCGAAGCTACTGTTTCAAACAAACATTTCCAAAGCCTGAATTTTAAAGGCTTTAGCAAACTATTATACACTGTCATTAATCAAAAAACAAGTCATAAATCAAAGTAATGATTTATGACTTGATGATTAAGAGTGTGAAAAACAATATTCTTAGAAAAAAAGTGATGATTTATAACATTTTTATGGTTAGTCTTCATCAATTCCATTAATTGCATTCAGCCCATAGCTTTTTAGAATGTCTGTTGCATTTTGTACATCTTCATATGTGGTCTCGGTTTTGGGGAGCGTGTTTTCCATTCCCAGCGCTTCATATCTTGAACCTGCAAAAGAATGATATTGTAATACTTTTACTTTAGTAATACCTCTCAAATCTTTGAGAAAATGTCCTATTTTTTCACATTCTGTGTCGTTATAACCTTTTATTAACGGATATCTTATTTCGATTTTGCATCCCTTATCCGACAAAAACTTAAGATTTTCAAGTATTATTGTATTATCCTGTCCTGTGCATTTTTTATGTACATCAGCATCAATCGCCTTTAAATCATATAAGAATTTATCGGTATATGGAATTATCCTTTCAAAAACATCTCTTTTTGCAAATCCACATGTATCTATATATACGCTTACTCCTTTTTCTGAGAGCTTTTTTGCGAGTGCAATGGCAAATTCCGGCTGAGCAAGACATTCTCCTCCGGATAATGTAACACCACCGCCGCTGTTTTCAAAAAAAGCTATGTCTTGTGAAAGAATTTCAGTAAGAGTGTCCACATCGTATTCTTCTCCGAATGTAACTATGGCATTAGTAGGACAGTAAATGGATGTTTTTTCGTTTCTTTCGTTTTTGCATAATCCGCAGTTTATACATTTTTCTTTAAAAAATGCGGTCTGCTTCTGAAAGGATATGCTCTCAGGATTATGACACCAAATGCATTTTAGGGGACACCCTTTAAAAAATACAGTGGTCCTCATTCCATCCCCATCGTGAATTTCCATTCGCTTTATTCCTGATATTAACCCCCTCATTTGATTGACCTCGCTATAAACTCATCCTTTTCCTTTTCGCTCAGTGAGGAGAATAGGACATTCCAACCACAGAGCCTTACTTGTAGATTAGGATATTTTTCGGGATTTAATTTCGCATCTTTAAGTACATCTGTATCAAGTATGTTATAATGCACCGCAAAACCTCCAAGCTCAAAGTAGGTTTTAAGGGATGCAAGTAAGGTTTTTAGACCATTTTCACCCTTAACTGCCGATGAATGAAGATCTATATCTACAATTGTTGCATTAGGTGTGTTTGAGGCATCGATAGACGCAACAGATAAAAGATGTGCTGTTGCACCTTCTTTGTCCGCTCCAAACGAAGCAGAGGAGTTTTGTGAAATTGTTTCGCCTGCAAGTCTTCCGTCAGCAGATGCAGCAGTTTTCTCGCCGAACTGCCAACGCCAATCAATCGAGAATAAGCCGAGGCGGTATACTCCACCCTTAACATTAGGCTTTCCATTTATCTCATCTGCCAGGATATCTGTTATCTCCTTTGCAAATATATCTACCTTTTTATCGCCTGTGCCGAATTTAGGGAATTTGTTTTTTATGGTAAGTCTTAGTTGTTCATTGCCTTCCCAGTTAGATTTTAAAATATCTGTAAGTTCATTAAGAGAAATTGTTTTATCTTCAAAAACAAGCTTCTTTATTGCAACCAAAGAGTCTACCGTTGTTCCCAGACCTAATGCATTTACTGATGAGTTGTTGTATTTTGCCGAATAGTCGCAGTATAAGTCACCGCCGTTATTCATTGCAGATGTATATGCAGCTGATAATACCGGTGCCGAATGAATGTACCTGTAGTTCGCTTCATAAATATCTGTAACTTTTATTGCACATTGGCTGAGATAACGAACTTGAAGCAAAAACTGAGAATATAATTCTTCAAAAGTGTTGTATTGTGATTTGCATTCAATACCTATAAGTTTATCTGTTAGCATATCACGTCCGTTGTTAAGTGCAAGCTCAAGAGCTTTAGGTAGGTTTACTCTTGCATTGCATGAACAGGTAAGCTCGTCGACGCTTCCGCATTCATAACAGCCTACTATATGATAATTAACAGCATCCTTGTGCTCTGCTCCGATTTTTTTCAAAGATTCAATTATTTTACTGTCTGACATGAAAACAATACTATTATTGCCTTCCCGAGCTGCACACAGTGCTTGTTCAATAATATCTGTAGGAGTATTATTTGAGTAAAGGAGATGAAACTTCATATCGGGGAGGTGTGAGTTTCTGTAGATATCCAATAATTCGTAAGAAAGCTCATTTATAAGGCAGTTACCTTCAATATCGGTTCCGCCTAATGTAAATGGTGTGTTAGCAACTACTTTTTTGCTGTTAAATTCATGGAAATAGTCAATGAAAAGCTGTCGTGCATACGCTCTGTCTTCTTTCACATAGAAAGGGTAGAACAGCTTGTCAAGACGTCCTAACGTGCGTAAAACGGTGCATTCAAAATAGTGCTGCATTACAAAGTAAACCATAGATGTTTGTAACGCCTCAAATAAATTTTCGGGTGAATTTTTTGTAAGCTTTATCAGACTGTCTGCCATTTCGTTTTTGCCGATTTTTCGAGCTTGGTCGGCAGCTCGCTGCATAAAGCGTAGTGCAGCATCATACACTCTTGCCAACTCTCGATAAAATCTCAGCTTTTTTTCGTCTGTTGTTTTTGATAAGTAGCTGTCTATTCGTTGACGTAAGCCGTAAATTCCCAGTTCTATAACTGTTTCCCATTCCGTGGTGGTGTGTCCGAAATCGTAAATACCGGTGTACGCAAGTGCTTCTTCGCCGTCTGACAAACCGACTTCAGCTATGGTTTCTTTGAATTTATTAGCTCTTTTTTGTATGCATAAATTCTGCATCCTTCCAAAGTTAGTATTGACGAAAAAACGGTTATCATCAGGTACTATGATTTCGCAGTTATCGAACATATACTCCAATATGTTGCAATCAGAGCTTAATACATCAATATCATCTTTTATATCGTAATAGTTTTGTGCATATTCTAATAATTCTTCGTATGATTTAGGCATAAATAATCACTCCTTCTATTGTAATTATATAACGATATTTTATCTTTGTAAATATTAATATCGGATAAAATTACACTTTTCGAAACAGCAAGATAAAAAATATCTTGATTTTTTTTCATATAAATGATACAATGTGATCGGGGAAGGTGAGGGATATGAGCCGTATCGATATAACCAAGAATAACTTATATTTAAAAAAGTTCAGAAATGTTCTTCGTTCTGAAATAGTAAATCGCAATAAAATAGTTCATTTGAGAGGAAGACATAGTGATGCTTTTGTATATGTTTTAAAAGGTAGCTGTACATATGTTTTTGAAAATGGTCATACCTGCACGGTAAACGAGGGGGATATACTCTATCTTGCACACAAGGAATTATATACTATGTATGTACATACTCACAGATACATCTCAATCTACTGTGATTTTGAATTTTACGGTGATGAAAGCAGAAAAAGTGATGTGTATACTCCCAAAAACATAAGTGAAGCTGAAAATCTTTTCAGGCGTCTTATAAGAAGCCATAATTCACCGTCAAAAACAACATTTGCAGAATGTATGTCTATGCTTTATTCAATATACGCAATAGTAATAAACTCTGTTAATGATCAATATGTCAATAAAAACCTTAAATCTAAAATTGAGGACACAAAGATGTATATTGATATGAACTTTAAAAATCAGGCACTTACTGTTACAGAGCTTGCAGAAATGGCAGATATAAGTGAGGTATACTATAGAAAACTATTTAAATCTATATATGGAGAATCTCCATCAAAATATATAACCTCAATTCGCTTGAAAAATAGCAAAGAACTTATGAAATATCCGTTTCTTACGTTGGAAGAATGTGCTTTGCAAAGTGGGTTTGCTACGGTGCAGTATTTTTGCCGTGTATTCAAAAAGGAAACAGGTATAACTCCTGCGAAATATAGAAAAGAACGTTAAAAATCACGCTCATACTTGTATGAGCGTGATTTTTTTAATCTTTGTACAATGCGTTGTAAATTTTTACAAACTTTTTATCTCTTTCGCTGATAGGATCTTTGCCCTCATAGTCATAGAAGCCCTTACCTGATTTAACGCCGTAATTGCCGTTTTTATACAAATCGTCAAGAAGTTTTTGAACATTTGTTTCGTTGCAAAGAAGTGGGTTTAGGTACTCTGCAATATGGTGGAATGTATCAACTCCGCCAAAATCCACAACCTCAAACGGACCATATGCAGCATATCTGAATCCTAAGCCATATTTCATGCAAGCGTCAACATCTTCTACATCAGCAATTCCTTCTTCTACCAAGGATATACATTCTCTCAATATTGAAAGCTGAATTCTGTTCAAAATAAATCCTGGTACATCCTTTTTGCAGACAGTTGTTTTCTTTCCGACGGCGTGAGCTAAATCTATTACAATTTGTGTGCTTTCGTCATCTGTTTCCGTTCCTCTTATAATTTCAATACAAGGTATCAAGTGCGACGGATTCATCCAATGCATACCTAGAAAACGATGCTTTCCTACAATGTCTTTAGCAATGGCGTCAATTGAAATGCCTGAGGTATTTGTGGTTAAAATTGCATTAGGTCTAACCATTTCTGATATTTCTTTCCAGAATTTCTGTTTAATATCGAGGTTTTCAATGATGCTTTCTATTATTATATCGCTATCCTTCAAGTCCTCCATGTTATTAGTAAATTTAAGTTCTGCAATGATTTTATCAGCTTCCTCTTGAGTTTCTTCTCCCGATTGAACGGCGGCTTGCTGATTGATTTCGATTAGCTTTTTCCCCTTTTCGAGAGCTGCTTCAAATGCGTCATATACTGTGACTGAGTAGCCGTATTTAGCAAATATTTGCGACATACTTGCACCCATTAAACCTGCTCCTGCGATACCTACTTTTTTGATTTCCATAAATATTCCTCCATTATTTTATTAAGAGCAAAAGAAAGCTCTGTTTTAACATTTAGATAAAAAGTCCCCAAGCAAAAGATATTAATAAGGATACAACAGTCGGTATAATACATGCTGTCACGCAAATATCTATATACGATTCTTTATGCTTGCAATTTGATACCGCCAACAATGTAAGTACTGCACCGTTATGTGGCAGAGTTCCTAAACCGCCCGACAGAACTGCAACTCTGTGTAATAACTCGGGATTAATACCAATCGACAATGCTTTCTCAAGGTATTGCGGTGCCATAGCTTCAAGGGCTATTGACATACCTCCTGAAGCTGAACCCGTTGCACCTGACAAAACATTAACTGCCACCGCTTCTGAGAAAAGAATGTTTCCTGGCATACTAAGTAAGGCATTTTTTAAAAACGTAAAACCCGGAACGATTTTAACAACAGAGCCGAATCCAACAGCGCAGGCTGTATTCATAATAGCCATCAACGAACCGTTTGAACCTGCATTAATAGCAGGTAACAGAACTTTGAATTGTTTTATATTAATAAGGCACGCAGTGCTGATTCCGCCCAGTAAAGCAACAACTATGGCTTGATTAGTTGATAATTCAATATTATGTTTTAATAATATCTGAGGGAAAATATTTAGCATAAATACCACAACAAGCAAAGGGAGCAGCCCGCTTAACCAATGCCATGATGGTTGTTCTGAGATGTTGGCAATACATTCTTTTTGATTTGGATCTTCAACAAACCCAAGCCCTTTTTTTCTTGCATTTCGGCAGCGCCACTCTAAATACATATATCCGGGAGCTGCCATTAGAATTGTTGCAACAAGGCCCATTAAAGGCGCAGCTGTTGCAGTTGTTCCGTAGTAAGTGGTAGGTATGATGTTTTGAATTTGAGGAGTTCCCGGGATTGCCATCATTGTTATCCCGAATGCACCAAAAGCAATAGCTCCCGGAAGAAGTGTACGGGGCAGATTCGCCTCTCTGTATATTGCATATCCCATGGGATAAACTACAAAGGCAACAACAAAAACTGAAATTCCTCCATATGTCATCAAAAGGCAGGGAATAACTACTGATAATATAGCAAACCTGGGACCAATTAATGAAACGAGCTTATTTGCAAGGGAACGTGCAGAACCTGTCATATCCATAATTTTTCCGTAAACAGCGCCCAGAAAAAAAGCAGGAAACCAAGAAACGATATAGTCAGCCATTCCTTTTATGTAGTCATTTAAATAGGCATCTAAAACATTCAGTCCACTCATCACAGCAACAATAACAGCGCATATAGGTGCAACCCAGATTATAGAATGACCTTTGTAAGCCAAAAATATTAAAGCAATAAGTGCTATAATAATACCCACTAATGAAAGAATTGATAACATAATTTTTTTCTCCTTTGTAATTGCGTACTTGCCAAATTAGTTTGTTTTTTACGATTGTTTAACCTGATAAACATAATCACTTCTGATATTGTAATTATATAAGCAATCTGTTTTGTTGTAAATGTCAATATTAGATAATTTTATACTTATCGAAACAATAAAAACAAAAACATATTGATTTCCAAAATACCAAATGATATAATACGACCAAGTGAATGTACTAAGTAAGAGATGTAATTTGAAAATCTCATTATGTTATTCGCTTGAAGTTTTGTTTAATACAATTTAGCAAAGAAAGGACGATACATAAATGAAACGGTATGAATTGATTGATTGGAGCATCGCTCCTTATTACCCTTATACGCCATTTCGTCAAAAAAATACAGAGACCGATATTCTCAATACAGGTATTATGCCTGCAATTTCTGCAAAAGTTCCGGGCTCAATTTATAAAACACTGGAGGAAGCCGGAATTATCGAGGACCCTTATTTTGAAATGAATAGCTTGAAAGCTCACTGGGTTTCAAATCATTGGTGGTATTATACTACTGATATTGAATTGCATCCCTCAGGACAAAAGCTTGAGCTTGTGCTTGAAGGTATTGATACCATTGCTCATATACTATTTAATGGAACTAAAATTGGTGAGTCAGACAATATGTATGTCCCCTTTGTCCATGATGTTACAGATCTTGCTAAAGACGGTATTAACACTGTGGTTGTAGTAATCGAAACTGCACCGAATGAAATGGGCCAGATTGGTCACACCAGTATGACACATACCCAAAAAGCTCGTTTTCAATATAAATGGGATTGGTGTACAAGACTTATCGGTATGGGATTATATCGTCCTGCTTATATTCGCGAGTATGATCAGGTACGTTTTGGTGATTGGTACTTTAAGCCGGTAGGAACTGATGGTGATGCTGAGCTTTATGTATCGCTTCACGGCGACTTTGAGGGATTGTCAGTTAATGTTGAAATAGGTGATTTCAAAGCTGAAGTCCCTGTGGATATGTACGGATGTGCAAAAACCCGTTTGCATGTGAATAATGTTCGTCTGTGGTATCCTGTTGAGGTAGGAGAACAGGCTTTGTATGATTTGAAACTTGAAATTGTTAAAGACGGGACCGCGATTGATGCTGATACAAAGACAGTAGGTTTCAAAGAGTTTGTTCTTACTGAAAACGACAATGCACCCCTTGGCGCATTTAATTATGTGTTTACATGTAATGGTAAAAAGGTATATGTTAAGGGTGTAAATATTACACCTTTTGACCAATCTTGTTATAATGATCCGGTTGTGGTTGAAAAGACCTTGCAAAAACTTCGTGACGCTCACATAAATATGATAAGAGTGTGGGGCGGTGGAGTTATTGAGGATGAGATGTTCTACAGTATGTGCGACCGCATGGGATTTATGGTATGGCAAGAATTTATTCAGTCATCCAGTGGAATAGATAATGTGCCGTCTAAGCGTCCTGAGTTCCTGGTTCGTGCTCATGCAACTGCAGAATATGCCACAAAGACACTTCGAAATCATGTATCTCTTTGTGTGTGGAGTGGCGGAAATGAACTGACTGACGAAAATAATGTGCCATCAACATTTGCTGATATGAATATAGGTATGTTGCTGGGTGTCGTTAAAACCAACTCACCTCATGTTGCTATGCTTCCCACGTCCGGAAGTGGACCAAGAGGCCATGGCCGTCCTGATTTTCCCGGCACAAATCATGATGTGCACGGCCATTGGATTTTCCTTGGTGCGGAAAGACAATACTCGTACTTCAATGATATAGACAGCTTATTCCACAGCGAGTTTGGTGTAAATGGTATGTCATCAGTGGAAACTCTTAAAACCTTCCTTTCAGAAGAACATTTAAAGCCAGCCTCAATGATAGATGACCACGTATGGCGTCATCACGGAGAGTGGTGGGATACATCAAAACGTGATAAGGATCTTTTTGGTGAGCCCAAGACTCTGGAGCAACAGGTGGCGCGCTCTCAGTTTATTCAGGCAGAAGGTCTCCGTTATGCTATTGAGGCAAATAGAAGACGTGCATATCAAAACAGCGGTAGTGTAATATGGCAGGCAAATGAATTGTATCCAAATGTTGCAAGTACTTCACTTCTGGATTATCGCATAGAACCAAAGCCTGTGTACTACCAGATAGCTAAGGCTTTTGCGCCTCTTAATATTAGTCTCAGATATGATAAGCTGATATATGAACCGGGAGAAGTATTTAAGGCGGAAGTGTATATTACACGTGATGACGAAGAAAAAGAAGTTACCTACAATGTATCATGTGGTGATACACAGTTGAATGGTACAGCAGTTGTTGGTAATGGCTTAACTGTTCATGTGGGAACAATTCAGGTCGTTGCAGAGGGTAAGTTTATTGATATTGCTTTGAAAGGCAAAGATTGTGAAAGAACCTATGAAAATACTATTCGTCTGTTTGTCAGACAAGACAACGGATTGTGCTCTGATGAGGGACTGAAAGGATTTTATTAATCAAAATAACATAGTGTATAACGGTAAAACCGAGAATGTATAAACATTCTCGGTTTTTTTTGTACGTAATCAAGGCAAAAAATACCTTGTTTTATAGTGAAAAAAGACAATGTAGGAGTGGTTTTTTTGTATAAAAATTTGTTATAATGATAGTGAATGGAGGTGGGCATGTGTACCAAGTGTTGAAGTATATAAATGACAATATCGATAAAAAGCTTACAACAGAAGAAACCTCGGCTTTAACATGATAGCCTGATTGATGTATTAACAGGTGAGTTGGACAAGCATTTTTACGGAGTTGAGTTTTTATCGCTCAATATTTGCAATATAGTAAACTGAAAAGGCAACCAATACATCCGCAGAAGAATAAAATATAAGTTTTTAATACTTGTTGAATGCGACGGCATTCTTAAAACAAGATTCAAAAACAGAGTTCACAGAACTATCTATCTTGAAATTAAACAAAACGGGTATAGAGGTCTTATAAAGACTTGTCACTATTGCGATAGGCGCTACAAGCAAAATAATCGGGCTGTAACGCCATTTGACGTAAAAACAATATACTTTGATTACAGTGTGGAAAAAGTGCTAGAAATCGTAAATAACGAGCTTAATTGCGATTTCACTGATGTTGTTATTACAAGAGATACATTTCACTTCGCAGAAAGTGATATTCCTATATGCGGTTCGATATAAGTACAGGCTTATGTTGCATAAAAATAAAAAAGGAGGTTGATGTGTTATGTCAGAATACACAGATATAAAAAATAATACATATAAGATAACTAATACTGTGCTTTTAACCGGAGAGGAAAAAGAACAGGCTGAAAATGAAATAGTTGAGGAATTATATAAGATTTTTGCACGAAAGTAAATAATTAAAAATGGGAGCAAAGGAGGTGAAATCGTATGTCTATTGCTCTTTATGCAAGAAAGTCCATAGAACGTGAAAACAGTATTTCATGCGAAACGCAGCTTGAATATTGTAAATCTATGATAAAGCCTGATGAACAGGCGGAAAAAGTCGTTACATTTGTTGACAACGGCTTTTCGGGTGGAAATGTTGACCGTGATGGATTTCAAAAAATGATGCGACAGGTGGAACAAGGAAAAATAAGTAAAATCATTGTTTACCGTCTTGACAGAATAAGCAGAAGTATGCTGGATTTTTTGAATATCTGGAATACATTAAAAAAATACAATGTAGAATTTGTAAGTTCCCAGGAAGCTATAGATACATCCGGCCCTTATGGTGAAATGCTTACAAAAATAATAATGATATTTGCTGAATTTGAAAGGCACAGTATTATCGAAAGAGTAACCCAGGCTTATGCACATAGAAGCGAAATGGGCTTTTATATGGGCGGTAGAAGACCATACGGTTTCACCTTGACAGATACAATTATTCATAATATTAAGACAAAAATGTTCTTTCCTATAGCGGAAGAAATTGAACAGTTAAAATACATATTCGAGGCATATTCCGTTCCGGGAATAACACTTCGAAGACTTATGGATAATCTTATTGATAATGGTATTCTTCCTACTGACGGAAGCTGGTCTACAGGAAAGCTATCTACAATTCTGAAAAATCCCATTTACGTTAAAGCTGATAATGATATTTATGAGTATCTCCTAAAAAATAACGCAAATATCATAAGTGATATTTCAGAGTTTGACGGAGTTCATGGTCTGCAGATTTATGGTAAAACCAAACATTCAACAGATGATTGGTCTGATATGAAAGCCGTTATTATGTCCCATGAAGGTATAATAAATTCTGATGTCTGGCTTAACTGTCAGAAAAAACTCGAAAAAAATAAGCAAATAGGAAATGCTATGAGTAATACAACAAGCTGGCTCGGAGGTAAAATTATATGTAAAAGCTGTGGACGGACAATGACGGTTACAAAAGGCGGTAAACGAAAAGACGGCTCTCTAAGAAGATATTTCAGTTGCACAGGTAAATCTCATAACCGTATATGCAAAGGAACAAATAAACCTATATATGCAGATAGCATGGAGGATATGGTGTACGAACTTGTTTCAGAGAAACTTGAAACCTTAAAATGCTGTCGTAAAAAAATATCAACAGATAATTCCAATAAGATAAATCTTCTTAAAAATCGTATTAGTGAAATAAAGAAATCACAGGAAAAGCTCGTAAACCTGTTGATGAATGATACTATTGAAGCGGATATGATTAATCTTTTGAATGAAAGGGCAAAAAAACTTGCAGAAGAAAAAACTGATATTCTTGCTAAAATTGATGTGCTTGCAAATGAAGAAAGTGAAATATTAAGTGCTATCAATTTATCAAAGAAATGGAGAACAGCAAGCTATGAGGAACGAAAGGCAGTATGCAATATACTGATACATAAAATACTGATAAACGAAGCCGGAAATTGTGATGTTGTTTGGAATATATAACAAAATCTGCTTAATCTATTGATTTTAAGCAGATTTTTTGTTATAATGCAGTTGTATAATTATTTTGCCAAGGGGGTGCTGCCAGATGGATTTTTTAATACTAAGCGGTGATGTTGTTGTAGCTAAGTGGAAAAACAACAAATTGGAAATTGTGAATAAAAATTTGCTGCCACTATATTTAAAAAATACAGGTAATGTTGAAAGATGGCTTGAAACGAGAGCTATTGACCACCACAGAGCTAATTCAAGACTTCTCAAAAAAGCATTAAGGCTTACTGAGAAGGATGACATATCTTCAGTCTTATCTGTTAATGCCGTTACAATAACAGATAACTATTGGATTAAACCATTAGATTCAGAGTTAAAATATTTAGATGTGCATTTTGACAATGACTATTTTTCAAATCTTGCCCTTACAGGAAACTACGATAGTTTTAACAGGGTAGCCAATAGTAAAAATTCAAGAACTCCCGAGCTTACCAACATTGGCAGTTTTGAAAAATGTTGGAAGTTAAAAAACGGAACATGGTGGATGTATAAAACTGCAAATCATGAGGAACTGTTTTCCGAACTTTTCATATGCAAGCTTGGTCTTAGACTAAACTTTAAAATGGCTGAATATGAGCGTGGTAATAAGCTCATTAAAACAAAGGACTTTACTGATAATGGATCGGTAAACTTTGAACCTGCATTTGCTTTTATGGGTGATAATGAGGACTATATTGAAACATTAGAAAAGCTTAAACTTATTTGCCCTGATGCTGTCGGCGATTACGTTAAAATGCTGTTTTTAGATACCATCTGTGCAAATCCTGATAGGCACACGTTTAATTTCGGAATCCTGCGTGATACACAAAGTGGTAAAGTTCTTGGTCTTGCACCAAATTTTGATAACAACATGGCTCTCATATCACGAGGCTATCCCAAAAACATAGCCCGTAAAAATGATATGCTTATAAAATTATTTAACGAGCTTATGGAATATGATTCACGACTGAAACAATATATTCCTGCTTTGACGGAAGACGAAGTTATTGATGTAATAAAATCGGTAGGTATGAAGGTTCAAACGAAAAAAATTGCCGAATTTATTATGAATGGATACAATATGATAAATAAGTGATGATTGGTGCTGAAGTTTGTCCTTCAGCACCTTTGATATTTATAGAAAATCTGTTTGAATTAGTCAGCTTTGCTTCGCCGAAACACCTGAATTAAACTAATAGTTGTAAATCCTCATTCTATAAGGGTTTACGACATTTTGTGTTTTAATGATTTTTTCAAATTTTTATCATTTCCAAAATTTCATCTACCGAAACATAAATGGTTGTGCTTTTGGATTTTTTTGATTTACCTACATAATATATTTTGAAAAATCATAACTATTCATTTGATTAACGTCCTCTCTACACTTTTGTCAATATATTTGTCTAATTCTTTCCTCGGAACTTTCCATATCCTGCCGATACGAAATGCACCAAGCTCACCGCTTTTTAACAGGCGGTATAATGTGTTCTCGCCAATGCCTAGATAATCCATAGCCTCATAAGCAGTTAGAACATCATAATCATTCTTAAACATTATGTAACAACTCCTCACATTAAGTATATTTAAATGTCATTATTTTACCACTGTGTTCGGGTTTTGGCATTGGAAAAATATATAATATTACAATGAAATCAATAAAAGAGGAGTGGTTTTATATCAACAATAAATACATAACTTGCGGTGTGAACGAAAAGGTGCCGCCTTTTCTACAGTTATTAATGTGGGAAATGATTAATCAGTTGCCTGTAGATAAGGACTATTTGCAGGTTTTTTATTTGTCTGAAAAAAACGGAAGACAAATGATAAAACATATTCAGGAAGTGCCTGAGCATATCAAGGAATATGTTTTAAAAGTAAATTCACCTATAACTGAAAAAATATTTGTTATAGATGATGAAGAATGTTCTGCGATGATGTTATCGAGTGAATACTAAATAAGGAGGATTTTTTGAAATGAAAGAAAACAAAACAGTTTGCTCTGAGTGCGGAGCAGTATTAACGGAAGGACATACACACAGTTTTGACGGACAGATTTTTTGTGAGGATTGTTTTAACAGATGCACAACCACCTGTGATAACTGCGGTGAAAGAATTTGGAGAGATAATGCAGAGGGTGATTCCAATTATACATTATGCTCCCATTGCTACGAATACAGTTACACCACTTGCGAAGATTGCGGGAGATTGATATATAACGAAGATGCTTTGTATGAGGATGGCGAGGATTACCCATATTGCCGAGATTGTTTTGAAAAGTTGAATAATGATGCAATCAAAAATTATAGTTATAAGCCTGAGCCGATTTTCTACGGCTCAGGCAATCTTTTTTATGGGGTTGAATTGGAAATCGACAAAGGCGGCGAAGAACACTCTAACGCTCAGAATTTGCTTGATATTGCAAACAAGAATGAGGAAAGAATTTACTGCAAACACGACGGTTCTATAAATGATGGGTTTGAAATGGTTTCCCATCCAATGACACTTGACTATCACATCAACAATATGAATTGGCTTGATGTATTTGAAAAAGCGGTTGAAATGGACTACAGAAGCCATAACACTTCTACTTGTGGTCTGCATATACACTGCTCCCGCTCCGCCTTTGGAAAAGACTTTGAACAGCAGGAACAGGCAATCGGCAGAGTTGTTTTCTTTGTAGAAAGACATTGGAACGAGCTTGTAAAATTCAGTCGAAGAACCCTTGACAACTTAAATCATTGGGCGGCTAAATATGCAACAATTTCAAGCACTACAGAAGAAACCTACAAAAAAGCAAAGGACAAGCGTATGGGCAGATATGTAGCAGTAAACTTGGAAAACTACAACACTATAGAATTTCGTCTATTCAGAGGAACACTCCGCTATAAGACATTCCTTGCGACTTTGCAGTTAGTTGATGAAATATGCTATTGTGCCATCAATATGACAGATAAAGAAATTGAGGATATGTCTTGGCTTGACTTCGTACAACGTATTCTTCCTAAAAAATCGGAGCTTATAGAATATCTGAAAGAAAAAAGGCTTTATGTAAATGAAACTGTAACGGAAAGTGAGGAAATGTAAGATGTGCGGATTATTTGGGTTTTCTAATTATAGCGGTGAAAAAATAAAAAATATTTCAGATTTGACAAACTCTCTTGCAGAACAGTCAGCAGTCAGAGGCACAGATGCCACAGGAATAGCTTTTTGTTCAGGTGGGAATGTAAATATATTAAAAGATAGTAAATCGGCTTATAGGCTGAATTTTAAGCTTTCTGACGACACAAAGGCAATTATCGGTCATACAAGACATTCAACACAAGGTTCAGAAATTAAAAATTACAATAATCATCCGTTTCCCGCTAAGTGCGATAATGCTCGGTTTTCGTTGGCACATAACGGGGTCCTTAGTAATGATAAAGAGTTGCGGCATAAATTTAAACTCCCTAAAACTAAAATTGAAACTGACAGTTACATAGCGGTTCAGCTAATCGAAAGTCAGAAACACTTGGATTTTGATAGTATAAAATATATGGCAGAACGGACAGAGGGCAGTTTTTCATACTCAATAATTGATGATATAAATAACATCTGGCTTGTCAAGGGTGATAGTCCTCTCTCAATTCTCCATTTTCCAAAGCTGAAAATATATGTATACGCTTCTACAGATGAAATCCTATACAAAGCTATTGTGGACTATTCGCCATTATTTTCAGCATTGAAAAACGGCGAATATGAGGCGATAGACATATCTGAGGGAGATATATTAAAAATTAGACCTGACGGAATAATTGAGCGAAATACGTTTGAGTATATCCATTATTATGGCAGAGATTGGTGGAATTATGGTTCGTTTTCTCTGACAGACTTAAACACAACAAAAAAGCAGGGTAAAATAAACGATTACATAGATGATTTGAAATCTGTCGCATTATACCAGGGATATTCTCCTGATGATGTGGATGAACTTATAAATGCAGGATGCACCTTAGAGGAAATCGAGGATTATATTTACTGTGGATGTGGAGGTGAGATATAGACAAGATGAGGTACATTAAGTTAGTTATAATAGCTTTTATCGAAATATTGGTCGATATCTGGACCAACAAAGATAATAGCAACAGTGGTTAAATTATGGTAAAATATAATTATCGCATTTGCGGTCTTGGAGGTGATAATTATAGACAGATACGATGTTGTTAAAAAAGGCTATGCCAGAGTTTCAAGTATAAATCAACACGAGGATAGACAGCTTATAGAACTCATTGCTTATGGTGTTCTTGAAAAGAATATATACATAGATAAACAGAGCGGTAAAGATTTTAATCGTTCTGCGTACAAAAGAATGTATAAGTCTCTTAAAAAGGACGATTTGCTTGTGATAAAGAGCATTGATAGACTGGGCAGAAATTACTATGAGATACAAGAGGAGTGGCGAAAAATCACAAAGATTAAAGGAGCAGATATAGTAGTACTGGATATGCCGCTTCTAGATACAACAAAATCAAAGGATTTACTTGGTACATTTATTTCGGACTTGGTATTGCAGTTGCTTTCATTTGTGGCAGAAAATGAGCGCATTAATATCCGACAACGTCAAAAGGAAGGTATAGCTGCTGCCAAAAAAAGAGGTGTCCGTTTTGGTAGACCGCCACTCATAATGCCTAAGGAATATGAGGAATACTATCAGATGTGGAAAGACAAAAAAATAACTGCCAAAGAGGCAGCAACAATTTTAGATATTCCATTGTGGGCATTCTATAAAAAGAACTCTTGATTTTACTAAAAGTATAGGTTTACCCTTGCACTAAAAAGTGCATTTTTTAACTTGAGTTATTATATCACATTATGCGGTTAATGTCAATTATTACTAATTACTTTGTAGATATTAACGAAAAAATGTTTTTTAGGTAAACCTATACTTAAAATGAAAGAGGAAGAGCGAAGATGGAAGGATTAATTTATAACAAATACCACGAAAAAGCTAAGAGAATTTATTTAAAGGATGTAGATAAAGAGTTAATAAACCATGTAGAACTTGTTGCAGAAATATCTGAATACTTTTGTTTGCAGTTAGGATTAAACGAAAATATATGCAGAACTATTATGTTAGGAGCATACTTACACGACATTGGTAGAACATTTCCTGCAAAATTGTCAGTTTTTCATGCTGTACCACATAATAAATTAGGTGCAAAATATATGAAATATTTTTTAGAAAATGATGCTAAGGACTATAAAGACATACTAAAAAATATCATAAAATATCATAGAGGTAAAATGCCTCCCAAAAAGATGTATAAAGATTTAAAAACGATAGTTGCAATTTCTATTGTTCGCACGGCCGACAAAATTGCAGCGAATTTTTTGGATAAAGAAGACTTAAAGAAAAAGATTGACAATATAAGGGGAAATTAAAATGCAGAAAAAAATTTTATTATCATTACTATTTGTATGCATAAGCATTTGTGTATTGGGGATGGTAAATGTATCAGCGACAACAAGTGAGATATATACATACTCGGTTTCGAATGGAGAGGTAACAATTACGGATTGCGACACCTCTGCAAGTGGAGAAATTACAATTCCTGCCACACTTGGTCGTTATCCTGTGACAAGCATTGGTGAGGATGCATTTAGTTGGTGTAGCAGTATTGAAAGTATCACAATCCCCGATAGTGTAACAACTATTGGTAATGACGCATTTTTGGGTTGTTTCAGTCTTAAAAAGGTATACATCACAGATTTGGATGCGTGGTGCAATATAGATTTTGCTGGTTCACCTTCGAATCCTTTGTGTCAGGCCGGGGAACTTTATCTTAATGGCACTATTGTAACCAGCATCACAGTCCCTGATAGTGTAACAAGTATTGGTGATTATGCGTTTTATAATTGCGATAGTCTTACAAGTATCACAATCCTCGATAGTGTAACTAGCATAGGTTACGGTGCGTTTTATAATTGCGATAGTCTTACAAGTATCACAATCCCAGATAGTGTAACAATCATAGGTGAAGATGCTTTTAATGGTTGCACTAAATTAACAAGCGTAACTATACCAAGTGGCATAAAAAGCATAAGTGGAGGTGCTTTTAGGGGTTGCAGCAAATTAACGAGCATAACTATACCAAGCGGCGTAAAATCCATAGGTAACACGGCGTTTTATGGTTGCAGCGGATTGACGAGTGTGGTTATACCTGATAGTGTATCGTACATAGGTAGCTCTTCGTTTTATGGTTGCAGCGGATTGACGAGTGTGGTTATACCTGATAGTTTAACACACATAGGTGGCGGTGCGTTTGAGGATTGCAGAAGATTAACAAGTATAACAATACCTGATAGTGTGTCGTACATGGGTGGTTATGCATTTTCTGGTTGTAGTAGCTTGACAAGCGTAACTATACCAGGTGACGTAACAGAAATACAGCGAGAGACATTTAAAGATTGTAAGAGATTAACCAGTGTAACTATTCCTGAAGGTGTTACGAGCATAGGTAATGAAGCATTTTACAATTGTTACGGATTAACAAGTGTAACAATATCTGATAGTGTGTCATACATAGGTAGTTCTGCATTTTATGGTTGTAGTGGCTTGACTAGTGTGGTTATACCGAATGGAGTAACGAGTATAGGTAGTTCTACGTTTCATGGTTGTAGCGGATTAACAAGTATAACAATACCAAGTAATACGATAAGCATAGGTGATAGTGCATTTCTTAACTGCAACAATCTGACAGAAGTACATTATAAAGGAACAGAGTATGCATGGGAAAGTCTTGACATAGGTATTTATAATTCTTCACTGGTAAATGCAACAATTAATTTTTACTATTACTATGATAACTTTGAAATTTCTATCATAAATGACGAAGTTGCTATAACAGGGTGTAAAAGAGATATTTCTGGATATATAATCATTCCTGCGACGATTGATGGATATTCTGTATTGTATATAGATGACAATGCATTTTATGACTGCGATGGCTTGACTATCGTGACAATACCAAATAGTGTGAATAGTATAGGAAATGGTGCATTTAAAGGTTGCTCTAATTTAAGTAGCATAACACTTCATGATAGCGTAACAAGTATTGGTTTAGGTGCATTTGATGGATGTAGTACATTGACTAATATATATTACAATGGTACACAAGAGCAATTCAACAAGATTAGTGTTTCTACTGAGAATGATTATTTTAAAGATGCAGTGAAAACATTCTTCTTTTACATTACTTTATTTAATGAATCAGGGGTATTAATACAAGAATTCACT
>JAZRQO010000023.1:0-130480 GCA_045649825.1 Clostridia bacterium
ACCGCGTCCGGTGGACGAAGAAGGGAGGGTGAGGATGCGCTGCGGTCGATAGATAACGAGGGAGTATTGCTCCCGAAGATATATATCGGGGAACCGCAAGCCGGCTGTTGGTTCAAGCCCAACTGCGAGAGCCAGAAAAAAGACAGATTTCGACAAAGAAATCTGTCTTTTTTTCAGCTAAATTCGCCTGAAGGCGAGCTAAATGTGCTAATGCACGCTAAATTACTTCGTAGCTAAATTGACCTTCGGTCAGATTTGGCGAATTTAATTTAGCTACTCCGAAGGCGTTATTTAGCTATTGCGGAGCAATAATTTCGCTTTGCACGAATGTGCAAAATTTAGCTTAAATGACTTGCATCTAAACCGTTCGGCTCTTTCAAAAAGAGAACACCTAGAGGTGTTCTTTTTTTGGCTCTGTCAGTAGTATATGTGTATTGGTGACGTGCCACTTTTTGCACATTTTAACATAAGAATTATTGTTAAAAAAAGAATGGCACTTATCAAGTAAGTGCTATTCTTTTTCAAATTTAATTATATCTTCAATTTTACAATCTAAAGCAATGCAGATTTTATTTAGTACAAAGCTATCATATCTGATAACCTTGTTTTTGTAGTAATTATCAATTATATGATAACGAATACCTGTACGCTTTGATAATTCATATCTTGAAATATTATAGTTCTTTAGTGCAGTATCAAGAGTAATTTTTATCATAAACTCACCTCTGAATATATTTTAATGAATATATATCCTATTGACAATTCCTATAAAAAGGTATATACTTATATAAGTATATAAAAGAAAGGGCGATATTATGGCTGAGTTTTGTTTGGATTGTTGGAATAAAATGAATGGAACCAGGCACAGTAAAAGAAAATATGTTTTATCAAAAGATTTGGATTTGTGTGAGGGATGTGGAGAATATAAACACGTAGTTATTATGGAACGTACCGTATACAATATGCATAATCCGGGATATATATGTTGGCCGTTTGAAATAGTTTTGTGTATTTTATGTTTTATATGGGAACTCTTAAAGCTTCCCTATGTTATATTTAAAAACAGAAAATGAAAAAATAAGCGGGGTTAAGATTTTTGTGTATTGAGGACGTGCCTGTTTTTGCAACTTTTAATACACAAATTATCTATTACAAATAATGGGGCTGAATTTATACAGCCCCATTTTGTTTTAGTCGTCACATCCTGCTTCGCAGTTTACTAGGCAGGCGGTTGTTGTAAATATGAGAGAGAAAAAGGCAAGAAGCAGTCCTGTTATAATAGCTCCAATTATACTGGTAGCAGCAAAGCTGATAGCCAGAAGAACTACAGCCAGGAGTATAGCACCCAGGATGCCTGCAAGCAAAACGGGCAGTATGGTGCATGCACATCCACGGGTTCCTCTGCCACGTGTAAAAAGAAGTATAGCCAGATAAACAACTGCTACACCTAATACAACCCACAAGAATGCAGGTGTAACGGTGATAGCTGCAGTAATGGTAAGAAATGCTGTGATTATACCAATTATCAGACTTGCTACAACAGAGAGTAGTGTACAACTGCTTCTGCAATTACAACCAAAATTCGACATTAATATCACCTCCCATTTTTAGTATATGTGAAAATATTAAAAAGGTGAATAAAAGGCATTTTTTTGTTAAAATACGGGATAATAACAGGAGAGGTGACGTTTATGCAATCTATATGGAACGAAAATGTTAAAAAAATAAAATTTCATCCCCTTGACGGCGATATAAAAACAGATGTTCTGATTATTGGCGGCGGAATGTGTGGTGTTTTGTGTGCATATATGCTGAAAGAGGCAGGTGTGGACTGTGTTTTGGTTGAAGCGGACAGAATATGCTCAGGCATAACAAACGGGACAACTGCAAAAATCACTTTCCAGCATGGGCTTATATATGATAAGATAATAAAAAAGTATGGCACCCACAGAGCAACACAGTATTTTGAAAGTCAGAAAAAAGCTCTTGGAAAATACAAAACCCTTGCCGAAAACTTGGATTGTGATTTCAGGGAATGTAATTCCTTTGTATATTCTTTGACCGACCAGGCAGTGATTGAAAAAGAAGTTCAGGCAATGAATAAAATCGGCTGCAAGGCAGAGTTTTCACAAACTACGGAATTACCTTTTTCCGTTGCAGGTGCAGTTAAGGTGAGCAATCAGGCAAATTTTAATCCTTTAAAGTTTGCCTATGCTATCTCAAAGGATTTAAATATATATGAAAACACAAAAGTCCTTGAACTTAAGGCGCATATGGCTGTTACAAACCGAGGTACGATAACTGCTTCAAAAATCATTGTGGCAACTCACTTTCCCTTTATTAACAAGCACGGTGGATATTTTATAAAAATGTATCAGCACAGGTCTTATGTTATAGGTCTTGAAAATGCTGAGGCAGTTAATGATATGTATGTTGATGAAGCTAATGACGGACTTTCTTTCAGAAGCTATGGGGATATTCTGCTCCTGGGTGGCGGAAGTCACCGCACGGGCGGCAACGGCGGAAACTGGGCAGAGCTTGAAAGAGTGTCGGAAAAATATTACCCTGATGCATCAGAGGTCTGCAGATGGGCAACTCAGGATTGCATGACGCTTGATTCAATGCCCTACATCGGACAATATTCAAAGTCAACCCAGGGTTTATATGTTGCAACGGGCTTTAATAAGTGGGGGATGACATCTTCTATGGTTTCTGCTATGATACTGACGGATTTGGTGCAGGGTAGAAAGAACGAATATGCAGACGTGTATTCTCCTTCAAGAACAGTTTTACATCCCCAACTTGCAGTAAACGTATTTGAATCGGTAAAAGGACTGATTACTCCCACAACACCAAGATGTCCGCATATGGGCTGCGCTCTTAAATACAACAAGCAGGAACATTCCTGCGACTGCCCCTGCCACGGCTCAAGATTTGATGAGGGAGGAAACCTTATTAATAACCCTGCAACAGATGATAAATCAATGTAAATATGGTATTTAGTTTTTAGAAGATAAATAATTAAATTTTCTGAAAGATTGGCTTCTTTAATGCATTTTCCCGTAATAAAATACAAAATTTACCAAAATCCTTGACTTTTATAATTTGAAACACTATAATATAATTGGTATTTATGGATTATTTTTCCTTTGATATCATTATTTGCAAAAAGGAGTGCTGTTATGAAAAGAAGAGTTTTGGCATTATTGTTCTGCATTGTAATGACTGTTGGAGTTTATACGCCGACTTTTGCATCTGTCAAATTCTACAATGCAGCTGATGGTTTCCGTCTTACGGAAATTACGAATGAAGATGAAGTCTATGCAGTATTTGACGCAGAAGAAACTTTAGCTGAAAATAGTAATATTTTGGTTGCAAAAAGCGCGGATAACCGTTTAACGGGTGTTGACTTTCTGGAAGTTGATGAAGTTTCTGAAAACCAAATAAAAACTTTGCCGTTTACGGTTTCAGCTGCGGACCGTTTGGAGCTTCTTGCTTTAGAAAGCCTTGATTCTGTAAAACCATTATTAACAGGTGAAAGGGTTATCTTCAGAAGAAAAGATACTTTGGAGAAATCGAATTTCAAAGTAAAGCTTCCCAATACTGATAAATATTTGTATCGCGTGGGCAATAAAAATGCTGTAAGCCTTGGCAGCTTATTTGAGGCAGTAGAGGGAGCATTAATCAAATCCGAAAATGTACAGGCAGATGTGTGCAGCTTTTACGGACCGAGAGAGGTTAAAGGAACAATAACATATAATAAGTTGGATTGGACTAAGAGTGAAATTCAATTTGAGGGAACAGGTCTTGTAAAAGTTGTTATCAGAGACAAAAAAGAACAGTTGGAAACAGGGGTTTATCTGGAAGTTGTTGAAGCTAAAAATATCACATCTGCCGTTGGTTCAAAAGGTACAGATGTTGTTTTGTTAAACAATGTTAAGGTATACGATAATAGTATGGCAAGCTATACTGATTGTACAGTCTATGGAAATGGATTTACATTTGATGTTCGTGGCGGTATGAATCAATATAATTCTAAGCAGGGACACGGAATTATAATTATAAAATCAGCCACACTGGATAATCTTGTTGTACTTGGTGATGTGTATGATACATATGGTGCATATACAGACCAGAAAGACTATACGTCAGCAATTGATGCAGAGAATAGTACACTTCAGAATTGTCATATTTCCAATTGTTCTGCTCCTGTTCGCGGAAATGGTGTAACGATTAAGAATACAACACTTTACGGCGGAACGGTTGCTAACCTTATTCTTTCAGGCGGTGTAAATACGTTAGAAGATGTTACTACTGTCAATTATAATGATGGCAGAGGTGTTCTTGGATTTGGAATAGTTATTTCTGACGGTGCAAATGAAAATGTAAAGCTTATTTTAAATGGGCAATTGAAGCAGCATAATTTCGTGTGTGCAGATGATTCAGTTTGTGTTCCTGATCAAACTGCTAAAAAGCTTTTTAATGCAATGTTTGATAGTGCGTATAACGAATATCATTTCAATTCAAATGGCAAAATATATGTTAATCCCGGTATTCTTTCAATGGTTTCTACTTTTGACAAATTCGATATTACAAATAATACAGGCAACAGTTATGACGGTATAGAGGTTTCGTATAATACAGGCTTAGGTACTGCAAAGGGATATCTTTATTCATTGCCTGCAAGGGATAACAATTTGGTAAACAATGAATATAATGCAGCAAATGATAGTCATAAATCAAATAAGCAGGCAGATTATTTGCCTATATTTGATTTTAGTTTAGGTAATCAGGCCATTAGCAATGACGGTGCTGATGATACAAGGTATCTTACAGAAAATATAAATGGTGTGGAAGCACTTTATCAGAACAATGAATCTCCTGTTACACTCGACCTTACAAAGCTGGCAATGGTGTGTAAGTATAATGGTGTTAATTATCCTGTGAATGTATCATACAAAGATGCAGTGGGTAACGTGATTGGAACAAATACCACGGTAAGTCTTACGTCGAGCGGTACATTGGAATTTACTGTTACGGATAATGTATTTTATGACAAGAACGGGGAACAAATGGAGAAGAACTTGCTAAGAACTTATATAATACCTCTCACGGTTTCTGTAAAGCAGGCAGCAGTTAAGAATGCAACGGTGACAATCAAAAATTCAAGCATTACAGGAAAATATACTAAAGCAGGAACCTTTGATGATTCTCAATACCTTAGTTTTAATCCGTTGGATGCTGTTAAGGTAACAGATTATGATGTAAGCGGTACAGGAACTACTGTTGATTTGGCAAAGAATATCAAAAGTACAGAAGTTAAGTATGTAAATACTTCAAACGGTGCATGGGGTGGAGCAACTATAACTATGACTTATACGGATGGTCGTATTCTTACAATAGTTCTTGGTTCAACATCTATTAATTCCCCTGGTGCGTCTAATGGCGGCAAAACAATAACTGTTACAAATGGAGCGGTTAAATCTGATGGTAAAGTTGCAAAAAGCTCAGCTACGGGTGGTACATGGCCCATTATAAGCTATTCGTTCAAAGGTAATAACGGGTCTACTGTTACAACAAATCAAACTGTTAATGTTGATTTCTCTAATGTTAACAGTGGTTCGGGAGGCGAGTGCATAACCCCCGACACGCTTATTACTCTTGCGGACGGCAGGCAGGTTCGGGTGGATTCCCTTAAGGGTGATGAAAAGCTTCTTATCTGGAATATGGAAACAGGCTCTTTAGACAGTGCTCCCATTATGTTTGTTGATAGCGATGCAGAAGCTGAGTCGGAAATAATACACCTTTATTTCTCAGACGGAACAGACGTTAAGGTTATTTATGAACACGGATTCTGGGACTATGAATTGAACAGATATGTTTATCTTGACAGAAACGCAAAAGAATATATCGGACACCGCTTTGCTAAGCAAAGCGGTAGAGAGCTAAAGAAGGTTGCGCTCACAGATGTAGTTATTGAAAAGGAATTAACCACTGCCTGGAGCCCTGTGACGGAGAAGCACCTTTGTTACTTTGTAAACGGAATGCTCTCAATGCCCGGTGGCGTTGGCGGACTGTTTAATATCTTTGATGTTGTGCCTGAAGCGATGCATTACGACTTTAAAGCAATAGAAAGCGACATACAAAAATATGGATTGTTTACGTATGACGAGCTTAACTCCATTGCACCTCTTTCAAAGGATATGTTTGAACAGGCAGGCGGTGCATACTTAAAGATTTCCATAGGTAAAGGAAATCTCACAATGGATGAACTTGTTTGTATGATAAATAGGTACAGCAAGTTTTTCAACTGATTATTGGTTAAATAAAAAAATGTAGCTATTGGCAGGATAGCTACATTTTTTAATATTATTTTGTTCCGAAAATTCTGTCACCTGCGTCGCCGAGACCGGGGACTATATAGCATTTTTCATTCAGACCTTCGTCTACGTTTGCACAGTAGATTTCAACATCGGGATGAGCCTTGGACAGAGCTTCAATTCCTTCCGGTGCGGCAATCATACAAAGGAACTTTATCTGCTTACCGCCGTAGGATTTAATCTGACCTATTGCATCTATTGCAGAACCGCCTGTTGCAAGCATTGGGTCAACCACAACAATAAGACGTTTGTCAATGTCGGGGGGAAGCTTACAGTAGTATTCGTGGGGCTGCATTGTTTCTTCGTCACGGTACATTCCAATATGCCCTACCTTGGCAGTGGGAACAAGATTAAGAAGCCCGTTTACCATTCCAAGTCCTGCACGGAGAATGGGAACAACGGCAAGGTCCTTGCCCGTAATCATTTTCTGAACAGTTTTCTGAATGGGAGTTTCTATTTCCACATCCTCAAGGGGAAGGTCGCGAAGTGCCTCAAAGCACATAAGCATTGTGATTTCCTCTACAAGCTCGCGGAATTCCTTGTTTGTGGTGGCAGTCTGACGAAGTATAGTTGTTTTATGCTGAATAAGGGGGTGGTCAAAAATTACTACGTTATTCATATTATCTCCTTTATTATTCGCGGTCGGGTGCTTTTGATACTATAAGGTTTACTATAATACCAAATATAAGAGCACATGCAATAGCCGTAAGCTTGATAGCGCCAATCTGAAGAGCCATACCGCCAATACCTGTAATAAGGATTACAGATGCAACAAAGAGGTTCTTGTTGTTGTTAAGATCAACATTCTGGAGCATCTTAAGACCGGAAACAGCTATGAAGCCGTAAAGTGTTATACAAACACCGCCCATAACGCAGGCAGGAATAGTAGCCAGGAATGTTACAAATGGTGCTATGAATGAAGCAATGATTGCTACAATAGCTGTTGTAAAAATTGTAACGATTGAAGCGTTCTTTGTAATAGCTACGCAACCAACTGATTCGCCGTATGTTGTGTTGGGGCAGCCACCGAACAATGCGCCTACAAAAGAGCCGATACCGTCACCAAGAAGAGTTCTGTGAAGACCGGGTTCTTCAAGAAGGTCTTTTTCTATAATGGAAGAAAGGTTTTTGTGGTCTGCGATATGCTCTGCAAAAACAACGAATGCAACGGGAGTGTATGCAACTGCGATTGTTGCTATATACTGAGCGTTAATTTCTCCCATACCCTTAAAGGCTTTAAGGAATGTGAAGTCGGGATACCACTGCATATTGCCGAATACGTTAAAGTCAATAACCAAAAGTGCTTCGTTGCCTGTTTTTATACCGATGAGGGTAAAGATTGTAGCAACTAAGTAACCTGCAAGAATACCTATTATAAAGGGAATAAGTCTTAATGTGTTTTTACCGTATACTGAACAAAGAACAACAACGAGAATTGTTACAAGGCCGCAAATTAAGCCTACCCATCCATGTGTTCCCATAACATAAACAGCATTTGCAGCATCGAACTCAGCGAATTTCAAAAGGTCGCCAACTGCATTTCCTGCAAGTGAAAGACCGATGATTGCAACTGTAGGACCGATTACAACAGCGGGCATAAGCTTGCTTATCCAGTTAACTCCTGCAAGTTTAACGATAATCGCAAGAATTACATAAACAAGAGCTGCGAAAGCTGCACCGATGAGCAGTCCCATATAACCTGCTTCAACGGAAGCCGCACCTGCAAAGGCTGCAAACATAGAGCCGATAAAGGCAAAGGATGAACCAAGGAAAACAGGGCTTTTGAACTTAGTGAAAAGAAGATAGATGATAGTACCTGCACCTGCACCGAAAAGTGCCGCAGACTGTGACATACCGTTTCCGATTATTGATGGAACGGCGATTGTTGCAGCCAGAATTGCAAGCAATTGCTGGAATGCAAAGATAAGAACTTGCCCGAATTTGGGTTTGTCGTTTACGTCGTAGATTAATTTCATTTTAATTTCCTCCGTTTTTTTGATATTTATCTACAAATAACTATATATAATATACATAAACTTTTGTTATTTGTCAATAGTTTTTTTAAGTTTTAAAAGTATTGACAAATAAATGAATATTTTGTAGAATAAAAATGATTTTTATATATCTGAGGTGCAGTATGAATCTTAATTCGTTTTTTCTTGTTTTAGCGGCACTTTTACCGGCATTAGTGCTGAGTATTTACATATTCCGGAAGGACAGGGTGGAGAAAGAACCTGTTTCACTGCTTCTGAGGCTTCTTTTTATGGGTGCTTTGTGTTGCTATCCTGCAGCAGAGGCGGAGAGATTAATCATTGGTGTGATAGATGGGATTTTTGCATATATCCCATTCTCTGAGGCGGTGTACCATATTTATACCGCTTGCTACTATTTCGTGGGTGTGGCATTGGTTGAGGAAGGTCTTAAATGGATAGTCCTCTATTTTGTAACGAAGAACAGCCGTGAGTTCAACTGCCTGTTTGACGGGCTTATTTATGCAATATTTGTGTCGTTGGGGTTTGCGGCGTTTGAAAATATTTTCTATGTTCTCAAATACGGTTGGCTCAATGCATTTATGCGTGCTGTGCTTTCAGTGCCGGGGCATATGTTCTTTGCAGTTATGATGGGCTGGTACTACAGCTTGTGGCATATTACCGAGCTTGCCTCTGTAAAGGAAAGAGAGCTTAAGGCGGCAGGTCTTATCCGGGATGGAATAGCTCCTTTCAGCTATTCGGGTTATGTAAAGCTCAGTCTTATTATGCCTGTTATTTTTCACGGTACATATAATTATTGTTGTAGTGTGAACAGGATATGGGCAACCGTTGCACTTTATATTTTTGTTGTTTTTATGTATGTGTATTGCTTCGGTAAAATTCGCAAAATGTCTGATGGTGACGGATATAATTCACGGTACGTTGACGCAATGCTAACAGGTAAATACCCTCATCTTAAAGAAGAAATTTCGGAAACAGAAGAAACTTTTGTTTGAAAATATGTATAAATGTGAGTATTCGGGGTAAGATAGATTTGTAAATTTCAAATTTACATTATACCTTCCCTTTAACTGAAATAAGAGCAAGCCTGTGGGCTGCTCTTATTTCTTTTTGTGTTGACAAGCGGGATTTAAAGATGTATAATCCCTATAGTAACTGAAAGGAATTAACATATGAAAAGCTTTATAAAGAAAGAACCTACATTTGTGATAGCCGGGATTTGTGCGCTTTTTTCCTGCTTTTTTGTACCGCCAGGCAGGGAATACATAAGCTATATTGATTTTCGTGTATTGGCACTTCTGTTTTGCCTCATGTCGGCAGTTTCGGGAATTCAGAAAAGCGGATTTTTTGAAAATCTGTCGGAAGCTCTGCTCTCAGGCGTTAAAAGCACAAGGGGAATTTCCGCCGTTCTTGTGCTTCTTACGTTTTTCTTATCAATGCTCATTACCAATGACGTGGCACTTATAACCCTTGTACCTTTTGCAATCACTGTGCTTACAAGTGCAGGTTCTCGCAAACTTATAATAAAAACCGTAGTTCTTCAGACAGTGGCGGCAAACCTGGGCAGTATGGCAACCCCTGTGGGTAATCCGCAGAATTTGTTTTTATATTCGGCATACAATCTTGGTATGGGTGAGTTTCTTGCCTGTATTCTGCCATATGCGGCAGTGAGCCTTGTGTTTGTGACGGTATTTTCTCTTTTGGGAAAGCATACAGATGTAAAGGCTGCGGGAAAGTCCTGTGGAGAGGTTGACAAAAGGCGGCTTTTAATATATGTTTTTTTATTTATACTAAGTATTTTAACTGTTCTCCGTCTTATAAATTTTTGGATAACCACGGTGGTAACAGTGGCAGTGCTTCTGATATTGGACAGAAAAATACTCATCAAAACGGACTATTGCCTGCTTATGACATTTGTTTTCTTCTTCGTATTTTCAGGAAACCTTGCTAAAATTCCCGAAGTCAGCGGATTTTTGAAAGAAATACTTTCAAAGAACACCGCTTTAGCAGGGGCTTTAACAAGTCAGGTTATCAGCAATGTGCCTGCGGCGGCAGTTCTTGCACCCTTTACGGATAACTGGCAAGGACTTCTTGCAGGGGTGAATATAGGTGGTCTGGGAACACCTGTTGCCTCTCTTGCAAGCTTGATTTCTCTTAAGCTTTATATGGGAAGTGAGGGAAGCAGAGCAGGTAAATATCTTGGGGTGTTCACGGTATATAATGTTGGGGGATTGCTACTTCTACTCGCTTTGAATTGGCTGATTTAAGAGCCAAAAAGTGCAAAATATACTAAAATGGGGTATTAAAATTAAAATAATATGGTAAAAGACTAAAAAATTCGCTAAAGAAAAATTAGTTCTTGCTTTTTTCAAAAAACTATGCTATAATGATACGGTATTAGAATTTTAGTATTTCGGAGGTGGATTTAATGCCAAACATCAAGTCAGCAAAAAAGCGTGTTAAGGTTATTGAAAAGAAAACTCTTATCAATATGCAGCACAAAACAGCTTTGAAAACAGCAGTTAAGAAGTTCGAAGCTGCTGCAGAAGCAGGAAATGCAGACGAAGCAAAGGTTCTTTTCAACGCAGCAGTTAAGAAGATCGACCAGTGTGCAACTAAAGGTCTTCTTCATCAGAACAAGGCTGCAAGAAAGAAGTCACAGCTCGCACTTAAGCTTGCAAAGCTTGGCTAATTGCCAATTAAAGAGGTTCTCAAAAGAGAACTTCTTTTTTTGTACTGTTTATTGGACACCTGTTTTTTTATAATACAAATAAAGGAAGGTGTTTTATATGAACGGAAATTTTATAACAATAGTAGGTCAGAGGCATTATTTCGGAATGAAGCCTTTTAAGGTGGGGGCAACGGTTAAGCTTATTAAAGAGCCTGACAATGAGTGCGACAGTGAAGCAATAAAGGTGGAGCTTCCGTATATCGAAACTATCGGATATGTGGCAAACAGCAGTCATACGGTGTTCGACGGAACCAACAGTGCAGGGAGAATTTATGACAAAATCGGAGACTTTGCATATGCAAAAGTTTGTTTTATCACACATTCAAGCGTGATTGCTGAGTTAATTACTCCGGAGCAGACGGCACTCCCTGTATCATATGACGAAATACTATTCTGAAACAAAAATTTTTCCTGTAACCCTTTTCACTTGTAGAAAATGACAAAATTTATAAGAGCTATTGATATTTTTCAAAAAAAGTGGTATTATAAATTCATTAATACAAACTAAGGTTTGTTTCGAAAAGGAGCAATGTTTAATGAAAAAGTTATATGAAGGAAAAACAAAAGACGTTTATGAACTTGAAAACGGCAATGTTATGCTTAAGTTTAAAGACGATTGTACAGGTAAAGACGGTGTATTCGATCCCGGTGAAAATTCTGTAGGTCTTACAATTGAAGGTATTGGTAAAGCCAACCTCAAAACTTCAGTTTACTACTTTGACTTGCTCAAAAAAGCAGGCATCAAAACTCATTTCGTTGATGCAAATATAGAAGAGGCTACAATGGAAGTTCTTCCCGCAACAGTTTTCGGTCACGGCCTTGAAGTTATCTGCCGTCTTGTTGCAACAGGAAGCTTCATTCGCAGATACGGTGAATATATGGAAGACGGAACAGTTCTTCCCGGCGGTTACGTTGAATGTACTTTCAAGAACGATGAAAAGGGCGATCCCCTTGTTACAAGTGAAGGCTTAGCTGCCCTCGGTGTAATGACTGAAGAGATGTTTGGCAGCATGAAGGAGCAGACACTTAAAATTACAAAGATTGTTGCTGACGACCTTAAAACTCTCGGTCTTGATCTTTGGGATATTAAGTTTGAGTTCGGCTACAACAACGGTGAAGTTATCCTTATAGACGAAATCGCATCAGGAAATATGCGTGTTTATAAAGATGGCAAAATCGTTGATCCCGTTGAGCTTACAAAGATTATTAACAACAGATAATTATAAGGGCAGCAGAGATTTCTGTTGCCCTTTTTATGAGGTAGTTATGAAAAAAGGAATTTATGAACATTTTAAAGGAAACAAATATGAGCTTTTAGAAATTGCAACTCATTCTGAAACCCTGGAAAAAATGGTTGTGTACAAAGCTCTCTACGGCGAAGGCGGTATATGGGTACGCCCCCTTGCCATGTGGAACGAAAAAGTTTTCCATAACGGAGCAGAAGTGCCGCGCTTCAGATATGTTGGAGAATCAAAAAATGAGCCATAACGGCTCATTTTTTGATTAATATAATTTTCTCTTATCTATAACTCTAACTGCCTTACCCTCGCTTCGGGTTATTGATTTTGGTGCAACCAGGTGTACCTTTGCAACTATTCCAAGCATAGCCTTAAGAGCGTTTACCAGTTCTTTTTCGATTGCTGAAACTTCAGAAACCTTATCGGAGAACATTTCTGGTGGCATTTCCACTTCAATATCGAATGTGTCGGTGTTGTTTACGCGGTCAACTATTATCTGATAGTTAGCACTCATTCCCTTGTTAAGAAGTACAGTTTCTATCTGTGACGGGAACACGTTTACACCGCGGATGATAAGCATATCATCTGAACGTCCCATTGGCTTTGACATACGGATGTGGGTACGTCCGCATTTGCAAGGCTCTGCATTGAGTACACAGATGTCGCGCGTGCGGTAACGAATCATTGGGAACGCTTCTTTTGTAAGAGCAGTGAACACAAGCTCACCCTTTGAGCCGTAGGGAAGTACTTCTTCCGTTACAGGATCGATTATTTCGGCAATAAAGTGGTCTTCGTTTATGTGCATACCGGCTTGCGCTTCACATTCAAATGATACACCGGGGCCTGAAAGCTCAGTAAGTCCGTATATATCGTATGCCTTTAGTCCAAGCTTTTGTTCTATATCGTTTCGCATTTCCTGTGTCCAGGCTTCTGCACCGAAAATACCTGCTTTAAGCTTAAGCTTATCCTGAATACCTGCTTCAATTGCAGACTCCGCAAGGTATGCGGCATATGATGGTGTACAACAAAGGATTGTTGCACCCAGGTCAGTCATAAACTGAAGCTGACGGTCGGTGTTACCTGATGACATAGGCAGTGTAAGGCAACCTACCTTATGTGAGCCGCCGTTCAGACCGGGGCCGCCTGTAAATAAGCCGTAGCCGTAGCAAACCTGGCACACGTCCTCTTTTGTTCCGCCTACTGCCATGATGGCACGGGCGCAGCAGTCTTCCCAGAGGTCAATATCGTGCTGAGTATAGAATGCAACAACTCTCTTTCCCGTTGTTCCCGATGTAGACTGAATACGTACACATTCTTCAAGTGGTTTTGCAAGAAGCCCGTAAGGGTATGCGTCGCGAAGGTCTGCCTTTGTGAGCATAGGGAGTTTATGTAAGTCATCTACACCGTGAATGTCCTCAGGCTTCACGCCCTTTTTGTCCATCATATCACGGTAGTATGGTACGTTTTCGTATACGTGCTTTACCTGAGCCACAAGTCGTTCGCTCTGAAGCTTGCGAAGCTCCTCTCTTGGCATTGTTTCAATTTCAGGCTGATAGTAATTAGCCATTTTTGTCACCGCTTTCTGTAAAATTAAAAAATCCACACGCTCTTGCGCTTAAGCAAAATAGCGGTGGATGTTGATTAACCGGATAAATCAGTGAGCAGCCGGTATAATAACGTCCATCGCGTTGGTAAACTTAAATGTAAAGAATGGTTTAAAAATCATTATACCCGCTTCCTTTCTGAAAAATCATTATTAAGAATATATCACAAACAAATAGCATTGTCAAGTGTTTTTACAAAAAAATTGCATTTCTTTCAGAAGAAATGCAATTTTTTGAATGATTAAAATACTGATACTATAAATACCACTATGATTATAAGCGGCAACACAAATGACAGATATGGTCTGAGCCATTTTGCCATTTTAAGGCCTTTTCCTTCGTTAACTTCTCCGAAATACTTATCCCAGCCCCATCCGTAGCGTGTTGTACAGAAGAGAACGTATGCAAGGCTTCCCAGGGGGAGAAGAACATTTGAAACGGTGAAGTCTTCAAGGTCCATAATTCCCTTTCCTGCAATCTGGAAGTCTGACCATACGGTGAAGCCGAGAATACATGGGAGAGCGAGGGCGAACATAAGAAGAATATTAATAAGTGCAACCTTAGCTCTGTTCATTTTTGTAAGCTCAAGCCAGAATGACATAATGTTTTCAAACACTGCAATAACGGTTGAGAAAGCGGCGAATATCATAAATATGAAGAACAATGCGCCGATAACCTGTCCGAAGGGCATAGTGTTGAAAATGGAAGACAGGGTTGTGAAAAGGAAGCTCGCACCAACTGTTGATGCGTCTGCAGTTACACCGTTATTGTAGGTGAAGCATGCAGGGAAGATTATAAGTCCCGACATAAGTGCTACAAAGGTGTCAAGTGACATAATGGTGATAGCTTCGCCTGTTAATCTTCTTTCCTTGCTTATATAGCTTCCGAAAATTGCAACTGAACCGATACCTATACTGAGAGTAAAGAATGACTGACCCATTGCGGCAGAAATAACTGTCCACCATCCATGAGTTTTAACGCCGTCAAGATTGGGAATGAGGTAGAACTTCAAGCCTTCTGCGGCATTTGAAAGAGTACAGGAATAAACTGCAAGGCATATCATAAGTGCGAAAAGGGCAAGCATCATTACCTTTGTAATTTTTTCAACACCCTTTTGAAGTCCCAGTGAGCATACGCCGAAGCATATGAGGATAACAAGGAACGTGCATCCTATCATAAGCGGAGTGTTGGTTACAACACCGCCGAATACGTTGCCAAGCTCTTCTGCTGTTCGGAATTCCATTATTGAGCCGGTTACGTACTTTGCAAAGTAAATAACCATCCAGGCAGAAATAACTGTATAGAACATCATAAGCAGATAGTTTCCGGCAATACCCATAAACTTAAGCCAGTGCCATTTCTGACCGGGCTTTTCAAGCACGTCGAAGGAAGAAGCAATGCTTCGCTGACTTGCTCTGCCCACCGAAAGCTCCATTGTCATAATGGGAAGTCCAAGAAGGAGCAAAAATCCGATGTAGATAAGCACGAACAACGCACCGCCGTATGAGCCTGTGAGAATAGGGAAACGGTATACGTTACCAAGACCAATGGCACAGCCTGCCGAAATCAGCAAAAAACCGAGCCGTGAAGAAAATTTTTCTCTTTGCATAATAAAAATCCTTTCATTAGTGAGATTAGTTTAAGTATATCATACATTTTCAGAGTTTGCAAGAAAAATATTTTTTTGGAAGAAAAAAGACGGTGTAACCGTCTTAATTCAAAAATAATGATTTTCGCTTGTTCATATAAATATAGAATAATAAAAATGCGACAAAATATACAACTGTTTTTGCCAAATCCGGTCCTTTCTGCCAGCAATTACTAACCGATGTAAGAGCAAAGTAAGCTATAATGAATATATATCCTTTTTTGTTCAGCAGCATAGCGTTTTTGCGTACAAAATATATACAAAAAACTATTATAAGCTGAAGTATTACAGAAAGAATAACCGCAAGAACAGAATGACCATGCCCGTTTATTATACTCGCAATGATAAATAGCACGTTAAATACTGCATGAAGTGGCAACAGATAAATTACATAGATTCTAAGAAAAAGTGTGGGTCTTTCATAGGCAGTACAAGTATTTTCAAAGTTAACGCGGACAGTATTTTTGCCGGAATTTTTCTGGTTTTTCTCTCTCCTTTTAACTATCAGAACTAATCCTCCGATTACCAATATAAGTATAACTATGGGTGCAAATGTTAATATATAATCTTTCATCTTTAGGCTTCTTTCCGGTTCCTCAGTAGTAACAGGTTCGGAGGGTGCGTTATAACGGATGCTGTGTGCAATTTCTTGTATTATGTTTCTTTGATTATCAGTAAACTGACCTGAATGTGTAGTCAGCATAAAAGAAATAACGTTGGAGCCGTGTGTGGTTGTATGTTGGAGCGTATAATCAGTATCGCCTTGTTTCAAAGAAAATTTTATAAATGCATTATTATTATGTTTATATGATGAGAAGTTTTCCACTGTCAATCCGTTTTGGGCGAAGGCTTTTTGTGACTGTTTATAGAATTTTTGCATGTCTTGTTCAGACACCTTATCGAATGCAAATTTGGGTGTGGTTGAAGGTATTGAGCAGATGTTTATTTCAAATTCTTCACTTTCAGGGAATGCACATAGGTAAGAACTTATGGTTTCAAGGTAGGGAATCATAGTATCTTTTGTCATTTGTATTTTTGCAAGTGCCGGATCATTATCTGCCACATTTCGGTCTATGATCAAATAATCTGAAGGTATATCCACACTGATACCTATTTCATCAATATTATGGGTTATTGTATCAGCCGAAGCAGGAATGGAACCGCCTATTATAAACAAGAAAGATATAACGAATAATATTAATTTTTTCAAGAAAATCACCTCTTTATTGCATTATATCATCTTTATATGATTATGTCAATTACAAAAAGATGACGGTTTTTCCGCTAATAATATGGTATAATCAAGTAAAGAAATGTTTTTTGAAAGGAATAGGAAAATGGGAAAAAATAAATTTGAACAACCAAAAGCGGAACAAGATATGAGGGCTTCATCAAGAGAAATGGATGAATGGTTAAAGAGTCAGAATAAGGAGGCTAAAAACACAAAACCTGTTGCGACACCTGCACCTGCACAGGTTAAGAAAATCAACACTAAAAAGCCACCTGTAAAAATAAAGGCAAGAGACGACTTTTATAAATCTTTGAATGAATGGAATATAGCTCAAAACGGCAGGATAGTTGTGGATGATGGTATGAGGTTTTCTGCCGGACCCCAAGAAAGAATTGATGCAAAAGAACCCACAAAGGAGGAAATCAAACCGAAGAAAGCCAACAACGGACCGGATATTGGTGATTTTGGGGATTGGTTTGGATTTAATGCTGCCAAGGGGATAACCGGATTTAATAAAGATTTGGCTGCAACGGCAAATGCACTGTTTCCGGAAGAAGTTTTTGGCGAGAATAATATAGTTAACAGGGTATATGACCACTATTCAAAGCTTGAAGATCATTATGGTGATCAGGCAAAAAAAGCCTCTGAAAAGATAGGGGGTAAGGGATGGGAACATACCGGTAATGTTGTTTCACTAATGGCGGGCATTGTACCAGACGCAGTGGCAGGTCTTATGTCTTTTGGTACAAGTATGGCAGGTAAAGCTATTACTGCAGTAGATGATATAGCCAGATACGGATATTCAGTGACAGATGATTTTTTAAATGCAACAGGAAGGGCATGGCGTACTTGGAAAGAAAATATAAAAAATCCCGAGTTTGTAATGTCATTTGCAAGGAACTATGGTCCATCATATGAAGCTGCCAAATCAAAAGGTGCAAATGATATGGAGGCGTCCGGGACTGCTTTTCTGACATCCGGTATAAATGGCACGTTAGATACGAGTAGTCCTGATTTAGTTAACAAATTCTTGCAAGATAAAGGATTTCCTAAATTTGCTCAAAATTTTGGAAAGATGTTGGATGGAGGGTTGACAGGAGCATTTCAGGGTTCTGTTGAGCCTTCTGTTTCTAATGCTATACATAATGATGCAGACCTCTTTTCAATGGAAGATGAAAATGCAGTTTTTAATCCATCACGTATGATTAATGATTTTGCAACTGGTGTTGCAACTAAGAGTGTGGATATGGCATTTGATAGTAGTTCGGATAAAAGTGGGGATTTGACGGCTCATAAAAATAATAATACAAAAAAAAGTACTCCAAAGGCTGAGTCAAAACCATTTAAAGCAAGGATGAATGAGGTCAGAAAACGCCTGAATCAGCAATTTTTATCAAATTCATCATTGTATGGAGAAGAGAAAGCCTTTGAAATATTGACAACTGAATGGAATGACTATGTAAATAGGCTTTCCGATGAGGACTTTGATGAATATATAAAAATTATGAAAGGTGAATAAAATAGCAGGCTGCTCCTTAAAACGGATGCAGCCTGCTATTTTATAATATAGGAATTTGCGCGCAACGTGCGCAAATTAGCTTATTCAAAAAAAGATTTCCTTTATGCCCCCAAGATTGGGGGACAGGGGGTTGAAGATTTTTAAATCTTTTTTATTGTTCTTCATTTTCTTTATTTCTTTTTCTATCGTGAATGAATATTATAAACCAACATAAAAGAGCGAGTATTGTTATTGGTGCAAGTGTTGTTACTATAATCATAAGCTTTGAAGGGTTTTCGATATTAATTTCGGCAGGTATTGGCGAATTGTGGAATTTGATTGTTCTTGTTATGTCATTTAGCAGTGTTTTGTGTGTATCTGTAAGTTCACCATCTGTAATACTCATCGTTAAAGTTAGCCCTTTTGAGTTATATACTGTGCCGTTTTGTATCACTTGGGATTCCGGTACAATAATATTAAAAAAAGTGAGGTCTGAAAGATTAAAAATACAAATATCTGAGGGAGGGGACCATCGTTTGGAATATTCTTTTCTGAGTTTTTCAATGAAGCTTTGTTTTTCTTCTGCGGTTAATATATCATAAGCAAAATAAGAATCTTCGTTTACCGGAGTAGCAGTTATTCTTATTTTATATGTTAAATCCGGATCCATCATCCATAAATAAAGTTCTCCATCTTCAAATTCTTTCATTGCTACTTCCTCTGGAAGGTTGTAATCTTTGCAAAACTGAGGGAGTGTATCTTTTGTTATAACAATATGGTCTGATGGAATTGATATATCAATTCCGATTTCATCAAGGCTATATTCCACGTAGTTTTTATTTTTCCAATACTCTGTTGTATCAGCTATTCTTTCAGTTTTATAAATATAGAAAGATTCCATAGTTTGAAGCAAGGCCTGTTCGTATCTCGTTGTAATTTCGTCCGCAAAAGTTTTTAAGGTAACAGTGTAGAGTACACTGTCAAAAATTGTAGCATATTGGATATCATTTTCTCCGGTTTCGGGGTTATGATACAATATTTGAATAAAGGGAATTCTGTTAAATACATGGTGATTATAATCCTTTATTTCCAAGCCCATCTTTTCTGCGTCTTCTTTTATGTTCTTTATAAGTATTTCCATCTTGGAATAACTTAAGTTTTCGAGGGTTTGCAAACCTTTTGCAATGGTGGATTCATTATCATATGCCACTTCAATCAATGCTTCATCGTTTGCGAATGCCGCCATATATACGTTCTCGTAGTTTTCCTCATAAACCTGATACTCTTTTGGAAAAGCAATCATTACTCCAATTTCCTCAATATTATATGTAACAGTTTCCGAAGCAGAAACGGACCCAATTATTATAAACAAAAAAGTTATTATAAAAAGAATTAATTTTTTCAAGTGAACCACTCCCTGTATTCTGATGATTTAAATATAGCATAAATTCCTGTATTTGTCAATTTATATTGCATTGTTTAGAAATCCTTATATCGGGAAATATTAGATTTAAAAACGGAGGAATTTTATGTATTACAGAACAGATTTAGCGGTTGAGGCGCGGGAGCTTTCTAAGGGTGCGGCGGCAGAGATTGAGGGAGTTGTTGCCCGAACGGAGGAAAAGGACGGGCTTTCTGTTACCACCGTTGAAATTATCAACGAAAAAGGGGTGGAGGCATTAGGTAAGGCAAAGGGTAAATATATAACCATTGAAGTGCCTGAAATAAAATATTCAACCTCGGCATATGAAAATGCCTGCCACACGCTTGCAGAGGAAATAGGTAAGCTTTCAGATATAGAAAGCAAAACCCTTACCCTTGTTGTGGGGCTTGGGAACGAGTGCATAACGCCCGATAGTTTAGGAACGAAAACAGTTTCGGAGATAATGGTAACCCATCATATGAAGAAGTACGCTCCCGAACTTTTCGGAGATAATGTAAGCTCTGTGTGTGCTATTGCGCCCGGGGTTATGGGAACAACGGGTATGGAAACAGCGGATGTTATAAAAAGCATAGTGGAGAACTTAAAGCCCGACCTTGTTATTGTGGTAGATGCACTTGCGGCGGCTGATTCTTCGCGTATCGGCATAACAGTTCAGCTTTCGGATGCAGGCATACAGCCCGGTGCGGGAGTGGGGAACAACAGAAGCGAGCTTTCACAAAAGGAGCTTGGAATTCCCGTAATCGCCATAGGTGTCCCCACGGTGGTGGATGCAAGGACATTTATGGACGACGGAACAAGAACGGATATAGAGCCTCTGATTGTAACTCCCAGAGATATTGACACAATAATCGAGCGTTGCACAAAAACAGTTTCGGGTGGAATAAATCTTGCTTTGCAAAAAAATATGACACTTCGGGAGATTGAAGAATATGTTGGTTAACGCGTGGCGGTAGGGACGTGCCTGTTTTGCCACATTTTTTCTGATTAATTAGTCGCCAATGTTAAAACAGGGATTGTTACTAATGCCCGGGCGAGCTTTATAATTTTTAAATATTCAATGTTGACACCGCACTTATTTTGGTGTAAAATGGTAAAAGCACTAACCTTACGAAAGGAATGAAAATAATTGGAGCTTAATAAAAGCATAAGTTTGGAATATATACCTATGGAGAAGCTTAAGACTTCTACGGTTGGCTTGTTTATTCACCGCAGACTTACAAAAGAGGATGCGGCAAAAAATGCAATTCTGCCGAAAATCTTAAAAAGAGGCTGTGAGCTTTGTAAAAACAGAGGCGAGATTGAAAAATATCTTGATAACCTCTACGGCGGCGACTTAAGAGGCGGATGCTTCAAAAAGGGTGAGGACCAGGTAATGTATTTTTCAGTGGAGGCAATCACGGAGAAATATGTGCCAAACAAAGAACCGCTTTTTGAAAGAATGATAGAACTTTTGATGTCTGTTGTATTTAATCCTGTAACGGAAAACGGCGGATTTTGTGAGGAATTTGTGGCTCAGGAGAAGAAAAACCTGGTTGAGCGAATAGAGAGCCTTAAAAATGACAAACGTACCTATGCTTCTCAGCGTTGCACAGAGGAGCTTTGTAAGGGTACGGATTTTGCAGTACATTCCTACGGAACGGTTGAGGATGTAAAAAATATAGTTGCAAAAGAGCTCTATGAATATTACCGAAGCATAATTTTTAATTCAAAAATAGACATTTTTGTGTCGGGTGAATGTGACGAAAAAAGAGCCTCAGAGCTGATTTCAAAATCACTGCCCCAAGGCGAGTTTAAAGGCGGCAATGTAAAGCTTGACGGAATTTTAGTCAAAGACGGCGGCGTGGAATACGTGGAGGAAGTAATGGACGTAACCCAGGGCAAGCTCTCAATGGGCTTTACCACGGGTATCGACGGCAAGAGTGATGACTATTACGCTCTTATGGTTGCCAACAGTATTTTTGGCGGCGGTGCACATTCAAAGCTTTTTAATAACGTTCGTGAAAAGCTCAGCCTTTGCTATTATGCGTCATCTGCAATGGACAGATACAAAACCTATCTTGTTGTAAATGCAGGTATTGAATTTGAGAACTACCAAAAGGCTTATGACGAAATTTTAAATCAGCTCAATGCCGTAAAAAAGGGAGATATATCTGAGCTTGAATACGTTTCAAGCATTAATGCAATAGTAAATTCACTTACTTCCTGCTTTGACGATCAGTTTGCAATGCAGAGCTTCAGACTTTCGGAAAAAATTCTTAAAACAGGTGTAAGCCTTGAAGAATGTATTGAAAAAATAAAAAATGTTAAGCTAGAAGATGCAGTCAGAGCTGCACAAGGAATTGAATTAAAAACTGTTTATTTCTTGAAAGGGGGTAAGGCATAATGCAGTCAGTAAAAAGCAACGTAACAGGCGAAACCCTGTACTATAAAAAGCACCCCAGCGGTCTTGACATATACATTATGCCGAGAGCTGATTATTCTACGGGCTATGCAATTTTCGGTACGAAATACGGCTCCGTGGACAGTAAATTTGTGATCCCCGGTGAAAGTGAACCCACCGAGGTCCCCGACGGAATTGCTCATTACCTTGAGCATAAAATGTTCGACCAGCCCGACGGAAGCAATGTTTTTGACAAGTTCTCCGCTCTTGGGGGCAATGCAAATGCATTTACATCCTTTAACACAACGGCGTATCTCTACAGTGCAACGGAGAATTTTGAAGAAAATTTAAAGGTGTTGATGGACTATGTTCAAAGCCCATACTTCACAAAGGAAAGCGTGGAGAAGGAGCAGGGAATAATCGGTCAGGAAATCAAGATGTATGACGATAACGGCCCCTGGCGTGTATTCTTTAATCTTCTGGGTGCTCTTTATCATAACCATCCCGTAAAAAAGGATATTGCGGGAACGGTGGAGAGTATAAGCCATATAACGGATGAAATTCTTTATAAATGCTACAACACGTTTTATAACCTGTCAAATATGATGATTTTCGTAACAGGTGATGTTGACGTTTCGGAAATCGAAAAAATCATAGACGAGGGCGTAAAGAATAACGAGCCGTTTGAAGAGGTAATCGGAAGAATATACCCCGAAGAGCCTGAAACCGTGTGCAAACCGAGAGTGGAGCAGAGTCTCAGCGTTTCAATGCCCCTTTTTATGATTGGGTTTAAAGACACGGACAACGGCTATGCGGGAGATGAACTTTTAAAGAAATATATTGAGGTTTCCATTATAAACAAAATTCTATTCTCCAAGGGAAGTGAGCTTTTTGAAATGCTTTCTGCGGAGGGGCTTATAAACGACAGCTTTTCGTCGGATTACACTGCACAGCCCGACTATGCTCACGTAATGGTAGAGGGCGAGTCTGCAGAGCCTGATAAAGTGTATAACAGAATAATGGACTACATTTCGGAGCTTATGGAAAAGGGACTTCCCCGTGATGAGGTGGAGCGTACCAAAAAGGTTATATGGGGCGATTATATAAAGAGCTACAATGATGTTGAGGAATTTGCCCACGCATTCCTTAACCTGTATATGGCGGATGCAATGTACACCGACTACGAAAAGGTTTACGGTGACGTAACCTATGAGGATGTATGCCGCCGCTTTGAAATGTTGTACAATAAGGATAAAACGGCAATTTCTATAATAAATCCTATGTAAATTGAAGCAAAATCCTATATGGCATGGTTTATGGGAATTGTATAAAATATAGCAAAAATAATTATTTGACCTAAAATTTAGTACAAATTTGTACTAAGTTTTAGGTTTAGTTTAAATAACATATGATAAAAATAATGTGCTATACTATAAAAAGCAGATTTGTTTTAAGATACAAAATTGGCGAAGTTTTGCAACAATTTAAAAAGCGAGTGCTGAATTTTTCAAGCACTCGCTTTTAAATGTTTGTTTTTGGATTATCAGTTCTTTCAAGAAGATAATCAATTGACACATTAAAATAATCCGCAATTTTTATGAGTTCATTGTATCCTGCTTCTCTGCTTTCGTTTTCGTAACGGCTTACAGTGTTTTGGCTCATATTAAGCTCCATTGCAAGCTTTAGTTGAGTTATTCCCTTTTTTATTCGCAATTCTTTTAATCGCATATTTTTCAGCTGATTATTCCAGATAAAGGTCTTCTTCGGTGACAGAAATCGGACTGTTATCAGCCTCAAATCTTGCAATTTCTTTTTTTATCAGATATTCTATCATATTAGTCATACTTCTAGATTCGGATTCTGCAATTTTTTTGATTTTTACGTGGTTTATAGGATCAAGTCGTAAAGTAAACTGAGTTTTTATTACTGCCATTCTAAACATCCTTTCCATAATTCTATACATCAGTATGGTATCATATTGAAATAAATTTGTATGGTGTCTACTTGACACCAAATATATTATGTAATATAATGTTGGCAAGTAATACAAACGGTGGTGGTTATTTTTGAAACTAATGATTGCAGGTTCAAGGAGTATTAAAGATTTTGACATTTCTCCTTATATGCCTGAGGGAGTGGAAATGATTATTTCAGGCGGCGCAACGGGAATTGATACGCTTGCAGAAGCATATGCCGACAAGCACAGGCTCTCTAAAATGATTTTGCGTCCCAGATATGATTTGTATGCAAAGGCGGCGCCTCTTAAGCGTAATGAAGAAATGATAGAAGAGGCAGACACTATTTTAATATTTTGGGACGGAAAATCAAGAGGGACGGAATATACTATAAAAATTTCAGAAAAGATGAACAAAAAAATTACAGTTATAAATGTAACAAAATAAGTAGATTGTGTGGTTTAAAGCTGTTTTATACTATATATTGTGGTGTTTTTTAAAGAGTGGTTTGGCTTTGGTGTAAAATGACTACAAAAAAGCTGTAAACTTCAATAAGTTTGTATACTATTTTTTAACGAAAAAGCTTGATTTTACCTTGCTTTTCGTGTATAATGGTATCGTTGTGACAAATGTGTATTGGCGTAAAACTAATACAAAATCAATCGATGAAGCGGGAGGTTGCAGCCCTTGAGGCTGGTTTTTCCGTGGAGAATGTCCGATTCACGAAACCGGGCGACAGTCACGTTTTTGAGCAAGAATTAAGCAAATCGTTCCCGACCTGTGTAGGGGAAGTTTGCGCTTTTTTGCCGAAGACGTACAAGACTTAAATGCCCTTTCTCGTAACAAATATCTGAGATTGGGTTTTTATTTGAGGGTGGCACGAAACACCCGGCGGTGTGTGCAATTTTCATTAGGAGCTGTCGTGCGTTCACAATGCAAAAATTAATCAAGGAGGGAAAAACATGGCAGCAAGCAAAATCAGAATCAAGCTTAAGGCTTATGATCATGCAGTTCTGGATCAGTCAGCGGAAAAGATTGTTGAAATCGCAAAGAGAACAGGTGCTAAGGTATCAGGTCCTATTCCGCTTCCGACAGATAAGGAGATTATAACAATCCTCAGAGCTGTTCATAAGTATAAGGATTCCAGAGAGCAGTTCGAAAGAAGAACTCACAAGAGATTGATCGACATCCTGGTTCCCGGTGAAAAGACACTGGAATCACTCATCAAAATCGATCTCCCCGCAGGCGTTGAAATTGATGTAATCCAGAAATAATTTCAAAGCCTTGCAAAAAGTGCAGTAGCTAAATAGCTATGATGCAGGTCATGTTCGCACCAAGGTGTGAACCAATAACTGTAATAGGAGGAAACAAACAATGAAAAAAGCAATTTTAGGAACTAAAATCGGTATGACACAAATCTTCAACGAAGACGGAAAAGTAGTACCGGTAACCGTTATCCTTGCAGGACCTTGCACAGTTGTGCAGAAGAAGACTGTAGAAACAGACGGTTATGAAGCTGTTCAGGTAGGTTACGGTGAGGTAAAGGAAAAGAACCTTAACAAGCCTATGAAAGGACACTTCGCAAAAGCAGACATCGCTGCAAAGAAGTATTTGAGAGAATTCAGACTTGAGGATGTATCAGGCCTCAATGTTGGTGATGAAATCAAAGCAGACATATTTGAAGCGGGCGAAAAGGTAGACGTAACAGGAACAAGCAAAGGTAAAGGCTTTGCAGGTCCTATGAAGAGATGGGGACTCCACAGAGGTCCTATGTCACACGGCTCAGGCTACCACAGAGGTTCCGGTTCAATGGGTGCTTGCTCAAGCCCCGGCCGCGTTATGAAGGGAAAGAAGCTTCCCGGTCACATGGGCGTTGAAACAGTAACAGTTCAGAACCTTGAAATTGTTAAAGTAAACGCTGAAGAAAACATCATTTTGGTTAAAGGTGCAGTTCCCGGTTCAAAGGGTGGACTCATCACAATCAAAAATGCAGTGAAAGCATAACGAGGATTTTGGGAAAGGAGGAAATAAAGTATGCCAACAGTAGCTTTATATAATATGGAAGGCAAGGAAATCGGCACAGTTGAGCTTGCAGAAAACATTTTCGGCGTAGAAGTAAATGAATCTGTAGTTCACACAGTTGTTAAGAACTACCTTGCAAATCAGAGACAGGGCACACAGAGCACAAAGACACGTACAGAAGTTCGTGGCGGCGGAATCAAGCCCTGGAGACAGAAGGGTACAGGCCGCGCAAGACAGGGTTCAATCCGTGCTCCACAGTGGACAGGCGGTGGCGTTGCTCTCGGACCTAAGCCCAGAGATTACCGTTATGCGGTAAACAAGAAGATTAAGAGAATAGCTCTTAAATCAGCTCTTTCTGCAAAGGTTGCAACAAACGATATTATCGTAGTTGACGGACTCAAGATGGAAGAGGTAAAAACAGCAAAAATCGCAGCAATGCTCAAGGCATTGAATGCTGAAAAGGCTCTCGTTGTAACAGCAGACCTTGACAAGAACGTATATCTTTCAGCAAGAAACATCAAGAACGTAAAGCCGACTTATGTTTCACAGCTCAACACATACGAAGTTGTTAAGTACACAAAGTTCGTTGTTGCTAAGGATGCCATCGAAAAAATCCAGGAGGTACTTGCATAATGAATTCATACGATATAGTAAGAAGACCAATTATCTCCGAGCGCACAATGACTCCGGTATTTGACCGTGAGGGTAACGAAATCAAAAAGTATACTTTTGAAGTTCCCATGAGCGCAAATAAGATTGAGATAAAGAAAGCCGTTGAAGAAGTATTCGGCGTAAAGGTAGCTAAGGTGAACACAATGCACGTTCTCGGCAAGGTAAAGAGAATGGGCAGATTTGAGGGTCGCCGTCCCAGCTACAAGAAGGCAATCGTAACACTTGCTAAGGGTTCAAAAACAATCGAGCTTCTCGAAATGTAATTTAAAACCCACATAAATTGAATTAAGGAGTGAAAAGGATAATGGCTATTAAAAAGTATAATCCTACTTCGCCTGCCAGAAGATTTATGACTGTAAGTGATTTTTCTGAAATCACAAAGTTCGAGCCGGAACGTTCACTGCTTGCATCAAAGAAAAAGCACGCAGGTAGAAACTCATACGGCAGAATCACAGTACGTCACAGAGGCGGCGGAAACAGAAAGAAATACAGAATTATTGACTTTAAGAGAAATAAAGACGGCATTAACGCAACTGTTATCGGTATCGAATACGATCCTAACAGATCAGCTAACATCGCTCTTATTCAGTACGAAGACGGAACAAAGGCATATATACTTGCTCCTCAGGGCCTCACAGACGGCGATAAAGTCGTAAGTGGTGCTGGTGCAGATATTAAGCCCGGTAATGCTCTTGAAATTAAAGACATCCCCGTTGGTACTCTTATCCACAACATTGAGCTCTACCCCGGCAAGGGCGGACAGCTTGTTCGTTCAGCAGGCGTAAGCGCACAGCTTATGGCAAAAGAGGGCAACTATGCACAGGTAAGACTCCCAAGCGGCGAAGTTCGTATGATCAGACTTAACTGTAAGGCAACAATCGGTGTTATAGGTAACGAACAGCACGAGAACATTTCTATCGGTAAAGCCGGCAGAAAGCGTCACATGGGCTGGAGACCTACAGTTCGAGGCGTTGTTATGAACCCGAACGACCATCCCCACGGTGGTGGTGAAGGTAAGTCACCTATCGGTCGTCCCGCACCTGTTACTCCTTGGGGTAAGCCTGCACTCGGCCTGAAGACAAGAAAGAAAAAGAACAAGACAAACAAGTTTATCGTAAAGAGAAGAAACGACAAATAATTAAGATTTATTGTTTCCGAGAGGAGGAATATAAATGGGTAGATCACTCAAAAAGGGACCTTTCGTTGAAGAACGCCTCATGAAGAGAATTGATGCTATGAACGCAGCAAACGAAAAGAAGGTTGTTAAGACCTGGTCAAGAGCTTCAACAATTTTCCCTGAAATGGTAGGTCACACAATTGCCGTTCACGACGGCAGAAAGCATGTTCCGGTATTCGTAAGCGAAGATATGGTAGGTCACAGACTTGGCGAATTCGCTCCCACAAGAACCTTCAAAGGTCATGCCGGTGCAAAAACATCCAGATAATTTATATAAGATAAATTGCCTATAATTTGAAAGGAGGTTTCCGGGAATGGAAGCACGCGCAGTATTAAGATACGCTCGTATATCACCCAGAAAGATGAAGATCGTGCTTGATCTTATTAGAAACAAGCCGGCTAATGTTGCTATGGGTATACTGAAGAATACACCTAAATCAGCTAGTGAATATCTCGAAAAGCTTTTGGCTTCTGCAATTGCCAATGCTGAGAATAATCACAACCTGGACAAAAAGAAATTATATGTTGCAGAATGTTATGCAACTCAGGGCCCCACTCTCAAGAGAATCAGACCGAGAGCACAGGGCAGAGCATTCAAAATCATGAAAAAGACAAGTCATGTTACATTGGTTTTGAAAGAAATGCAAGACTAATCGGAAAAGGAGGTTCATTATGGGACAGAAAGTTAATCCGCACGGTCTTAGAGTCGGCATAATCAAGGATTGGGATTCTAAGTGGATTGCAGGAAAAAAAGATTTCGGAGACCAGTTGGTTGAAGACTACAATATCAGAAAGTTCGTTAAGAAGGCTTGCTTTGATTCCGGTGTTGCCAAAATCGCTATCGAAAGAAAGCAGAAGAAGGTTTACATCACAATCTTCGCAGCAAAGCCCGGTATCATCATCGGTAAGGGCGGAGCTGAAATAGACAAGCTCAAGAGCGACCTTGAAAAAATGACAGGCAGAAGCGTGAACGTAAATATCATGGAAGTTAAATCACCTGATACAAACGCTCAGCTCGTTGCAGAAAATATTGCAGCACAGCTCGAAAGACGTGTTTCTTTCAGACGTGCTATGAAGCAGGTTATGGGACGCGCTATGAAGCTCGGTTGCCGCGGTATCAAAACAGCGGTTGCAGGCAGAGTAGGCGGCGCAGAAATCGCAAGAACAGAACAGTATCATGAGGGTACAATTCCCCTTCAGACACTTCGTGCAGATATCGACTACGGCTTTGCTGAAGCAAAGACAACTTACGGTATCCTCGGCGTAAAGGTTTGGATCTACAAGGGCGAAGTTCTTGCTGATGCAAAGAAGTCTGCTTTTGAAGGAAAACCCGAAAGACGCGAAAGAAAGCCGCGTTCTGACAGAAAGCCGAAGGGAGGCAGACAGTAATGTTATTACCTAAGAGAGTTAAATATAGAAGAGTTATGCGTGGCAGAATGAAGGGAAAAGCAACACGTGGCAACGTGGTATCTAACGGCGAATTTGGCCTTCAGGCTCTCGAACCCGCTTGGATAACTTCAAGACAGATCGAAGCTGCCCGTATCGCTATGACAAGATACACAAAGCGTGGCGGTAAGGTTTGGATTAAGATATTCCCCGATAAGCCTATAACAAGAAAGCCTGCTGAAACCCGAATGGGTTCAGGTAAGGGTTCACCCGAATACTGGGTAGCAGTTGTTAAGCCCGGCAGAGTAATGTTTGAAATTGGCGGCGTTAGCGAAGAAGTAGCTCGTGAGGCGCTCCGTCTTGCTATGCACAAGCTTCCTATTAAATGTAAGTTTGTAAAACGTGAAGCAGAGGATGGTGAATAAGATGAAGATAAATGAGGTTAGAGAATTATCAATGGCTGAGCTCGAAGAAAAGCTTGCTGAAATGAAGCAGGAGCTCTTCAATCTCAGATTCCAGAAGGCTGTAAATCAGCTCGAAAATCCGAAGAAGATCGGTGACGTAAAGAAGACTATCGCTCGTATCTTGACAATTATTCACGAGAAAGAAAACGAAGAAGTCGCTGAATAAGCTACGTCAAATCATTAGTTCCATGAAAGGAGGACGCTAACGTGGAAAGAAACAGCCGTAAGGTTAAAATCGGTAAAGTTATAAGCAACAAGATGGACAAAACAATCGTTGTTGCAATTGAATACAGCGTAAAGCACCCGCTCTACGGTAAAGTTGTAAAGCGTACCTACAAGCTCAAGGCTCATGATGAGGAAAACATTTGTGCTGTAGGCGATAAGGTAAAGGTTATGGAAACAAGACCTCTCTCAAAGGATAAGAGATGGAGACTTGTTGAAATAGTCGAGAAGGCACAGTAATCGGCTAAAGGAGGAAGTTTATATGATTCAGCAACAAACACGCCTGAAGGTAGCTGACAACACAGGTGCCAAAGAAGTTATGTGCATCCGTGTAATCGGCGGTTCCAAGAAAAGATATGCGGCAGTCGGTGATGAAATCATATGCAGCGTTAAAAAAGCAACACCCGGTGGTGTGGTTAAAAAAGGTGACGTTGTAAAGGCTGTTGTAGTAAGAACCGTTAAAGAATGTAAGCGTGCCGATGGCTCATATATTAAATTTGATGAAAATGCAGCGGTTATCGTAAAAGACGATAAGAACCCCAGAGGTACACGTATATTCGGTCCTGTTGCAAGAGAGCTCAGAGATAAAGAGTACATGAAGATTCTTTCATTGGCTCCGGAAGTTCTTTGATTGGAGGTTACAGGCTATGAAAAAAATGCATGTTAAGCGCGGCGATACCGTTAAGGTAATTGCCGGCAAGGATAAGGGCAAGGAAGGTAAGGTTATTACTGCTATTCCTGCCAAGGGAAAAGTTGTCGTTGAAGGCGTTGCAATGGTTAAGAAGCACCAGAAAGCAAGAGTGCAGGGCCAGGAAAGCGGTATCGTTAATTTCGAAGCTGCTATCGACGCTTCAAACGTAATGAGAGTTTGCTCAGTATGCGGTAAGGCTGCAAGAACAGGTATCAAAGTTCTTGAGGACGGTTCAAAGTCAAGATACTGCAAAAAGTGCGGAGCAGACGTACAATAATTTTCGGAAGGAGGCAAATTCATACAATGAGTAGAATGCGTGAAAAGTATAAGGCTGAAATTGCTCCGGCAATGATGCAGAAATTTAGTTATAAAAGCGTTATGCAGATTCCCAAGCTCGACAAGATCGTTATAAACATTGGTCTTGGTGAAGCAAGAGAGAATCCTAAGGCTATAGAAGCTGCTTGCAACGACCTCGCTGCTATCACAGGTCAGCAGCCTATCGTTACAAAGGCAAGAAAGTCAGTTGCTAACTTCAAGCTCAGAGAGGGCATGAATATCGGCTGCAAGGTTACACTCCGTGGCGAGAAGATGTACGAGTTTATAGACAGACTCTTCAATGTTGCACTCCCCAGAGTTCGTGACTTCAGAGGAATTAACCCCAACGCTTTTGATGGCAGAGGAAACTATTCACTCGGTATCAAAGAACAGTTGATCTTCCCGGAAATTGACTACGACAAGATCGATAAGATTAGAGGTATGGATATTATTTTCGTTACAACAGCAAAGACTGATGAGGAAGCTCGTGAGCTTCTCGCACAGTTCGGCGCTCCGTTTGTTCGTAGCTGATAAGGAGGAAATGTTATGGCTAAGAAATCTATGATTATAAAGCAGCAGAGAACACCGAAGCACAGCACACAGGCTTACTCAAGATGCAAAATCTGCGGAAGACCTCACGCTTACCTTCGTAAGTTCGGTATCTGCCGTATTTGCTTCAGAGAATTGGCTTATAAGGGTGAAATTCCCGGTGTTAAGAAGGCAAGCTGGTAAACCGTTGGCGGTTACCTGCTAAAACATAAAAGAGATTTCCCGAAGTTATCGGAAGGAGGTAAACTATATGCAAATAACTGATCCTATTGCAGATTTGCTTACAAGAATCAGAAACGCTAATTCAGCAAAGCACGAAACAGTTGAAATCCCTGCTTCAAATATGAAAAAGGCAATTGTTGAGATTTTGCTTGAAGAAGGTTATATAAAGAATTACCAGGTTATCGAAGATGGCAAACAGGGTATTATCCGTGTTACTCTTAAGTACGCTAAGGGCGAAAAGGTTCTTACAGGTCTTAAGAGAGTATCAAAGCCCGGTCTCAGAATTTATGCAGGAGCAGAAGAGCTCCCCAGAGTTCTCAAAGGTCTTGGTATCGCTATCATCTCAACCTCAAAGGGTGTTATGACTGACAAGAAAGCCAGAAAAGAAAACATTGGCGGCGAAGTTTTAGCATTCGTTTGGTAAGAGTTTCTACCTATTATATATAGGACACAGACTGCGGATGCTTTTTCCGCGGCGAACGACTGAAAACCTGCATATGTATTCCGGTGAGTCGTAAGGTCTTGCCGAGGCGGTACGGTGCAGAGAGAATTTAAGTTATAAGGAGGAAACCGAAATGTCAAGAATCGGTAAATCACCAATCGCAGTTCCTGCAAATGTAGATGTTAAGATTGGTGCAAACAACGAAGTAACAGTAAAGGGTCCTAACGGCACACTTTCACGTGTACTTCACAGCGATATGATTATCAAAAATGAAGGCGGCGTTATCACAGTAGAGCGTCCTTCAGAAAATAAGATGCATAAGTCACTTCACGGACTTACACGTACACTTATCAACAACATGGTTATCGGTGTAACAGAAGGCTTCACAAAGGAGCTTGAAATCAACGGTGTTGGTTACAGAGCAGCTCTCCAGGGCAAAACTCTTAACCTCAGCCTTGGTTACTCACACCCCGTTAACTACACTCCTGCAGAGGGTATTACCATCGAAGTTCCCGCTCCCAACAAAATTATAATCAAGGGTGCGAACAAGGAAGTTGTCGGCGAAACAGCTGCCAAAATCCGTGAGTTCAGAATGCCTGAACCTTATAAGGGCAAGGGAATCAAGTACGTTGATGAATATATCAGACGTAAAGAAGGTAAGACCGGAGCTAAGAAGAAATAAGAAGGGAGTGTTCGTAAATGATAAAACCGTATAACAGTAGAGCGCAGAGATTAAAGCGCCACAGAAGAGTAAGAAAGAACATCTCCGGAACAGCGGAGAGACCTCGTCTTAATGTGTTCAGAAGCCTGAACAACATATATGCGCAGATTATCGACGACACAAAGGGTGTTACACTTGTTGCAGCATCAAGCCTTGATAAGGGCTTTGAAGGCTACGGCGGTAACATCGAAGGTGCTAAGAACGTAGGTAAGCTTGTTGCTGAAAAAGCACTTGCTGCAGGCATCAAAGAAGTTGTATTCGATAGAGGCGGATATGTATATCACGGTAGAGTAGCAGCTCTTGCAGAAGGTGCAAGAGAAGGCGGACTCGAATTCTAATAGAGGAGGTAAACGATAGTGGCTGAAAGAATAGACGCATCAGTACTTGATATTCAAGAAAACGTTGTTGCGATAAATCGAGTTGCGAAGGTTGTAAAGGGCGGACGTACATTCCGTTTCAGTGCATTGGTTGTTGTTGGTGACGGCAACGGTCATGTAGGCTGCGGTATGGGTAAGGCTGCCGAAGTACCCGATGCAATCAGAAAAGGCATCGAAGATGCAAAGAAAAATATGATTACAGTTCCTTTGGTAGGAACAACAATTCCTCACGAGGTTATCGGTGAACACGGTGCCGGCAGAGTGCTTTTGAAGCCCGCTGCAGAAGGTACAGGAGTTATCGCCGGTGGCGCTGTCAGAGCCGTTCTCGAGCTTGCAGGTATCAGAGACATCAGAACAAAGTGCCTGCGTTCAAACAATAAGAGAAATGTAGTAAGTGCTACAATTGAAGGTCTTGCTCAGCTTAAGCAGGCAGACCATGTGGCTGAACTCAGAGGCAAGTCTGTAGAGGAAATTTTGGGTTAATAGCCCTGTTTAATTTCACAGAAAGGAACGGTGCTATAATGGCTACATTAAAAATTAAATTAGTTAAGAGCACAATCGGCAGAAAGCAGGATCAGATTGCTACTGTTAAGGCTCTTGGCCTCAGAAAGATAAGACACGTTGTGGAACACAATGATACACCTCAGATCAGAGGTATGATTAAAAAGGTTTCCCATCTTGTTGAAGTAGAAGAAAACTAAAACAAAGACAAGGAGGTGTAGCAAATGAGATTGGATGAATTAAAGCCCGCTGCAGGTTCCACATTCACAGTCAAGAGAGTTGGCCGTGGTATTGGTTCAGGCACAGGTAAGACTTCAGGTAAAGGTCATAAAGGACAGAACGCTCGTTCAGGCGGCGGTGTAAGACCGGGCTTCGAAGGTGGTCAGATGCCTATTTACAGACGTTTGCCGAAGCGTGGATTCAAAAATATATTTGCAAAACAGTATGTTACTATTAATATAGAAGCTCTTGAAGCTTTTGAGGACGGAACAGAAGTAACCGAAGCACTCTTGCTCGAAAAGGGTATCGTTAAGAAGACTCTTGACGGAGTTAAGATACTCGGCCGTGGCGAGCTCACAAAGAAGCTCACAGTAAAGGTTACAAAGTACACCGAATCCGCTAAAGAAAAGATTGAAAAGGCAGGCGGAAAGGCAGAGGTGATGTAAAATGTTCGAAACGTTTAAAAACGCATTTAAAATTCCGGATTTAAGACGCAGAATATTTTTCACACTTTTGATGCTTGTTGTTTTCAGATTTGGTGCGCATATTCCCGTACCTTATCTTAGTGCAGATGCAATGAAAGCGTTCCTTCAGGGTGGCGGTCTTGACTTGTTCAGCCTGTTCAACGCCTTTACAGGTGGTGCTTTTGCAAATGCAACAGTTCTTGCACTTGGTGTATCACCCTACATCAATGCATCAATTATCATTCAGCTCCTTACAGTTGCAATTCCCGCATTAGAGCGACTTGCAAAAGAAGGCGTTGAAGGTAGAAAAAAGATTAATAAAATCACAAGATATGTTGGTATCCTCCTCGCTCTTATCCAGGGTGCAGGCTTGTATGTAACACTTTACAATATGGGCGTTACAGGCGGCGTTACAACAATTACTCAGACAAATATTGTTGGCTTCCTCACCATCGTGCTTACATTCACAGCAGGTACAGCATTTATCGTGTGGCTCGGTGAGCTTATCACCGAAAAGGGACTTGGAAACGGCGTATCAATGATTATCTTCGCCGGTATCGTAACAAGCATTCCCGGTGGCATTTCAAATATCTGGATGCAGTTCTTCGCAGACGGCGCATCAGTTAAGGACATCGCAATCGCTGCAGGTATTGTAATTCTTGTAGTTGCGGCTATTGCATTTGTTGTTCTCTTTAACTCAGCCGAAAGAAGAATTCCCGTTCAGTATTCAAAAAGAGTTGTAGGAAGAAAGATGTATGGCGGCCAGAGCACAAACATCCCCATAAAGGTTGTAAGTGGCGGCGTTATGCCTATTATCTTCGCATCAAGTATTATGGCATTCCCCTCAACAATCGTAAGACTTATGTCAGGCGGAAATATGCCTTCAGAAGGCTTGGGGTACACAATCCTTTCAATGCTTTCAGCAGGCATGGGCCCTTGGTGGTGTGATGTAATTTACGCAGTACTTTACTTCCTCCTCATAATCTTCTTCACATATTTCTATGCTTCAATCCAGTTCAATCCGATTGAAATAGCTAACAATATAAAGAAGAACGGTGGATTTATTCCCGCAATCAGACCGGGTAAACCCACAAGCGACTATATCCAGAAGGTTTCTTCAAGACTTAACTTGGCAGGAGCTATCTTCCTCGGTATAATTGCTATTCTGCCTGTAGTTGCAGGTGCAATATTTGGTATTAACTCACTCCAGATCGGCGGTACTTCACTTCTGATTATGGAAGGTGTTGCTCTCGAAACCGTTCAGCAGATTGAATCTCAGATGGTTATGCGACACTATAAAGGCTTCCTTGGTTGATGGAAGGAGGGTGCTTGTATGAATTTGATTCTTATGGGACCTCCGGGTGCAGGTAAAGGCACACAGGGCGAGATATTGGCTAAAAAGCTCAATATTCAGACCATATCAACAGGAGTTATGCTCCGCAGCGCTATGAAGGAAGGAACTGAAGTTGGTAAGGTTGCTGCAAAGTATATCAATGACGGACTTCTCGTTCCCGACAGTGTAATCGTAGACGTTGTAAAAGAAAGACTTTCAAAGCCTGATGTAAAAGACGGCTTCATCCTCGACGGTTTCCCAAGAACAGTTGCTCAGGCAAAGGCCCTTACGGAAACAGGTCTTAAGATTGACAAGGTTTTATCCATTGATGTTTCGGACGACGAAATTGTGGGCAGACTTTCATCAAGAAGAGAATGCTCAAAGTGCGGTGCTCCTTATAATGTGGTTTCAAATAAACCTGCAAAAGAGGGCATCTGCGACAAATGCGGCGGCGAGCTTATACAAAGAGCTGACGACGTTCCCGAAACAATAATGAACAGACTTTCTATCTACCATAACGAAACAGAGCCTATCCTTGACTACTACAAGGAAATGGGACTTCTCGTAACGGCAAAGGGTCAGCCCCTTCTTGAAGACACCGTTAAATGTGTTTTTGCCGCACTTGGAATAGAGGACTGAAAATGGTAACCGTAAAATCATCGCACCAGATAGAAAAAATGCGTGAAGCATGCAGAATAACAAAAGCGGCACTTGATTTGCTGGGCAAGAATATCCGCCCCGGCATTTCAACTGCACAGCTTGATTCCATTGCCCACAAATTCATTCTGTCACAGGGTGCAAAACCTAATTTTCTCCACTACAACGGTTATCCTGCAAGCATATGTGCTTCGGTAAACGATGAAGTGGTACACGGAATTCCCTCAAAGCACGGAATACTTCGTGAGGGCGACATTATCAGTATTGATATGGGTGCCGTCAAGGACGGGTTCCATGGCGATGCGGCAAGAACCTTTGCCGTAGGAGAGATTTCCGATGAAGCGAAAAAGCTCATAGAGGTTACAAAACAGAGCTTTTTTGAAGGTGTAAAGTATTTAAAGCATGGTGCCAAATTAGGCGATGTATCTTACGCCATACAGAGCTATGTTGAAAAACACGGCTACTCTGTTGTAAGAGATCTGGTGGGGCACGGAATAGGCGAAAGCCTGCATGAGGACCCTCAGGTTCCAAACTTCGGCAATGCCGGACGCGGAATGAGGTTAGCCGCCGGAATGACGCTTGCCATAGAGCCTATGGTAAACGCAGGAGACTGGCGTGTTGAGGTCCTCGACGACGACTGGACAGTAGTAACTGCCGACGGCAGCTTATCTGCCCATTATGAAAACACAGTTCTCATAACCCGTGACGGCTATGAGATACTCACGAAGTAAAGGAGATGTTTTCATGACGGAAGTTAAAATCGGAACGGTAGTCCGGTCAAAGGCAGGCCGCGATAAGGGTGATTTGTTCATCGTTCTCCGGACGGAGGACAATTATGCCTATATTGCCAACGGTATTCTACGTAAGGTAGAACGGCCTAAAAAGAAGAAGCTCATGCACCTTCAGCCAACAAGCTATGTTTCTCCCTTGATTGCGGAGCGGCTTGAGGCAGCAGGAGAAGTTGAAAACTTCGAGGTGCGAAAAGCGTTAGCGGAATATTCAGAGAATTAGCAGGAGGTAATATCTGTGGCTAAAGATGATGTATTGGAGCTGGAAGGAACAGTTGTTGAAACCCTTCCCAACGCAATGTTTAAAGTAGAGCTTGAAAATGGGCATCAGGTACTTGCACATATTTCAGGCAAGTTAAGAATGAACTTCATTAAAATTCTCCCCGGTGATAAGGTAACTCTTGAAATGAGTCCTTACGATCTTACCCGCGGCAGAATAACATGGCGTTCTAAGTAAATAGGAGGTAATTGACATGAAGGTACGTCCGTCAGTAAAACCCATTTGCGAAAAGTGCAAAATCATAAAGAGAAAAGGCAAGATTATGGTGATTTGCGAAAATCCCAAGCACAAGCAGAAGCAGGGTTGATTTTAAATGTGCCGTAAGGCACACAAATACCAATTTGTTTATGACTTGTTTAAGCGCGGCTGCCGGTTAATCCGGTACTTATGCGAGTTGTTATTAAAGAGGCCCGAATAAATTTCGGGGATGACACAAACAACAAGAAATTATGGAGGTGTAAAAACACAATGGCAAGAATAGCAGGTGTTGACTTACCTAGAGAAAAGAGAGTTGAAATCGGTCTTACCTACATCTACGGTATCGGTCTCAAAAGCTCTCAGAAAATATTGGCTGAAAACGGCATCAATCCTGACACAAGAGTAAAAGACCTCACAGAAGACGAGGTAAACAAGCTCAGAGAAGCAATTGATGCTAACTACACTGTTGAAGGTGACTTAAGACGTCAGTTGGCTCTTGACATCAAGAGACTTATGGAAATCGGATGTCTTAGAGGTATCAGACACAGAAAGGGACTCCCTGTACGTGGTCAGAACACAAAGAACAATGCAAGAACACGTAAAGGCCCCAAAAAGGCAGCAGCAAGCAAGAAAAAATAAGGAGGATAAGCTAAATGGCTAAGGTAGCTAAGAAGACCACACGTACAAGACGTCGTGACAGAAAAAATATCGAAAAAGGCGCAGCACATATTCGCTCAACCTTTAACAATACAATAGTTACTATTACTGATACTGCAGGAAATGCCATTTCTTGGGCAAGTGCCGGCGGACTCGGCTTCAGAGGCTCAAGAAAAAGCACTCCCTTTGCTGCTCAGACAGCAGCTGAAACAGCTGCAAAGGCTGCAATGGAGCACGGTATGAAATCTGTAGAAGTTTACGTAAAGGGCCCCGGTGCAGGTAGAGAAGCGGCAATCCGCGCTCTTCAGGCTGCAGGTCTTGAAGTAAATATGATTAAGGATGTAACTCCTATCCCTCACAACGGTTGCAGACCGCCTAAGAGAAGAAGAGTTTGATTTAATTATTTGTATGTTAGGAGGAAAATCGCATGGCTAAGAATATGCAGCCCTATTTGAAGAGATGTAGAACATTGGGCATCGAGCCTACTGTTATGGGTATTGATAAGTCATCAAACAAGAACCCTAAGCAGAGCAGAAGAAAGCCCAGCCAGTACGGCCTGCAGCTCACAGAAAAGCAGAAGGTTAAGTTCATATACGGTATTTTGGAAAAGCAGTGCAGAAAATACTATGTAATGGCTACAAAGAAACAGGGAATCACCGGTGAGAACTTTCTCCAGATTCTCGAATCAAGACTTGACAACGTAATTTTCCGTCTCGGTCTTGCAAACACAAGACGTGAAGCAAGACAGATTGTAAATCACGGTCACGTGCTTGTTAACGGCAACAGAGTTGACATTCCTTCATACCTGGTTAAGCCCGGTGAAGTAATCACTCTTAAGGAAAAGACCAAGAACTCAGACAGAATGAAGGACATTGTTGAAGCTAACTCTTCAAGAATTGTTCCCAAGTGGTTAGACATGGATAAGAATACACTTACAGCTAAGGTTGTACGTCTTGCTGAGAGAGAAGACATTGACTTTGAGGTTGCTGAACACCTTATCGTCGAATTGTATTCAAAATAATAAATACATGTTGCCCTCGGTAAGTGGATATATATATTTGATTGTCAGAAGGAGGGTTCTTGAATGATTGAAATGGAAAAACCCAGAATAGAGCGTGAAGAAGTCGATATAGAAAAAGGCTACGGAAGATTCAGTATGACCGACCTTGAGAGAGGTTATGCTACGACAATCGGAAATTCACTTCGCAGAATTTTGTTGTCATCACTTCCCGGAGCTGCTGTAACTTCAATAAAAATCGAAGGCGTACAGCACGAATTCTCTACGATTCCTGGAGTGACAGAGGATGTTACTGAGATTATACTGAACATCAAGAAGCTTGCAGTTAAGCTTCATTGCGATGGCCCCAAAACCGTTGTTATCGAAGCAAAAGGTGCTTGCGAAATCAAGGCAGGGGACATTAAGTGTGACGACGAGGTAGAAATTTTCAACCCCGATCTCCACATCGCAACTCTTAATGAAGAAGCAAACCTTTATATGGAGCTTACACTTCACAGAGGCAGAGGCTATGTTTCTGCAGAAAAGAACAAAGCTGCAGCTCAGACGGCTATCGGTGTAATCCCGGTTGACTCTATTTACACACCTGTCAACAAAGTAAACTACACAGTAGAAAATGTAAGAAGCGGACAGTATCTCGACCGTGAAAAGCTTACTGTTGAAGTATGGACCAACAAAACAACAAAACCGGACGAGGCAGTAAGCCTTGCTGCAAAGATAATGAACGACTTGCTCCGTATGTTTGTTGATCTTTCAGAGGAAGCTAAGAACAGAGAGGTTATTGTTGAACAGAAAGCAACCGAAAAGGAAAAAGTTCTTGAAATGACTATTGAAGAGCTTGACTTGTCTGTTCGTTCTTACAACTGTCTCAAGCGTGCAGGTATTAACACTGTTGAAGACCTTACAAACAAATCTGAAGAAGATATGATGAAGGTTAGAAACCTTGGTAAAAAATCGCTTGAAGAAGTTATAAACAAATTGTTGGGCCTCGGTCTTGTACTCAAGAGAGAAGAAGACTAAACCCCATTCACAATAACGGTAAGGAGGTAAAAGACATGCCGGGAACAAGAAAACTCGGTCGTCCGACCGATCAAAGAAAGGCTATGCTCAGAAACCTTGTAACAAGCTTTCTTGAAACAGGAAGAATCGAAACAACTGTAACAAGAGCTAAAGAAACAAGAAGCATGGCAGAAAAGATGATCACTCTGGGCAAGAAGGCAAAAGCAAACAGCGAAGTTAGCCTTCACTGCCGTCGTCAGGCTTTGGAATACATCACAAAGGAAGACGTTGTAACAAAGGTATTCTCAGAGTATGCTGACAAGTACGCCGACAGAAACGGCGGCTACACAAGAATTATCCAGATGGGACCCCGTCGCGGTGACAGTGCGCCCATGGCTATTCTTGAGCTTGTTGACTGAGCAACGATAGCGTTGCTGAAGTAATAAGTAAGAGGTAATAGTGAATAAGTAAGGATGCTTTGCTTAAGCAAAGCGGGATTAAAAAGTTTTGCAATGCAAAACTCTCCTGACCTTTTAACTCTTCACTGTTACTTATTACCTCGTTTTATTGCAAAAATCATAAGAATTTTTGTAATAAAACGCTTAGCTTTGTTTATTTGCAATATTGCAATATGCAAGAAATTGTGGTAAAATAGTAAACGATTTAATACAGACGGTCCTCTGCCTCGGTCGGCACGAACGTCTTTGATATGAGAGGAGAGCATTGTGATGAACAAGAACGAAATCATTAGCGCTTTGACAAAAGACCAGATCAGAACAGACTTACCTGAGCTTGTTGTAGGTAACAACGTAAAGGTATATCAGAAGATCAAAGAAGGTAACCGCGAAAGAGTACAGATGTTCGAAGGTACCATCATTAAAAAGCAGGGCGGCGGAATCGGTGCTACATTCACAGTAAGAAGAGTTTCTTACGGTGTAGGCGTAGAAAAGACATGGCCTGTTAACTCACCTATGATTGAAAAGATTGAAATTTCAAGAAAAGGTAAAGTTCGCAGAGCTAAGCTTTACTATATCCGTAAAAGAGTCGGTAAATCTGCTAAGGTTAAGGAACTTATATAACCTGTTTGACGAGTGCCCAAAAGGCACTCGTCATTTTTATTAGCTTGGCGGAACGCGGTATTGCCTGCGTCAGTTAAAGGACGTAAAAATTGTACGTCCTTTTTTTGGTTATAGTAAATAAAAATAATTAATGTATTTTTTGTTAATTTGGGACATTTACTTGATATAATTCTTTGTGAGTGCTACAATTAAACTGTTATAAAATATTAAAAAGGAGAAAACTCATATGTTAAAGAAATTATTATCACTCGCTTTAACCAGCACAATGGTGCTTACAACTGTAACTGCATTGTTTGCAACCCCTGCAGGTGCGGCATCGATTCCACCTCTTTTTGATACCTCACGTCATGTGGTGAAGGTTGACGAAGATTTTGAGGTACATGCTGCAAATGCAGATTATACAAAGGTTTATAAAAACAATGACAAAGTGCCATTTAGTACATTCGAAAATTCTGCCGGTGGCGCTATAACTGTTAAGCAGGAAACAAACGGTAACAAGTATGTGCATTTTTCCGGTTCTACAAAAGATTGGAAACAGAGGTTGATTAAAACCCAAGTGAACACATCCAATTCTGTTTTGGTCAGCTTTGACTATAGAAATGCAACAGGAAATATTCGAATGGATGTTTCAGGAACCTATAAAGAAACCTCAAACAACAATGCCATTGTTTCCCTTATTTCTTCAAATGGTACAGTAATTCAAAACCAAGAATCCGAATCATCTACACCTCAGGTAGGCGAAGCAATAACTCTTACGAATGGTAAATGGACTAATTTTAAGGCTTATATTATGCCCTCAAAAAGAGCTGTTCAATTCTATATTAATGACGAATATTGGGGTGAAAGCACCTTCAGAAAAGATCTTGACTATATAACTTCTTTTTGGATAGGTACAGCAAAAAATGCATCGGCAGAAATCGATAATGTATCTGTAATAGATATGGGAACAACCAGCGAAACATATTATCATTTTAAAGAAGTAAAGAAGCTTACTTTTGATTACGGAACAGCAGTTCCCTTCACAGAGGAAAAGACTGAAGGCACTGGAACTATCACATCCGACGGTACGTTCAAAATGGTATCTAAAAGTAGTCAAAATAACGTAACCAAGCATTACGTGCTTAACTTGAACGAAAATGAAATTCTTACAGACTATGCAAAAATTTCCTTGGATTGGTATGTAAAGAATGATACCACTGACAGCTATGCCCCCACTATGCATATGTACATAAGAGGAAGTAAGGGCACATCAACCGACGACCAGATAGGAACAACAGTGAATTTTACCGAAAGCAATGTAAAGGCAATCAGTGTAGCCGGTGCAAGTACTCAGAGTGTTGTAAAAAGTGGTCTTGAACAGGGTTGGCATACTACGGAGATTTTGTTGGACCTTAAACAGCATAACATATACTATGTTGTAGACGGTGTAATGTCTAATGCTTACCCGTTCCGTGTTGACCTGGACAAGATAAAATCCGTTTTCTTCAGAATTTATGCTACATCAGAAAAAGACGAAGCACAGATTGATAACCTCGCTTTCTATAAAGAGGCAACAGTAAGCTTTGAGCCTCCGGTTGACTATGAGGTTAGTATAGAATCCCTTATAGTTAAAGGTACAGACAGGCAGGGCGATAATTTTGAATTCAACGAAAAAGCTCAGCCGGACTTTATTCAGACTATTACAAAAGCCGGAAATGCAGAGGTTACTTGCAGAGTGCAGAACAACGTAGAAACTGCAATCACACCTTTTGTGGCAGCGGCAGTGTATGATGATGAAGGTACGCTTATAAGTGTTGACATTATTAGTAATGTAGCAGTGGCTGCAGGAAAATATAAAGATTATGAGCTTGATGTAAAGGTTCCAAGTGGTGTTGGCAACGGTAAGCTTAAGGTTTTTGTGTGGCAGGATGCTGCAAGTCAGCTTCCCCTTTTAGACCGTGCAGCCTGGGTTTATGATATTGATACAAACGACTTTGTAATTCCTAACATAATCTCTGATAATATGGTTCTTCAGAGAAATTCTGAGGTTAATATATTTGGTAAAGCGCCCCAGGGCTCTGTTGTAACAGCAACTCTTACAAACCGCAGTAACGAAGTTGTTGCTGAAACTTCCTATACCGTCCCCTCAGGCTCTAACGAATTCTTTGCAGTGCTTGACTTAACAGAGCAGGATGCAAGCACCGAAAGCCATAAGCTCTCTATCACTTGCGGGGAAAACACACAGGAGTTTGATAGTGTTCTGTTGGGAGATGTGTTCTACGGTAGCGGCCAGTCAAATATGACTCGCGGATTCTATTCAGTTAAGGGTGACATTGCAAAAGGTCTTTGCGATAACTACGAGCCTGCAGAGGGTAGTGGCGAAACATATGATACCCTTGCTAATCAGTACCAGGAAGATTTCAGAACGCTTGCAGATACTCTTAATAATGTGCGTTACTATTCTGTAAAGGTAGATAACAGCGTTTCACGTGCATCAATTAATCCTGCAACCGTAAAAACGGCTGAGGTATGGACAACTGTAAACCGTTCAACCATTGGTTCTATGTCAGAAATTCTTGTACGTCTTGCAGGATATATTCAGAGCTTGTCGGATGAACATAAAGATGTTCCTATAGGCGTTGTTATGAGTGCCCAGGGCGGAACAAAGATTGATAAATGGGTAAGTAAGGATGTGCTTACAGACCACGAAGCATTTGACGGAACACAGGAACGTACTGATTATTATGAGAATAAGCGAAACGACGGCCCCAATGTAACCCCCTACCGCTGGGCTTCTCCTTCTGACTTGTATTATGACTGTGTAAGACCCGTTATGCCCTATACATTTAAAGCGGCTGTCTGGTATCAGGGTGAAAGCGATAATAGTACAAAATACGATAAATACGTTGCGGCTTTGATTGATGAGCATAGAGAAGGCTTCCACAACAAAGATTTACCATTCCTTGTTGTCCAGTTGCCCGGATTCCAGAATGGACAAAATGTTAGTGACGGTGCTTTCACAGGTTCAGGATTACCTTTGAAGCGACTGATTCAGGAAAATATTAAAAATCTTACAGACAATGTTTATGTGGTTGTAACAAACGACTCAGGTGACGACGGTAATATACACCCCGCTAATAAAGATATTGTAAGTGACAGACTTGCAAGAACTGTTCTTAATCAGCTCGACGGCGTGGAAATTCCCTATGTAGGACCCAAGTTTGTAAGCGTAAGCTATACAGGTGCGGGAGCTGCCACAGTTAATTTTGGAGTTGCTGACGGCGGAACCCTCAAAAAGTACGGAACCACACAAGGTTCGAACTTCTTCCAGCTTACTGACGGAACAACATGGTATAAGGTTGACACTTATGAAGTTTCCGGAAATTCAATAACTCTCAGAGCTTCAACAATGACTACAACTCCCACAGGTGTTCGCTACGCCTACGGACCGGAAATTGTAAAGTGTATTTATGCAGATTTCGGCAACGGCGTGAACCTGCCACTTGTACCGTTTGATACAACATTTATAGGTAATACATGGAATAATTAATTCATTCTAAAGCGTAAACGTATTGCAGGGCTGTCAACTAATTGACAGCCCTGGATTTTTAGTAGGATCTTTCTTTGACTGATAAAAAATAAGTATAAAAGTTCCGCATTTTATATTACAAATATATTACAATTTTTGTCAACAAAATGTAAAATTAGACAAAAAAGCTTTGAAAACCGCATAGATATGCGGTTTTTCGTGTTTTTGTAATTATGAAAAAAATTTTAAGCCGCAAAAATTTTTTCAAAAAATACGGAACTTTTTAAAAAAATCGCCGTCTAACGTAGTGTAAGTTGTAAATCAGCTGGCACTTTCCCATTTGGATTTACGAAAGTTGACGAATAACCGTACATACTTTTACCGTTTTTATGCAATATGTAAAAGCTTTCGTGTTTTTATTGACTTTTGTTTCTTCCTATAGTAAAATGGGAGTGTGCAGTTTCTTGTAATTGGGTAGAAGCGTTACAGAAATCTGTACGTTATTTCAATTACCGTGGCTGTCCTTTGTGCAGGTAAAGGATTTTTGCGGTAATCTTACAGTTTTTTTACAACTGTAAAAAGCATTTGACTTATGTCACCTTGTGTGATATAATCAATGCGAATATCCGGAACGGGGGAATGAAAGAGGTCCGTCCGGATAAGTAAAATTCTCTTTCAAAAAATTTAAGGAGGAATTGAGACATGAAATTCAATCTCAAAAAGGTAATTGCATCAGTTGCTGCTCTTGCTATGTCACTTAGCTGCTTTACTGCTTTTGCTGCTGATTTCTCAGACGTTGAAGCTACAGCATCATACAAGAACGCAATTGACGAACTCGTTGCTCTTGAAGTAGTTAACGGTTATGAAGACGGAACCTTCAAGCCCGAAGCTGAAATCACAAGAGCAGAAGTAACAAAGATGGTTGTTGCTGCTATGGGCCCCAGCTACACAGCTGCTGCTGAAAGCAGTGTTGGCACATCTGAGTTCTCAGACGTTAAAGGCCACTGGGCTGCTGGTTACATCAGTGTTGGTGTAGCTCAGAAGTTCATCAACGGTATGGGTGACGGAACATTCGCTCCCGATGCTAACGTTACATATGCACAGATCGTAAAGATGCTCGTTGCAGCACTCGGTTACGAATCAGCTGCTAACATCGCTGGCGGATACCCCAACGGTTATATCCAGACAGCTAACCAGATCGGTGTTACAGACGGTGTTGCAGGCGTAAGCGCTGACACAAATGTAACAAGAGCACAGGTTGCTCAGCTTATCAGCAATGCACTCGACACACCTCTTGTTGTTGTTGCAAACTGGACAACAAACATTCTTACAGGTGAACCCGTAGCTGAAACAAAGATTATGGACGGTGAAGAAGGCAGAGCTTATAAGACACTTCTTACAGAGTATCATGATGCATACAAAGTTAAGGGTCGTGTAGACGCTACTAAGACAACTGATTCTAGCCTTGAAAAGGGTAAAGTAAGATTTGATGTTGAAGTTGCAGATAACTTTGAAAAGTATGCATATGAAGTATACTATGAAAACGAAACACAGTATTTCGACGAAACTGTAGTTGGTGAAGACCTCAACAATGACACAGACCAGCTCGATACATATGTACCTGTTCAGGTTTCAGTTAAGAAGGGTTACACATCAGTAAATGCTCTGTATGGCGATCTTAATGTTGAAGATTATCTCTTAACATATGCAGAAGCTATTATCAGAGTAACTCCTGATGATGAATATGAGATTCTTACACTCGTACCATACGGTAAGAACGAGATCGTAGAACTCGCTTCTAAAGAATACAACACATATGATGCATTAAACAATGCTCTTTCATTCTACATGACAGAAACATCAGCTAGAGCAAAGGCTTACAAGCTCGATAGTGCTGCTCAAATGTATGTAAATGGCAAGCCTCTTGGTGCTGTTTCAGGCAACCTCGGTTACCTCGGCGCAGGCAACAAGATTGGTAAGGTTACACTTATCGACACACCTGCTGCAGCTACTGCAAGCAAAGATGGTAAGTTTGACTATGTAATGGTAACATTCCAGAAGTATGCTATCATCGACAGCACAGCTGTTTCAGGTGACGACATCAAGATTTATTTCGACGATGTTGAATCTGGTGTAGCAAATGCTGCTCCTGTTATCATTGACACAACGGATGATGATGCTATCTACTCATTCTACAAAGATGGTGTAGCAGTTGACTTTGAAACACTCAAGGCTGGCGACGTTGTTCTTATGACATACGATCCTACACTTGCTCCTTCTACATCACCTTACATTTCATTTGACATTTGTGATAAAGTTTTCGATGGTAAAATCGTAGGTATCAGAACAGAAAAGGGTCTTCCTGTTTACACAATAGACGGTGCTGAGTACTCATACACAGAAGATACTGATGCTTCAGAAGATCTTGATGCTGGTACAGAATATACATTCTATCTCGATAGTTTAGGAAGAATCGTTAAAGCTGAAGAGCTTACAACAGCTAAGAACTTCGGTATCATCGATAGAGTTGCTCAGGATGCTAACGGTGACGAAAAGATTAGAATTATAAAGGCTGACGGTACAAGACAGTCATATGACATTAAGCAGACAATCATTACTACAGCAAAAGATATTGCTTATTCTTCAGGTACAACGCTCAGACAGGTAGTTAACCGCGCTGTATCTTACAAAGTTAACTCAAACGGCGAAGTAGTAGAAGTTACTCCTTTAACAGGTGATTATACATCTGATACAACAGTAGCAGAGCTTGTTGTAGGCGATTATAAAGAATCTTCAATGAAGATTGGTGGCGTATCATTGTCAGATGCAACACAGATAATTGACCTTTCAGAAACTGTTACAGTTGCTAGTGATAACTCTTCAGTAACAGAACCTAACACATACATAGCTTCAGACATAAAGGCTGCTTCACTTGCTTCATTTATTGATGAAGAAGAATACAAGATCCTTGCATTTGATCAGCATCCTACAGATAAGACTTATAGATTTGTTGTTATCCTCCAGGGTAACGATGTAATCACAGAGCTTACAAACTTTGCTGTAGTTGATTCAGTTAAGAATCTTGAAATCGAAGGCGTTCCAAGAAAGTCTATCTTTGCTTACACAGCAGACAGCAAGGGCGAACTCGTTGAACTCCTTATTAGCGAATACTGCGTAGGTGCTCCTACATCATTTAACCGTGGTGACGTTGTAGTATTTGCTCTCGACGGCAACGGTGAAATCGAAAAGTTCGAAGGTGCAATTGACGCAACAGCTAACGGATCAGTTGATGCTGATGTAGCTGGTAAGATCTTTGCTTTGGAATCAACTCCTGCTGCAACAGCTGCTAAGATGTTTGCTTTGTCAAGTGCTGAACTTGATTCTGACCCCGATAGTCTTGGTGCATTCTTTGTTAAGTCAGGTATCTCAAGATGGAATGGCTCAACAGGTAGAGATTACGCTAGAACAGGTTTCGGTATTATCATGGATAAGAAGGGCTCAACTGTAACAATGGCTAAGGCTGTTAAGAGTACTGGTTCAGATTATGATTCTGTAACTAAGCAGGACGGCACAACAGAAGCAGATGCTGATGCAAATGACTGGGTAACAGATGAATCACACCTCTATGACCTTTCAATTGCTGCTGATGCAAATGTATACGTATACGACTTTGGTAAGAGAGATGCTTCAATGCTTTATGCTGGTAGCATAATCAGCACAGTTGTTCCTTCATCAGAAGTTCTTGTTAACGGAACTAATGACTTCTACAACTGGACAGATCTTGCAACTGCAAATGTTGTTAAGGCTCCTACCTACGCATTCTACAAGACTGTAGACGGCGATATCACAGATATCCTCGTTATCATTCCTGCTTAATAGAATGTTCATAGGATAAAACCTAATAAATAAAGGGCCGACCCGTATGGGTCGGTCTTTTTTTGTGTTTAAATATCTAGAGCTACAAAATTTGACGGTTTTTCCGCAGGATTTATGATATACTTGAACTATAACCGGTTAAAAATATTTTGAGGAGTAATTTATTATGGCTACAGAAACAAAGAAAACAAATGAGGTGACTACATGGAACACAAAAATAACATTTTAGCTAATTCCCACACGGCTACCATTGATGCTTTTCTTGGTATCAACCGACGCGTGCGCTCAGGCAAAGGTGAGTTTTTTGATATGGAAAATCTCTCCCACGAAGAATATCCATGCATGCAGTCGATGAAAAGTACTAAGGATATGGAATTTGATTTGCCTGACGGGGTTGAAGCTGTAAAAATGATTATCCCAAAACGTCTTAATGATGAAATTTCTGGTTTTTCAGGTGTGGTATATAACAGCAATACAAGACATTATGAGATATATGTAAATGGTGTATCAAAAAGAAGCGATATAACAGAGTTTACAGATGCAGTTGATTATAACGGTTCTATCATAACACTGCCGGAGCTTAAAGGTGTAAACTATATGGCACAAGGCTCTGCTGCTAATGATATTAATATGTATAGGCTCACACCCTACATTTCATTTTATAATGACTATACGGGCGAAACCGCAGATACGATCTCGCCAAAAATCTATATCAGCGGCAGTGGCGGTTCAGGAAACGGATATACGTATACATGGTACCAAAATGTTTTCTGTGCCAATTTTAAAGTGGGCGATGAAATTATCCTTTACGGATTAGATGGTGAATTTAAGGGTAACAATACAATTTATCCACAAAGCAGTACCGACTATACAAATATCTCCAGCCCTGTTTCAATTACAATAAAGTCTGTAAGTACTGGAGGCAGTTACTCTAACACAACTATTATACTGACGGTTGAAATAAGAAATTCGGAAGGAAACATTATAGGATGGGAAAAAGGCTCTGGAAATTCCTATGGCTCAGACGGTAATACAGATTATACCCGTGGCACAATTATGAGAAAAATTCCCCGAAGCACTTTCGGATGTGTAGCACATAACAGAATCTGGGCATGCTCTGAAACAGGTGAGGAAATCCTTGCATCTGCGGTTGGCTCACCATTGGAGTTTTATGAATTGCAGGGGATTTCGTCTGACAGTTGGATAGCTTCCACGGGTACACCAGGAAAATTCACTGGAATTTCTGCCTGGCAAAATCGTGTTGTTGTATTCAAGCCTGATATAATACACATTGTATATGGAAATCTTCCATCTGACTTTGGCATTGAAAAAACATATGCTGCAGGCTGCATTGACAGTGGAAGTATAGCAGAGGCAGGGGGGATGCTTATCTGGCTTTATTATGACGGGTTTTATGCATATTCAGGTAGCAGACCGAAAAGGATTTCTGACAAGCTCCGAACAAAGTATGTATCGTGCAGGGCTTTTTCAGATGGAAGGCGTTATTATGCAAGATGCGTTAAAGAGGACGGAACCGGAGAATTTCTGATATTTGACACAGAACTTTCCTTATGGAGCAAAATTTCGGATATTGATGTGGTAACAGGTGACTACTTTGGCGGCAAAGTATATGTTTGCGACAAGACAAAAATATACTGCCTCCAATTTGGGGAATATGGAGATTTTTATGCCGAAACTCCCGAGCTTACCTTTGACACCTTTGATGATAAATCAATCATTTATGCTACGATAAGGTGTAAGATAAGTGACGGATTTTTAAACCTTTACACCAGGGCCAATAACGGTGAATGGGTGCCCCATAAGGGTATCGACAAAACGGGCAAGCATAAGCTCCCCATAAGATATGCTCCGGGAGATATTCTTCGCCTCCGTCTTGAAGGGCATGGAAACGTGTGCATAACGGAGATTAAACTTGACATCCTTACCAAATGAGGCAATTACAGATTCAATTTTTAAAATAATAAAAGTGGTGTTACTTATTTAATATTTGGTTAGTGAAATTAGAGTAATATTAAAAAAAATGCATATAATATTAGTGTACACTATTTACAAAGTGTACACTTTCTTGTATAATGGGGGTGAAAAGGAGTTGATAGAAATGTTAACTATGAACGCTACGGAAGTAAGAAAGAACTGGAGCGAGGTTTCGGAAAGTGTTATCCGTGAAAAACCAAAATTTATAAAAAAAACCCGTGATTATATGATGCTTTCCAATATTGATTTTATAAATACACTTTTATCAGGTTATGAATTTTCAGCCAAGAAATATATTGAAGAAGATGGAAGCGTTACTCTTTCACTTAATGAAATTGCCTTGGTGGAAAATGCACCAACAGAGGAAGAAGCAATCAGACTTTTATCAAACTCTATATTGGAGTATGCAATGGATTTTTATAATGACTTTAATTTTTGGGCTTCTGCACCCAACAAAAAGTCTGAAATTCCTTATGTTTTTAAAGCTCTTGCTTTGGATGATGCCGAAAAGATTGGAGAGTGCATCAAATGCCAAGCTGGAGAGAATTAAAAAAATTTTGCGAAAGAGATGGATGGGAGCTATATAAAAATACCGACCATTACTTCTACAGAAAAATTGATAAAGACGGAAACCTTCGTTTTACAAAAGTTTCACGAGGAAATGGCGAGATAAAAAGTTTCTTGTGGAAAGAGATATTAAAAAAACAGCTTGGTGTTACAGAAGAATATTTTAACAGCAAAATTTAAATGGGGATGTTTAAAAAGTCGATTTCGGAATGTCGCAAGCGCCATTCCCTACAATATGTTGGGATAATTTGTTTATGCAGATACCAACTGTAGGGTTTGGCGGTTTCCGACAAACCGTGATGTGGATTTTATAAACAGCCCTTTTTATCTTAGTATGATAAGCTCTTTTTCGGATGTTGTGAGGTTAATGTAGCCGTTTTCGGTTATTACTGCAACGTCCTCAATCCTCACTCCGCCAAATCCCTCTATGTATATTCCCGGCTCTACGGTTACAACATTGCCCGGCTTTAGAATATCCTTTGACTTTTCGGATAGGTTGGGGCTTTCGTGAATTTCTATTCCCAGGCTATGCCCAAGGCTGTGACCGAAGCAATCGCCGTAGCCTGCATTTTTTATTAAGTCCCTGGCGGCTTTATCCGCTTCTGCACAGGGCAGTCCCGATGCAAGAATATCAAGTGCCGCTTTTTGAGCATTTAAAACGGTGTTGTAGATTTCAACCTGCCTCTCGTCTGACGGGTTTCCTACAATCACAGTTCTTGTCATATCCGAGCAGTAGCCGTCAAGAATGCACCCGAAGTCCAGCGTTACAAGCTCACCCGCTTTAATTTCTTTATCAGAAGCTGTACCGTGGGGCATAGCAGAACGCACACCTGATGCGCATATGGTATCAAAGGAGAGGGCAGATGCACCGTTTTTCCTCATAAAGAATTCAAGCTCCAGGGCAATATCCGCCTCGATTGCTCCGCACTTTAAATATTTCAGTATATGGCTGAATGCAAGGCAGCCTAAATCCTCGGCTGCTTTAATTCGCTTGATTTCTTCTTCGTCCTTTATGTATCGCAGCTGGGAAATCATACTCTGACCGTTTAAAAACTCTTTCCCCGACAGGTCTTTTTCAAGCTGCTCCTTCATTTTAACCGTGAGGTAGCTTTCTTCAATATATATTCTCTCTTCAGTTATTTCTTTTAAATATTCCTTTGTTTTATTTATAACCGCTTCAAAATCGGGAGCTTCAAGCTTTGCCTGCAGGGTGTAGCGGCTGTCGGTTAAAAGCACCGCTTTTTCCTTTGAAATATAAAGCATTCCGTCCTCAGAGGTAAATCCACTGTAGTAAAATATATTGGCTTTTGAGGAAATAAGCACTCCTTCACCCGATTGTAGTTTTTCACGTAGTTTTTGCACTCTGTTTATCATATTTGCAGACTCCTGAATTTTAATGTAAATTTCATATTTTTAAATTATTTTATCACAATACAAATATAAAGTCAATAATTCAATGACCTATTGACAAAAACAGACTATTATGATAAAATAAAATTGACTTTAGATTTTCATAAAAACAGAGGTGTTTTGTTATGACATATATTACAAGAGAGCTTGAGCGTAAGTTTATGAAATTAAATGGATTCTTTAAGGCAGTGCTTGTTACGGGTGCAAGACAGGTTGGTAAAACCACAATGTTGAAGCACCTATGCGAAGGAACCGGCAGAACTTATGTAACACTTGATAACCTTATGGCAAGAGAATTGGCACAAAGTGATCCTGTTTTGTTTTTTCAAGTCTATAAACCGCCTGTTCTGATTGATGAAGTGCAAAAGGCACCGGAACTTTTTGAGCAGATTAAGATTATGTGCGACGAAACAGAAGAAAAAGGCTTGTTCTGGCTTACAGGTTCACAACAGTTCAGAATGATGAAACAAATCAGAGATACTCTCGCGGGAAGAATAGGAATACTCAATCTTTACAGCCTTTCTCAGCGTGAAAAAAACAATATGACTTTTGATACTTCCCTTGATTTTACGTTAGCAACTTTGCAGGCGAGGCAGAAACAAGTTGCAAAAAATGATGTTGAGGAAGTTTTCCGACATATATGGGAAGGCGGAATGCCGCAGATAATTGGTGTGGATGATGAGCTGCGTATGGAATATTACAGTTCATATGTTGATACTTATCTTATGCGTGATGTAGCGGAAGAAGGCGGAATAACTGATACCATCAAATTTACAAAATTTTTAAAAGCATGTGCGGCTCTTGTATCTGAACAGGTGAATTATGCGACACTTGCGGAAAATACAGATATTTCTGAACCTACTGCAAAAGAGTGGCTTCGTCTGTTGCAGGGGTTGGGAATTGTTTATCTTCTGGAACCTTATGCAAACAATGAGCTTAAAAGGCTCTCAAAAACTCCCAAACTTTATTTTTGCGATACAGGACTCTGTGCATACCTTTCTATGTGGCTCACTCCGCAGACGTTGATGAATGGTGCAGTAAGTGGACATTATTATGAAAATTATGTTGTAATGGAGCTTGTTAAAAATTATACGTATAGTCCTGCCAAGGTTAATATCACATATTATCGTGATGCCAATGCGAAAGAAATTGACGTATTTATAGAAGAGAATCAGATTATTCATCCTCTTGAAATAAAAAAGACTGCAAACCCAAACAATCGAGAGGTTAAGAAGTTTATGTTTTTGGATAAAACTGCTCTCAAAAGAGGGGATGGCGGAATCATTTGTATGTGCGAGGAGCCTATTCCTATTGATGAAAAAAACTGCTTTATACCAAGTAATCTGATATGATTGAAACGGAGGAAAACTGTAATGGTTAAAATAGATAACGACTGGGACGAAATCCTGGCGGGGGAATTTGATAAAGAATACTATCTGCAGCTTCGGGAATTTCTGAAATCTGAGTACAGAAATCATATTATCCATCCCCATATGAACGATATATTTAACGCCCTTAAGCTCACTTCATATTCGGGAACGAAGGTGGTTATTCTGGGGCAGGACCCGTACCACGGCGAAAATCAGGCACACGGGCTTGCTTTCTCCGTGCAGAAGGGGGTGGACATTCCCCCCTCGCTCCTTAATATGTATAAAGAGCTTAAAGCGGAGCTTGGCTGCTATATTCCAAACAACGGATTTCTTGAAAAATGGGCAAGGCAGGGAGTAATGCTTTTAAATGCGGCACTCACGGTCCGGGATAGCTTAGCAAACTCCCACCGCGGTAAGGGCTGGGAAATATTTACCGACTGCGTAATAGAAAAGCTCAATGCCCGCACAGAGCCGGTTATTTTTCTCCTTTGGGGGAATAATGCAAAAGAGAAGGAACGCCTTATAACAAACCCCATACATCACATACTAAAAACCGTTCATCCAAGCCCCCTTTCGGCATCAAGAGGATTTTTCGGCTGCGGCCATTTTGCAGAAGCGAACAGGCTTCTCAGAGAGATGGGGAAAGAGGAAATAGACTGGCAGATAGAAAATATTTAAAAGGAGTAACCAAAAGTGAAAAAGCTTCTTATTCTTGACTCAAACAGTATACTTAACCGTGCCTATTACGGTATACGTTTCCTGTCCGCACCGGACGGAACACCTACCAATGCTATATACGGATTTTTAAGCATACTTTTTAAGCTTATAAACGACGAAAAACCCGACTATATTTGCGGAGCCTTCGACCTTAAAGCACCTACCTTCCGTCATAAAATGTACGACGGCTATAAGGCACACCGTAAGCCTATGCCCGACGACCTTGCCGTTCAGATGCCCTATGCACGTAAAATCCTCACTGCAATGGGAATACCCGTTCTTGAAATTGAAGGCTATGAAGCAGATGATATAATCGGCACCGTTTCAAGGATTTGTGATAATTCGGGGATAAAGTGCCTTATTGCCACAGGTGATAAGGACGATTTGCAGCTTGTTTCGGACAATACTAATGTTATACTCACCGTTTCACGTATGGGACAGAGCGAAACTGTTTGCTACGGCATAAAAGAGGTATTTGATAAATATAATGTAACCCCGGAGGAATTTATAGATGTAAAAGCCCTCATGGGCGACCCCTCCGATAATATCCCCGGCGTTGCAGGGGTAGGGGAGAAAACTGCCATAAAGCTCATCGGTCAGTTCCACACCGTTGAAAGCCTGTACGAAAATCTCGAAAATTCAGGCGTTAAGGGAGCAATGCTCCAAAAGCTGACAGACGGCAGGGACAGTGCATTCTTAAGTAAAAAGCTTGCCACAATCGACACTAATGTCCCCATTTCATTTAATGCGGAGGACTGCATGTTTGACGAGGCATCATTAGGTGAAAAAACGGCGTTTGTTGAGCTTCTGGAGAAGTTCGCCCTTAACTCCTTTATAAAGCGTATAGGCGGTGTGAGCAAGCCAAAAACAGACTTTTTTGAAAAGCTTGTAAAGGCAACATCCCCATCAGCGCTTGGAGCAGACGTTGCAGTGGCTCTTAAGCGGAACGGAAGCGATATAACCGCAGTTGCCCTGAGTGACGGTAAAAAGGTGTATTCCGCATATGGTTCAGAGGCGGAAGGCATTGCAAAATCCGTTCTTGAAAATGAAAAAATAAACAAGTATATGTTCGACATAAAGGCGGACTATGTTGCACTAAAGGGGAAAACAGAGTTTAAAAACATTGTTGCCGACCTTGCAATAGGGGCGTATCTCTTAAATCCTGAAAAGAGTGAATACACCGTTTTCGGTGTGCTTAAGGATTTGCTTGGTGCAGAGCCGCCCAAGGCAGAGGAGAGCAATACTCAGATGAGCCTTTTCGACGAAGAGCCTGAGAATGATTCTCTTCTTGAAAAGAGTGCCTATGCCCTCATTCCTCTGTGGGAAGAAATCAAAAAACGTCTGGAAGAGAAAAATATGCTTTCCCTTTTCAAAGATGTGGAAATGCCCCTTATATACGTTCTGGGCGATATGGAGCTTGAAGGAATAACCGTTGATAAGGCGGAGCTTGATGCCTTCGGCAACAGGCTCAGTGTGGACCTTGAACGTCTTACAAACGAAATATATACTTTAGCAGGTGAAGAATTTAACATAAATTCCCCAAAACAGCTCGGTCCCATACTTTTTGAAAAGCTTGAGCTTAAGCCTGCAAAGAAAACAAAAACAGGCTATGCAACGGGAGCAGATATTCTCGAAAAGCTGAAGGGAAAGCACCCCATAATCGAAAAAATTCTTGAATACCGTCAGCTTGCAAAGCTTAAAAGCACATATTGTGATGGGCTTTCCGCAGTAGTTGGCGACGACGGTAAAATTCATTCTCTCTTTAATCAGACGGTTACCGTTACGGGAAGACTAAGCTCCGCAGAGCCTAATCTTCAGAATATCCCCACCCGAACGGAGCTTGGACGTGAAATCCGTAAAATGTTCATTGCAGGCGAGGGTAAAATACTCCTTGATGCCGACTATTCACAGATTGAGCTTCGTATCCTTGCTCATCTGTCGGCAGACGGGGTTATGACTGAAGCCTACAGGAACGGTGAGGATATACACGCCGTAACTGCTTCTCAGGTGTTTAACGTGCCGCTTTCGGAAGTTACGGGGTATCAGAGAAGCTTTGCAAAGACCGTGAATTTCGGAATAGTTTACGGGATGGGCGAGTTCAGCCTTGCTCAGGACCTTGGTATTTCGGTTAAGGAAGCAAAAAAATATATAAGCGGATATTGGGAAAAATACACGGGCATACGTGAATTTATGGACAGAACGAAGGAAAAGGCAAAAGAGGACGGATTTGTAACAACGCTGTTTGGAAGGATACGATACATTCCCGAGCTTCGTTCCCCTAACTTCAATATACGCTCCTTTGGTGAACGTGCCGCTTCAAATGCACCCATACAGGGCACGGCGGCAGATATTATAAAAATCGCAATGGTACGTGTTCATAAAAGGCTGAAAGAAGAGGGCCTCGGTGCAAAGCTTATACTTCAGGTCCACGACGAGCTTATTTTAGAGCTTGACCCCTCAGAGCTTGAAGCGGCAAAGAAGCTTCTTCGTGAAGAAATGGAACGGGCTGCAGAGCTTTCAGTGCCACTGCTTGTGGAGATGTCCCACGGAAAGAGTTGGTATGATGCAAAATAAATTTATACTGGGAATAACAGGCGGAAGCGGAACAGGGAAGTCCACGGTTTCCGAAATCCTCAGAAGCCTGGGTGTAGAGGTTGTAGATTGCGACCTTGTGGCAAGAGCCGTAACTGAAAAGGGTGCTCCCTGCCTTGCCGAGCTTGAAGCGGAGTTCGGAAGCTCGATTATAGGCGAGGACGGGACGCTGCTTCGCCGAAAGCTTGGTGAGATAGTGTTTTCTGATGCTCAGAAGCTGAATAAGCTTAACGAAATAACCCACCGCTATATTACGGAAGAGGTAATGAAAAGATTGGAGAAATCTTCGGCAAAAATTGGGGGCATAGACGGTGCTGTCTTATTTGAAAGCGGCATAACCGACCGTTGCAATGCGGTTATAGGCGTGCTTGCTTCTCGACCTGTTCGTATAGGCAGAATAACGAAAAGGGACGGAATAACCCGTCAATCTGCCGAAAATCGTATTGATTCGCAGAAAAATGATGACTTCTATCTTGAAAACTGCGATATAATATTGTATAATGATGGTAGCAGAAAAGAGCTTGAATCCAAGGTGAAGGAGGTAGTGTCAAAATTAGAAAAACAAATATACGGGAAAAGTACCGTTTAAGACGTAAACGAAGACGGCAGGCAAGAATAGCTGTTTTTATAATATTGCTTTTGGCAGTGCTTGACGCTACAGGGGCTTTTGAAGCTGTCGTGCGTGGTATAAAGAGCCTTATATATCCTTTGGACTATCAGGAAATAGTTATTGAACATTCCGCTGCAAATAATCTTGAGCCTGCATTTGTTATGGCAATAATTAAGGTTGAGAGTAACTTTGTTGAGGATGCACATTCGGGAAAGGCAAGCGGACTTATGCAGCTTACCGACGAAACAGGTGATTGGGTAGGCAAAAAGCTTGGTATGGACGTGGAGGAAATCAACCTTATGGACCCCGATGATAACATAAGATTGGGATGTCACTACATACGCTACCTCATTAACTACTATAACGGTGAGGTGGATGTGGCTCTTGCTGCTTATAACGGCGGTATGGGTAATGTTAACCGCTGGCTTCAGGATAAGCGGTATTCCGTGGATGGTAAAAGACTTTCGGAAATCCCGTTTAACGAAACAAAGGACTATGTAAAAAAAGTAAACAGGGAAACTGTACGTTATAAAAAAATACTTGAAGAAGAAACCCTTGCAAAAAGGTTTAAATAGCAGAAAGGAGAGGGTTATATGACAAAGAAATCAATTGTAATCGGCAGACAGTACGGCAGCGGAGGCTACGATGTAGGAAAGCGTCTTGCAGAAGAGCTTGGCTATAGATTTTACGACAAAGAAATAGTTGAGCTTGCGGCTAAAAAAGGCAACTTCCATGTTGATACCGTAAAAAAGCTTGACGAAAATGCCAAAGGCAGTTTTTTGTATTCAATTGCTATGGGTAACTATTCCGTGGGCACGCTGGGCGGACCTGTATATTATGATTTGCCCATAAACGACAAGCTTTTCATCGCTCAGTCTGAAATAATAAAAGAGAGCGCTCTTGATGGCCCCTGCGTATTTGTAGGAAGATGTGCGGACTATGTTCTCAAAAATGCAGAAATTCCGCATCTTAGCGTGTTCCTGTATGCCGATATGGACTATAAGGCAAAGAGAGTTTCCGAACGTCTTGAACTTCCTCTTCAGAAGGCTAAAGACAAGGTAGTTAAAATTGAAAAACAAAGACGTTCATATTACGACTATTACACCAATATGGAATGGGGCGTTATGAAAAACTACGACCTCTGCCTCAGTACTTCGGTACTTGGTGAGGACAAATGCTTTGAAATAATCAAAGCGGCGGTAACTGAATAAAAATTAAAGGGCGGGCATCGCTTTGGCGGTGCTCTTCTGATGCATGGAGGTATAATGATGTTTGTTGTAAATTTAATAAAAACTGTTATACTTGGAGTGGTTGAAGGTATAACCGAATGGCTGCCCATAAGCTCTACGGGGCATATGATACTTGTAAATGAATTTATGGGCATACAAAAAGGCGACTTTTTTGATTCACAGATATTTTTGTATGTGATACAGCTTGGTGCAATCCTTGCTATTGCCACTCTTTATTTCAATAAGCTCAACCCCTTTGCTCCGTCGAAGTCGGCAGAGGAGAAGAAGGCAACCTGGCAGATGTGGTTCAAGGTTATAGTTGCCTGCATACCTGCCGCAGTGCTTGGACTTTTGTTCAACGATATGATGGACGCGGTTTCAACTCCCCTTGTTGTGAGCATAATGCTTATTATTTACGGCATTGGATTTATTCTTATAGAAAGAAAAAATAAAACGGCGGCACTTGACGATATGAATTCAATGACCTATAAAACCGCACTTATTATAGGCTTGTTCCAGGTTTTGTCAATTATTCCGGGAACATCACGGTCAGGGGCTACAATACTTGGTGCAATGCTCATAGGCTGCTCAAGAGGGCTTGCGGCGGAATTTTCGTTTTTCCTCGCAATTCCCGTTATGTTTGGTGTGAGCTTTCTTAAGATTATAACTAACGACTATGTGATGAACGGGGAAGCGTGGATACTTCTTGCGGTTGCAATGGTTGTTGCTTATGTTGTGTCGCTGATTTCCGTAAAATTCCTTGTAAACTATGTGCGTAATCACGATTTCAAGGTTTTCGGATGGTATAGGATAGTGCTCGGAGTAGTGGTTATTCTGTTCTTTGCACTTACAGGAGCATTGATTTAACAAAAAATCGGAGGATTTTATGATAAAGGACTTTCTTACAGCAATAGGAAATTTCAAAAAATACGGCGTACTTGCAGAGCGGGGAGGCTTCAGGACGGCAGGGTATTCACTGCTGCTCCTGCTCGTGTGCAGTATAGGACTGATAATTGTTCCCACATTTACAATGGGAGCGAAAACCCTGGCGGTTATATGGGAGGATATTCCTGCATTTACCCTGACGCGTGACGGACTTACCGTAGAAAAGGATTTCGATATTGAGCTTGGCGGAGTGAAATTTTTTGCTACCAACAGCCGTCAGGTAACAGGCGATGATTTTAACGAGGATATATTGTCCGGGGTTTTAATGGACAGGGACTCCGTTATAATCCGCAACTTTTCTAAAACAATGGAATTCAGCTACGGAGATTTTGATATAGACTTTACCGTAACAAAGAACGATTTGCCGGCTATAAAGCCCGTGCTTGTTATGTCGGGTGCGTTGGTTTGTATAATGCTATTTGTAAGCAGATGCATAACCTTTGCTCTCAACGGCCTTTTTATAGGCTCTTTTGCAGGAATAGTGTCAATTTTTATGAAACTGCGTGTACCCACGGGAAAGCTTATTAAGCTGGGTATGTATTCACAGACCTTGCCCTGCGTGATATCGGCAGTGCTTGGGCTTTTCGGAGTTTTTGGGGAGTCAATATTCCTTTATGCGGTTTCCCTTGTCTTTATAGTTCTTTGGTTTAATACCCTTAAAAAGGCGGGAGAAGAACAAATAAATCCCGACAATGGCACAGAAAACTGAAAAATCAACAGTCTTTCCTTGCCCTGTATGTGCAAAATTACTTAATTTCAGATGCTGTACTTGACAATGAAAGTTTATTGTTGTATAATTAACAGGCTCTAATGAGCATCCTTGCCCGGATGGAGTATCCGGGACATAAGTCCATGAGGAGGTGTAAAAATGGCTGAAAAAATTATGAACAGCTATGAAACAATTTTTATCATCGATGCAACTTTGGAAGAAGATGCAATCAAAGCTTTGCAGGAAAAGTTCACAGCTCTTATTTCTTCAAACGGCGAAGTTGAGTCAGTTGACGAATGGGGCAAGAGAAGACTTGCATACGAGATAAAGGACAGAACAGAGGGCTTTTATGTTCTCGTAAACTTCAAAGCTGATGCAGAGTTCCCGAAGGAGCTTGACAGACAGTACAGAATTACTGACGGCATTCTCAGAACAATCATCATCCGTAAGGATGAAGAGTAATCGCTCCACATAAGAAACGGAGGAAACTGAAATGAACAAAGCTATTCTGATGGGTAGACTTACCCGTGATCCCGAACTTCGTCAGACTCAGGGCGGCGTTCCCGTTGTTTCATTCTCAATCGCAATCAACAGACGTTTTCAGAAGGACCAGACAGATTTTATTAACTGTGTAGCCTGGAGGCAGACTGCAGAGTTCGTAGCTAAATGGTTCCAGAAGGGAAGTATGATTGCAGTTGTGGGAAGTATCCAGACAAGAAGATACACCGACAACGAGGGTAAAGAACGCACTGTAACAGAAGTTGTTGCAGACGAAGCATATTTCACAGGATCAAAAGCTGAAAGCGGTACAGGCTTTGGCGGACAGGCACCTGTTGCCCCCGCATTTGAAGAAGCAGCACCGCAGTTTGACCAGGGCGGATTTGGCACAATCGAAGATGCCGACGACGATTTGCCCTTCTGATAATTGATGATAAGGAGGAATTTCCAATGGCTGATAAGGCACCTGAAAGACCGCAGAGAGCAAGACGTACCAAGAAAAAGGTATGTATGTTCTGCGTAGATAAGGTAGAATCAATCGACTACAAGGATACAGCTAAGCTCAGAAGATACATTTCTGAAAAGGGAAAGATTGTTCCCAGACGTATTAGCGGCAACTGCGCTAAGCATCAGAGACAGCTTACAGCTGCTATCAAGAGAGCAAGAACAATAGCTCTTCTCCCCTTCGTAGCTGAATAATTAAAACTAAAAGCACTGCATTGCAGTGCTTTTTTGTTTCAAAATTCAAACGTGGACAGGGGACGGTTCTCTGTCCACGTGTTTTTATATAATTTCAATGATGGTTGCGGTTTTGTCTGCTACTTTGAATTTTATTTCTTTGTCCTTGTATTTAAAGCCGTATACTCTACTTGGCTTGTGGATGTATGCAGGTCGGGGGTCCTGGGAAAGGATGCTTTCTATCTCCTGTGCTTCTTGTGGAGAAAGTTTTTCCTTTAATTCTGACGGGATTATCACGTCAAGGGAATAGGAAAGGACTTTTTTGCTAAAACCGCCTGTAGCGTCGTTGTGGCAGTCTGTATACGGCAGGTAAGGTTTTATGTCGTAAATTGGCGTGCCGTCCATTAAATCGCCTCCTGACACCCTTAAAACGGTCCCCTGTGCTGTTTTGTCAACTGATATAAGCCGAACGGAAGAAAGCCCTATGGGATTTGGACGAAATGGTGAACGTGTGGCGAAAACGCCTACCCGCTTATTTCCGCCCAAGCGGGGAGGTCTGACTGTTGGTGACCACTCTTTCTTTGATATTTCGGAAAAGCCCCATATAAGCCAGAGGTGGCTGAATTCTTCTATTCCTCTGAGTGCGTCGTCATTTCTGAATTCTTCTTCAAAAACGATTGTGCCCTCTGTTTCTGTTAATCCGCTTTGCCTGGGTATGGCAAATTTATCCGGGAACGGGGTTTTTATCCTTGCAATAATTTTCATGTCGTAAATCCTTTCAACAGATAAGCATGTATACGATAATTCTACTATATTTTAAGATAAAATTCAAGTATGTGGCGGAAAAAAATGCACATTTTGATTTTTCCTTATAATCCCTTTAAAAAGATGAATAAATTGTGAATATTAATTATTTTAGGTGAGACAAAATAAGTGATATGAATTTCGAGTAATCGAAAAACCGCACAGGTAAGCCGTTTGACTGAATATGACACCTAAAGAAATGCACATTATTCTAAAAAATTGCATACTTATATATTCTCAAAAAGTGCCTTTTTAAAAGATTTTAACTATATTTTCTAAGACATTCTCTATTGCTAATTTGGTATGTTTGTGTTAGAATACTATTGAAAACTTATCGACTTTGTTCATTGCTTTTCGCTGATTTTCCCGAAATTGGCAAATCGCTTTATGTTCGGAAGTTTTTTCGGTCCTTCCTTCGGGATGGATGGAGCGAAAAGGCTATTCGGCTGAATGTACAAAGTTCGATAAAATAATATTTTAGCAGAAAAGAGTGATAGCAAAATGAGTTTGAAAAAGAAAGAAAGTCAGGTTGTTGCACCGGCAGGTGTTAAAAAGAAAAATGCCTTTGTTAAAGACCTTACTCAGAACTACAACCTGTATCTTATGATGATTCCTGCTACGTTGATTATGGTGCTTTTCCATTACTTCTCAATGTATGGTATCACAATTGCATTTAAAAAGTATGATATGTTCAGCGGCATTATGGGCAGCCCCTGGGTTGGATTTGATAACTTTGTAAAGTTCTTTAATGACCCTTACTGCCTCCGTCTTATTAAGAATACTATCTTGCTGGGCGGACAGAACTGGTTATACGGATTCTTCCCTCCGATTATCCTCGCTATTCTTATGACAGAGCTTAACAGTATGAAGCTCAAAAAAGCTGTGCAGACAATTTCTTATCTGCCTCACTTTATTCCTGTAGTAGTTGTTGTAGGTATGATGATGACAATTCTTGGTCCTACGGGTATTGTAAACAGAGTTCTTGTTGACAACCTCGGCCTTCTTGAAGATCCTATCCTTTTCTTCAATGAACCCGGGCTTTTCAGACCTATGTACATAATCAGTCATATATGGCAGGGTGCCGGCTGGGGTTCAATCGTTTATATGGCGGCACTTTCAGGCGTTGATCAGCAGCTTTACGAAGCAGCTTTCCTTGACGGTGCAAACAGATTTCAGAGAATCTGGCACATCAGTATTCCCGGTATTCTTCCTACAATCACAATCCTTATCATCCTTAACGTAGCTTCAATCATCAACGTTGGTTACGAAAAGGTATACCTTATGCAGAACCCGGCAACATACGATACATCAGACGTAATCAATACTTACGTTTACAGATACGGCTTCAAGGGTGTCGGCGGATCAAACTTCTCCTACACCACAGCAATCGGTTTGTTTAACAGTATAGTTGCAACACTTCTTATGGTTATTGCAAACAAGACTGTTGATAAGCTTAATGGTACCGCATTGTGGTAAGAAATATTTATAGAATAGGAGAGTATAGAAATGAAATATAAGAAAAGCATCGGCGAACTTACATTTGAATGGGCGAACGTAGTGTTTATGTGGCTCGTTATAGCAGTAATCATTCTTCCTTTCGTATATATGTTCGCGCAGTCGATAAGTGACCCCGAACAGGTTGGTCTTATGAATGTTACATTTATTCCTAAGGGAATACAGTGGAACTCTTACAAAACAGTTTTTGAAGATCCTAAAATCTGGACAGCTTTCAGAAATTCAATAACAATGACAGTTGTGGGAACAGTTCTGGCTTTGATATTCCAGGGGCTTGCTGCATTCGCACTTTCCAGAAATACTTTCAGAGCAAGAAAGTTCTTTACAATTATGTTTATTATAACAATGTACTTCCACGGTGGTATGATTCCCGGCTACCTCAATATGAAGAACCTCGGTCTTCTTGATACAATGTGGTCAGTTATCCTTCCTTCAACCGTTGGTATGTACAACATCATTCTTATGAGAACAAACTTCCTTTCAATACCAAGCGCACTCATTGAGTCGGCTTATATTGACGGTGCAAATGAATGGTACATATTCTTCAAGATTGTAGTACCCCTTTCAAAGGCTATTTTCGCTACAATCGCAGTGTTCGTTGCAGTTGCTATCTGGAACAACTACTTCACACCGCTTCTTTACCTTTCATCTCCCGAAAAGGAACCTCTTACAATCCTGCTCAGAAGAATCCTTATTTCAAACGAGCAGCTTACATCAGCCACGGATGCGGCATCAGCGGCTAGTGATGCACTTCTTACCGAAGTCGATCCCGCAACATATCAAGGTCAGCTTGAATCAATTAAGATGGCTACAGTATTTGTAACAGTAGCACCTATCCTTATTGTTTATCCGTTTGCACAGAAATACTTTGTAACCGGCGTAATGGTAGGCTCTGTTAAGGGTTAATTTATGTGATTAAATTAAATATCAAATGGAGTGTTCTGTAAGAACACTCCATTTTTTTGCAAAAAAACAGAGCCCATTTTAAAGGGCTCTGTCACCTCTGTCTGTTACAATTTCATAGCCTGCCGCCTTAACTCGTTTTTCAAGAGCATTACGGCTTTCGGCGGCTTCTTCATTAGAGGAAAGCTTGTTTTCATATATCTGATAAAGCTTGCGTGTGCTTTTTGGTGAAAGGTTTGGCATAACAACATTTGCACCTGCCTTAAGACCAAGTTCTCTACCCTCAGGATGAAGCGTTCCTAGAGCAGTGGTGGAGGGGATAAGAAGCTTTGGGAACATAAGTCTTAAAACTGATATAAGCCTTAACGTAAGCTCCACGCTTCCGCTTTTAAAGTCCTTAAAAGGTGTGTCTTTATGATTAACATATGGACCGATTCCCACCATATCAGGCTCCAGCTCCTGTAAAAATCTAAGGTCAGAGATTATATTTTCCATTGTTTGATACGGTGAGCCAACCATAAATCCTGAGCCTACCTGGTATCCGATTTCCTTTAGGTTAAACAGGCATTGTTTACGGGTATCAAGGCTCATGGATTCAGGATGTAATTTCCCGTAGTGAATACTGTCTGCCGTTTCGTGGCGGAGCAGAAACCTGTTTGCACCTGCATTAAAAAATGCTTTGTAGCTTTCTTTTGATTTTTCGCCGATGGATAACGTGATTGCACAATCAGGATATGTGCTTCGGATTTCCGATACAATCGAGCAAATAAGCTCATCCGTATAGTACGGGTCCTCACCGCCCTGAAGAACAAAAGTTCTGAAGCCTAAGTCATAGCCCTCATTGCAGCAGGAGAGAATATCGTCCTTTGTCAGCCTGTATCGTTCAGCATTTTTATTACCGCATCGTATTCCGCAGTAATAGCAATTGTTTTTGCAGTAGTTTGTAAATTCTATAAGCCCTCTTATATAAACCTTATTCCCGTAAACGGACCGTCTTACTTCGTCGGCACGTTCAAACAAATATTCGTCACATCTGCCGTCGGTGAGTATGGTGTTCAGTCCGTGGTCTGAAAGATTGCATGTGAGAGCCAGCTCATCTATATATTTTTTCAAGTTATTCATACCAATCATTCCTTCCCCTTTATTATATCTGTTTGGCCTCGGTTTGTCAATATTGTAATGTATAATCGGGAAGTAAGTGCTGTTTTAAATTATCTCGTCGTCAAACAGTCCGTGTCTTGAACAGAGCATGTATAGCTTTCCGCCTCTTAAGTGAGGGAATGTCGTACAAAACGGTGCGTTTTTAGGCGGTACAATTGTCATGACGGATTCATCCGTAACGTAAGCCACAAACTTAATATAATGATTGTCGTCCATGGGATGGTATGTGGAAACTGTTATTTGTTCGCAATCAAGGGAGCTTTGGTAATAGAGATAGTGGTCGTAATTTCCCGGGCTTGATTGCATAGGATATAAAATCTTGTCACAGCATTTATGATAGGCTTTTGAAAAACTCCAGGATACATTTCCGCAAACGGGGCAATGAAAAAATCTGATATTTGTACGGTTTGAAAGTGATGATATATATTCCGTAAAGAAAAAATTTCTGTCAATTTTGAGTTCCTTCACAATACTTGAAACCATCTCTGCAGGCACACAATTTTTCTTTCGTTCCCAGTTGGAAATGGTTTTAGACGTGGTGTGAAGTATTTGTGCAAGCTCTTTTTGAGTAAGCCCCTTAGCTTTTCTGACTTTATATATTATTTCGTTTATTTCATATGATTTGTCCAAATGATTATGCCCCCGGATGAGTGGATTTAGTTTTCTTCAATGTCAATAAGCTTTGAAGCTTTTATACCAAGAACCTTAGCTATGGTAAAAAGTGATTTTATTGACGGACAGTATGGAATATTGGGACTTTCAAGCTGACCTATATAGGAAAGAGTAAAGCCGGTATGTTCCGCTAGCTCTGCCTGTGTCATACCTGCTTTTCTTCTGTAATAACCTATTTTTATACCAATATCCAACAAAATCCCATTGTATTCTTTTTCATTTAACATAATATCATTCCTATATATAACTTAGATTATAAATATTATATACTAAAAACCATTATATTAAAATCCAATAACATTGAATAAATATTAATTATAAATGAGTAAATATAATCTTTATTTATTAACTGATATTTGTATTTAAGTATTAAAATTAATTGATATAGCACAAAATAGAGAGCCTTCGGATAAGAATCTGAAGGCTCATAGTTTACTAAGCTATTCATATTTGTAATTGTGGTTTATTGTTTTAGGCTTTTAATGAATAATGAATATTGAATAATGAAAAATGAATAATACCAAAAGAAAAGAACACCCTCAAGGTGTTCTTTTCTTTTGGAGGAGAGAGTGGGATTCGAACCCACGGACGCTCGCACGTCACCGGTTTTCAAGACCGGCTCTTTCAACCGCTCAGACATCTCTCCGTAGTCAACGATAGGTATTATAACATATGTTTTAAGAATTGTCAATACTTTTTTTAAAAAAAATAATATTTTTCTGTTTTACAGTTGACAAAAGCTGTAAACCGTGGTATAATGTAATCCGCGTTATGAATTAATAATTTTTAATTTAATACCTGCACCTGTGGCGGAATTTAAGTGACATTCGAAAACTTGTTTTCGTCAATGGAACTTATGCAAGTGAGCGAAGCGAATCGTAGGCAGACTTGTCTGACAGTTTCGCTTATACAAACCACAATATAATAACACGCACCTGTGGCGGAATTGGCAGACGCGCTAGACTTAGGATCTAGTGTCCCCGACGTGAAGGTTCAAGTCCTTTCAGGTGCACCACAAAAAAGCAGTTGCGTTAACAGTGCAACTGCTTTTTTGTTAAAACTTTAATTGTCTTTTATTTCCTCAAAGTCTACTGCACCGTGCTTACACAGAGGACAGATAAAGTCCTCGGGTAGGGGATGCCCTTCATAAACATAGCCGCATATTTTACAAACATAGCCTTTGGCTTTAGGAGCTTGTGGCTTTGGTTTGGTGTTCTTGTGGTAATAACTGTAGGTTATGGACTCTGCATCCGATACAACTGCTGATTCGGTTACGGAGCATATAAACATTCCGTGAGTACCCAGGTCCACATACTCGTCAACGCTAAGCGACATATATGCATTTATAAATTCAGAAAGATAAGTAAGTCCGTTTTCGGAGCGTTTTGAGGTAAGCCCTTCAAATTTATTGGTATCGCGTCCGCTTGCAAATCCAAATCTTTCAAACACTGAAAAAGGCACATCAACTGTAAGGCAGTTTACGTTCATTTTACCCGTGTTTTTAATTGTATCGTGAGAATAATTTGCTTTGTTAACTGTAACTGCAACCCGAAGCGGCGTATCTGTTATCTGGATAACAGTATTAACAATAAATCCGTTATCCTTTACCCCGTCATTTGTTGTAACAACGTAAAGGCCGTATCCGATTTTAAATAAAGCTGTAAGGTCAATCATAATTACTACCTCCATAATTTGTTTTGTAATAATTATATCTTAATAATATTTAAAAGTCAATATTTGTAATTGACTTATATCAACTTTTATGGTAAAATTATCTTTATACAAATCCAAAAAAAGGATTATGTCTGAAAGGATTAAATATGCAAAAGCTTGAAAAAAGCAGCGAACCCGCATATTACGGCGTTGCTGCGATTTTGTGTTATCTGATTTTAAATCAGGGCGGGTATTTTGCAGGTGGACTGATTTCGGCAGGTCTGATAATTTCAATTATGCTTATATGGCGAAAAATTCGCTTCGGGGTATTGGATTTTATCTTTCTTGCATTTTCCCTGTGGTATTTATTCTGCTCTGTTCGTACGGGCTTTGATGTCCGATACATAGCAAAAGGGTTGTTGCCCATCTCCTGCCTGATGTTTCGTCAGCTTATGCCGGACAGGAGCGAAAATGCACGGGAGCTGTGTCTGCGTGTAATCAAGCTTTCGTTTTATATCACCTTATTTGCTATTTTCACCTGCATTTATCTTTCGGTAAAGGCAATGCATCTTAAGAGGCTTGTTTTTCCCTTTCAGTATGCAAACGCCAGCGGAATATTCTTCGGTGTAATGTTCATACTTGCCCGATATGCAGGATTTGAATGGGCTAAGAAACGTCAGTATGTGTTTTTTGGGGGGCTTGCCCTTACCCAGTCTGTAGGAGCTATGGGGCTCACGGTGCTTTGTGAGCTTTTTATGAGCCGTGACAGGCGAAAAACCCTTGCACTGCTGGCTGTTATAGTTATCGGTGCAGTTGTTCTGAGAAGCCGTATTTATCAGAGTATGGGGACGTTTATCGAACGCTTCCTTCAAATACAGGACGGGCTTATATGTATGCTCAAAAACCCCGTATTCGGAATAGGTGCAGGGCGTTGGGAGTTTTATAAGAACTTGTATCAGACGGGTATTTATGATGCCCACGAAATTCACGGAAGCCTGGGCGCAATAGGTGCCGCTTCGGGCATTTTGGGGCTTACGCTTTTTATACTCACCGTAATTGCAGCATTTAAGTTTATAAGGTTTGAAAACAAGGCATATCTTGCGGCAGCAGTTATGCTTATAGTGCATAGCTTTATGGATTTCACACTTACATTCACGGCTTTGGGATTTTTGCTTATGCTCATATTTGCCTGCGGTGAAGAGGGTAAAACCAAAAAAATTGCTTTTAAAACCTTTGCAAAGCCCGCACTTCTTGCAGTATTTGCCATTGGTTTTTGTATTCTCAGCGTTGGTATGTATCAGATAAAAAAGCTTGATGGTATGGACGCAGGTAAGAATTATCCTAAGTATGTGGCATACTACGAAGCAAATCCTCTATCACAAAAAAGCGTGAAAACACGGGAGAATTATGCTAAGGCGCTTTATGCAACAGGCAGAAAGCAGGAGAGCCTTAAGGTTATTGAAAGCATTGACGTTTTGTCATCAGATATGGTTGTACTTAAAAAAGGCTGCATTGGCGACTGGAAGGAGGTCATGAAATACATAGAGGAGCAACCATACAATCCTGTGCTTTATAAAACAGTTTGTTATAACAGCAATGACGAAGAAATGCGAAAGCAAGCAGAGGAACGCCTTGAAGAAGCAATCGCTTCAATGTCGTTTCTCGGAAAAATATTATATAAATTTATAGGAGAGAAAGTATTATGAACAAAATGAAAAAGATTATATCAGTTCTTGTAATGACAGCAATCCTTGGCGCTCTTCCCGGAATGGGAATGTTTGGCGGTATGGTTGCCTGGGCATTTGAAGCTACAACAGTTGACACAGTAGTTTATGAAACAGTTGAAGAGGTAGTTTACGAAACAGTTGAAGAAGTAGTATACGAAACAACAACAATTGAAACTGTTGGAGATGTAGTATATGAAACAGTTGAAACTGTAGTATACGAAACAGTTGAAGAAGTAGTATATGAAACTGTTGAGGAGGTTGTATACGAAGCAGTTGAGGGTCACGTATACTATGAAGGCGTAAGTGCTGACATCTTCGCTCTCGTGATCGAAGAGAAAACAGCAAGCGTTTTCGGTGAAATCAAGGAAAACGACGTTGAACCCATCATCAGAAACGATCGCACAATGCTTCCTGCAAGATTTGTTGCAGAAAACCTCGGTGCAGAAGTTGAATGGGACGGCGAAGCAAGAGTTGTAACAGTTAAGAGTGAAGATGTTGAAATAAAGCTCACAATCGATTCTGCAATAGCAACAGTTAACGGTGTTGAAGAAACACTTGACAGCCCTGCATTTATCGAAAACGACAGAACCTACACACCTGTAAGATTCATCGCTGAAAAGCTCGGTGCAACAGTTGAATGGGACGCAGACCTTAAAATGGTAAAAATTGCAAAGGCTGGAGCAGAAGAAGCTGTTGAAACTGAAGAAGTAACAGAAGAAGTTACAGAGATTGTAGAAATCACCGAAACTGAAGAAGTAACAGAAACTGAAGAAGTTACTGAATAATTATATTTTAATCCTTCGTCATTACTATATAATATATAATCCGTCGGCAGTGTTGCCGACGGTTTTTTATATGTTTGATACTTATTACAAAATTTAATCTTCCTGTACTCCGTAGGGGAAATTCCTGTTATTTTTTGAGGGTATAGGAGATGTAGTATATACAATGCCATAGTTTCGGAGCATTTGTTAAATTTTTTAAACAAAATTCCCTTTGTTGTTTACTTTTGTATTAATACGTGATACAATATATAGGAAGTTTTATAAGGAGTGGAAGCCGTTATGCCGGATATTATAGTAGTTGGTGCGGGTGCGTCGGGGCTTACTGCGTCGGTTTGTGCCGCCCGTCTTGGTGCAAGAGTGACCGTGCTGGAAAAAAATGACCGAATAGGAAAAAAGCTGTTTGCTACGGGTAACGGCAGATGCAATCTTACAAATATAAATCTTACCCCTGACAGATACCACGGAGAGGAGTCGGAATTTCCTCAAAAAGCCCTCTCAGGCTTTGGTGCCGAAGATACGGAAAGCTTTTTTGAGAGTATGGGACTGCTTACCCGGAGGGAAGATGAGGGCAAGGTTTTCCCCTATTGCGGAAGAGCCTCTGCGGTTCTGGACGTTTTCAGAATGGAGCTTGAAAAGCTGGGTGTGGAAATTCAGTGCGGCTTTGACGTAAAAGAGGTAATTCGTCGCAAAACTGCTTTTGAAATTGTTTCCTGGGACGGACGCCATCTTTTTGGTGAAAAGGTGATTTTTGCGGCAGGTGGGAAGGCGGCACCAAATCTTGGCGGCGGAGGCAGCGGCTACGATATACTTAAAAAGCTTGGGCATAAGCTGACGGAGCTTCGCCCATCTATTGTTCAGATTAAAACAAATAAAGAAAAAATTGCAGGTCTTAAGGGAATAAAGTGTGAAGCGTCGGTTTCTATGGCAGGCAAAACCTATACTGGAGAGCTTTTGTTTACCGACTACGGAATTTCGGGCCCGCCTGCATTTTCTCTCTCGTCTTACTATAAGCCGGGCGTGGAAATCAGTATAGACTTTTTCCCCGATATAGACGAAAAGCGGCTTTTTCTTCTTCTTCGGGAGAAATCGGAAAATATTATAAATCCCGACAACCTTTTCACGGGGATGCTTCATAAAAATATAGCTTCTGCTATAGTACGGCAGGCAGGGCAGGGAATAAAGGAGATTGCAAGAGTGTGTAAGGATTTCAGAATTGAAACCGAAGGCACTCTCTCATGGAACAATGCTCAGGTTACGAAAGGCGGAATTTCAACACGTGACGTAAGTCCCGAAACCTTTGAATCCCTTATTTGCCCCGGGTTATATATAACGGGTGAAATACTTGACGTCGACGGCGACTGCGGAGGTTTTAACTTGCAATGGGCATGGGCAAGCGGATATTTTGCAGGCACCCATGCTGCATTAGGATAATCGAAAGGAGTTTATAATTATAAAATGAAAAAAACCACAGTATTCAAGCAGGCTCTCAGCCATCTTACGGTTCACGCAGTAGCGTGCCTGTTTATATTTCTTGTAATGGTTCCCATAATCGGCGGTGTGGCATCGTACCCTACGGTGTCTCTTTGTGTTGCTGTAGTGATGGCGGTTGTGTATGCAGGAATTTTGTTCGGAACCTCCTATGAGTGTGCATATTCAGACCATAAAACCTATTCAAAGCTTAAACCCTATCCTCTTAAAGGGCTTGTTCTTTCGTTAGGCGTTGTTATACCTGTTGCGCTTGCATGGGCTTTTTATGCGATTGCATGGAAGGTAGCACCAATCCCTGAAGCTGCAACGTCACAAGTACAGATACCTCTTTTAACATTTACAGCGAATATGCTTTATTCATTTATAACGGCTCCATTCTGGGATTTAGTGGATATAAAAGGCGGTAATGCCAGCCTTACGGGGCAGATTATTTCGCTTATAGTGCCTGCAGCAGTTTGTTTCGCAGGATACTATCTTGGTTACATAAAGGTTGATTTCACCAAGTATATCAACAGGCTTGTGTATGATAAAAAGAAGAAATAAAGGAAGTGTAAACCTTGACTGATGAAATTCTGAGGCTTACAGATATAACAAAAACCTATGGAAATATAAAGGCTCTTGACAACGTGTCCCTTTCTGTAAAAAAAGGAGAGTTTGTTAGCTTATTGGGGCCTTCAGGCTGCGGCAAAACCACGCTTTTAAGGATTATAGCGGGTTTGAGCGAAGCAGATTCGGGAAGCGTTGTTTTGGGTGGCAAGGACATAACAGGGTTGGCTCCCGAAAAAAGACCTGTAAACACTGTGTTCCAGAACTATGCTCTGTTTCCCCATATGACGGTTGAAAAAAACATCGGCTACGGGCTTCGTATTCGTGGCGAGAAAAGGGGAATAATAAAGGAAAAAACGGCGGAAATGCTTCGGCTTGTACACCTTTCGGGAGTAGAGAAGAAGCTCCCGTCAGAGCTTTCGGGCGGGCAAAAGCAAAGGGTTGCCATAGCAAGAGGGCTTATAAATAAGCCTGACATATTACTCCTTGATGAGCCTTTGGGGGCTCTTGACCTGCGGCTACGTCGTTACCTTACCGATGAAATTCGTCGTATTCAGCAGGAAAGCGGAACAACTTTCATTTATATTACTCACGACCGTGATGAGGCTATGAATATGTCTGACCGTATGGTTGTTATGAATGAGGGAGTGTTTGTTCAGTCAGGAACGCCTCAGGAGATATACAATAGCCCCGTAAACCGCTTTGTAGCAGAGTTTATAGGCCTGTCAAACATATTTGAAGCAACAGGCTCAGGGGATGGGGAAATTGCCTTTGGTGGCGGTGAGCTTGGAGTAGATTTTACCGTTAAAAAAGGCGAAAAAGTCAATGTGTGTGTTCGCGGTGAAAACGTAAGCGTTAGTCATACTTCGGGTGGCTTCTTAGGTGAAATAATCCACAAGTCCTACTCGGGCGGATTTATTCGTCTTAAGTGCAGGCTTCAGGACGGCACGGAGCTTGCAGGAGTGAGCGACGATAAAAATGAAGAGTTTAATGTGGGAGAAAAGGTGTATATAGGATTGGACGGCAGATTTCTGTCACGTCTGGAGGACTGATTATGAAAAAGTATTTTACTCCCGACGGGGTGCCTATGTACCTTTTTACACTTGTTTTCGTATTGTTGCCCCTTGGATTTCTTGTGTGGCTCAGTTTTATGGAAAAAGACGGGGCACTTAGCTATGCCCATGTTTTCACCCTTGAGAACTATAAAAGTATATTTGATACAGTATATTTAAAAACCTTTATAACATCCCTTAAGCTTTCGTTTATAACAACGCTTATAACGGGACTTATTGGCTATCCGTTTGCGTACTTTATGTCGAGGTGCGAAAATGCCCGGACAAAGCTTTTTGTTCTGCTTCTTGTGATATTGCCTTTTTGGACAAATGCACTCGTGAGGATTTACGGGTTTATAATTCTCTTAAGAGGTAATGGTCTCCTTCATTCTCTTCTTAATTTTTTTGGAATGGGTGAGGGGTACGGCTTTTTATACACTGAAGCTGCGGTTATAACGGGAATGGTGTATGCGCTGCTGCCGTTTATGATACTTACGGTTTATTCCGCCTGCGAGAAGATAGACGTAAGCATCCCTGAGGCGGCACGCGACCTTGGAGCATCTCCGCTTAAGACGTTTTTCACAGTTGTTTTTCCACTTACTGCCGACGGACTTGTTTCGGGAATTACGCTTGTTTTTATACCCTCAATGGGTTTGTTCTTTATATCTGACCTTCTTGGGGGAGGTAAGGTGATGATAGCGGGTAATCTCATAAAGGACCAGGTTATGACTGCACATAGCTACCCCTTTGCGGCAGCAGTGTCGGTTATGATGCTGATAACCATGCTTTTGTGTATGGAAATAACACGTATTTTAGTTAATAAGGTTTTAAAAGGAAGCAGAAAATGAAACAGTCGGTTTTTCAGAAGGTGTATTTGAGTTTAATACTTTTACTGATGTATGTACCAATGCTCCTTGTAGTGGTATATTCCTTCAATAAATCAAATATAACCACTGTGTGGTCGGGATTTTCCCTCAGTTGGTACGGTGAGCTTTTTGCCGACCGTGAAATGGCAGAGGCTTTAAAAAACAGTTTAATAATTGCTTTTATAACCTCAGCAGTATCAGCACTTCTCGGAACTTTGTGTGCAGTGGGGATATACAAGGGCAGAACAGCTCTTGACAGAGGTGTGAAAAAGCTTGCATCTGTTCCTCTTATGCTGCCTGAGATAATAACGGGAATTTTGTTTTTGCTGATATTCTCGGCATTGGGGCTGAGACTTGGTATTTTTACTATAGTCGTTGCACATTCATCATTTTGTATACCCTACGTGTATATGACGGTTACGGGAAGCCTTGAACAGCTTGATGAAAGCACAACAGACGCGGCACGCGACCTGGGCGCAGGTAAAATTCGTACTTTTTTTGAAATTACCGTTCCTCAGTTAATGCCCGGGATAATAAGCGGCACACTTCTTTCTTTTGCAATGTCTATGGATGATGTTATAATCAGCTTTTTTGTAACAGGTCCGGGAACAAATACCTTGCCCGTTAAAATATACTCACAACTTAAAAAAGGCGTTACCCCTGAGGTAAACGCCCTGTGTACCCTTATGCTTGCGGTGACGGTGCTTATAGTTGTAATAGCAGCTATAGCAGGGAAGAAAAAAAGAAGCTGACGCATATGCATCAGCTTCCCGATTTTTGAATTATTTAACAATAAATTTTTCAAGTTCTTCCATAAAAGCTTCGCAGCTGTCGCTATGAACGTCAACCTTAACAGGCTTTGAAAGGTCAAGGCTGAAAATTCCCATGATTGATTTTGCATCAACCACGTATCTGCCTGATGAGAAGTCAACGTCAAAGTCGTATTTGCTCACAATATTAACAAAATCCTTTACATCATTGCTTGAGCTAAGTAAAATATTAAAAGTTGTCATAGGGGATTCCTCCTGATCTCTTTGCTTAAATTACAGAGTTTTTCTCTGCATCTTTATAATACAATGATTGGAAGCTAAAGTCAAGGGATTTTGTGTTTCATTTTAAAATTTATATAATATTACCACAAACAGTAAATTAACCGTAAAAAGGATTGATAAAATAATGAAAACAGCCGCATTTTATACCTTAGGCTGTAAGGTAAACCAATACGAAACAGAGGCAATAGCCGAGCAGTTCACGTCGAAGGGTTACGAAATAAGGGACTTTTCGGAGTATGCGGACGTGTATGTTATAAACACCTGCAGTGTAACGGCTATGAGCGACAGAAAATCCAGGCAGATTATACGCCGTGCAAAAAAGCAGAACCCTCACAGCACTGTTATTGTAACGGGGTGCTATGCTCAGGTTGCTCCTGATGAAGTGCTTAAAATAGATGGTGTAAACCTTGTTATAGGAACAAACGAAAAAAGCAGGATTGTAGCTGAAGCGGAAAAACTAACAGAGGCAGCAAAATCGGTCTGTGTTCACGACATTTCTCATACCCACGATTTTGAAGAAATGGCGGTTTCGGGTTATAGCTCTATGACTCGTGCATATATCAAAATTCAGGAGGGTTGCAATCAGTTTTGCAGCTATTGCATTATTCCTTACGCAAGAGGGCCCATCAGAAGCCGCAACCCCAAGGCGGTTGTGGAAGAAGCAAAAAGGCTTGTGGCAGACGGATTTACGGAAATCATTCTCGTAGGAATACACATTGCCTCATACGGGTTAGACCGAAAGGACACATCCCTTGCAGATATTATACTTGAAATCAACAAGCTTTCGGGAATAAAGCGTATACGCCTAAGCTCCATTGAGCCAATGACTCTAAGCCCTGCCTTTATAGAAAAAATAAGCCCTGCAGATAAGCTTTGTCCACATTTTCATCTTTCTCTGCAGTCGGGCTGTGACGAAACCTTAAAACGTATGAACAGGCGGTATACAACGGCACAGTATGCAGAAATTGTAAAATCCATACGTGAAAGCTTTGAGGGTGCTGCAATAACCACGGATATAATGACGGGCTTCCCCGGCGAAACTGATGAAGAATTTGAAAAGAGTGCGGAGTTTGCAGAGATAATGAAGTTTTCAGATATTCATATATTCAAATACTCACCAAGACCGGGCACTCCTGCGGCAAAATATCCCAATCAGATAACACCTGAAAAAAAAGACGAGCGAAGTAAAGTCCTTGAAAGAATCCGCCAAAAAAGCGAGAAAGAATACCTTTCAGGATTTATCGGCACGGAGGCAGAGGTGCTCTTTGAGCAGCCTTCAGAGAAATATAAGGGATATTTTGAGGGTAAAACGGCGAACTATATAACCGTGCTTGTAAAATCTGATGAGGATTTATCTTTCAAATACAGAACCGTTAAGCTTTGTGAAGTTGTAGATGGCGGAATAATGGGTGAATTTGATGAATAATACAAAAAAATCACACTCAAAAGAGTGTGATTTTTTGGAGCGGAAGACGAGATTCGAACTCGCGACGTTCACCTTGGCAAGGTGACGCTCTACCACTGAGCCACTCCCGCAAATATCATTGCCATTATACCATCTGATAATAGATTTGTCAATACTTTTTTATAAAAATATTGTATTTTTTCTGTTTTTACGTATTTTTCTAAGTATCATTGTACAAATAGTTAAATTTCTTTTAATATTATAAAATATACTTGATTTTTCCCTTTTTATGTATTAGAATATATGTAATATATTGTATAATATGCAATAGGTATACAATATAACTGTCTTGATAATAACAGGGGGAATTTCAAAGACGGTTCATTGAAAGGAGTTTTATTACATAATGGCAAATATCAGATTTGAGTATAGTGGAGCAATGAACTTTATCGGAGAACACGAAATAGAAAATCTCACCCCGCAAATCAATGCGGCGCATAAGCTTCTTCACGATAAAACCGGACCGGGTAACGACTTTCTCGGTTGGGTAAATCTTCCCACGGATTACGATAAGGAAGAATTCGCAAGAATCAAAGCAGCAGCAGAAAAAATCAAGTCAAACTCAGACGTTTTGATAGTAATCGGCATCGGGGGCTCATACCTTGGCGCAAGGGCAGCACTTGAGATGCTAACAGGCAGCTTTTATAACACTCTTTCAAAGGAGCAGAGAAAAGCACCTCAGATATTCTTTGCAGGTAACAGCATAAGTTCATCCTATTTAAGAGATTTGCTCGATGCAATCGAAGGTAAGGATTTTTCTGTAAATGTTATTTCAAAATCGGGAACAACAACCGAGCCTGCAATAGCATTCAGAATTTTTAAAGAAATCTTAGAGAAGAAATATGGAAAAGACGGCGCAAAAGAAAGAATTTTTGCAACAACCGATGCAAAGAGGGGTGCTCTTAAAACTCTGGCAGATGCAGAAGGCTACGAAACCTTTGTTATAAGCGATGATGTGGGTGGCAGATTCTCTGTTCTCACAGCAGTAGGACTTCTTCCCATAGCTGCAGCGGGAATTGACATTGACGATATGATGAAAGGTGCGGCAGATGGCGAAGCTGAATATGCAAACCCCAACCTTAAAGAGAATATCTGCTATCAGTATGCGGCAGTAAGAAACATTCTCTACCGCAAGGGTAAAAGCGTTGAAATGATGGTTAATTTCGAGCCTGCACTTCACTACTTCGGTGAATGGTGGAAGCAGCTCTACGGCGAGAGCGAAGGTAAAGACGGAAAGGGTATTTTCCCTGCAGCGGCTGATTTTTCAACCGACCTTCATTCTATGGGTCAGTACATACAGGACGGACAGAGAATGCTTTTTGAAACGGCACTCTTGGTTGACGAGCCAGCACGTGACTTTGAAATCACTGCAACTGACGATAACCTTGACGGGCTTAACTTCCTGGCAGGTAAAACCGTTAACTATGTAAATAATATGGCAGCACTGGGTACAAACCTCGCCCATATAGACGGCGGAGTTCCAAACCTTGTTGTAAGAATTCCAAAGCTTGATGCTTATAACTTCGGAAAGCTTGTATACTTCTTTGAAAAGGCATGCGGTATATCGGGATATGTTCTTGGTGTTAACCCCTTCGACCAACCTGGTGTTGAAGCCTATAAAAAGAATATGTTTGCACTTCTCGGCAAACCCGGATATGAAGAAGAAAAGAAAGCACTTGACGAAAGACTTAAGTAAATTAAAGAAAGCCAAAGCAAGCGGCAAAAGCTACCCGGCTACGGGATAAAAATAATGATTGCCCCGGTCTTTAAAGCTTTCTTGGAATAAATATTTTTAAGGAGGACAAAATTATGGTTGAATTGATTATCGGAAAAAAGGGTACCGGCAAAACCAAACAGCTTATTGAAAGCGTAAACAATGCCGTTAACGTGGCTAAGGGAAATGTAGTATTTATTTCCAACGACACTTCAAGAAATATGTTTGATATTACTACAAAGGTACGTATGGCTGAAACAGCTGAGTTTGACATTAAGAGCTACAGTGAATTTCTCGGATTTATATGCGGTATAATAAGCGGTAATTTTGATATTACAAATATATTTGTAGACGGAATATTCAAAATCGTAGGAACAGATAGTCTTGACGAATTTGAAGATTTCCTTAACCGTCTTGATGAAATGAGTGCTAAATTCAATATATCATTTGTTATTACACTCAGCATTGATGCAGAAATTGCACCTGACTACATTAAAAAATACGTTTGATAAAATTTTCGCCGTCGGTCAATAACCGGCGGCGGAGCTTTTATGTTTGGAGGATTAGAAATGAATTATTGCAGCACAAGGAATAAAAAGGTATGTGTATCTGCTGCACAGGCAATCAAACAGGGGCTTTCATACGAGGGCGGATTATTTGTTCCGGAGTCATTCCCCGAAATATCTCTTTCCGATATAAAATTTTTGTCGGAATGTAAGTATACCGATAGAGCAAAGTTTGTTCTTGGTCGTTTTCTCACAGACTTCACAGCCGAAGAGCTGGAAAACTGTGTAACAAAGGCGTACACAAAGGAAAAGTTCGGAACAGATACCATTGCACCCCTTTATAAGTATAACGACGAAGCATATTTTCTTGAACTCTGGCATGGTCCCACCTGTGCTTTCAAGGATATGGCACTTCAGATACTCCCCCACCTTCTTACTACCTCAATGAAGAAAACTAAGGAGGACAAAGAGGTTGTAATTCTTGTTGCGACAAGCGGTGATACAGGAAAAGCGGCTCTTGAAGGCTTTAAGGATGTTCAGGGAACAAGGATAGTGGTATTCTATCCCAACAACGGCGTAAGTGAAATTCAGAAGCTTCAGATGGTAACCCAGGATGGGGGAAACGTAGGTGTGTATGCAGTTGAAGGTAACTTTGATGATGCACAAAACGGTGTAAAGAAGATATTTACCGATAATGAATACAAGGATTCGCTTCTCTCGGGTGGTTATAGTCTCTCAAGCGCAAATTCCATCAACTGGGGCAGACTTGTTCCTCAGATTGTTTACTATTTCTCCGCATATGCAGATTTGCTCAAAAACGGTGAAATCGAGCTTGGTGAAAAGATTAATATCGTAGTGCCTACAGGTAACTTCGGCAATATTCTTGCCTCCTACTACGCATATAAGATGGGACTTCCCGTTAATAAATTCATTTGTGCTTCAAACGAGAATAATGTTCTTACAGATTTCATAAACACGGGTGTGTATAATAAAAACCGTGCATTCCACACTACATCAAGTCCATCAATGGATATTCTTATTTCAAGTAACCTTGAAAGATTTCTTTTCGACCTCACAGGCGAAAATGACGGCGTGGTTGCTGAATGGATGGCGGCACTTTCCGAAAAGGGAAGATACGAAATCGGTGAAGATGTGAAAGAGAAGCTTATAGCTCTTATGTGGGGCGGCTGCGCAGACGATACTGAAACTTCAGACACCATAAAGAAAACTTTTGACGAATCGGGATATGTTGTTGATACTCATACTGCAGTTGCAAAAGCCGTGTATGATAAGTACGTGAAGGAAACAGGTGACAGAACAAAAACTGTTATCGCTTCAACTGCAAGCCCCTTTAAGTTTAACCAGAGTGTTCTTATTGCCCTTAACGGTCTTAATGCAGTTGTGGGCAAGGATGAGTTCCAGCTCCTTGAGGACCTTGCAATCCAAAGCGGACTAACAATCCCCGAATCACTCTCCGAGCTTAAAACAAAGCCCGTAGTGTTCGACACAGTGTGTGAAAAGAACCATATGGCAAGAGTGGTAAGTGAATTTTTGAATGTTTAATATTTATTAAAAAGCTGCTTCATTATGAAGCAGCTTTTTTAGTTAGAAATTATATTTGCCTTCGTCAATAAACTTCTGCATTGCAGCTTTAACTGCGGGCATATCATCTCTGTAGGTTACGCCGTACCAACGCTCAGGAGTTGAAAGAACTGTTACCTTTGCTCCTTCTTCCTGAATCTTTCTGCCGATTGTAACAGGGAGTAAGCATTCAGACTTCGGCTCGTTTATACGTGTTTCAAGGAAGTCGTGGAAATCTTTTTCAAGGTAGGGGAATATGTCTTTGTTAAGTCCCCACATATTCATAGAAACGAGAGTGTCTTCTGGGAAGCCTGAATTTCTGTCGATTGCAGTATGCTCCTCAATCTGCTTCAGAATTCCGTTTTCAGCCACGCATACACCCCTTGCAACTGTTCCGTTGTCAGTAAGAGTGTTGCCAAGCTTGTAGCCTACCATGCACATTCCGTCGTTGTTCACAAGCCAGTCGTGAGCAATTTTAAAGGATTCTTTACCGTAGTAGTCATCAGCGTTGATTACTGTGAAGGGAGCAGAAAGCTTATCCTGTGCGCAAAGCACTGCATGAGTTGTACCCCATGGCTTTTCTCTGCCTTCGGGAATAGAATATCCCTCGGGAAGCTTGTCAAGCTCCTGGAATGCATAATCAACATCCATAATTTTTTCAAGTCTTTTTCCGCAAAGCTCACGGAATTCTTTTTCGATGGCTTTTTTGATGATGATAACAGCCTTGTCAAAGCCTGCTTCCTTTGCATCATAGAGTGAAAAGTCGATGATTGCCTGACCGCTCGGTCCCATTGGCTCAATCTGCTTGAGTCCTCCGAAACGGCTTCCCATTCCGGCAGCCATAATTAAAAGCTCTGTTTTCATTTTGTTATACCTCTCCTTTTTTTGTTTTTATTTAAACAGCGGTGTCGACAGATACCTGTCCCCCGTATCGGGTAATATCGCCACTATTGTTTTCCCTTTATTTTCGGGGCGTTTTGCAAGTTCCATTGCTGCGAATACTGCTGCCCCTGAGGTTATCCCTGCCAGGATTCCCTCGCTTTGTGCAAGCATTTTGCCTGTTTCATATGCCGCTTCTTCGGAAACGGTTATGATTTCGTCATAAATTTCAGTGTTCAGTATTTCAGGAACAAAGCCTGCACCTATCCCTTGAAGCCCGTGAGGACCTGCAATACCTTTTGAAAGATATGGTGAACCTTCAGGCTCAACTGCTACTATTTTAATTTGGGGATTTTTTGATTTTAAATATTCTCCTGTACCTGTGATTGTACCGCCTGTACCAACACCAGCAACGAAAATATCCACATTCCCGTCGGTATCCTCCCATATTTCAGGGCCTGTTGTACGGTAATGTGCCGCAGGGTTGGCAGGGTTTATAAACTGCCCTGCAAGGAATGCTCCCGAAGTATTCTTTGCAATCTCCTCTGCTTTTTCGATTGCCCCTGGCATACCTTTTTTGCCGTCGGTGAGAACTATCTCAGCACCGTAAGCTTCAAGAAGGCTTCTTCGTTCAATGCTCATAGTATCGGGCATTGTAAGAATAACCTTATATCCCTTTGATGCAGCAACTGCCGCAAGACCTATGCCTGTATTCCCACTTGTAGGCTCTACAATAACTGAGCCTTTTATTAAAAGACCGCGGTTTTCCGCATCCTCTATCATAGATGATGCAACCCTGTCTTTAATACTTCCTGCAGGATTAAGGCTTTCAAGCTTTGCAAGAATACGGGCGTCTGTATCGTGGCAGTGAAGCTCAAGCAGAGGGGTGGAGCCTATAAGCTCCGATATTGATTTATAAATTTTCATATGAAAACTTCTTTCATTTTATATTGGAATAAATAGTTTTTGTGCTTATTCCGTCAAGCTTTCCTATTTTGCCCGAAAGTGCACTTATTATGTCCTGAGATGCATCAATTGCTATACTTATTATGTTCACATTCTTCGGCGGATGGGGAACACCCATTCTGCCTATTATATGTTCTGCATATTCGTGAAGCAGGGCGTTTACTTCAGGGACTGAATCGGGGTTTTCTACTATTATTCCTATAAGTGCGACTCTTTCTTCCATATATCCACTACTCCTTTTGACGGCTTTTTGTATACATTTTCTTCTATAAATTCATAAAGTTTGTTCGCAGCATCGGGTTTTCCAAGTATGTGAATCGCTTTTGTCATAAGTTCACGGCGCCACTCATTCCCAAAGAGCTGATGAATAGCCTGCTCGACGGGAAAGCCTTTAGTTACCATAATCGCCGCGCCTGAGTTTACGAGAAATTCCATATTCCGCTCCTCCTGGCCGGGTATGGGGTTCATAAGAATAAGGGGAACGCCTTTTGCCATTGCCTCTGATGTGGTTAATCCCCCGGGCTTTGTGATTAAAGCGTCTGCTGCATCCATATATACGTCAACATTGTCGGTAAAGCCAAGGCAGCGGACTTCCTTTTTCCATTGCATGCTGTCAATGGCTTCTTTTGCTTTTTCGTTATTGCCGCAGATAACGGTTATCTGATAATCGTATCTTAAACCGTCACAGCTTTCTATAACCTCAGTAATATCCCCGAAGCCCATAGAGCCCATCATAACAAGAAGCAACGGCTTGTTACTCAGTCCAAGCTGTTTTTTTGCATCTTCTTTATCAAGCTTTGTAAGAAATTTTTGCTTTATGGGTATTCCGAAGGGCAATATTTTATCTTCGGGTATTCCTTTTCTTTCTGCTGCAGAGTTCAGCAGGGCGTCGGGAAGAATATAGTAGTCAAGCCTTGTAGACTCCCAGAAGGGATGAAGTGTAAAATCTGTTACCACTCCGAAAGTGGGGCAATTTAAAACACCTCTTTCTTTTAAAAGAGTCATAAGCACTGTTGCATATGAATGAGTACCCACAACGAAATCGGGGTTATAGTCAAGCATAAAGCTATCAAGCTTTTTTGAAAGATATTTTGAAATGATGGTTTCTGGTGAATAGCTTTTGCTCGGCTCTTCCTTACGTGCAAGGGAGTCAAAAACCTTGCCGTAGGCTTCTCCTAAGTTCTTGGTAAGCAAAAGATAGCCGTTTTGCACGCTTTCTCCCAGAAAGCGGCTTATATATTCAAGTGTATCCAGCATTTCACATTCAATACCGTGGGCTTTGAAAACCTCCATCATTGCCATTCCCGTAGAATGATGGCCGTATCCTGCCGTAACGGATAATATAAGAGCTTTCATTACATTTATTCCTTTCAAGAATGAAAAAATGTGATTTACCTATTGCTATTATACTATATTTTTGGTATAATAACAAGAGGATTTTGAAAAATTATCAAAATTATATAAACCGGGAGAAAAAACTATGCCTAAGAAGAACAGAAACACAAAGGGGAAAATAGTATCGGCGGCATGGCGGCTTTTTTACCGTCAAGGCTATGACGATACAACCATAGATGAAATAATCGAGGAATCAGGGACCTCACGTGGCTCATTTTATCATTATTTTGAAGGTAAGGATGCACTTTTAAGCTCTCTTTCCTATCTTTTTGATGAGCGCTACAGAGAGCTTGAAGAGGAGCTTGACTCCGTCAATGGAAGCTTTGAAAAGCTTATGTTTCTAAACCGTGAGCTTTTTGACTACATAGAAAACAATGTTTCTCTCGACCTTCTTGCAAGGCTTTATTCCTCTCAGCTTATAACAAAGGGTGAAAAACATCTTCTGGACCATAACAGGGTTTATTATAAGCTTCTTCGCCGTATAGTTTCCGAGGGTCAGGCAAATGGTGAGCTGACAAGTAAGGTATCGGCAAATGAGATTGTAAAAACATACGCACTTTGCGAAAGAGCACTTGTTTACGATTGGTGCATTTGTAACGGAGAATATTCACTTAAAAGCTATGCAGAAATGAAAATGCCTATGTTTTTAAAGGGATATTTGATAAATTCATAGAAAAATTTATTTTAGGTATATTATTTAGTTCGCTAAAATATATGCATAAAAAACGGCATATTAAAGCGGTATATCAGTAATATTAACAAACGGAGTACGGATAAAAGTCTGTACTCCGTTCTGTGTTGCAGTCTAATAAAAAGTGTGATATAATAGCAACATATTTTTTTAATAACGAAAGGATGAATTAAAATGGGAGAAATTATAGCATTTGTTCTATACTTTATAGCAATGCTTGCTATTGGCGTTATTTTCTTCTTAAAAGGTAAGAATCAAAGTGGTGAAAAGGAATATTTCCTCGGTGGCAGAAGTATGGGCCCCTGGGTTACTGCAATGAGTGCTCAGGCGTCTGATATGAGTGCATGGCTTCTGATGGGACTGCCCGGAAGTATCTTAGCATTCGGTCTTGGTCAGGCATGGATTGGTATAGGTCTTGCAATCGGTACTATTGCAAACTGGATTATAGTTGCCAAAAGACTTCGTAAGTTCTCAAAGGCAGCAGGGGATTCAATCACCCTTCCTCAGTATCTTACAAACCGCTTTGCAACAAAGAGCTCAGCTCTTAAAATTATTTGTGCAGTAGTATTCCTTATAAGCTTCACAATATATGTTGCGTCGGCATTCTCTGCAGGCTCAAAGGTGTTTACTCAGTTGTTCCCAACACTTGATCCGATGGCGGCAATGATTATCTTTGCTGCAATTATTCTTGTGTATACATTCCTGGGCGGCTATAAGGCAGTTTGCTGGACGGACTTTTTCCAGGGTATGCTTATGCTTGTTGCACTTCTTGCAGTGCCCATTATGATTGTGGCTTCAGGAAATACTGACGTGGCACTCCTTGATAAGGTTATAACAAACTCTGCAGGCGGGGAATTCAAGTTTGTATCTGATTTGTTCTCAGCTTCATGGCAGGAGATTGTTTCAGGTCTTGCATGGGGCCTTGGTTACTTTGGTATGCCGCATATACTTGTAAGATTTATGGCTATTGAAAAGCCCAGTATGATTAAAAAATCAGTAATTGTTGCTTCTGTATGGATTGTTCTTGCTCTCGGTGCTGCAATTCTTATTTCATACCTCGGCAGAATGTTTATTCTCGCAGATGGAACAGAGTTTGCCGCTTCTCTTCTCGGGGACGGTGGTGCAGGTCAGGAAATGATTTTCGTAATCCTTGCCCGTAAGCTCTTCACACCCTTTATTGCAGGTATACTTCTTGCGGCAATTATTGCAGCTTCAATGTCAACTGCAGACTCACAGCTTCTCGTGGCATCATCATCATTCACAAGTGATATTTATAAGCCAATAATCAAGAAAAATGCTTCTGATAAGGAGCTTTTGTGGGTAGGAAGAATAGTTGTTGTTATCGTTTCAATCGTTGCATTCTTTATTGCAAGCAGTAAGGGCGAAGCTGCAGCGGCTATTATGAACCTTGTATCAAATGCATGGGGTATCTTCGGTGCCGCATTCGGACCTGTTGTTATCCTTTCACTGTTCTGGAAGAGAACTACATATGCAGGTGCTGTTGCTTCAATCGTAGCAGGTGCAGTTGTAGATATTGTATGGTTTACAACATCTATCGGTGCAACAACGGGAATATATGAGCTTCTTCCCGGATTTATTGTTGCCTTTGTTGTGTGCGTAGTAGTTTCATTAATCACCAAAGCTCCCTCACAGGATGTTATGGCAATTTACGAAGCGGCAACATCAAAAGAAATTGATGATTAATTATTATACCAAAAACCTCTCGGAATATATTTCTGAGAGGTTTTTTGAGTTATTCTACGAAAATCTTTGAATGACGTTGACAAAATTTTACTTACTCGGTATAATATAATTAAGGGGGAATACCGATGTCAGCTATGAGCAATACTTTAATTACAGATTTTACAGAAGGTAATATAACAGGCAAACTTTACAGGTTTGCCTTTCCGCTTTTTTTGTCAAGCTTATTGCAGGTTGTATATAATATGGTGGATATGATTGTTGTGGGCCATGTTATGGGAAAGGTAGGGCTTTCCGCGGTTGCCGTGGGCGGTGACGTTAGTAATTTCCTCACATTCCTTGCCATGGGCTTTTGCAATGCGGGGCAGGTTATAATCAGTCAGTACATAGGTGCGGGAAAGAGAAGTGACCTTGGACGGTTTATAAGCACGATGTTTTCGTCTTTAATGATTTGTGCCATTATTTTAAGCGGTGTTTTCATTGTTTTGAGAGTACCTGTTTTAAACCTTATGAATACACCTCTCGAGGCGTTTTCGGAGGCACTTGCTTATTCCACAATCTGTATTTCAGGCTCAGTATTTATTTACGGATATAATATTACAAGTGCAGTAATGCGGGGTATGGGTGATTCAAAAAATCCTTTTATTTTTGTGGCACTGGCTTCTGTTATAAACATTATTCTTGATATTATATTTGTGGCATGTATGAAAATGGGAGCTGCAGGTGCGGCGTATGCTACGGTTATAAGTCAGGCGATAAGCTTTATCCTGTGCAGTATTTTTATACTTCGAAACAGGGAAAAGTACAGTATGACTGTTAAATTCCGTGACTTTTTGCGACCGGACCTTTCAATGTTTATAAGTCTTGCAAAGCTTGGAGTGCCTATGGCGATAAAGAGTGCATCAATTCATTTTTCAAAGCTCTTTGTAAACTCCTGGATAAACTCTTACGGTGTTGCGGTTTCTGCATTTGCGGGAATTGCGGCAAAGCTGAGTGCCGTAAGCAATCTTATTTCAAATTCCCTTAACACTGCAGGCTCATCCATGGTAGGGCAGAATATAGGTGCAAAAAAGTTCAAAAGAGTACCTATGATAATGAAATCCGTATTCTTCACGGTGTTTGGGATTTCAACGCTTATGTCGGTGGCAATTCTTATATTCCCAGAAGCTATTTTCTCGGTGTTCACTACTGACGGTGCGGTAATGGAGGTGGCAATGGAATATATCCCCATTGCAGTGCTGATGTTCTACGGAAGTGCGGCACGTGCACCTATGAATGCTTTTCTGAACGGAAGCGGAAATTACAGAATAAACTTCGTTACTGCTATTCTTGACGGAATAGTTATGCGTATAGGGCTTTCCGTGTTCTTTGGACTTACAATGAAGCTTGGATATTCAGGTTTCTGGCTTGGTGATGCTCTCGCAGGCTTTACACCACTGTGGATAGGAATAGTATTCTATCTCAAAGGAAGCTGGAGAAAGAATGCACTCACAAAGTGAGTTTGAGAACTCACTTTGTGAGTTAAATGAATAATGAATAATTATGGTGGCTTTGCTTTCGCAAAGCTTTTATGTAACGGAGGTAGTTTATGATTGATCAGCTTAAGGGATTAAAGTGGCAGAATTTTTTGGTTTTGTTTTTTGCGGGATGTATAAACGCTTTTGGAGTTACGGTGTTTCTGGCTCCTGTAAAGCTTTACGACAGCGGTATATCAGGAACGTCTATACTTCTTTCTCAGCTTACGCCTGAGATTTGGAGCTTATCTGTTTTCCTTTTAATCCTGAACATTCCCCTTTTCTTGTTCGGGCTTAAAAAGCAGGGGGTAGTGTTTACAGTGTATTCTCTTTTTACTGTGGCTGTATATTCATGGGCGTCCTGGATGATTACAAATGTTCTTCCTATCGATGTGAGTATGGCATCACCTCTGGCAGGTGAAGATTTACTTCTTTGCGCACTGTTCGGTGGTATGATTTCAGGTGTGGGGAGCGGTCTTACCATCCGAAACGGCGGAGCAATTGACGGCGTTGAAGTTATGGCGGTTATCTTTTCAAAAAGGCTTAATATAACTGTGGGTACTTTTGTTATGATATACAATATTATTCTTTATGTTGTATGCGGAATAGCAATGAATAGCTGGATTTTGCCCCTTTACTCAATAGTAACCTATGCGGCGGGGCTTAAAACAATTGACTTCGTTGTAGAAGGTCTTGATCGTTCTAAGGCGGTTATGATAATAACTGAAATGCCCCAGGAGATAAGTGACGCTCTGATTGAAGAATTCCACTGCGGAACAACAAGAATTGAAGGCGTTGGCGGCTACTCTAACTCAACAAAATATATTATATATTTCGTTGTAAACAGATTTCAGATTTATAAAATGAGAACAATAATCCACACAATAGACCCGAAAGCATTTTTCACCATAAGCGAAGTAGCCGACGTATTTAAAAGTAATGAATAAGGGGATGTTTAAAAATGCACAGACCGTTCAATGGCTCTAAATAAGCATTTATAAGTATCAAAAAGCGAGAAAACTTATAAATTATGGTAGAAATCCGCAAATTTGCGGATTTCTCTTAATTTTATGCCATTGAAAGCAGTGGTGTTACCCAAATTAAAATTTGGAACACTGTTGCATGGGTGTCGTTTACCAAATCGAAGATTTGGACTTCACCGCATACGAACGAAACTCACCACTCGACGTACCAACGTACGCCTTAGCAGTTGCGTTACCCAAATCAAAGATTTGGAACGCTGTTGCATAGGTGTCGTTTACCAAATTGAAGATTTGGACTCCACCGCAGGGCAAGGTATTATGCGGCTTAGGCGCATAATACTTCGTTTCGTCCGTTCTGCACTATTTTTAACCATCCCCTGGATTGTGGGTTGACTTTATAAACAGCCATTTAGGTTTGCTTTATTTAAAAATGCGGAGTGTCATTCTGACACTCCGCAAATCATTGGTCCGAGTTCTGTTACTGTTCCAGCGCCCATGGTGAATACTATGTCACCTTTTCGGGCGTTTTCTTTTACATACTTTACAATATTGTCAAATCCCTTAATATATTTTGCATTAACGCCACGTGCTTTTATAGCTTCTGCAAGAGCTTCCGAGGTGGTTACTCCGTCGGGCAGCTCACGTGCGGCGTAGATGTCCGAGAGAATTATCTCATCTGCCTTGTCGAAGGCTTCTAAAAATTCATTCCACAGGGTTTTTGTTCTTGTATAGGTATGAGGCTCAAAAATGCAGATTATTCTGCCGTGAGGCATTGACGAAGCGGCATTCAGAGTTGCTTTGATTTCGGTGGGGTGGTGGGCGTAGTCGTCAATTACCACCGCACCATTACAGTAACCCTTTTGTTCAAAACGGCGGTGAGTTCCTTTAAAGCTTTCTATGCCTTTAACCGCTTTTTCAATATCTGCTCCGAGAGTTCTGCAAACTGCAATTGTTGCAAGGGCATTTTGCACGTTATGCTCGCCTGGTACGTTCAGCTTTATATTGCAGAGCTTTTCTCCTCTTTCAAAGCAGTCGAACTGAGGGTAGCCGTCTACATATATAATATTTTCAGCACTGTATTCAAAATCGCCTATGCCGTAGTAAATAACACGGCAGCCTGAGTTTTTCAGTGCTTTTTGTATGTTCTCATCCTCACCCCAGGCGATTGTAATGCCTATATCTTTAGTCAGGAGTGCATAGCTTCTGAAGCTGTTTATAATGTCGTCAAGGTCTTTGAAAAAGTCCAGATGGTCTTCTTCAATGTTTGTAATAAGCGAAACCGTGGGGAAGAATTTTAAAAAGCTGTTGGTATATTCGCAGGCCTCTGTTACAAAGAATTCCTTTGAGCCCGTTCTGATGTTACCGCCTATAAGGTCAAGCTCTCCGCCTATGCTTATTGTTGGGTCAAGCTCTGAATTTATAAGGGCGTGAGCCAGCATAGAGGTGGTGGTGGTTTTTCCGTGAGTTCCTGCAACGCCCACACAGTTTTTATATGTTTTCATAATGGCACCCAGCATTTCTGCTCTGTCGATAAGACGGACGCCTTGTTTTTTTGATGCTATAATTTCAGGGTTATCTCCATGTACAGCTGCCGTGTATACCACAAGCTCTGCACCGCTTATATTTTCTTCCCTGTGTCCTATGTACACCGCAGCACCTAAAGAGGATAATTTATTAGTTATGGTGCTTTCGCTTCTGTCGGAGCCTGTAACCTTATAACCGTTTTGAAGCATAATCTGCGCAATTCCGCTCATACTAATGCCACCGATACCGATAAAATGTATATGACTGCCGGGTTTCAGCTCGCTGATGTCAAATCTCTTCATTTGATTAAATCCCCCATTTCTTTCTATGTCTATAATTATATACCTTAAGGAAAAAAATGAAAATAGAAAAAAACAATTTTGACAAAGTGCATAAAATATTCCGTATGTTTTGTGCAATATCGTAAAAGTTATACAGTTCTATTGACAAAAAAAATGAAAAATAGTAAAATTAGAGTAGTGTTTTAACAAACCTGTTAAAAATTGAAGGGAGAAGGATTACCTTGGAGATTACAGACGTAAAGGTAAAATTGGTTAATGCGGAAAGTAAGATGAAGGCAGTTGCTTCTGTAACCTTTGATGATGCTTTTGTAGTACATGACATTAAAATAATCGAGGGTCAGGAAAAGCTATTCACGGCAATGCCCAGCAGAAAAACTCCGGAAAACGAGTTTAAGGATATTGCCCATCCAATCAACTCAGCTATGCGAAGAACTTTAGAGGATGCAGTTATCGCTAAGTATCAGGAAGTCGTTTCTGAAGGCGATGCTGAATAAATTATTTACTGCATAAAAGGAAAAAAGGTTCAGTCACAGAAATAACATGTGACGGGACCTTCTTTTTTTGGCAAAGGCGAACAATATAGATGCAAGAAATATAAAGCTGAATTTTGCACATTCGTGCAAAGCGAAATTATTGCTCCGCAATAGCTAAATTGTTTTTTCAAAACAGCTAAATTAAATTCGCCAAAGCTGACCGAAGGTCAATTTAGCTACGAAGTAATTTAGCGTGCGTAGCACAGTTGGCTTGCGTTAGCGAATTTAGCTGAAAAAAAGACATTATTCTTTATCGAATAATGTCTTTTTTTCTGGAGGTGCCACCCGGATTTGAACCGGGGAATAAAGGTGTTGCAGACCTTGGCCTTACCAGTTGGCTATGGCACCGATTAAAACAAAAGACGCTGTATGCGTCTTTTGTATGTTTGGAGCGGAAGACGAGATTCGAACTCGCGACGTTCACCTTGGCAAGGTGACGCTCTACCACTGAGCCACTCCCGCATAAGCTCTTTTGTAAAAAAGAACTTGGTGCCTCCGAGTGGAATCGAACCACTGACACAGGGATTTTCAGTCCCTTGCTCTACCGACTGAGCTACAGAGGCATATTGAACAGAAAAAAAATGGCGACCCGGATGGGGCTCGAACCCACGACCTCTAGCGTGACAGGCTAGCGTTCTAACCAACTGAACTACCGGGCCATTGGTGGGAGTTACAGGGCTCGAACCTGTGACATCCTGCTTGTAAGGCAGACGCTCTCCCAGCTGAGCTAAACTCCCGTATTTTTCTGTTCAAAAACGTCGTCATTATTTAACGACGAAATTTATTATAGCATAGGGGTGCCTGTTTGTCAACACTTTTTTTGTATTTTTTTCAGCATTGTATAACTTTGCTAATGATTTTTTTGTTTTTATTTATGCATTGTTGTAAATGTGACAAGAATACCCTCTTAAACCAACTTTATATATGTTTTTTATTACTTTATTTTCTACTATCATTGTGTATAAATATGTGGTTATTCTGTGTGAATTACAGGTATTTTTTGTAATATTATCAATGTGAAAATATAAAAGGGCGGTTTCTTTTACGCAAATTATGCAAGCTAAAATTTATATTGACACAGAATAAAAATTGTGTTAGAATATACAGCGAGTAATTCAGACGGTTGCGGGCGAATTATCGCCTGAGGAAAGTCCGGGCTCCATAGAGCAAGGGTGCCGGCTAACGGCCGGTGGAAGCGATTCCAAGGATAGTGCAACAGAGAATGGATGGGAAGTATTGGCGGAAAAATAGTGTAGAACAACCGATACGAAGTATAATGCGCTTGCGCATTATACCTTGCCCGAAGGCGTACATTTGTACGTCAAGTGGTGAGTAGCGTTTGTAATTCAATGGCATAAATAAAAGAAATACGCTTTGCGTATTTCTACCGTAATTAATACGATATATAAAAACTGCCATTGAATGGTCTGTGCATTTTTACCCAATACCCGATTGTGGAAATGTGTGGTAAGAGCACACAGGGACGATGGCGACTGAAGTCCCGTGTAAACCCCACCCGGAGCAACCCGAGGGAACAATAGCCTGCTCGGCTTCCCGACAAGGGGCTTGAGATTTGCGGCAACGCAGATACCAGATAGATAATCGTCAAATACAGAACCCGGCTTACAGAATTGCTCATTTTTTTAAAAAGAACGGAACTGAAAGGTTTCGTTTTTTTGTTTTTTAAAAGACTGCTTCAAAGGTGAAGCAGTCTTTTAAAAATATATTATTTAACTATAAGGGTTTCTCCGGTCATCTCGGCAGGCTTATCAAGTCCCATAAGGTCGAGCATTGTGGGGCAGAGGTCTGCAAGCTTACCCTTTTTAAGCTCTACATCGCCTGCACCCATAACGATTAGAGGAACAGGGTTTGTTGTATGAGCAGTGAACACGTCGTTTGTTTCGGGGTCAACCATGCAGTCTGCGTTTCCGTGGTCGGCAGTAATAAGGATTTTACCATCCTTTGCACGAAGAGCATCAACAACCTTGCCCAGACATTCGTCAACTGCTTCAACTGCAGCCTTTGCTGCATCGAACACGCCTGTGTGTCCAACCATGTCACAGTTTGCGAAGTTGAGGATGATGCAGTCGTACTTGTCTTCGTTTATAAGCTCAACACAAGCATCTGCGACTTTGTATGCACTCATTTCGGGCTGCATATCGTATGTTGCAACTTTGGGAGAAGCAATAAGCTTTCTGTCCTCACCCTCATACTGATTTTCAACGCCACCGTTAAAGAAGAAGGTAACGTGAGCATATTTTTCAGTTTCAGCTATTCTGAGCTGTGTAAGACCTTTCTTTGAAATATATTCTCCGAAAGTATTTGTAAGTGATTCGGGCTTGAATGCAACGTCAACATTTGGCATTGAAGCGTCATACTGAGTCATACAAACATAGTAAAGGGGAAGAAGCTCACGGTTGAAGCCTGTAAATTCGGGGTCAACGAGAGTTCTTGTGATTTCTCTTGCGCGGTCGGGACGGAAGTTGAAGAATATAACAGAGTCGTTTGCAGAAATGCTGCCAACGGGAGCACCGTTCTTTGTAACAACTGCAGGGATGATGAATTCGTCGGTGATTGCTGCACCGTTTTCGTCAAGTGTTTCGTATGACTTTTTCATCATTGCCTGAATGTCCTCGCAGAAAACACCGTTACTGCGGACTGCGGCATTGTATGCCTTTTCAACTCTGTTCCAGTTTGTATCTCTGTCCATTGCGTAGTATCTGCCCATTACGGTTGCAATTTCGCCTACACCTGCTTTGTCAAGATAGTCCTGAAGCTGCTGGAGATAGCCTGCACCGCTTGTGGGAGAAACGTCACGTCCGTCCATAATGCAGTGGATATATACTTTTTTAAGACCTGCAGTTTTTGCAAGGTCGATAAGGCCGAACAAATGCTCAATATGGCTGTGAACACCACCGTCAGATAAAAGTCCCATAAAGTGAAGAGCAGAATCGTTTTTCTTGCAGTTTTCAACTGCCTTTATGAGTGCGGCATTTTCAAAGAAGTCGCCGTCCTTGATTGATTTTGTAATTCTTGTTAGCTCCTGATAAACAACACGTCCTGCACCGATATTTGTGTGACCAACCTCGGAGTTACCCATCTGGCCTTCGGGAAGTCCAACACTCATACCGCTTGCATAAAGAATGGTATTGGGGTAGTCGGCAAAATATGAATCAAGATTCGGAGTGTTTGCCGCTTTGATTGCATTGCCCGCTACTGTGTCGTTAATACCGTAGCCGTCAAGAATGATTAAAGCAATTGGTTTTTTCATTTTGATATCCTTTCGTTATTACATAAATAAAAATGTGGCAAAACAGGAACGTCCCATGCCACTGAGAGGGTTGTAAAAAAATAGTGCAGAATGGATAAACCGAAGAGAAATGCGACTTGTCGTATTTCTCCCTGCCCGAAGGCGTACGCGTGTACGTCGAGTGGTAAGGTTTATTCATAGTTAAATGGCATAATATAGTAGAAATCCGCAATTCTGCGGATTTCTACCTTATGTTGAATATTTAATATTAAAGGCCATTTAACGGTCTGTGCATTTTTTGGCGCCCCGTCTTTATTTAGCAGCTGCAACTATTGTAGCAAAGTCTGCAGATTTAAGTGATGCACCGCCTATAAGACCACCGTCGATGTTTGCCTTTGCGAGAAGACCTGCACAGTTAGCAGCGTTCATTGAACCGCCGTACTGAATTGTGATTTCCTTTGCAGTAGCTGCATCATAAAGACCGGAAAGTACTTCTCTTATAGCGCCGCAAACTTCTTCTGCCTGGTCGTCTGTAGCAGTTTTACCTGTTCCGATTGCCCAGATAGGCTCGTAAGCAACTACAACCTTCTTTGCGTCATCTGCATTGATGTTTGCAAATGCTTTCTTAATCTGGATTGTGATTAAGTCCATTGTAATACCTGCTTCTCTCTGCTCAAGGCTTTCACCGCAGCATACGATAGGCACAAGACCCTTTTCAAGAGCCTTCTTTGTTTTAAGATTAACAGTTTCGTCTGTTTCGTTGTTGTATTCACGTCTTTCGCTGTGACCGATAATAACGTAGTCAACACCAAGGTCGACGAGCATATCGGCACTTACTTCACCTGTAAATGCACCCTTGTCCTCAAAGTGAAGGTTTTCAGCACCGATTTTAACGTGTGTACCTGCAGCTGCTCTTACAGCTTCGCTGAGGTTTACATAAGGTGTGCAACAAACAACTTCACAAGCTGCACCCTTTGTAGCTTCAACAACTTCCTTAACATAGTCATATGTTTCAGAAGGAAGCTTGTTCATTTTCCAGTTACCTGCAATAATGTATTTACCCATAATTAATTCTCCTTACAAATCAAAGTTTGTACGAGGATGTATAAAAATTCACACACCATTCAATGGCAAGCCATCGAATTACGTCCGTTCTGCACTATTTTTCTCCATCCTGCCAAGCTTGTTAATTATTCATTATTAATTATTCATTACGGGGCAGTAAAACTGCCCCGATAACAAATTCAATGCTATTATTTGTCGCCGATTGCAACAATTCCGGGGAGGTCTTTGCCTTCGAGGAATTCCATTGATGCGCCGCCACCTGTTGAGATGTGGCTCATCTTGTCGCCAAGGCCTGCCTGGTTAACAGCTGCAACACTGTCACCGCCGCCAATGATTGTTGTAGCGTCAATCTCTGCAAGTACAGCTGCGATTGCATTTGTACCCTTTGCGAAGTTAGGCATTTCAAATACGCCCATAGGACCGTTCCATACAACAGACTTAGCTTCTTTAACTGCTTCTGAGAAGAGCTTAATTGTTTCAGGTCCGATGTCAAGTCCCTGCCATCCGTCTTCAATTCCGCCTTCAGCTACTACCTTTGATTCAGCATCGTTGTCAAATGCTTTTGCAACTACTGTATCAACAGGTATAAGGAGCTTAACGCCCTTTGCAGCAGCCTTTTCCATCATTTCCTTTGCATAGTCGATGTAGTCGCTCTCAAGGAGTGAATCGCCAACGCCCATGCCCTTAGCAGCCATAAATGTGTATGCCATACCGCCGCCGATGATGAGTGTATCAACCTTTTCAAGAAGGTTGTTGATAACTGAAATCTTACTTGATACCTTTGAACCGCCGAGGATAGCCACGAGAGGTCTTACAGGATCGTTAACTGCATTTCCGAGGAAGTCGATTTCCTTTTTGATAAGGTAACCGCAAGCAGCTGTTTTGATATATTTTGTAACACCAACGTTTGAGCAGTGTGCTCTGTGAGCTGTACCGAATGCATCGTTTACGAATACTTCAGCAAGTGAAGCAAGCTCTTCACTGAACTCGTCAATGTTCTTTGTTTCTTCTTTTCTGTAACGTGTGTTCTGGAGAAGAACAACGTCGCCTTCATTCATAGCGGCAACTGCTGCCTTTGCATTTTCGCCTACAACATTGTCGTCAGCGGCAAATACAACTTCCTTGCCGAGCTTCTCGGAAAGGCTCTTTGCAACAGGTGCAAGTGAAAGTGAAGGAACAGGCTCGCCCTTGGGCTTGCCCATATGTGAGCAAAGGATAACCTTTGCACCTTTTTCTATAAGGTACTTGATTGTGGGGAGAGCGCCGACAATTCTGTTCTCATCTGTGATATTGCCGTTCTCATCCAGGGGTACGTTAAAGTCGCATCTTACCAATACTTTTTTGCCTGCAACTTCAATGTCTTCAACTGTGAGCTTATTAAACATTTTAATTCCTCCGTTTATGTTTTTTTCGGGAGCATACTCCCACATAATTCTATTGTACAACAAACAAGAAATTTTTTCAAGATATTTTTAAAATTTCCCAAACTAAATTTGAAATAGTTTTTGATAATTTTTTGTCAATTATGCACTATTAAGGCAATATTCAGGATATTTTGAATGTCGTCGTTACTTATTTCAATATCCGACGCCCTCAGGGATGTTTCCGCGTGGGTTTTGTTCTTAAGTCCAAGAATGGGAACGGTGTTAAAATCATCAATGGAGGTAAGAACTGCCGAAACTGCCTCGGTTACAGTACAATCGTATTTTATTGCAATTTTTTTGAGTAGGTCAAATATTTTGCGGCTTTGGGGGTTGTCGTACCGTTCTGCTGCTTTGGGGCTGAGTGTAGCCCCTGTATCAAGCTTTGAGAAATATCCCTTGGACTGCGCCGAGAATGCAAAAACATTAATATTTTCGTTTTTGTAAAACTCGTAGCTGTCTCTGTCCATGATTGACAGTGTGGGGTCTATAAGGTGAATGTTGGGACGTGCAAGCCCGAACTGAATCTGGCTCGAGGTAATGGGTGCGAGCTTGTGAGATTTGCAATATTCAGCCGCTTCTTTTACCCGTCGGGGACTCCAGTTTGATAGCCCGACGCTACGTGTTTTACCACTTTTTACAAGCTTATCGAGAGTTTCCATTATTGGTGCAACAGGCAGGTTTTCATTATCACGGTGAAGAAAATATATATCCACGTAATCTGTTCCGAGATTTGAAAGGCTTTGCTCAATATCGGACATGATTTCCTTTTCCGAAAGTCGTGAAATGTCCATATGCCCCATAGGGGGATGTCCGCCCTTTGTGGATATTATAAGGTCGTGGCGGTTGCCTCGAGCTTTGAGCCATCTTCCGATTATTTTTTCGCTGCGGCTTTTTTCGCCCGGCGCCCAGTCGTTATATGAAAGAGCAGTGTCGATAAGAGTGCCCCCTGCCTCCGTAAAACTGTCAAGCACCTCCCGTGAAGTTTCCTCCGTCATAGGCTCTCCCATAGAGTCTGTTCCAAGGGCAAGCTTGCTGACTTTAATATCTGTTCCGTCAAGTTTTATATACTTCATTGCTTTTTGTTCCTTTCCGCCCTGATATTACGTTTTGGATCAGCTTGTGATTAGTATTCATAACATGAAATGGGAATGTGTATTGTAATTTTATGTTTGTATAAAGTTTAAGTCTATTCTATCATAGTTTTTACCTAAAAGCAATGCTTTTACATTTTTATATTAAATTTGGTCAGGAAGGAATGTGTAAAAACAGTAAAGATAGGTCCGAATATTAGAACTCCTTTTTTGTACTAAAGTGATAAAACACTGCAGTGTTAAATTAATGAAAGTTATACATAATGTAGGAAAGTGGGTTTTGGGGTTGACTTTAATGTGGTAAAGTGTTAAAATGCAACCATAATAATGCGTTTTACGAAAGGAAGTAAATCAATATGAAAAAGTTTTTATCAATTATTCTTGCAGGCATGATGGCAGTTGCAATGACTGCTTGTTCATCAGCTCCCACAAACGACACAACAGCTGATTCTGATATGGACTACATAAACGGAAACGGCAAAATGGTTATCGGCTACACAATTTATGAGCCTATGAACTATGAAGAAAACGGCGAACTCACAGGATTTGATACAGAGTTTGCAGAAGCAGTTTGTGAAAAGCTCGGCGTTGAGCCTGAATTCGTTGTAATCGACTGGGACAATAAGTTCCTTGAACTCGAATCAAAGAGTATTGACTGTATCTGGAACGGTATGACAATCACAGACGAAGCAAAGCTTAACGCTTCAGTATCTGTTCCTTATGTTAAGAATGCACAGGTTGTAGTTGCAAAGGCAGACAAGGCAGCAGAGCTTAAGTCTGTTGAAGACCTCAAGGGTCTCAGCTTCGCAGCAGAAGCAGGTTCAGCAGGTGAAGCTGCAATCAAAGACAACGGTCTTGACGAAAAGTATGTTGCAGCATCAGCTCAGACAGATGCACTTCTCGAAGTAATGAGCGGCTCAGCAGATGCTTGTGTAATCGACATCACAATGGCAAACGCTATGACAGGCGAAGGAACAAGCTATGAATCACTTGCTTCCGCACTTGAGCTTACAACAGAAGAATACGGTATCGCATTCAGAAAAGACTCTGATGTAACAGCAAAGGTTAACGAAATCATAGACGAGCTTGTTGCAGACGGTACACTTACAGCTCTTGCTGAAAAGTACAGCCTTACACTCGCTGAATAATATAGTTTGTAAAGGGACTGTTGCTTGCAACAGCCCCTTTGAACTCTTAGAAAGGTAATATACATATGGGAGTTTCATTTGCAGAGGTTAACCTCAGCTTATTGCAGGGGTTTGGAACAACTCTTAAAATATTTGCACTTACCCTGCTTTTTGCTCTGCCCCTTGGGCTTATTATAAGCTTCGGCTCAATGAGTAAATTCAAGCCCCTTAAATGGGTTATAAAGGGGTTTATATGGATTATCAGAGGGACTCCTCTGATGCTACAGCTCATAGTTATATACTACGGTCCCGGACTTCTCGGCAATATGGCACAGCGGATGATTTCAGGCGGTACACTTAATCCCTTTATCGGGTGGGTTTCTACCTGGACCGTGCCTGAGAGATTTTTTGCGGTTATAGTTGCTTTTGTTATAAACTATGCCTGTTATTTTTCAGAAATCTACCGCGGAGGTATAGAGAGCATTTCAAAAGGTCAATACGAAGCGGGACAGGTTCTCGGTATGACTAAGGTGCAGATTTTCTTCAAGGTGGTACTTCTTCAGGTTGTAAAGCGTATTGTACCTCCTATGAGTAATGAAATTATAACGCTTGTTAAGGATACGTCTCTTGCACGTATCATAATGGTTTATGAAATAATTTGGAACGCTCAGAAGTTTATAAAAAGTGACGGCTTGCTGTGGCCCTTGTTCTATACAGCCGTGTTCTACCTTGTATTCTGTGGCGTGCTCACAATTCTTTTCGGATATATCGAAAAGAAGCTGAGCTATTTCCGAAGCTGACAGGAGGTGCCGAAAATGTCTGTTTTAGAAGTAAAAAACATCTGTAAAAGCTTTGGTGATTTCAAGGTTTTGAAGGGTATAGATTTTTCTATGGAGCAAGGCGAGGTTATATCAGTTATCGGCTCTTCCGGAAGTGGCAAAACTACTCTGCTTCGTTGCATCAACTTTCTTGAAACTGCTGATAAAGGTCAGATTCTTGTTGACGGAGAAGTGATTTTTGATGCGGAGAACAAAGAACATTTAAGTCCAAAAGCACTTCGTAAGTGTCAGCTCTATTTCGGTCTTGTGTTTCAGTCTTTTAATCTGTTTCCTCAGTACAACGTACTTGAGAATGTTACTCTGGCGCCTATGCTCCTTGCAAAGGAACGCCCTGATTACAAGCAGAAAAAGCACGAAATCGCAGAGGAAATAAAAAAGGAGGCAATTGCCCTTCTCACGCGTGTGGGGCTTGCCGATAAGCTTGAAAATTACCCTTGTGAGCTTTCAGGCGGTCAGCAGCAGAGAGTATCAATCGCACGCGCCCTTGCAATGAAGCCCAAAATCCTCTTCTTTGACGAACCCACATCTGCTCTCGACCCTGAGCTGACAGGTGAAATTCTGAAGGTTATCAAAGACCTTTCAAGTCAGAATATAACAATGGTTATCGTAACTCACGAAATTGAGTTTGCAAAGCATGTGTCCGACCGCATCATCTTTATGGATGGAGGTGTGGTAGCAGAGCAGGGAACGCCCGAGGAAGTTCTCGACAATCCTCAGAACGAGCGTACCCGTGCATTTTTAAGTAAGCTTATAGAAAGGTGATTAATATGACATTGAAAAACGAAGAAACAAAAAAACTTTTTGATGCCATACTCTCTCTTAAAACTCAGGACGATTGTTCTAAGTTTTTTGAGGATATATGCACCATCAAAGAGCTTCAGTCTATGGCGCAGCGTCTTGAGGTCGCAGACCTTTTAAGGCAGAAAAAAACATTCTCCGAAATAGTTTCGCAAACAGGAGCATCCACAGCAACTATTTCAAGAGTAAACAAGTGCCTGATGTATGGGCCGGGAGGTTATCACTTAGTTTTAGATTCTTTTAAAGATTGAGTACCGAAATTTCTGACGGCACCTATTGAACTCCCGCAGACTCGACGTATAAGAATACGCCTTCGTCTACCTGTCGTCCAATATGTACTCGTCAGCTATTTCGGGGCAAGATTGTTTGAGTACCGAAATTTCTGACGGCACCTATTGAACTCCCGCAGACTCGACGTATAAGAATACGCCTTCGACTGCCTGTTGTCCAATATGCACTCGTCAGCCATTTCGAGGTAAACTAATAATATGGAGGTCACGGATATGAAAAAAGCTTTTGCCATTCCTGTTCTTGGAATCCCTGTGCTTTTATTTCTCTTATCCCGTATGACCTCTTTTTTTGTTGATGCTTGGGGTATGGAACTTTCCCTAGTGGCACGAAGTGCTTTTTTGGCAGTTGGGATTATACTCCTTTTTGTGTTCAGAAAAAAAGCATACAGATTTCTTGAAGAGTCTGCATACGGTTTCAGCGGTATAGCAATAACCCTTTATATTTTATCCCTCCTTGCCTGTTATAAATATAGCGGAGTTGTTTTAAACGGCGCTGCACGTCAGACGGTCGATTGCATAATCGGGGGTGGATTGCTCCTTGGCTTATTTGTACTCCTTTTTATGAAAGGTGCAGACAGCTTGCTCCAAAAATTTCAAAAACCGCAGCGGGGAGCATGGATTTTTCTGATTGTTGCTTTTGCCCTTTTGAATGTTCAGGCAGTTTTGTACTGCACATTTATGAAAAAGATTTTTGTGTGGGACAATGCAGGATATTTTGTAACAGTTCATAATCTGAACAAATTGTTCCCGTCAACCGAGTATTTTAAGGCGGTATATGCTTCTGTTTTTGAAACGGATTACAATTACATAATTGCACTTCCTGCAAGTTTCCTCTGTAAATTGTTCGGTGAATCCAGGCTCATATTTATTCTGTCCATTGTGAATTTTTATCTTTTGCCACTCGTTATGTTGATTTATGCAGTTTCAAGCAGATTTTTTGAAAAAGGCTTATATGCACTATGGGCGGTAATCGGGCTTCCTTACCTCGTATTTGCAACAAATACGGGATTTATAGACGTGGGAGGAGTAATGTTTGCTATTCTCGCAGCAGTGATATTCCTATGGGGCGACGGGAGAGAAATGTGTATTCTGTCCGGAATTTGCCTTGCACTTTGTGTGCTTATGCGAAGATGGTATTCATTCTATGCCGTGAGCTTTATTATAACTGCAATTCTGTGGGGAGTGTCCCACAAAAAAATAAAAGGAGCCGTTTATCTTATCAGCTCCTTCGCCTTTATTCTCCTTTTCTTTGCCCAGCCTTTTGTTAGCGGTAAGCTTATGGCGGACTACAGTGATATATACAGTGCATACGCTCTTGGAATGGAAACGGATATAAAAATATTTACAAGGTATTTCGGAATAATTCTGCCTATAGTTCTGTGTGTATGGGCGGTGTTTACTCAAGTAAAGTCTAAGTTTAAAATGACACCTGAATTATTTATGTGGCTTCAGAGTGTTATATGCTTTTTCCTCTTTACCGCACTCCAGACTCACGGTCAGCAGCATCTTGCTCTCTATACACCGGCATTTATCATATTAATTTTATCTGCAATTGGTGCAATTGGGGACGTGCCTGTTTTGCCACATTTTTTGAATAAAAATATATTCTCAGGGGTTGTTTGCGTTCTGTGCATTATAAATTGCGTAAGTGTTTTTATTCCTCGTGTTCAACCTCAATCAATAGGCGAAATAAAGAATGCGTCGTTGTTGCCTGCCTTTTCAGCATACCCACCCGTTGACAAAAATGCGGAAAGTTTTCTGGAAGTTACGGAGTATATGGACAGGGAAATCGGAATGAAAGGGAAAACGGTGTGCTTCCTTGCATCATCCCTTGAGATGAACTACGACACCCTTCGGAATGCTGAAATATCCTTGTCTGTTAAAAAGAAATACGACATAAACAGGGAAAGCTATTATCTTACAATCGGTGATGTTGACAAACGTGACGGACTTGCCGAAAGTCTTTTTGCGACAGATTATATTCTTGTCCCATCAAAGCTCCAAATCCATCTCGCTCCCCAAGAGCAAAGAGTGATTTCAGTGCCGTACACGCAGGTTATAACAGACACAGGGATAGGAAAAGCCTATCAAAAAACTGAAAAACAATTTGTACTCCCGTCGGGAGATGAAATATATCTTTATAAAAGAGAAAGAGAAATCACACAGGAAGAAATACAATCACTAAAAAAAGAAATTTTTGTATTTGAAAACTAAAAAAAGGCATTAAGCCTTTTTTTAGTTTCCTAAGAATTATTACTTTTCGGTATTAGAGGTACGGTACTGCTTCGGCGTTATACCTTCGCTCTTTTTAAAGTACCGTATAAAGCTGCTGGTATCAGAGAAGCCGAGGTTTTCTGAAATCTTTGAAATATCAAGGTCGGTTTCCGTCAAAAGCTTTTTAGCACCTGCAATTCTCAGTGTTCGCATATATTCCACAAAGGACATACCGATTTTTTTCTTAATGTAAGTAGACAGATAGCTTGCATTCATACCAAACTTCTGTGCCACAATATCCAGTGAAATGAAGTTATTATAATTTTCTTTTATGTATCGTATTATTTCGTCTTCGTATACATTCTGAGAGTTGTTGCTTCTGTTACATAAAATGAGGCAGGTTTCGCAGAATGCTTCTTTTATTTTTTCAAAGTCCATAACTGCAAGATTGCCTGATGAAAGGAGTGTAAGGAACGGCAATTCTTCCGTTTCCGGCTCGCTCATTTGTGTTGAATCTACACGTATTATAAAATTGTGCAGATACATAAAGAAACTGTAGCAATCCCCGTACGCCGCATCCGCTGCGTTGCTGAAAATCCTTTCAAGCTCCTCGTTTAGCGTTCCTATATCACCCGATTTAATAATATTTATAAATTCAGATTCGTTTTTTACAAAGCTTTGGAGAAGCTTTCTGTCCTGGGCAATATCATCTTTGGTGTAAAGCTTTGTTTTTAGTTTCACGTTACGGGTGTTTTTAATTGATGAAATCTGTTCTGTACATTTTGAAATCCCGGAAATGTTATCTACTTCGTCTGAGATAATGGCTGCAGTTCTGATTTCAAGCCTGTTTGTCCGGTTAATAAAATTTTCAAGTCCTTGTTTTATTGTATCTACAGATCCGCTATAATTAATTACAGCGAAAAATCCATCGTCAGATATAAAGCAGAATTCATATTTTGCATTCATTTCTTTAAGTGCAACCGACAAACCTGTAGACAGGCTTTCTTTAAATGAGCCGGTTATAAAGTATGCAAGAACAAATTTTTCGTGGGGGAATGAATCACGGAAAAAGTTGCTTTCATATACGTTGTATTCATCATTGTCCTTATTGGCAACGCTGTAGAGTATAGCGTTAATCATCATTGCATTATTGGTTGTATCTTTTGTATAGAGGATGTAGTCACTCATTTCAAAAATCTGCTTGTTCATAATGTCTACATAGTCAAGGAGTGCCACAAGCTCATTTTTCTTTCCTGTCCCTGAAGCCGACAGAAAGTTATTTGCAAAGTTTTTAAGTGGTATAACCCATATCTTGTTGTATACAATAATAAATATAACAAACATAACCAGTGTTATTAAGAAAGCAATTATGTAATAGTTACGTATGGTATTTACATCCTTCTTGATAATATCTTTTGAATATAGTATGTAGTATTTAAGCCCTATCTGCCCCGCATCTCTGGCAACAAGATATTCATCCTCAGAAATTTTGCTTATATTAAGTTTATCGGCTCTTTCGTGGTCGTTAGAAATAATAAGCTGATCAGTTGAGTTCGTAATCATAATAAGCATATCTTCGGAGTAGAAATGTGAGATGTCAAATGCAGAAATGAAGTCGTCCTCGTCTATTACTATATTAAGTCTGTAAAAATCCGTAACATAAAACAGAACAAGCTTTCTTGTAGCATCACCTGTACTCAAATCTGCAGGATAAAAAAGATGAGATTCCAGATATAGTGAACCTTTTTGCCTTGAAGTGAAATCTGACAAAATAGAATAAGAAGGATTTGCCTGCTGATAGTATTCCTTTGAATACAGTCCGTTATGACTTACAACTATAGGTGCATCAGGAAAGGTGATTATTATATCCTTAATAAGAGTGTTACCTGCAATCGTAGAACGGAAGAGATTAGAGAGTTGACCGGTTATGGTATAATCTATTTTGCCCTGGCGATATACATTTTTTGCGGATGCAAGCACAGGTTCTTTCATATAATCGTGGAGAGTGCTGTAAATTGCCTTAAGCTCGGTTTCTGTTGAATGCATAACGAAATCGGTATAGTTTTCGCAGGATTGCATGACGGTGTTTTGATGTGTTCGTGTAGCTTGGCTGGTTGTTATGGATAAAACTGCAAATATAATAAGTGCAAGAGCAACAACCGTTACAATAATTATTTTATTCAGTTCTGTATGAAGCCAGAAATGCCTCAGTTTTGCAAATAATTTTTTTCTCATAATAATCTCCTCAAAAGGATATAAAATGTATATTGTAAAAATTCAGTTTTTTGTTTAAAATATCTTCATCATATATTATAAAGCTAAAAAAAACAGTTGTCAATAGTAACTTGAGGCAGAAAATAAACATTTTTTTGGGAGTTTTGAAGGTGTATTTGATAAAAATATATAAAAATCTAAGAAAATGTATGCTTTGGATGTGCTGTAAGCAGCAAATAAAAAAATGCATATTCAGTAATGTTTTTTTTGAAAAAGCATTTTTTATGTGTTAATGATATGCATATATGGCTGTTATGTTCTTGCGAAAGCCGGATGTGATGTTATACAATAATTAAATTTATATTTCAACTATTGACAGACATAAAAAAATGTGATACAATATAGCCGATTTCGATTAGGGAAAGAGAGGAAATATAATAATTATGGATTCAGACGATTGTGATTCTGATACTGAATTATATATTTATTCGATATATAAGGCATATTTGCGTAAAGTGCTTTGTTTACGCAAGTATGCCTTTGTGTGTTTTGAAAACATACGGCTATGATTCGATAATAACACGAGATACAAATGTTTATTTAAGGAGAATTTAAAAAATGAGTATAACTCAATATATTTTTGTGATAGCGGTCCTTGTACTTATGTCGGGCTATTTTTCAGCTACGGAAACCGCTTTTTCATCACTTAACAAAACAAGGCTTAAAACATTAGCCGAAAAAGGTAACAAAAGAGCAATTCTCACCCTTAAGCTTTCAGAAGAATATGATAAGCTTATTTCTACCATACTTGTTGGCAACAACATAGTAAACATAGCAGTTGCATCTATTGCTACAGTTATGTTTGTTAACCTTTACGGAGAAATTGGTGCTACAATATCAACGGCGGTAATCACTGTGGTGGTTCTTATATTTGGTGAAGTAACACCTAAGAGCATAGCAAAGGACATTCCTGAAAAATTTGCTATGTTTTCTGCACCAATTATCCGTGTTCTTATATGGATACTCACACCGATAAACTTTTTGTTTACCTGTTGGAAAAAGCTTATATCAAAAATTCTTAAGCTTGAGGATAACTCAAAAATGTCCCAGGAAGAGCTTATTATGCTTGTTGAGGAAGTTCAGCAGGAGGGAAGTATTGACGACGAAGAAGGCGAGCTTATAAAGAACGCTATCGAGTTTGGTGACCTTAATGCCGAGGATATTCTAACACATAGAGTTGATATTGAAGCAGTCCCTGTAACAGCGGACAAATCGGAAATTGCAAAGGTATTTTCGCAAACCCGTTTTTCCAGACTTCCCGTTTATGAAGATACTGTTGATAATATAATCGGTGTTATTCATCTTAAGGATTTCTACACTCCTGAAGGGATTACAAAAAAAGATATACGTAAGGTTATGACCACGCCTCTGTACATACAGAAGTTTGAAATGGTGGATGACCTTCTAAAAATTCTTCAGACAAATAAGTCACATATGGCGGTAGTTATTGATGAGTATGGTGGTACTCTCGGTATCATAACCATGGAGGATGTCCTTGAAGAGCTTGTGGGTGACATCTGGGACGAGCACGACGAGGTGGTTGAGGATTTTGCAAAAATCGGCGATAACACCTATAAGGTGGATTGCACCGTTAATATGGATGATTTTTGTGACTTTTTCGATGTTGAAATAGAAGAAACGGAAAGCGTATCCGCCGGCGGTTGGGCAATGGAGCAGCTTGGTAAAATACCCGAAAACGGTGATAGCTTTAACTATGCAAATCTGACTGTTACAGTTACGGGGACCGATTCTCACAGAGTAACTGAAATCACAGTTCTTGTTGAAGAAAAGCCTGACGAAAAGGAAGAAAAAGAAGAAGAATAAAGCAAAGAGCCGATATCGTATGTACGATATCGGCTCTTTATTTTTATAAGCTTTTTCATAAGGATATTCCCACTCCTTTAAGGTGATTATTCGTCAAGACCGAAGCTTACAGACAGTGCTTCGTCAACCTTTATCATCAGTTCCTTATCAAGCTTTCCTATCTTTTCTCTCAAGCGTTTCTTATCAAGCGTTCTTATCTGTTCTGTGAGGATTACCGAGTCCTTGCTAAGACCGAAGTCCTGTGCCGGAAGCTCGATGTGGGTGGGCATCTTCGCCTTGTTTATGCGGCTCGTGATTGCCGCAGCGATTACAGTAGGACTGTACTTGTTGCCCACATCGTTCTGAATAATCAGAACGGGCCTTATGCCGCCCTGCTCAGAGCCTACCACCGGACTGAGGTCGGCATAATAAATATCTCCTCTTTTAACAATCACCACTACTCACTCTCCATCAGTTTTTCCTCCGAACTGACGAGGGCTTCATTGTCGGATGCAATGCCTTCTTCGGCAAGCTCCGTGTTTAACCCCGCCATTTCCGTGTAGCCCTTTCTTAACTGATCCTCAAGAGAGGAAACACGTGAGGCATTTTTTTTCTTTGACAAAGCAATCAGGCCTCCTGTTTCGTTAAAATGATATTTTCATGGCGTTTTTTTAATTCTCAAGAAAATTAAGCTCTCCTACCGCCTCCCCGTTTTTTAAATAAACTCTGGGGATACGTTTCGACACAAGGCAAATTACCTCATAATTGATTGTGTCTGACCATTTGGCAACATCATCAGCCAGGATTCCTTTGTCAGAGAAGACGATTACTTCGTCACCTACACTGATATTATTGACATCTGAAACGTCAATCATACATTGGTCCATACAAATTCTTCCCAAAATTCTGACTTTTTTGCCACGGACAAGCATCAAACCCTCTTTTGCAGTCGCTCTTACGTATCCGTCAGCATAACCGATGGGAACGGTTGCAACCTTTGTGGGCCCTTCGGTTATGTACTCTTTTCCGTAGCTGACGCCTCTTCCGGATTCAAGGGTTTTGATGTGTGTTATTTTAGTTTTTAATGTCATAACGGGTATAAGCTTAAGCTTAGACCTATCCACGTCGTTTGAGGGATAAAGTCCGTAAAGGATTATTCCCGGACGCACCATATCAAGGTGAGTTTCGGGATACATCATTGTTGCGGCGCTGTTTGCAATATGCCTTATAATGTTTGTAAGACCGCGGTTCTTAAGTTCTTCGCAAACCTTTATAAACCTTTCAAATTGCATATGAGTGTAGCTTCCGTCCTCTTCGTCGGAGGTTGAAAAATGAGAGAAGACACCTTCAATCTCAATGCCGGGAAGCTCTGAAATTTCCATTATTTCATCTATTACGCCGTCGTTACTGTCGCCTATTACATAGCCGAGTCTTGACATACCCGTGTCAAGCTTAATATGAATTTTTGCACATTTACCGAGAGACTCTGCCGCACGTGAAATTGCAATAGCAGTATCTTTTGCAAAAACTGTAAGGGATACGTTATTTTCAACTGCAAGGGCGTAGGATTCTTCAGGTATTGCTCCCAGAATAAGAATCGGCTGATTAAATCCTGTGCGTCTGAGTTGAAGTGCTTCTTCAATCAGAGCCACGGCAAATGCATCAGCACCTTCGTTTGCAAGAGCTTTTGCCACTTCAAGAAAGCCGTGACCATATGCGTCGGCTTTTACAGTTGCAAGGATTTTTGCGTTTTTGCCTGTGATTTTTCGTATTTCCCTGTAGTTTGCTATCAATGCATCGATATTAATTTCAGCCCATGTTCTCATAAATAAAAAACCTCTGTCTGCCGGTTTATGCATCCATAACGTGTATAAGTATATCACAAAACCGACGTTATTTCTACAAGTAATTTTTGCCTTTTATGTACAGTCAAATCCACCAATAAAAACTCAAACGTCTTTAGCGTTGATGTATTTGGTAGATTTTATTGCATCGGGTAAATATTTAATAATATCTGTTGCAATAATACTGTCCTGCCCAAGCTTTTCTGCGGCTAAATCTCCGCTTTTGCCATGAAGATACACAGCCACTGCGGCGGCAATTTCTTCTTTTATGCCTCTTGCGGCAAGTGCTGCAATCATTCCTGCAAGCACATCTCCGCTTCCGCCTGTGGCAAGGCCCGGATTGCCTGTATTATTAATATATTGTGTTCCGTCTGATGCTGTTACAATTGTGTGGTGTCCTTTTAAAATTAATGTTACTCCGTTTTCCTGAGCGTATGAGGCAGAAACAGAAATTCTGTTTTCCGTAATTTCGCTGAGTTCCAGGCTGCAAAGTCTGCTCATTTCCACCTCGTGGGGAGTAAAAATCAGACTGCAGCTGCATTTTTCAAGAAGCTCAGTGTGCTTTGCAAGTACGTTCAATCCATCTGCATCAATAATCAGAGGAACAGAGCAGTTTTCCATTATCTCTTTAAGAATAATATATATATCCTCGCTTGTTCCGGCTCCGGGGCCGAAGAGTACACAGTCACATTTTTTTATAAGCTTTTTTATAGTTTCAGCTCCGTCTGCAGATAAATGTCCGTCCACCTCGGGCAGAGGATAAGTCATAGCTTCTGTAAGCTTTGTTTCAAAAATAGGGTTAAGTGAACTGCAAACTCCTACCGTAACAAGTCCCGCACCCATTTTGAGAGCCGCTTCCGCCGCCATAGTCGGTGCACCTGTCATTCCGGTTTTTCCGCCTATTATAAGGACTTTGCCGTAATCACTTTTCTGGGAGTTGTTTTCTCGTTTTGGAAGATTTCGATTTACAAAATCTGTATCTGTGCAGAACTTGTTTATGCTCTCCAGTATACTTTCGGGAGTGCATATGTCGTGTACTATAATCTTACCCGTGTAGTCGCAGGCGGGGAAAAGAAACATTCCCTGCTTGTACGCCGCAAATGTAACTGTTTTTGTTGCTCTGACGCAGGCACCGCAGATTTCGCCCGTATCGGCGGCAATACCGCTTGGGATGTCCACACTCAGAACATATTTTCCCGAATTATTGATTGAGTTTATAAGAGCAAAGGTTTCATCATCAACCTCGCCGTACATTCCCGTTCCAAAAATAGCATCTACGATTATGTCGTAGCTGTGTATAATATCTCCCGTGTTGTCGGATATATGGCAAATATTTAAATCCATATGATTTATAATTTCTCGGTTTGTTGCGGCATCGCCTCTGTAGCTGTCGCCATGAGTGAGGAACACCGTAACATCTGCGCCTTTGCGTGAAAGAAGTCGGGCAATGGCAAGACCGTCGCCGCCGTTATTACCTTTTCCGCAGAAGCAGGCAACACGCTTTTTTGAAATGTCTGGGAAATCCTTAACTACCTCCGAAACACAACCCTGTGCTGCATTTTCCATCAGTACAATTCCGGGGATTCCTGCCTTTTCAATGCAGTTGCTGTCACTTTTCCGCATCTGTGCGGCTGTTGCAATTCTGTACAAGATACCTGCTCCTTTCCTTAATTATGTTACAGGGGATGCAGTTATTTTCTGCATCCCCGAAGTGTCAGATTAATTAACAAAAATTTTTGAAGGGTTGTATCTTCTTACATTTTCAATGTATGCTATTGGTGGCTCAATAATAACTCTTGTTTTACCTTTTTCCGTTGCAATGTCTATGAAGTATATTGCCGAAACTCCGCTTCCTGTGCAGTCAAGGGTTTTTACTATGCCCTCTGCTGATGCAAATGCACTGTGGCTTACGGGAGCACATATTTCAATGTCTGAAAAATTCACTGTTATAACACGTTTTCTGTTGCTTTTTGCATTTATTCTGTCTATATCAAGCTCGTTGTTAGTGAGTATATATTCATATTCAACGCTTGTACGTTTTATGAGCAGAATTGCAAAAAACACAATTGCAACTGCTGTAATCAGCCATATTCCTGCAGTTGCAGGGAAAAGGAGCATAATTGTTGAGAGTGAAAGAAGTATGCCTGCACCCGCAATTATACCAATCATTATAAGCAAATCTTTACCTGTGCGTTTATGCTGCACAAGATGTTCCATAAATAAATCCATTTAATCAAGCACTCCTTTTTCTGTTATATCACTAAAAAGCTTCTTAAGAGCTCTTCCTCTGTGGCTTATAGAGTTTTTCTCTTCATCAGAGGCAACACCAAAGGATTTCCCAAGCTCTGATGAATAAAAAATGCTGTCGTATCCGAAGCCGCCTGTACCCTCAGGTGCGGGAAGTATGCTGCCGGGGACATTTCCCAAAGCTGAAAATTTGCGTCCGTCGGGCATTACGAGAACCATTGCACATTCAAATTTTGCACTTCTGTCGGTAACGTTTTCAAGCTCCTTGAGAAGGCAGCGTATTTTTTCGGGGTAGGGCAGAGCTTCTCCGCCATAGCGTGCTGAGTATATACCGGGCTTGCCGCCAAGTGCATCAATGCAAAGCCCCGAATCGTCCGCCAGAACAGGAGAATCGCATAGCATTGCTACTGCACGTGCCTTGATTTCTGCATTTTCTTCAAAAGTATCACCTGTTTCCAGGACTTCCACATCTATCCCGGCATCCTTCTGTGAAATGACATTTATATCATAGGGTTTAAGAATTTCAGCCATTTCCCTTACTTTTCCGGCATTTTTAGTCGCTAAAATAATATCCATATCTTACCTCCAAGGGACATTCTACTATAAAAAGACAAAATATGCAATACCTTTTGTGAAATTATTTTTTTGTATAGAGGTCGCATCCTTCACAGTCCACAATAACCGTAAGCGGCAGGTTTTCCACAGTGAGCTTTCTCACAGCTTCCGTGCCCAGGTCCTCATATGCCGCAATTTCTGCGGATTTTATGCATTCGGCAATCAAAGCTCCTGCACCGCCAATTGCGCCCAGATATACAGCTTTGTTATCCGCAATTGATTTTTTAACCTCGGAATTCCGCTCCCCTTTGCCTATCATCACCCGAAGCCCGTTTTCTATAAGCAGGGGAGTGTAGGCGTCCATTCTTCCTGATGTAGTGGGACCGCAAGAGCCTATAACCTCTCCGGGTTTTGGCGGGCAGGGACCCGCATAATAGATTGCGGAAGTAGTGAGGTCTATGGGGAAAGGTGTTCCTTCATTAAAAAGCCTTGTCATACGCTCGTGAGCTGCATCTCTCGCAGTATATATTATACCCGAAAGAAGAACTCTGTCACCCGCATGGAGCATTTCAATTTCTTTCGCTTTTAAAGGGGTAGTAAGTGAATATTCCATATTAAACCTCATTTAACTGTTGTGTAGTTCCCGATGGGTGTTATGCAATCTGCGGCAAGTGCCATAAATTTAAGATAGTCACCTGTTCTGACACCGTCTGGGATTACATATGCCACGGGTATGGGAATTATTGAGTTTTCAGCAATGTCAGATATGCCGCCCAGGGTTCCATTTCTGTACCGTCCGTCGGGTTCGTATGCGGCAACCAATAATCTGAGCTTGCCCACAGTGTTTAGAGTAAATACATATACATAGTCGTTGGTGGGTTCGGAAATAAGAGTGTCCATCGCGATGAGGTCGCTTGTTCTGAAATCAAGAGCGATGGATTCGTTTTCGTGAAGATTGAATTTCTGTGTGAATACAACTGATTGCTTATCTCTTGCGAATGGTGCAGTCAGGTGGTTGAACAAATATCCTGATGAATATTTATTGTCGCTACAGTCTACGGAGGTTATATCCGTACTCTGTATTTCCCAGTCGGCTTTCACACCGTGGTGTGTAACTGCAGCCATTTCAGTGTCATTCATAAGAAAATACTTATGGTTTACGGCAGTTCTGTCATTGGTAAATTCGCCGTATGTAGCATCTGAATGATACCACATTCCGTCAAGCTTTATATAGCTCCAGGCATGATTTACATCCGTTTGATCGTTTGCACACAGATAGTTTTCTATTCCAAGCTTATCCAACACTAACTTATAAAGAATTGCATATCCTTGGCATACGCCTACTCCGTCGTCAAGAAAACTATAGGCTGTACGGTGTTTGGAAGTAAATTCATCCTCGTTCCCGGGGGTATAATCATAATCAATAACTATCTTATCAAAAGCAAAAAGTGCTTTTTCTGTTTCGGTTTTTCCTTTTTGAGCAACGCTTGCTATTTCATCCGTAAGAGCATCTAAAGCCAGGTATTTTTTGTCACTTTCTTCTTTTGTTTCGTAAATATAATAAGGCGAAATTGCAGTCACAAATCCGTTATCCGAATTTACTTTGCATCCTGTAAGAACGGGCAGATCACTGTTACACAGTATAAATTTGTTGTATATTCCGTCCAGATAGGAAAAAGTGATATTATATGCAGAAATGTCAATTATTTCGTTGCGTTTTTTTATTTCTCCGCGAAGATATTCTTCCAACGGTATGTCAGTATTAGCTTGTGTGATTACGGAACGAAGCGAGAAAAAAGAAAATTCCTGCATCGGCTCTATTTTAAGCCCACTCGTAAACATTGCTTCTGTTTTTGTGTCGGCAACACAGTTTATGGGTTGTATTTGAGCAGAAACAGGCGATGAAAGTATGTAAGAAACGGTAATGAAAGCCGCACAGAGTTTTTTCATGTAATCAGTCCTTTCCGCATTATTATAACACATAAACAACTTATAATCAAGAGTTTGTCATAAAATTTGTTTGTATATTTTGCCTACCTGCGGGCGTTTTGACAAAGGTTTGTTGTTCTATCATACAAAAATGACAAAAACATTACAAAAAAAAATCGCTCGTATTGACAAAAATCCGTTTTCGGGGTATAATACCTTCGGTTGTCGTTTGTTCGGCGGCTTTTTTAAACGAAGACGGGGAGGATGACTTAATATGTTTTCAGATTCTGAAAAAGCAACCCTTACGGTTGGACTTAAAAAAGTCAGAAAAGCCCTGGTTGAAGGCAAAGCAAAGAAGGTTGTTATTGCAAAGGATTGCGATATGTACCTTTTTGAAAGTCTGAACGAGCTTTGTGAAAGTGCCGGAATTGTTCCGCAGCTTGCAGAAACAATGGCAGAGCTTGGACAGGCGTGCGGCATTGATGTGAAAGCATCCTGTGCTTGCGTTTGTTGATGATTATTCCGCACATTGTGCGTAATAATATATAAAAAAATTCAGAAAGAGAGGTGTAAAACGGTATGCCTACATTTAACCAGTTAGTTAGAAAAGGTAGACAGACATCAGTAAAGAAGTCAACTGCTCCTGCATTGCAGAAGAGTCTTAACTCTTTGCAGAAGAAGATGAACGATAAGAGCTCTCCTCAGAAGAGAGGCGTTTGTACTGCTGTTAGAACTTCTACTCCTAAAAAGCCTAACTCAGCGCTCAGAAAGATTGCCAGAGTTCGTCTTACAAACGGTATAGAAGTAACAGCTTACATTCCCGGTATCGGTCATAACCTTCAGGAACACAGCGTTGTTCTTATCAGAGGCGGAAGGGTTCGAGATCTTCCGGGTACAAGATATCACATCATCCGTGGTACTCTTGATGCTCAGGGCGTTGCAAACCGCTTGCAGTCAAGATCTAAATACGGTGCCAAGAAGCCGAAGGAAGCTAAAAAATAATGCTGCGTAAATGATTTGCAGCAGTATCACAAATGTGCATATCGGATTATACTCTTATATACATTCGCTAAGCACAAAACGGAGCAGCAAAGGGCTGCTTTGAGTACCGGTGATATTCATTAAAATTTATGAAGGAGGGAAGTACTGTGCCAAGAAAAGGTTACATTGCGAAAAGAGAGGTTCTGCCCGATCCTATCTACAATAGCATAGTTGTTACAAAGCTTATCAACAACATCATGCTCGACGGTAAAAAGGGTGTAGCACAGAAAATCGTTTATGACGCTTTTGAAATAGTTGCTGAAAAGACAGGCAAGGATGCACTTGAAGCTTTCAATGAGGCTCTTGAGAACATCATGCCCGTACTCGAAGTAAAGGCAAGACGTGTCGGCGGTGCTACTTATCAGGTTCCGATGGAAGTTCGCCCTGATAGAAGACAGACACTCGGTCTTCGTTGGCTTACACGTTACTCACGTGAACGTAACGAAAAGACAATGAGAGAAAGACTTGCAAACGAAATCTGCGATGCTCTTAACGGAACAGGCGGTTCTTGCAAGAAGAGAGAAGATACTCACAAGATGGCAGAAGCAAACAAGGCATTTGCTCACTATCGTTGGTAATTCAGTTAATACACTACTGTTTGAAAGGAGGAACCAATTATGGGTAGACCATTTTCACTTGAAAATACAAGAAACATTGGTATCATGGCTCATATAGACGCAGGTAAAACAACAACTACCGAAAGAATTTTGTTCTATACAGGCCGTAATCATAAAATGGGTGAAACACACGACGGCGGTGCAACCATGGACTGGATGGCTCAGGAGCAGGAACGTGGTATAACAATCACATCTGCTGCTACAACCTGTCAGTGGAACGGTAAGAGAATTAACATTATCGATACACCGGGTCACGTTGACTTCACCGTTGAGGTTCAGAGATCACTTCGTGTACTTGACGGTTCTGTAACTGTAATGTGCGCAAAGGGTGGTGTTGAACCCCAGTCTGAAACCGTTTGGCGTCAGGCTAATGACTACAACGTACCCCGTATGATCTACGTTAACAAGATGGATATTATGGGTGCTGACTTCTTTAGAGTTGTAGACATGGTCCATGAAAGACTTCATGCAAACGGTGTTCCCATTCAGCTTCCTATCGGAGCTGAGGAAACCTTCAAAGGTATTATCGACCTTATGAAGATGAAAGCTGAGATTTACTATGACGATCTCGGTAAAGACGTAAGAGAAGAGGAAATTCCTGCAGATATGCTCGACATGGCTGAGGAATACAGAGCTAAGATGATTGAAGCAATCGCTGAAACAGACGAGTCAATCATGGAAAAGTTCTTCGCAGAAGAAGAAATTTCTATCGACGAGCTCAAAGCTGCTCTCAGACGTGCTACAATCGCTAACGAAATCGTTCCTGTTACTTGCGGTACAAGTTATAGAAATAAGGGTGTGCAGATGCTCCTCGATGCTATCGTTGACTATATGCCCGCCCCCACAGATATCGAAAACATTAAGGGTGTTATCCCCGGAACAGAAGAAGAGGATGAAAGACCTTCATCAGACGACGCTCCTTTTGCAGCTCTTGCATTCAAGATTGCAACAGACCCGTTCGTTGGTAAAATCTGCTTCTTCCGTGTTTACTCAGGTACACTGGCTTCAGGTTCATACGTGCTCAATGCCTGCAAGGGCAACAAGGAACGTCTCGGACGTATCCTCCTCATGCACGCTAACCACAGAGAAGATATTGATATGGTATACTCAGGTGATATCGCCGCAGCTGTTGGTCTTAAGAACACAACAACAGGTGATACACTCTGTGACGAAAAGAATCCTATCATTCTCGAATCAATGAACTTCCCTGAACCCGTTATCCGTGTTGCTATCGAGCCTAAAACAAAGGCAGGTCAGGAAAAGATGGGTATCGCTCTTCAGAAGCTTGCTGAAGAAGACCCCACATTCAAGACATATACAGATGAAGAAACAGGTCAGACAATCATCGCCGGAATGGGTGAGCTCCATCTTGAAATCATCGTAGACAGACTTCTCCGTGAGTTCAAGGTTGAAGCAGACGTTGGTGAACCTCAGGTTTCTTACCGTGAAGCAATCAGAAAACAGGTTGACATTGAGCATAAGTATGCTCGTCAGTCAGGTGGTAAGGGTCAGTACGGACACGTTCTTATGAAGCTTGAGCCTTTAGAAGAAGGTAAGGGCTATGAATTCGTGAACGCTATCGTCGGCGGTGCTATTCCCAAGGAATATATCCCCGCAGTTGACGCCGGTGTTCAGGGCGCAATGCTCAATGGTGTTCTCGCTGGCTACAACGTTGTTGACGTTAAGGTTACACTTTATGATGGTTCATACCACGAAGTTGACTCATCAGAAATGGCGTTTAAGATTGCAGCTTCTATGGCATTTAAGGAAGGTATGAAGAAGGCAGATCCTGTTATCAAGGAGCCTATCATGCTTGTTAACGTAATTATGCCTGATGAATACATGGGTGACGTTATGGGCGACCTTAACTCACGTCGTGGTATGATTCAGAAGATGGAAGCAAGAACAGGAGCTCAGCAGATTACTGCTATGGTTCCGCTTTCTGAGATGTTTGGTTACGCTACACAGCTCCGTTCAATCACACAGGGCCGTGGCCAGTATTCAATGGAACCTTCACACTACTCAGAAGTGCCTAAGTCAATCCAGGAAAAGATTATTGCAGACCGTTCAAAGGGTTAATAATCAGGCTTGACTGTAAAATTTTAAAAAAATACAGCTTTTGAGAAAAAAATTTGTAAAAACACTTGATTTTTTTCTCAAAAGATTGTACAATAAAGTTAATATTTTTAATTAAATAAATTTTCGAGGAGGAAATTAAAATGGCAAAAGCTAAATTCGAAAGAAATAAGCCCCACGTAAACATTGGTACCATCGGTCACGTTGACCATGGTAAAACAACTCTTACAGCTGCAATCACAAAGGTGCTTGCACTTAAGGGACAGGCTGAATTCTCAGCTTACGACAACATCGATAAGGCTCCGGAAGAAAGAGAAAGAGGTATCACGATTTCTACAGCTCACGTTGAGTACGAAACAGATTCACGTCACTACGCTCACGTTGACTGCCCTGGACATGCTGACTACGTTAAGAACATGATCACAGGTGCTGCTCAGATGGACGGCGCTATCCTCGTTGTATCAGCTGCTGACGGCCCCATGCCTCAGACAAGAGAACACATCCTTCTTTCAAGACAGGTTGGCGTTCCTTACATCGTTGTATTCATGAACAAGGCTGACCAGGTTGACGACCCCGAACTTCTCGAGCTCGTTGAAATGGAAATCAGAGACCTTCTTTCAGAGTACGAATTCCCCGGCGACGATACTCCTATCGTTTCAGGTTCAGGTCTTCAGGTTCTCGAATCAACTTCAACTGATCCTTCAGCTCCTGAATACAAGTGTATTCTCGACCTTATGGATGCTGTTGACAGCTACATTCCTACACCTGACAGAAAGGCAGACCTTCCCTTCCTTATGCCTATCGAAGATATCTTCTCAATCACAGGCCGTGGTACAGTTGCTACAGGTAGAGTTGAAAGAGGTCAGCTTAAGGTTAACGAAGAAGTTGAAATCGTTGGTCTTACAGACGAAAGAAGAAAGGTTGTTGTAACAGGTATCGAAATGTTCAGAAAGCTTCTTGACTATGCTGAAGCTGGTGACAACATCGGTGCTCTTCTCCGTGGTGTTCAGAGAACAGAAATCGAAAGAGGTCAGGTTCTTGCAGCTCCCGGTACAATCAACCCCCATACAAAGTTCACAGGTCATGTATACGTTCTTACAAAGGAAGAAGGCGGACGTCATACTCCTTTCTTCAACAACTACAGACCTCAGTTCTATTTCAGAACAACTGACGTTACAGGCGTAATTTCTCTCCCCGCTGGTACAGAAATGTGTATGCCTGGCGACAACGTAGATATGAAGGTTGAGCTTATCACACCTATCGCTATCGAAGTTGGTCTCCGTTTCGCTATCCGTGAAGGTGGTAGAACAGTTGGTTCAGGTGTTGTATCTGAAATCGAAGAATAATTAATATTCTAAAGTAATAAAACTGCTACGGAAATTCCGTAGCAGTTTTTGTAATTTGGATAGGTATTGACTTTATTAATAAATTGATGTATAATAAACATACTAAAAATATGAAAATGCAAGGAAGTGAATAATATGTTGACTATTTTGGATATAGCTGCTGCAGTAAAAAATGTGGCCGAAAAATATGATATAAAAGAAACTTTGCTTTTTGGCTCATATGCTAACGGTACGAATACACCTTCAAGTGATGTTGATTTGCTGATAGAATTTAAATCAGACTATGTATCGTTGCTTACTCTTTCTGCATTAAAAATTGAAATTGAAGAAATTTTAAATGTAGATGTCGACATTATTCGCATGCCAATACCTGAAAATGCGCTGATTAAGCCGGATAAGGTGGTGCCAATATATGCAGCATAGAGATTTTATTGTAATCACAAAAATATCATCAGAAATTGATTTGGCATTTGATATGCTAAATAATATATCCTTCGATGAGTTTGATAAGAATGAAATTTTGAAAAGAGCAGTTTGTATGACGGTGATAAATATTGGGGAATTGGTAAAGAGCCTGTCACCTGAATTCAGACTTAAGTATAATAGTATACCTTGGAAGGCTATTGCAGGATTTAGAGATGTTGCAGCTCATAAGTATCAAACACTGCATATGGAGGATGTTTATCATACAGTAAAAAATGATTTTCCGCCTTTAGCGGACTTTATTAAAAGCATAAAATGTGAATAAATTGAAAGGTACGAAAATAATTTCTATTTTCGTACCTTTTTTGTTGCTTTCACAAACAATAACTCAACTCATGTTTTTGTTTTGAGAGCAAAGTTTAGCTACTTTGTTACAATAAATTTTTTATAAATATTATTTTTTAACAAATATTATTGCACCTCTTGAAAATTTTGCAGAGATTTGGTATTATTTACCTGAGGTGATAGTCATGGATGAAAATAGAATATTGCTTATATCTTTTATACTTATAATTATAATTCCTTTGATTTTTTTCATATGTTATTTTACGTTTGGAGTATTACAAAACTATAATGTAAAAAAAATAATTAAATTGATTGACAAACATAGTCAGAAGACAAATATGTTGGTACTAAAAACTTCACTAAGTAAAGTCAATGGTTGGAATATATTGTCGGTAGTATATTCATCATTATACTATTATCTTAATAGCTTGGGAATATTACTTTCTATTTTTGGAGCGATTGTAGCAGGGATTAATCCTGATTCAGGTCTTATAATAGTTTGTTGTGTACTTACAGGCATGATAATGTGTTGCAATCTGTTTTTGAAATGTGATAAAAAATGGTCAATATACAGAAAAGTTCTAAGTAATGCACGAGTTATAACGAATGAATTTTTAATTGATATAAACGGGCAGGATTATTCAAATGATGATATAAAAGAATACGTAAACTCAATAATTGAATTGGAAAAGAATATTCCGGAAAATGAATTGTTATGACACCTTCTTGTAATGGGGACGTACCGCTTTTTTGCAACTATTATAGAAAAAGTGACAGAAAAGTGCCGTCCTGGCTTGCTCTTAGAGTGAAATCCTTATGTTTTGCTTACAAATCGTGCATTTCATTTACAAGTGTGGTTCCTGTTTTACAATTCAGCATAATATTATATACAATTTATAGATATAAATTATTACTTTTGTAAGTAAAATAAAAAGTTTATAAAAGTAAACAGGGAAATTGACTTTTTCGGTATTATATGTTATAATGGCTAATGAGGTGAAAAAGATGTTTAATTATCAACCGTTAGATATACTACTTGCAAAACATTCAATGAATAAAGGGAAGTTAAAAAAGGAATTGAACCTATCTTCCGCAACAGTTGCAAAATTCGGCAAAAATGAATATGTCAGTATGGAAGTGCTTGACAAAATCTGCAAGAGATTTAGTTGCACTTTGAATGATATAGCACGGCACGAAAGCGAGGAACGGAACAATGGCTAACCTTTCACAAATCAAAAGACAGCGTTTGATTGATTTCCTTAATAAAATAAGAGAAGAACACAGAGAAGATGATGAAGCGTTAATTGCTATAAATGAACTTGAAAGCGAACTGAACGACAAGAAATACGGTCTTGTCTGGGAAGAACATCAAGAACAAGTTGATGTTGAAATGATTGCAAAAGTCCCTGTTTTTTTCGAACAGGCGGAAAAAGAAATCACGGCAGATAGAAACCTTCCTTATAACTTCTTATTAGAGGGCGACAATCTCCATAGTTTGAAACTTCTTGAAAAGACACATAAGGGCAAGATTGATGTTATCTATATTGACCCCCCATATAACACAGGAAACAGTTTTATTTATGATGATTGTATGGTCGGCGATGAAGATTCTTTCAAACATAGTAAATGGCTTTCATTTATGAAGGCAAGAATGAGTATCGCACAGCAATTATTAAGCAAAGGGGGCATTATATTTATATCAATAAATGATTATGAGTTAGCACCTTTGAGATTGCTTTGTGATGATATATTTGGAGAAAACAATTTTGTAGGACATTTAACTTGGGAATCTACAACGCAACCTACAAACGCAGGAAAGGCAAGATTTGCATTACAGAAAAAAGTTGAATCCATACTATGTTATGCTAAAAACAAGGCACAAAAACCTGATTTTATATTAAAAGAATTAGAGTCCGAATTAAAATACCCTCACATTGGAAAACATGGTGCTTGTCGTTTTGAAATTATTGAAAAATCTGATGCAGGTGCATATAAGAGAGATACGATGAAATTTCAAATATTGGGACAATTTCCACGAGAGGGCAAACGATGGCAAATTGGACTGGAAACAGCCCAACAACTTGAAAAAGATGGAAAGATTGAAATTGTTGATGGTATCGTAAAAAAAGCAGTTTATCCCGAAGATGAATTGGACAAAAGAAAATTCATTCCATTTTGGTCGCACTTTACCGCTGATTATGTGGGAACAGCACAGAACGGCAAAGATGAATTGAATACAATAATGGGTATTGCAGTTGGCTTTGATACCGTAAAACCAACAAAACTTATTAAAGAAATTTTATCACATTTCAAATCAAATATTATTGTGCTTGACTTTTTCGCTGGCTCTGGGACGACAGCTCAGGCGCTGATAGAATTGAACGCCGAAGATAACGGCGACAGAAAATTCATTCTTTGCACGAACAATGAAAACGGCATTTGCGAAGATATTACCTATCAGCGAATTAAAACTGTAATCACAGGAAAACGAAAGGACGGCTCTGACTACTCGGACGGAATTTCCGCAAATCTCAAATATTACAAAACGGACTTTATTGACAAGACTTCCGAAGATGAAGAATATTCCGTAGGCGAAGAACTATTGAAACATATCGCTGAAATGGTGCAGTTGGAATATGCTGTCCGATTAGACGGAAAAAATTATGTGCTTCTCCTTTCGGACGAAGAAGCCGACACTTTTATTGCAGATGATGAAAAATTGTCGGCGTGTTCGGCGGTCTATGTTTCAACGGCTGTTCTGCTGACGGCGGAACAGGAAAAGAAACTGTCCGAACTTGGCATAGCGATTTTCGTTATTCCCGATTACTACTTTGAAAATGAATTGTTGGAGGTGGGCGAAAGATGATAAATTTACCGAACGGACTTTTTGACTTTCAGGAAGCGTGTTCTTTGTTTCTGGTTGATAAGGTCGGTTTGCAGGACAGCAAGCAGACAATCACGGTTAAAGCACCGACAGGGGCAGGAAAAACGGTTATCTTGATTGACTTCATTGATAAATTCCTTTCTTCCGTCAATTCAAACACCGCTTTTATCTGGCTGTGTCCTGGAAAGGGCGACCTTGAAGAACAAAGCCGACAAAAGATGATTTCACTTCTTCCGAACAGACGGACAAACACGCTTAATGACGCTCTGCTCTCTGGCTTTGAAGCAGGAAGCACGACCTTTATAAATTGGGAATTGATAACCAAAAAGGGAAATAAGGCGATAAGCGACACCGAGAAGAAAAATCTTTATGACCGTATCGCAGAGGGAAACCGCAAAAAAATTACATATATAATTATTGTAGATGAAGAACATTCAAACGATACGAAAAAGGCGAATGACATTATCAATGCGTTCTCTGCAAAAAACATTATTCGTGTTTCGGCAACGGCAAAGGAAAACAAACTTTACGAGTTTTACGAGATTGACGAAATAGATGTTATTTCTTCGGGGTTAATCACAAAGGCGTTATACATCAATGAAGATGTTGAATATGACGGCGACCTTGAAAGCGAATACGGCTATCTGCTTGAAATCGCTGACAAGAAGCGTAAGCAGATTGCACAGGCGTATTCGCTGCAAGACGGCAAGGCAAAAACAATACGCCCACTTGTGATTATTCAATTCCCCAATTCTTCGGACAGGCTTGTTGAAGCCGTTGAAAAGAAACTTGAAGAAATGAACTACACATATAAAAACGGAATGGTGGCGAAATGGTTTTCTGACCAAAAGGAAAATCTGGACGGCATAACCGAACTTGATGGAACGCCGATATTTCTCTTGATGAAACAGGCGATTGCGACAGGGTGGGACTGTCCTCGTGCAAAAATTCTCGTCAAACTCCGTGAGAATATGGCGGAAGATTTTGAGATACAGACAATCGGGCGACTTCGCAGAATGCCCGAAGCAAAGCACTATGACATTGACATTCTTGACTTCTGCTATCTCTTTACCTTTGACGAAAAATACAAAGAGGGTATTAAACTTGCAATGTCGCAGGCTTTTGAAACAAAGCGAGTTTTCCTAAAAGACAAGTGCAAGGTATTCACGCTTGAAAAGCAATACCGTGATAAAGATGTCGGCGGACTTGGCGAAAGAGAAACATTTAAGCAGATTTACAAATTCCTTGTTGATAAATATAAACTCTCTGGCAACAAGCAGGAAAACCGCTTGCGTTTAGAGGGTGCAGGGTATAATTTCAATGAAAAGATTATCGGTAAAATGCTTGAAGGTAAATTCATCACAACCGATAGCGTATTTTCCGAACAGGCGGAACACTACCGCCAGACTACAAGAACGGTCGATACACATAAACACGGTATTGAACTTCTGCACTCGGTTGATGTATTAAAATCAACAATCGGTATGACAACGCAGAAAACAAAGGTAATTCTTGAACGCCTATTCCGTAGAAGTGTTATTGTCCCGAATAAAATTCTATCTCTGGGAACGGCGGAGTATTATGCTTTTGTTATCAACAATGAACACAAACTAAAAACCGACTTCCGAGAAGCCGTTGCAATGACAGGAGTTCAACAGGCGTTAGTCTTTGCACCAAAGACGGCAACATTCCGAATACCCGAACAGGAACTTTACAGATACGACAGCACGGAAACAGATGCTGAAGAATTTATCAGCAACGCCTACAAAGATTATTCTTCGGCTATGATAGTTGAGGGAATACGGTCAAAGAGTGAAAGACTTTTTGAACGCTACTGTGACGAACAGGACGATATTGAATGGGTTTATAAGAACGGCGATACCGGACAACAATACTTCTCCGTTTGTTATATGGGTGCATTGAATAAACAATGGCTCTTCTACCCCGACTATATCGTTAAGAAAACAAACGGCGACATCTGGATAATTGAAACAAAGGGCGGAGAGATTGGAAACCAGAGTAAGAACATTGACGGTCAGGTGGAAAACAAATTCGCTTCGTTCAAGGAATACGCCGAGAAGCACAGTATCAAATGGGGGTTTGTGCGTGATAAGAACGATAAGCTCTACATCAACAATTCCGAATACACGGACGATATGGCAACGGAACATTGGAAGCCGTTGAAAAATAATTTTTAAAAGTTATTAAAAAGGAACGAAATATAGGTTATTTTTGTTCCTTTTTTATTAGTAATCTCATCAAAAGCATTAAGTCATTAAAAAAATCATTAAAACATCAAAAATATCAAAAAATGCTTGACAAATTGAATTTATTGGTATATAATGTCAATATCAACAAAGAATGGAGTGATATTTATGAAAAAGTTTTTGGCGATTTTAATGAGTTTAACGGTTGTTTTTTCAGCTATTGGGGTAAGTGCTGCTTCTGTTCCCAAGTTTATGGAGGCTACTTACAACAATTATACTGCTGATTACAAGCTTAATATGAGTATCAGCAATGCGGATGAGCTGGCAGATTTTTTGGGAGAGCTGGAGATAACAGATAAGGTAGATAAATACATTGATGTAAAGGCTCTTATTAAATCTCTTTGCAGCGTAAGCTCTGTTATGAATGTTCAGGCTGAAGCTTCGGCGGATTTCAGAAGAATGAAAGCCGCAATCACTTCGGAAACTTCCCAGAATATTGTGTTTAACACTAACTTTGATACCTCCTACAGAGCAAAAAGCGGCATATGGATGGAGATGGATATAGATAAGAAAAAGCTTGTTCTGATATATTCAACTCCTATGAATAACAAATACGCTGTGATTGATTTTGCAAAGGATTTTCCTGCAGAAGTTACGGAGCCTGTGTTCAGCTTGTATGACAGTATGTTCAATCAGGAGTTTATGAAGAAGAACAATAAAGAAATAATGAGTATTGCAGCAAAGTATGCTGATATTTCTTTAAAGGGAAATAAATGCACCGTTACCTATGATAATGATTCATTTGTGGCATTAGTTGATGAGCTGATTGATTATATTGGGAAACTCTCTTCCGATATGGCTGCTTACACAGGGGATGAAATAACTCCGTTCGGTGATATTCCGTCTTTAGAAGGCATAAAGCTTTTGGGTGATGAGGGAATAGTATGCAGATATAACCTGAGTGGTACCAGAATTAAGAGCGTATCTGAAAAGTGGGACATATCAATAGATATAGCTGATATTTTTACCAAGCTTACAGGTATGTCGTGGGACTATGAATACAGTGGAAAACTTGACTTCAAACTGGAAGCTTCTGCAAATGTTACAAGAGTTGGAACAACACGTGTTTCAATGCCCAAATTAACTGAAGACAACAGTTTCAGTATAGTAGAAATGATTGAAGCGGATTATGATGATTATGAAATAACTGAGGATTATGAAACTTTCTATGTAAACCCATACGTGTGGAATCATACGGAAACGGATACATTTGACGGTGAAAGATATTATATGCCCCTTAGAGCGTCCATTGAAGAAGCTTATATGGAAACCTCTGTTATTACATATGACAACGGATTTGTTACAATAACTACCGATTGCGGCGACGCAAGCAAAGATATAAATGTCAGCCTCAGGGTGGGGGAAGATACTGCAACTGTGAACGGTACGTTTTATGAAGGCCTGGGAGCATTTAAGAATATTGACGGAAGTGTGTATGCAAGCGTAGATTTTTATGAAAAGTGCCTTGGTTGGACCCTTGAATCTCTTCAGAAGGATATACTTTCAGGTGCTTTGTACTATGATTTCTACACATCACAGTATGAAGAATATTGATAAAATTGCGGAGGATTGTAATGGATTTGGAAGTTTTGTTGAAAGAAAGCCCTACATCTCAGGTGCGTATGTTTGCAGAGGAGCTTCTTTCTGACGGGAAAGTACACACCCGCCGAGAGATAGTTCAGTATATAAGAGAAAAAGGAAAGCAGTACAGACTTGAACATTTTTCCGATGGTTGTATTTCGGGCGGTATTTATCAGGCTGTAAACGGATTTGGCTGTGAAAAAGTAGGGTCTGCAAAATACAAAATGACAAATATTGCGACATTAACACATTCAGACAGTAAAGCTAACGAGGCAAAGAATATTGGTGATGAAGCGGCTGAACTGTGTGAAGAGCTTGTTGCACGGTTAACAGTGATTTCAAGAGAAATTGACTACGTTAATGCAGATGAGAATGAGATAAAACAGTTGGATTTAATGCGTGAGTGTATAAGCAAAGTAAAGAACTGTGCAGAAAAATTCAGAAGCTGTAAATGATTTTTTCACATATGTTAAATTCCGAAAAATGTTGGGGAGAGATGACAATGAAGAAAAGTGGCGGCTACGGCAATGTTAAGCCCTATAAAGGTGAGGAGAAATATATATTTATCAGTTATGCTCACAAGGATTATGATAAAATTAAAGATATTATTGCTGATATGTGCGACAACGGGTACCGTGTATGGTTTGATGAGGCTATTGACCCCGGTACGGAATGGGATGAAAATATTGCAGAACATATAGAAAAAGCCCATTGTGTTATAGCCTTTATATCTAAGAATTATCTGAATTCTGAAAATTGTAAGGATGAGATTAATTACGCCAGGGATTTACAGAAGGAAAGACTGCTTATTTATATAGAAGATGTTAATTTGCCTTCCGGAATGGCGATGAGAATGAACCGTTTACAGGCAATAAAAAAGTACAGTAACAGTGACTCGGATTTTTATGAAAAACTGTATGAAGTGGAGTTTATTGCAAAATGCTGTGAGGATGGTGCGGAGGCTGTATCTTTTGACGGATATAAAGTTATTGAACGCATTAAAAGTACGGGTATGGCAAAACTTTATAAAGCAATTGATACGAACACCAATACGGTTGTTGCAATAAAAAAATATAGTGTATATGAAGCATTCGGGAGCCTTCTTTTCAGCAAGAGAGGATTTGCCGATGAACTCAAAAGATTGAATTCTCCGAGAGTTTGTAAGCTTTTTAAGGTTGTATCGGGGGATGAACCATTTGCAGTAATGCAGTATATAGACGGCCAGCAACTGGGGCAATACGTTTATAGTAATAATTTGAGCGAAAGACAAATTCTTAATTTAATGAAGCAGGTTTTAGAAGCACTTGAGATAATCCATAGCAAAGAGATGTTGTATGTGGATATTTCGCCTTATAATATAATGGTGAGCCATGGAGAGATTTGCCTGGTGGATTTGGACGGAATGACCTTTAGCGGTTCAAAGTTTGATACTATAATTACCAGCATTACAAGATATAACTGCCCTGAGCGTTATGTAAATAATAATATGGATTATCGTTCGGATATCTATGCCACGGGGATGCTTCTCAACGACCTTACGTTAAAACGGGAAGATGTTGGGTATAATGAATTTCAATGCGTTGACGGTGACAGTATTTCAGTCAAATATGATGAACCTGTTAAACAGGGAATATTTGAAATAATAAGCAAGGCTACCAGAAAAGCTCCTGATGAAAGGTATCAGAGCGTATCGGAAATGATTGATGATATAAACAAGTTGTTGGGATAAAAAATGGCAAAGGCATTTCGCCTTTGCCATTTTAAATTACAAAAAATCTACCTATGGAAAACAATATATGTCAATAATTATTTCAAAACTGATTGACTAATTCGGAACACAATTATGCTATAATCAAGTTTTTTTTCTTATTATATTTGTATTCAAAGAGAAAAGGGGTATAATAATAAAAAAACTGAAAGGAAAATTATAGAATGAAAACTATAACCGATGAAATTGTAAACAGATTTAAAATATATTTGTATGAGGAAGAAAGAAGCGATAATACCATCGAAAAATATATGCGGGATATTCGTTTTTTCAGGGTATGGCTCAGTGATAAAGATATTAATAAGTCGGTGGTCCTTGAATATAAAAAACTACTCTGCGAAAAGTATGCTCCTGTTAGTGTAAACTCTGTTTTATCATCATTGAACAGCTTATTTATGTTTATGAATTGGTTTGATTTAAAGGTAAAAACGTTGAAAATCCAACGCCGTATATTTTCCGATAAAGAAAAAGAACTGACCAAATCCGAATATGAAAGGCTCTTGTCGGCGGCTAAAAATTTGAATAATGAAAGACTATACTATTTAATGCAGACTATAGGAAGTACGGGTGTTAGAATTTCAGAACTGAAATATGTTACGGTGGATGCAGTGAATACCGGGCAGGCAATTATAAATTGTAAAGGTAAAATAAGGCAGATTTTTTTGCCAAAGCAATTATGTAAAATGCTTAGGGGATATATAAAAAAATTGAATATAAAAAGCGGCTCTGTGTTTATTACCAAAAATGGTAAGCCCCTTGACCGAAGTACGGTATGGAAAATGTTAAAAAAGCTTTGTGAAAGTGCAGGAGTTGGAAAAATCAAGGTATTTCCTCATAATTTTCGCCATCTTTTTGCACGAACATTTTATTCTGTTCAGAAAGATATTGTAAGACTTGCAGATATTTTAGGACATTCAAGCATTGAAACTACACGCATATACACTATTGAAAGTGGTGAAAATCATATAATTCAGCTCCAAAAGCTTGGTCTTCTTATGTGTTGATAAAAACATAATCGAAATTATGTAGAATAAACAAATGCATCATAATCGAAATTATGTGGCATTTATCCTTTAACTTCTCCTGAAATTATACCACACCACCGGACAACTGTCAATATTTTACATATTAATATCCTAATTTTGGTAAT
>JAZRQO010000024.1:0-3827 GCA_045649825.1 Clostridia bacterium
CAATCTTGAAGAGCTGTGGCTAGGTCCCAATGTACAGGTTGCCGATTTTTTGGCCGATTATAAAAATGCACATACAGGCTTTGCAGCCACAAATTCATTGATACCCCTGACAAGCGCAAATCACGAAACACAGAGGCTTACAATGTTTGTGTCGGACAAAACGCTTCCAAATGGTTTTACAGGAAACTGGAACAGAATAAAAAGTGACATAGGCGCAGACGGATATATATATCGTGATACAGGCCCTTTCAAAAGATTTCAGTCACGGCTCTATTCGGGCGATGTTTTAGAGGCTTACAAAAAAGGCCCGTCAGCAGGATATGAGTGGTGTACCGACCACGATTACAGTGATGTCAATAACACTGCAGACCGCGTATATCAGATGTTAAGCTGTACACATCCTACACTTTACTATTACTCCTGCTCAAAATGCGGAAAGTGTGAATACAATCCAAACCATGTGGCAAGGTCACTTCCGCATCTTGCCGGCAATTATCATATGCTGATGGATATGGCTGACCACTACACGATGGATAGAAATCTTTCGGATAAATATTATATTGGTACAAACTCCCGCGGAGAAAGGGCTTACTGGAAATCCTGTGTAGGATGCGGTGTAACTCACGGCGAAGTTTTATACGGATATGAGCAGCCGAAGAACGGTGAGTGGGAAGCCGAACAGGCAACAGTAACAAAAGATTCCGTATATGCTTTTGCGGTGAGAGGCGACAGACATGTTACTGCTAAAATGAGCGAGTGGGCACAGAACGAGGTTCAGTGGGCATCACAAAACGGAATTTTAGATTTAAACCTTTTAGGCAGCGATTACACAAAGCCTATAACAAGACTTCAGTTTGCATCAATCGCCGTTAAGCTTGCAGAGGTGCTCATAGGAAAAGAAATAATTCCTGCAGATGTTGGAATATTTACAGATACAGATAACGAATATGCATTAAAAGCCTACGCTTCGGGCATTACAAGCGGCGTGAGTGCAACAGAGTTTGCACCCGACGGCACACTCACCCGTCAGCAGATGGCAACCTTTATGCACCGTGCACTTATGTATGTAAGAGATAATACCAATATCCGCTACACAATCTATACACCTGAGCTTGAAAAGTATTCCGATAACTGGGCGATTCAGGACTGGGCAAGAACACCTATGGGCTTTATGAATGCCCTGGGTCTTGTAAAGGGTGTTTCAGATACCGCTATTGACCCTGATGGCTTCTGCACAATCGAGCAGGCAGCAGTTGTTGCAAACCGTTCGGTAAATGCCGACCAGATCGGCTGGTATCAGAGCAATCCTGCAAAAGGTGAAATCGGTACACTGAGTTTTGAAAATGACTTTTTCCATGCACCCGATGAACACGCACCGACTCAGGCAGACTACACCAACGGACTGCGTATATGGGTGCACAGCCCTAAGTCGGGCTATCAGAAGGCGTCGGAAAACCCTGATAATAAAACTGACTGGCTTCCCACGACCTATCCGTTTGCAGACTTTAATATGTGGGTTCGTTCATCAGACTTTAAGGCTATCAAGGATTTGAAACCCGATGACGAGGCGAATTTTAATAAGTTTTATAACAAATAATTAAAAAGGAGAAATATAAAATGTTAAAGAGATTTTTAAGTTTAGTGTTATGTATTTGTATGCTTTCTACACTTGCAGTTGTAACAGTATCTGCGGCGGCTATGGATATTTCAGTTAAATCAGCCGCTTACTATGACAATGGTGATGTAAAGAGCCTGAACATTGATTTCGGCTGGGATTCTGCTGAGGCAAGCAGCCGTCTTGTTGTTATGACCGAGCGTTTGCGTTCAGCAGGTGAAGAAGGAACCGACGGAAGATACGGTGATTTCACTGACCTTGGTCACTACGGCAGAACATTCAAATCTTGGGATGATGTTGTTGCACAGAGCGGTCAGTTTGGTATGGTGTTATATACCGATGAGCACAAAATGAGCCTTGGTGAAAACACACTCTCATTATATTTAGAGCAGGGCGATATTCCGATTAATATTGATAAAACCTATTATATTTATCTTTGGACCAGTTGGGGAGGATATTGCTATCCCGACAACCTGTTTATGGTGATTCAGGCAAAGAACGGACAGCTTACATACGCTTCTGCAACAGGTCGTAATGAATACGGTTCATTTACTGCCCTTAAAGGCAGCGCTATCTCAACACCTGCATTTCAGGATGTGAAAAAGGCAGACTATTTCTTTGAGCCTGTAAGCTGGGCGGTAGATAAGGGTATCACAAGCGGTACAAGCAACACAACCTTCTCACCCGACACAACCTGCACAAGAGCACAGATTTTAACATTCCTCTGGCGTGCAGCAGGTTCTCCTGAATCAACCGCAAAGAATTTCTACAGTGATGTGTTCTTTAGTGACTATTTCTGTGATGCAGCTCTTTGGGCAAAAGAGAAAGGTATTTATAAACCTGACGGTCATAAGTTTGGACCTAATGAGCCTTGCACACGTGCTTCCACTGTTGAATATTTCTGGAAAGCAGCAGGTTCGCCAACAGTTGAAACAGTTCCTTTCTCAGATGTTCCTGCAGGCAGCGAACTTGAAAAAGCGGTTTCATGGGCAGTTAGAAAAGGTATTACAGCAGGTACAGGCGGAACAAGCTTTACACCTGATACAGCGTGTACCCGTGCACAGATAGTTACATTCCTTCATCGTTACCATGTAGCTCCTACAGATAACAGTGCGCTTATTAAAGAACTGAAAAAGAAAGCAACACAAACTGTAACAAGTATGGTTCTTGACCCAAATCCGCCCGAAGATTACACAAAACAGCCCGACTGGTACGGAACACTTACTCCTCCTGCAAGTATGAGCGATGAAAGACTTCTTGCAGAGTACGAAAACATTCAGAAAGTAATTGAAGATTTCCGTAACCGTGGAATCTATATGAGTGACGGACCTTATTCCCGTAAACTTGATTTGTGGTCAGAAGCAAGCAGACGTGATTTGCTTGATGAATAATAAAAATTCAAACTAAAGATATAGGAGAGATTGGTTATGAAAAAACTTTTAGCACTTTTACTTATGGCAGTTATGTCATTTACACTTTTAACAGGTTGTGGTTCAGATCCCGTTTATGATGATTTGGAAAACTTCTTAAATGATGAAATGAAAGAAGTTACTGAAAATTATACAAAAATCACAACAGAGGTTGGAACTTGGGAAACACTTGAAGATGATGCTACTATCAAGAAAAGTATTGACGATACACTTCTTCCTCTTGTAAACGGTTCACTTGAAAAACTCAAGGACATTACCCCTGAAACAGAAGAAGTTAAGGCTATTAAAGATAAGTATGTTAAGATGATGGATGCTTACAAAGCAGGATTTGAAGCTCTCTCTGAAGGCTGTGAAACTCAGGATGAAGCAACAGTTAATGCAGGAAGCCAAAAGCTTGAAGAAGCTGTTGAACTTCTTGACGGATATAACAAAGCATTAGAAGAACTTGCTAAAGAGCATGGCTCAGAAGTTGAGTATTAATAGCAGAACAGTGTATTGAGAAAAATCGAATGCAAAAAACTACCAAAGGCACTCCAAACGGAGTGCCTTTGGTGTATCTGACGATATGATGATAGCAAGAAATAATTTGCCTAAATTGCAATACAGTAGAAATAATTAAATAGTGAATTGTAAAGTGAAATGCAATACAACAAAAATCAAGCGAAGTCTTGATATTTTTGTCGAGATATGTTAAAATATATCTATCAAATGCGGAGGTTTATGCTATGGGCTATGCTATGGTAACATATGAAAAACTGTGGGAAACTCTGAAACAAAAGAAT
>JAZRQO010000025.1:0-6422 GCA_045649825.1 Clostridia bacterium
GTAAGCCTCTGTGTTTCGTGATTTGCGCTTGTCAGGGGTATCAATGAATTTGTGGCTGCAAAGCCTGTATGTGCATTTTTATAATCGGCCAAAAAATCGGCAACCTGTACATTGGGACCTAGCCACAGCTCTTCAAGATTGTAAAGCGACATAAACGCAGCCGCATCTCTGTTGGTGTACTTAGTTATCGGAGCATTTTCATCGTCACCGTTTTTTGTATTATAAGTATAGTTAAGCACAACCTTTTTAATTGTGTTCAATTGTTCCTGTTTAAATGTGCTGACATAATCCCAGTATAACGATTCCCCTTCGTTTACTATAATCTCGGTTGGGTATTTCGGATTAACCGTAGTCCAGTCCGCATCCGCTTTTTCCTTTGAGTAAACATAATTCATATCTACAACAGGTATGGGAGCTGCAACCTCGAATGTATGAATAACAAAACCGCTCTTATCTTCTCCGCCTTTATAATAAACCTTTGATATGCCGTTTACTGTTGCCTTACACTGCAAAGCAGAACCGGTAATTTTTTTATTTACGTTATCCTTTAGTTTAAAATTTATGGTTACCTTGTAATTTTTTGCCAACTGGAATGTTCCGTCTGCAGCGAATTCACCGCTCCATGACACATTTGTGACCTCTACATCGGGATGTGTGGTCGTTGCAGTTGTCGCTGCTTTTCCGCCGAAAGAAGGTTCTTCAATTTTAAAGTCAATGCGATCTTCCATAGCAACTGGCTCTGCACTGTTATCCGATGCACTATTACCTGCAGCAGATGCTCCGTTATTAAAGGTATAACTTATAACCGCCTGTTGTTTATCTTCAGACATACTTGTCATGGTGGCATTCCTTCTGTTTATTCTGAAGCCACCGTTGTCCACAAGATACTTATCCTGTCCTGCTTTGATTCTGATTGTAATATTGATAGTATATGCCGTGTTTGCTTTAAAGCAACCGTTTGCATCAAGCTCTCCGACCCATTCAACATTTACAACCTCCAGACTCTGGTTAAAAAGCGTAGCAGAAGCAATGGGCTTTGCACCCACTTCAGGTTCATTTACGGTAACATCCGAACGGCCTATCTGCGTTGCCGCAAATACATTTGCCGGAAGTATGCTTAAAAGCATACATAATGATAAAATGATTCCTAAAATTCTTTTCATTTTGTTATGTTCCTCCTTATCTCAACGCTCTCTTTAAGAATGTTACTATCTGACCTCTTGTGCAGGTTGTGTCAGGTGAGAAGGTTGTTTCAGATGTACCCGAGGTTACTCCGTTTTCCACCGCCCATGCTACTGCCTGTGCGTAGTCCGAACTGTCAGATACATCAGAAAAGTTTCCGCTGTAAGAAGTAGCAGGTGAATCTGCGTTTTTCCACAAATAAACTACCGTTGCACTTCTTGTACAAGGGGTATCGCCTGTAAACAAGGTTCCTGATACCATACCCTTGCTATAAGCCCATAAAGCAGCTTTATAGTAATAGTCTGTCACCTTAACATCGGTAAACGGATTTTCTATAATAGCTGAAGGCGAGCCTGCAGCTCTCCACATAAATGTTAAAATCTGTGCTCGTGTACAGGTTGTGTCAGGCGAGAATGTAACCTCCGATGTGCCTGAAGTTACTTCAGACTGAACTGCCCATCTTACGGGACTTGCATACCAGCTACCTGCCGAAACATCGTTAAATTTGCCCACAAAAGAAGGCTTGAAGTTATACGCTGTGCTCGGCGGATTGTCTTCGGGATGTGATACAAGCACCTTTCTGCCGAGAGCAGATGAGTTTTTCCACGCAGCACCTGAAACGGAGCTTCCGTTTGTGTAGCAGTTTCTTATGTATTCGCTTCCATACTGCGTAACTACGGCAGTAACGGGAATAAGAGCATCTGATGCAGAATATCCCGAGTTTGTATCTGATACATTACCTGTCACTGTTCCTGTATTGTAACAGTTTTCAAAATGGATATCCGAAGCCGAGTAAACGAAAATACCTGCCGCTGCTCTTGCTGTAATGTTACCTGAATTGTAACAATTCTGAATAAATGATGCACTTTCAGGCGGTTTATGGTAAATTCCCGGGATTTCAGGGATTGATGCAAAAGCACAAATGCCTGCACCTATGGATTCATGCCATGAACCCATAAGGTCTCCCTCGTCAACAGGAAGTGTTATATTGCCGCTGTTATAGCATTCGTGGATATGTGTTGTATCTATAGCGCCGACGATACCGCCGACATAAAGATTTTTGTCTGCATGGGTTATATTTACACTTATATCCGAGTCGTTAAAGCATTTTTCAAGGTGCAAGCGATGACCCGGAGCACTGCCTGCATCTGCACATATGCCGCCTATGCGAAGGTTAACATGCGGTGCACCGTCAAGATTTTCCGCATTAATCGGGCGGTTTGCCTCTTCCTCATTTGCAGTGACATTAAATTTAATTTTTCCGCCTTTGGAATAACAGTTATAAATATCTGTACCGCTGTTCATACCGCCGCAGATTGCACCTGCATAAAGGTCAAGATTTTTCTTGATGTCTGTATAAGTTACATCAATGTTAAAGTTTACAACGCCTAAATTTTTAATTTTATATTCCTCAGGGCTTGATGCAAGGTTTGCAAAAAGACCGTAGGCTCTCCAGTTGCCTGTTTCTGTCATAAAAGGAGTGTTCTCGTTTATAACAATGGTCATACCTGATACAACATGACCGTTACCATCAAATGAACCCTGGAATGAGCAGGCATAATTTTCTGCTTTATTCCAGCCTCCGCCCATAAAACCGTAAGCAGGCGTACCGCCGATGGGAACCCAGTTGCCCCAATTTGAAAGGTCAATATCCGCTATCAGCTTGTAATGGTTTTTAGGACCCTGTCGAACTGCATTTAACTGCTCTGCGGTTTCAATGAGGTATGGGTCATCAATCGTACCGCTGCCTCCTGCAAATTCAAAGGGAGATACTACAAATTCTGCAGGTGCACCCTTAAATGTATCTTCAAATCTGATATTCTTTAAGCAAGATTTAGGTATATAACGCCCGTTTGTAAGAAGTGCCCATTCACCAACAAGTCCGGGAATTTCATCCGAAACATCGAGATCGGCAATTTCAACACGACTGATGGTATAATTGCTCGGGTACTCATGCTCATTTTTGACCATATCAAAATGTCCGTTTGCATCGGTTGTTTCAACATATGCGTCAGTTGTAGGATACACATACTCTGTACGCATATTTTTTTCTATAAATTTATTTACATAGTGTTCATTAAATTCAAAATCTCTTCTTTTAAGCTTTAAATCCCAATAATCGAAAAGAGGGAAATTGAATTCAGCTACCGCAACAGGCAAAAGCATTCTGTTATCCATTGTTTTCTTGAACGCTATCATTGCATCTGTTGCACCTGCATCCATACCCATATCCCATGTGAAGGCTGTCAGATAAACCTCCATTGTTTTGTCATCTATAATTTTGTGACCTGTTGTGTGTTCTGCAGCATCACGGTATTCATCGAATTTAATGTTTTTATCAAAGTAATAACCGTCTCTTGCTTTATAGGTTACAACCGCCGATGTATACATAAACGGTTTTACACCTTCGGGATGCTCAAATACAATTTTCTCTACATAAAAATTGGATTTTTTCTCTTCATCGCTGCCTTTAAATCCATATGTAGGAATACCATTTGGGAAAGACAGCGCATATGTATTGATTTTTTCTATGGGGTCTCCGATTTTGATTTTGTTTTTCCACTTTTCATAGTAAGGTCTTTTTGCGTTGTTGCCTTCCCTGTAACAGTCAAAAATTTTATCATCCGCCGGAACATAACCGATACCGCCATCATAGTCAGGATACTTTATTACATGGAAAAATTCGTTTTCACGGTTAATGGATGGAACATAGGCTTCAACAATTGTAATGAGGTTTGCCTGAGCATCCAGATACGAATAATCCGACATGCTTTCAACCTTGCTTCCTGTTTTAGGTTCCAAATGCACATTCAGCCTGTCTTTAAATCTTGCAGTGCCGTAGTCCCCGGGTTCAAACTTGCTGACTGCTGTACCTTTTCTGTTTGCCTTCGCTTCTTCTTGCTTTTTTTCCTCTAATGCAGCTTGGTCTTTGGATTTCAGGTAATCATAATATCCGCGGATAACAGCCTGTTTTTTGTCACCTGATATTTCAACTGCTTCTGCACCCGATTCTCCGTTGATTTTAATACGGAGCTTATTTTTGTCAAAATACATATTTGACCCTGACTTTATGTGTACTGTGATGTCAACTGTATAGCTTGCATTTTGCATAAAGGAGCCATCGGGATTCCACATTGTACCGTTCCATTTCACATCTGTAACTTCCACCTGACTGCTCTGTTCAACGGTTGCTTTTTTTGCCGCCGTCTCCCACGCATAAGGCTCATCCATAGTGAAATTCAAAGCTTCAACAGGTTTTGCGTCGGATGAAACATCTGAGTTTTCACTTTTCTCTGTGCTTGCCTGTGTTATCTTGTCAGCAGTAATTGTTACCGATTTACTTTTAACCTCTGATTTTGATAAGAAAAAGCCCGCACCGGACTGATTGAACAGGTCAGCTAAAAACAAAGCCTGACCGTTGTCTTCATCAATACAGAGTACAACACCATAGCCGACAAGATTGTTGTTTATACCTGTCAGCTTGTGAATTACAATACTGTTCATATCGGATATACCGCAGCTTTCAGCAACCGTTTTTACTATAGGCTTTAAGTTGCTTGTAGGTGCAGGCGAAACCTTGCTTATATTACCGAAAGTTCCAACCTCGGTAAGAGTCCAGGTGCCTGCACTGTTTTCATAACGTATCATACTGCCTGAAGCACTTGCACCGTATCTTAGCGGAGTCTGGAAACCGGAAACTGTAACTTTATCCCCTTTTTTTGTTGGGAAAGCCGGATTTCGCTGGACATCATAGGCATAACCAAACGTCATTGTTTTTGAATCGGTTTGTGCATTTGCAACCAAAGTTGTTGGCAATATGCCAATCATCATACAAAGACACAAAAGCATACATAGCACTTTTTTCATTGTTCATTCCTTCTTTCGTATCATAAAATTTAATTTAAATAACTTATTCGGGCTTCAATCGTTTCGAAAGTTCTTTTACCTTAAGTTTTCTGCTTTTATTCAGTTCAGCGTCACGGCATTTAGGACACTTTGTAAGTGTAGTTGATCTGCTTCTAAGCTGCGTCTGCCACGAATGACCTTTTTCACATTTCCACCATACAGGCACGGAACTTGAATGACTGATTGTTTCAGGGGTGAACGGAAGATTTTTTTCGTCATCCCACTCTGTTAATAGGTACTCCTTTCTTTCCTTAATGCAATAATCCTTCAGTTTCAAATTTATCACCCTCCACATCTTGAAAAATTAAATATTCTATGCTATAATGATTATACACCGTCCATCAATGGGCGATGCAATACTTTTTTGAAATTTTTTTAATCTTTTTAAAAAAAGTTTATTTTATGTTATAGAATGAGGGGATTTTTATGGAAAATAAACATTTGTTTTCTATTGGCGATATTGCAAAAGCTATCGGAATTACAAGAAAAATTATACTGAACTACGAAACAAAAGGTCTTATAACACCCGACAAGAAAGACGGAAGCACCGGCAATAGATATTACACTATTGATACCTTTACACAAATCCGCACAATCCGTGTGTTTCAGAACTTGGGACTTTCTCTTGATGAAATTCGTGAGTATTTCAACGATACCACTGACCTGCAGCCGATGATAGACAGGCTTGAAAAAATGAAGGATGAACTTATTCTCACCATAGAGAAATTGCAGGAAAGAACACAGAAAAAAGGTGATATTATACGAGAAATCACTATTGCACCCCAAACCATTTATTGCCGTACATATAATTCCACTTCGATTGCAGACAAGACAAATCTTTTAAGAGATACGGCACTTGAAGCAATGAGACTATACGGAACAGATACAACAAGACGAATGTATTATACAGAGTACACAGCCGAAGTTCCCGAGGGGATTTCATATTGCGTTGCCGTACCGAAAGGAAGCAATGGTGAATATGTAAGTAACAATCCCGAACACAAAGGAATTTCATTCTTTCATCACGGAGCTTATGAGAAAATCCCCGAAGCACGAAAAAGACTTGTTTCCTATGCAGAAGAAAACAGCCTGAAGCTGACGGGTGTGTTCCGCAACATTTACCTTGAAGGACCGCCACAACATAAAGACAAGAGCAAGTTTATTACACAGATTATTGCGATAATTGAATAAAAAAGAATGAGCCTCTAAGATTGACTCCTTGGAGGCTTTAATTTTTACTCAATAATTTCTTTGCAAAACAAAATGCAACACCTGCCTGTATCTATAATTTATACACTTAAAAATATAAATCAAACAAACAAGTATTGCATTTC
>JAZRQO010000026.1:0-95592 GCA_045649825.1 Clostridia bacterium
CCGCATATCATTATAGTATTAAGTTTTAATGGTCGGAATTGTCAGCCGCGTCTGCAACGACTCGCTACGCTCCCATGCATAAGTTCGAGTAACCAAATCAAAGATTTGGAATCTCACTTAAATTCCGCCATATCCGCATATTGTATGTTTTATCAACCTCGCTATTATACCAAAAAGTTCTTGTTTTGTCAAGTCCTTTGCGGAAAATAATTTTACACAACAAAGGTCGGCATATGCCGACCTTTGTTGCGGTTGTTATTTATACAATTCTTATATGATAGTGTTTAAGCCAATGGTTTACCTGGAGCAGAAAGCCTATAAACTGTGGTCCTGCCATAAGCTGACCGAAGAAGGGCTTTCCGTAATCTGAGTGTCCTTTGCAGGCATCTTCGATTTTCTTTTTGTCGCAAAGAGCGAGTAGTGGTGCGTTGGGGTCGGATATTGTTTCAAGCATAACTTGACGCACCATCTGTTCATACACGGGATTATGGGTTTTTGGGTAAGGACTCTTTTTTCGCATAAGAACGTCATCGGGAAGTATTCCCCGAGCAGCCTCGCGTAGAAGACTTTTAGACACATTATCTTTGTTTTTTATACTCCAGGGTACGTTATAAACATATTCTGCAATTCTGTGGTCGCAGAAGGGAACGCGGACTTCAAGGCCGCTTGCCATACTCATCCTGTCTTTTCTGTCAAGTAAATTCGTCATAAACCAATTGAGATTAAGCCACGCAATCTCCCTTCGCCTTGCCTCTTCCGGGCTATCGCCTTCAAAACGAGGCGTTTCTGCCACAGACTCCTCATATCGCATAGAAGAATAACTGTCAAGGTCCAAAGTCCGCTCAACCTCGGGATGAAGAATGTTTTTACGCATTTCCAAATCGTAACACCAGGGAAAAGCCCTTGTTTTAAATGCTTTTTCGTCCCTGAACCAGGGATAGCCACCAAAAATTTCGTCACTGCATTCTCCACTGAGAATCACGGTGTGATGGGTTTTAATCATTCGGCAAAAATATAAAAGCGATGCGTCAACATCCGCCATTCCCGGCAAATCCTTTGATTCCACACATTCTGTGAGATAGTCCAGCATAATATCGTTATCACAGAAGAGGTAGGTGTGGTTTGTGTCAAATGCTTCCGTCATCCGCTTTACCCAGGGAGCATCGCTGTCGGGTTGGAAAGAGCTTGCTCTGAAGTATTTGTCATTGTCTTTATAGTCAAATGAATACGTAGAAAGCTGTTTTCCCTGTTTTTTCATTTCTATGGCACCGATTGCAGAAATTATGCTTGAGTCAAGTCCTCCCGAAAGTAAGGTGCCGATTGGAACGTCTGATACAAGCTGACGTTTTATACTGTCCCGTACAAGCTCTCTTGTTTTTTCTACCGTATCGTCATATGAATCCCTATGTTCTTTTCCTTTAAGGGAAAAATATTCCTTTATCTTTATTCCGTCACGGTTTGCAATAAGGTATCTTCCCGGACGAAGCTCGTTTATGTTCTCAAACACACCTATACCCTGGGTGCGTGCAGGGCTTAGAGCAAATATTTCGCAAAGTCCTTCTTTGGAAACCTCGGCATTGAACCCCGGATATGCAAGAATAGCCTTTTGCTCCGATGCAAAAATCAGAGTGTCGCCCCTCAGAGCATAGAACAGAGGCTTAACTCCGAAACGGTCACGGCACATAAATATACGCTGTCTCATAGAGTCCCAGATGCAGAAGGAATAAATCCCGTTAAGTTTTTCTGCACATTCAGTTCCGTAATGAATATATGAATATAAAAGAACTTCGGTATCGGACTGAGTTGTGAAGCAGTAGCCGAACTGTTTAAGCTCTTGTTTTAAATCGTCTGTATTATAAAGTTCACCGTTATATGTAATAACAAACTGATACCCGGAAACAGTTCTTTCCATTGGTTGAAGCCCACCTGCAGGGTCAATAACTGCAAGGCGCGAATGTCCGAAGGCTGCATGCTCTCCCACCCATTCTCCGAAGCTGTCCGGACCGCGGTGACGAAGGGTTTTGGTTATGGTATGGGTAATACGGCGGTGTTTTTCTCTTTCGGAAATAAAATTATCCTTGAAATTTATATAACCTGATATTCCGCACATGGTTTTCTCTCCTTTAATATACGGGGCTGCTTCTTTTGGCAGCCCCTTTATATACTAACATTATATGATTTAACACATAATTTTGTGAATTTAAATTGTGAGAATTCCGTTTTCGGATTCTATAAGCATGAGGATTTTTTCTTCTCTTCCGTTGAAGGCGTTTATATAAATAATATAGTTTCTGCCTGCAAAGCTGCCGTGAAATTCATAACAAAGCACCTCTTCAAGGCTGTCCTTTGGTATAAGGGCAAGGTTGCCTGATTTGTATTCAAGGTGGTGGTTTAGTTTTTGTGCTGCTTCCTGCATAGAGATTGTAGGTTGTCCGATTGCACGGCTTTCGTGGTTCATAAGGTATCCGCCTGTTTCCATGCCCAGGATTTCGCCATTGTCAAGGGCTACCTTTACCTTTATAAGGTCGGAATAGCACTTTATTCCGTCCTGCACATAGGCAAAGTTTATAACGGCAATTCCGTCAAGCTTTTCGTAATAGCTTTGCTCCATAGAATAAAATCCGTTTTTCTGCAAAAAGTCCTGAGCGTATTGTGTTGCTTCATCAAAGCTGATTTTTTCCTCTTTAACATCTCTGTTTTTGATAAAGTAAAGAACAAGCCCGCCTTTTTTTGTTATACTTACACACTGCCGTTCTTCGGAGTCGGTACAGAAGTTGTAAGCATCCATCGCTGTATTTGTAGTATCGCCGTCATATATTGCAAGCTCGGGAGGGAGTTTTAAGAACTCGGAAGCTCTTCTTCTTGCTTCCTCAACACCAATTTCCGTAGCCTCCGAAAGCATTGGCGACTGCATATTCTCTATATGCTCGGAAAATGGACCGTCGTATATGAGTGATGGATATTCCTGGAATGAGGTTTCTACATTCTCAAGGTTTTCTATTATTCCGTTTGCTGCATACGCTACGCTCATCCCGTTTTCGGCAGTAAAGGTGACGTCGCCGTTTTCTACTGCAGTACGTGTTTCCGAAAGTGCTTTGCTAAGCTCAGCCGCATACTCGGTAAGGCTTGCTATATCTTTATATTGTTCGTCGGAAATGTTCTCTCCGTTAATTGCATTTTGCGACAGAACATAGGTATAGTCGCCTACCTGTGAGAGGAAACGTGATGTGTTGTCAAGCTGAAGTGTTCCCGTGGGAAGCTCACCCAGGCAAGCTTTTGCAGAGTTTGATGTGCGGTAGATGTTACCTGCAAGATGGGCAAGCTGCGCGGGGGATGAAACAAGCATACTTTTACGTAGGTCTGTTTCTATATTTTCTACATGCTCTGTCATTTCATAAAATGAACGGGCGTATTGGTTGTCAAGTTGAATTTCAAGTCTTTGCTTTTCTTTAAACTGGTATATTGCAAAAATTGAAGCACCAACCAGGAGTACGCCAAGAATTGTATAAATTATCGCCTGACGTCGCATAGAGTTATCTGAATACATAAGCTACTCCTTTCATTTGCAGAAACGGTGTCTGCCTATTACTCGTATAAGGGGGCGCGACCATATCCAAGCGTTTGTTGCGGTGTTGGGGTTAAAATAATAAATGGCACCGCCTGAGGGGTCCCAGCCGTTAAGGGCGTCACGGCAAGCTTTGTAGACCGTTGAATTGGGGTCGATAGGCACATTAATCTGTCCGTCGCTCACTGCAGTAAAAGCTCCCGGCTGATAAATAACGCCTGCAATGGTATTGGGGAAAGAGGAGTGTTTCACACGGTTTAGTATAACCGCTGCTACTGCAACCTGTCCTTCGTAAGGCTCACCTCTGGCCTCTCCGTTAACGGCGCGGGCTAAGAGCTGATTGTCGGAAGCTGTTGCGGCATAAACCGTTTTCGGAGCTTCAATGTAAACAAATCTCGTAACAACGGCAAGTGCCATTAAAATACTAAATAGCTTTTTCAAAATAATCATTCCTTTCTGAATAAGTCTTTGTTATTCTCTGCTGTTTTAAGAAAAATATGTATAAAAAAATAAACTGTTGTATTAAACAACAGTCTATTTAGTGATTATTCAGTTGAAGCTTTCTTTGCTGCCGATAATGCCTGGGTAATTGTTTCAGCGCTTATAACCGTAAGGCCCTTTGGAGCTTTAACGCCGCGGAGTGCGGCTTTGGGGACTACGGCTTTTGTAAAGCCAAGCTTTGCCGCTTCCGTAAGCCTTTTTTCAAGCTGTGAAACTGTACGAAGCTCACCGCCCAGGCCAACTTCGCCTATAAATATCATATCAGGGGGAAGGCAAACATCCCTAAGCCCTGTGGCAATAGCAATACAAAGACCGAGGTCGTTTGCAGTTTCGTCAAGCTTCAGGCCTCCTGCTACGTTAATGTAAATATCCTGATTTGACAGGTTGAGCTTTGCACGCTTTTCAAGCACAGCAATCATAAGCAAAAGCCTGTTTATGTCAATGCCCGATGACATTCTTCTGGGGTTTCCAAAGCCTGTTGGGGTAACCAACGCCTGTATTTCTGCAAGTACACCTCGGCTTCCTTCCATAGTACATACAACAGTATTTCCTGATGAGTTTTCCTGGCGTCCGTCAAGGAGCATTGCTGATGGGTTTTCTACCTCAATTAAGCCCTTTGCTTGCATTTCAAATACACCTATTTCGTTTGTGGAGCCGAATCTGTTTTTAACGCAGCGGAGTATTCTGAACGCCATCTGACGGTCCCCTTCAAAATAGAGTACACAGTCTACCATATGTTCAAGCACTCTTGGCCCTGCCAGGGACCCGTCCTTTGTTACATGGCCTACTATAAACATTGAAATATCATTCTGTTTTGCAATATACATAAGCAGATTGGTGGCTTCCCTTACCTGGGGCACACTTCCCGGAGCTGAGGCAATGTCCTGCCTGTGCATTGTCTGAATTGAGTCTATTATGACTATTTCGGGTTTTATTGCGGTTATGTAATCTGCTACCGTTTCAATATCAGTTTCCGAAACCAGATAGAGGTTTTCACCGGATACTCCAAGACGTTCCGCACGGAGTTTTATCTGCCCTTCGGATTCCTCTCCCGATACGTAGAGGATTTTCTTGTCTGTTGCAGCCTTTTCGCAAATCTGTAAAAGGAGTGTTGATTTGCCTATTCCGGGGTCTCCGCCAACTAAAATGAGGGATCCTTTTACAATTCCGCCGCCGAGAACCCTGTCAAGCTCGCCGATACCTGTTGTGTAACGTGTGTAATTATCAATCTCAACTTGTTTGATTGATTTTGGAAGAGTTGCGGGTGCCGACCTTGCAGCAGATGGTTTATGAGGTGACGGCTCATCATTCACAATTGTTTCTATAAGTGTATTCCATTTATTACAGCCGGGGCATTTACCCATCCATTTTGGGCTTTGGTAGCCGCAGTCTGAGCATATATACTGTGTTTTGCTTTTAGCCATTGGAAATTTCCTTTCATTTATGATAGCTCTGATTATTAATTATTTTGTAGCCTCTGTAAATCTGCTCCGCAAGAACTACACGCATAAGCTGATGGGGAAGTGTTATTTTTCCGAAACTCATACGAAGGTCTGACCGTGCCTTTACATCGTCTGAAAGTCCAAGAGAACCACCGATTATAAAGGTTATACGGCTTGCAGTGTTTGAGGTTTTTTCTAGGAAAGCAGCAAGCTCTTCGCTGGAGTGTTCTTTACCTTCAATGCACATAGTTACAACTGAACCGTCTTTTAATTTAGAGAGTATTTTTCTGCCTTCTGTTTCCTTTATTTTCTGCATTACTTTTTCAGAAGCATTATCGGGAATTTTTTCGTCGGGAATTTCAGTTATCGATAGCTTCACGAAAGCAGAAAGACGCTTTGAGTATTCCTCAACAGCGTCTCTGAAAAACTTTTCTTTTATTTTGCCTACAGCTATTATATCAATATTCATATCTGTTTCCTTTATACTGCAAATCGTGTTACGTTATATCTTGACGCAACCGATAGATTAACGTTTGAAAAACCTTCAGAGCATAATGCGTTATGGGTTGTTATTTCTGCAATTTCAGGAGTGTTGTTTTCACGGCTAAGATGTGCAAGCATAATGCTTTCCGTGCCGCAATCTGCAAGCCTGACCGAAACCTTTGCCGAAAGCTCGTTTGACATATGTCCGTTTTCTGAAAGAATACGCTGCTTCAGATAGTAGGGATATGTTCCAAAGCGAAGCATCTCAATATCGTGGTTTGATTCCAGTATAATCTGACGGCTTCCTTTTAGCTCGTCAAAGAGAGTATCAGGCATAAATCCCATATCCGTTGCAAGTGTATATTTCCCGTTCTCTGCATAGAAGCTGTAGCCTACGGGGTCTGCGGCATCGTGGGGGATAGAAAAGGGATGGATATCAATATCCCCGATTGAAAATGTTTTTCCCGCACATATATTATTGAAAAGTTCGGGATTAATCTTTCCCGGATTCATTGCGGCAAATGTTTTCTCTGTAGCATACAAGGGGATGCCGAACCGTCTTGCAATAACTCCCACACCGCAGGTATGGTCGCTGTGTTCATGAGTTATGAGAAGCCCTGAAATATCCGAGGGAGCAAAGCCTGCTTCGTTCAATCTTTCCGTAAGCTTTATCCCTGAAATTCCACAATCAATAAGAAGCGTGGTTTTTCCGTCGGAAATAAGAGAAGAGTTCCCTGACGAACCGCTTACAAGTGACATAAACTGTATCATTCCGGAAACTCCCTTCTTTATTTAATCAACATTATCCATTACGGTTATACGTTTAATGTCTGCACCAAGACGTACAAACTTTTCTTCAAATCTTTCGTAGCCGCGGTCTATGTGATAGATGTCGGTAATCTCTGTAGTACCCTCGGCCATAAGTCCTGCAATTATCATAGCTGCACCTGCTCTTAGGTCAAGAGCACGTACGGCGGAGCCGTAAAGCTTATCTACACCGTCAATGATTGCGAGCTTGCCTTCAACACGTATCTGAGCACCCATTCTCTTAAGCTCGCCAACATACCTGAATCTGTCTTCCCACACGCCTTCACGTGCAGTGCTTGTTCCCTTTACAGTTGAAAGGAAAGTAACGAGCTGAGGCTGCATATCCGTAGGATAACCCGGGTATGGCATTGCCACGAAGTTCACTCTTTTAAACACTTTGTTTTCAGGAACAAAAACACGTACACTATCGTCGTATTCATAAACCTCTGCTCCTGCTTCCACAAGCCTTGCAGTTATCGGCTCAAGGTGCCTTGGGATTACATTTGTGATAGTAACGTCGCCTTTTGTTGCGGCGGCGGCTATCATAAACGTGCCAGCTTCAATCTGGTCGGGAATAATAGTATATGTGCCACCACGGAGCTTTTCAATACCGCGAATTCTGATTGTGTCAGTTCCGGCCCCTCTGATTTTAGCACCCATTGCATTCAAAAAGTTTGCAAGGTCAACTATATGAGGCTCTTTTGCAGCATTTTCAATAACGGTAGTGCCTTTCGCCTTAACAGCAGCCAATATGGCATTGATTGTGGCACCAACCGAAACGATATCGAAGTATATATCTTCGCCAACGAGTTTTTCAGCGATAGCTTCGCCCTTTATAACACTACCGGTTACGTTGATTTTTGCACCAAGGGCTTCAAATGATTTTATATGCTGGTCAATGGGACGTGTACCGAAATCACAGCCTCCCGGTGTATCCATAACAAATTTACCGAAACGACCGAGAAGTGCCCCCATAAGATAGCTGGAACCACGCATTTTGCGGGTAAGCTCCCGTGAAGGCTCAAAGCTTGTGATTTTTGAACCGTCGATTTCAACTGTGTTATTATCGATATATGAAACTTCAGCACCTAAGAGCTGAAGAATTTTTATAAATAGCTTTGTATCCTGAATGTCGGGGACGTTCTCTAACCTGCATTTATCGTCAAGAAGGATACAGGCAGGGATTATTGCAACAGCGGCATTTTTCGCGCCGCTGATTTCAACAGCTCCCGAAAGACGGGCACCGCCTTTTATGATAAGCTTTTCCATTTACGATTCACCTCTTTTATGGGCAAGGTTCACAACCCTGCTCCGAGTGTATATCATAGTAACTATGTTTGCTTATAAAGCAAGACTTCTGCAATCATTATACCATAAGTAAAAATGTTTGCTTGCAAGGACATTTTTACGCAGCCGTCAATGTTGCAGATATATCGAAGATATATGGCGGCAACGCCACTAAGGCTTGCAAAGCAAGACTTCTGCAATCATTATACCATAAATTTATATAATGTAAAGTAAAATCACAAAAATTTAATCATATTGAAAAAATTGCTTTGCACGAAAAAACAGCCCGGCCATACGGCCAAGCTGTAATCTTCAGACAATTTGCTTTCAGACAGCGCGTACAACCTTACCTGAACGAAGGCAACGAGTGCATACGTAAACTGATTTAACAGAACCGTTTACTACTGCTTTAACTTTTCTTACGTTCGGTTTCCATGCACGGTTTGATCTTCTGTGAGAGTGACTCATCTTGATTCCGAATGTCACACCCTTACCGCAGATATCACATTTAGCCATTTATTACACCTCCAAGTATAACAATTCATAAATAACAAGAATGATTTTAACATAAAATGAAATAAAATGCAAGAGTTTTGTTAAATTTTTTTTTATTAACCCCTGTTTTTTCAAAAAAAACATTGAATTGCACATATAATTCAAAAAAACAAAAAAAAATTCTATATATTTTTCAAAAAAAATTTACTTTTTACTATTTAAAAATTAAAAAATATGTTGTATAATAATTATGTATGTATAAAACTCCTGGATTTTTGCACTTTGCAAAAACAGTCTTAATTAACGAAGGGAAGTAAATCTATGGCTAACAGCGAATTTAAAATTGCTCTTAACAAAATAATCGAAACCTTTCAGCTTGAAAAGGTTTATGAAGCGGATAATATAGAAAAGGTTTATGTATCATCCTCCGACCTTAACCGTCCGGGACTTCAGATGGCGGGATTCTTCGACTATTTTGATACAACCCGCGTCCAGGTTATAGGTAAGGTTGAATGTACTTATCTTGAACAGTTCTCCAGTGAAGAGAGGACAGAGATATTTGACAAATTTTTCAGCCATCATTTCCCTGCTATTATAATTACAAGAGATATACGGGCATTTCCCGAAATGCTCACGGCAGCAGAAAAATATAACCGTACAATTCTCAGAACAGAGATGGAAACATCCTCATTTATGAGTGCACTTATAAGATATCTCAACGTAGAGCTTGCACCGAGACGTACACGTCATGGGGTGCTTGTTGAAGTATACGGCGAGGGTATACTTATAATGGGTGAAAGCGGTGTAGGAAAAAGCGAAACCGCTATAGAGCTTGTTAAAAGAGGACACCGCCTCGTGGCAGATGATGCAGTTGAAATAAAACGTGTGTCAGATAAGACATTGGTGGGAACGTCACCTGATGTTATCAGGCATTTTGTTGAGCTTCGCGGCATAGGTATTGTTGACGTGAAAGAAATTTTTGGTATGGGCGCTGTTAAAAATACCGAGAGTATAGATATGATAATTCATCTTGAGCCATGGGTTGAAGGCAAACAGTACGACAGATTGGGAATGGTGGATGAATACACAAATATTATGGGAATAAACATTCCTTCAATAACAATTCCCGTTAAGCTTGGACGTAATCTTGCGGTTATAGTTGAGGTTGCGGCTATGAATAACAGGCAGAAAAAAATGGGTTATAATGCGGCAGTTGAGCTTAATAACAGACTTATGCGCCAGATGGAAATAAATATGGCAACGGAGGATCCTGATATTGTTTGATGAAAAATTAAAAAATAAATTAAGTGCAGAATTTGACGGGATACTTTTCGATGAGCCGCTGAGAAAGCATACTACAATGGTGGTTGGCGGACCTGCAGACGGATTTTTATATGTGTCTGAGGAGCAGATTGAGCCTGCAATCAGGTTTTGCCGTGACAATGGTATAGATTATCACGTAATGGGAAACGGCTCAAATACAGTGGGCAGGGACGGAGGCTTCAGAGGGCTTATACTTTGTATAGGCAGAAAAATGAATTCAGTAACTCTTGAAGATAGCATCACCGTTAAGGCGCAGGCCGGAGCGAAGCTTTCCGCTGTTGCTGATTTTGCGGCAAAAAACAATATTGCAGGTTTTGAATTCCTGGCAGGAATACCCGGAAACCTGGGCGGTGCAATATTTATGAATGCAGGAGCATACGGTGGTGAGATAAAAAATCTTCTTGTTAGCGTGTCCTGGTACGAAAACGGTGAATTCCGTACGGAGTCAGCAGAAAAACTGGATTTTGGCTACAGAAAATCCTACTTCATAAATAACCCTGGTTGTGTTATAACAGGTGCGGTTTTAAAAGGAACAAAGGGGAATGAGGCGGATATACGTGAGCAAATGAACGAATATCTCAAAAAGAGGTCTGCTTCTCAACCTTTGGAATACCCGAGTTCGGGAAGCTTCTTTAAGCGCCCTGAAGGATATTTTGCAGGAAAGCTTATCCAAGATTGCGATTTGAAGGGCTTTGCCATAGGCGGAGCCGCAATAAGTGAAAAGCATGCAGGATTTGTTATAAATAAAGGTAATGCAACGGGCAGGGATATACAAAATCTTTGCGACTATGTAAAAAAATGTGTAATGGAACGGTTTGGCGTAGAGATGGAACCTGAAGTCAGATTTTTAGGATGTGATAAATAATGCAATTAACAATAGTTACGGGCTTGTCAGGTGCGGGCAAGTCACAGGCACTTCGTTTTTTTGAAGATATAGGTTGTTTTTGTATAGACAATCTTCCACCTGTTCTTTTACCGAAGCTAATGGAAATGTATATGTCGATAGGTGATGGCAATTCCAGACTTGTACTTGTAATTGATGCAAGAGTGGGCGAAATGATTGCCCAGGTTCTGGAACAGGTTCGTCTTATAAAGCAGCAGGGGCACGAATGTAATATTCTCTTCCTTGAAGCAGATGACGAAACTCTTGTGGGGCGTTATAAAGAAACCCGCAGAAGCCATCCCCTTGAAGCAGGTGGCGGGCTTCTGGAGAGCATAAAAGCAGAACGTGAAATGCTAAGAGACCTCTATACATCATCAGATGTGGTAGTTGATACATCAGGGATGAAAATGAGGGATTTGTATAATAAGCTAAGAGATATATATGTGGACGGCTCCAAAATTTCTTCCATACGCATAAATGTAATGGCGTTTGGATTTAAGTACGGTGCTCCGTCTGATGCCGACCTTGTTTTTGACGTACGCTGTCTGCCCAATCCTTTTTATGTGGAAGAGCTGAAGCATAAAACGGGCAACGACAAGGAAGTACAGGATTACGTTATGCAATATCCGGAAAGTGTGGAATATCTCAAAAAGCTTGAGGATATGTTGGAATTTCTTGTTCCCCTTAACATTAAAGAAGGTAAGCTGACTTTGACTGTTGCAGTCGGTTGCACCGGCGGAAAGCACAGGAGTGTGACTTTTGCAAACAGAGTTATGGCATACCTTGAAGGCTTGGGTTATAACGCAAGATGCGTATACAGGGATATTGACAAAGAATAAACTAAGAGGTAAATTATGTCTTTTTCATGGGATATAAAACAAAAGCTCTGCAAGCTCTCTTCTGATTGCCCCTATTGCACCAGAAGCGAGCTTGCAGGAATTGTGGGCTTTTCGGGTGATTTTTCCGAAAGTCGTCTTAAATTGCTTACAGAGCACGGGCTCCTTGCAGACAGAATAATATACGACCTTAAGGAATGTATCGGAACATCTCCGTCTGTTTCGGGAGAAAAATCAAAAAGAATACTCATTGAAGACAGTGCCGTGCTAGAAAATTTGCGAGCATGTCTTTTTTTGGCGGATGAGCAAACCGAGAATGAATTTGAAGATGAGATTTTAAAGCTTGACTGTTGCCGTGCCGCATACATAAGAGGTGCATTTCTTGGTGGTGGCTGTGTGCTTGATCCCGAAAAATCTTATCACCTTGAATTTGATACAAAGTATAAAAAAAGTGCAGGCAGATTGGAAAAGCTTCTTTTAAAGATGGAGTTCCCTGCAAAATTAACATACAGGAAAGGCCATTATCTTGTTTATCTGAAAGGCTCGGAGGCAATAGCTGATATTCTGGGACTTATGGGCGCGGGGGCAGGAGCGCTTGCTATGTACTCTGCTCAGATGGAAAAGGAAATCCGAAATGCAGTAAACCGACAGGTAAACTGTGAAAATGCCAATGCAGAAAAGCTTGCCAAAGCGGCAGGCCGTCAGCTGGCGGCAATACGAAAAATCAAATCAAAACAAGGTCTGACTATTTTGCCTGATAATTTAAAGGAACTGGCAGAGCTGAGGCTCCAAAACCCAGATGCAAGCCTGGAGAAGCTGGGGAAAATGCTTGTTCCGCCTTTGGGTAAATCGGGCGTTAATCACCGAATGACAAAAATAATGGAAATAGCAAAGGATATTTAAGAAAGGAGGCGCTGAATATGGCTGATTTTGTACATCTTCATACACATACTGAATATAGCTTGCTCGACGGTGCGGCGAGCATACCGAAGATTATTACCAAAGCAAAGGAGCTTGGTATGACCTCTCTTGCAATAACAGACCACGGAGCTATGTTCGGCGTAGTTGATTTTTATAAGGAAGCAAAAAAACAGGGAATACATCCTGTTATAGGTTGTGAGGTGTATGTTGCTCCTGAATCAAGATTTGTAAAGAATTCAGGTGACGGTAAATACTCACATCTTGTTCTTCTTGCAGAAAATGAAATCGGATATAAAAACTTAATTGAACTTGTATCGAAAGGATACACAGAGGGTTTTTATTATAAACCCAGAATAGATTTTGAATTGCTTTGCAGTCACAAGGAGGGGCTTATAGCTCTTTCTGCCTGCCTTGCGGGGGAAATCCCCAAAAAGCTGCTGGCGGGAGATTATTCGGGAGCTTTAAAAATTGCAAATAAATATGCCGAGGCCCTCGGACGTAACAACTATTTTATTGAATTGCAGGATCATGGAATCAGTGAACAAAAGCAGATTTTGCCACAGCTTATACGATTGGCAAATGAGGTGGGAGTAGGGCTTGTTGCGACCAATGACGTCCATTATATAGGGAGAGAGGATGCAAAATACCAGGACATTTTAATGTGTATTCAGACGGACAAAACTGTTCGGGATTCTGACAGAATGCGTTTTGAAACGGATGAGTTCTATTTAAAATCTCCTGATGAGATGAACAGGCTTTTTGCAAACATTCCCGAAGCACTTGAGAATACTGTAAAAATTGCAAACAGATGCATTGTAGACTTTGATTTTGAAACAAGGCATTTGCCGAATTTTGATGTCCCTGACGGTAAAAACAGTTTTGAATATCTTTACGAACTGTGCCGTGAGGGATTGGCTGAAAGATACACAAATCCTGACGATTTATTATTTAAAAGACTTGATTATGAACTATCAGTAATAAAACATATGGGTTTTGTAGACTATTTCCTCATCGTGTGGGATTTCATACGTTATGCACGTTCCGTTTCCGTGCCTGTCGGGCCTGGAAGAGGCAGTGCAGCGGGCAGTCTTGTTTCGTATTGTTTGCACATAACAGACATAGATCCCATAAAATATGAGCTGATTTTCGAGCGCTTTTTAAATCCTGAGCGTGTGAGTATGCCGGATATTGATATTGATTTTGCACCCGAGGGAAGGCAGAAAGTTATTGATTATGTTGTTGAAAAGTACGGAGAGGATCAGGTAGCTCAGATAATCACCTTCGGAACAATGAAGGCAAAGCTTGTTGTCCGTGATGTTGCCCGTGCTCTTGCTCTTCCGTATGCTATGGGAGATACAGTTGCCAAGCTTATCCCCAACGACTTTAAAATAACACTTGATGAAGCGTTGCAGGCTAGCCCTGATTTAAGAAAGTTATATGAAAATGACAGCGAAGTTAAGGAGCTTATAACAGTTTCAAGAGCTCTTGAGGGACTGCCGCGTCACGCCTCTACTCATGCGGCAGGTGTTGTGATAACAGGTGAGCCGATAACGAGTTATATCCCTGTATACAACGGTAAAGATTCCATCACAACTCAATTTACAAAAGATACTGTGGAAGAACTCGGACTTCTCAAAATGGATTTTCTCGGACTTCGCAATCTTACGGTGATTGAAAATGCCGTAAAGCTTGTGGAGAAAACCAGAGGGATAAAGCTTGACCCCGAAAAGTTTGATTTTAATGAGCCGAAGGTATATGAGCTTATTTCTTCGGGCAATACAGACGGCGTGTTCCAGCTTGAAAGTGACGGAATGAAGGCTTTTATGCAGGAGATGAAGCCCGACTGCCTGGAAGATATAATTGCAGGAATTTCTATCTATCGCCCCGGACCGATGAACCAGCGTCACAGCTATATTCATAACAAAAAGCATCCGGAAGACATAAAGTATAAACATCCTCTCCTTGAGGATATTCTGAATGTAACCTACGGGTTTATGGTGTATCAGGAACAGGTTTTACAGATAGTTCAGTCCCTTGCAGGATATTCCCTCGGTAAGGCTGATGTTATGCGCCGTGTTATAAGCAAGAAAAAGGCTTCCGCTATGGAAACCGAGCGTAAAAATTTCATTTACGGTCTTGATGATGAAAGCGGCAATGTGATTATTGAAGGTTGTATACGCCGTGGAATTGACGAAAAAATCGCATCATCAATTTTTGATGAAATGAGCGATTTTGCAAACTATGCTTTTAATAAATCACACGCGGCGGCATATGCGGTGGTGGCATACAGAACTGCATACCTGAAAACCTTTTATCCTGAAGAATTTATGGCGGCTCTGATTTCAACTATTGACGACCAGGGGAAAATTAATGCCTATCTCAGAAACTGTACAGAAATGGGAATAGACAGACTTCCCCCTGATATAAACGAAAGCTACGACAGCTTTTCCGTGAGTAACGGTGCTATCAGGTTTGGCTTGTCTGCAATTAAAAATGTGGGCAGAAATGTAATTCACAAGATTGTTGAGGAGAGGAATAGAAGAGGAAAGTTCAAAAATTTTGCCGACTTTCTTGAACGTATGGCAGGAGGCTATCTCAACAAACGTGCTCTTGAATCCTTGATAAGATGCGGTGCCTTTGATTCAATGGGCGTTAAGCGTTCTCAGCTTATGCAGGTTTATGAGCTTGCTCTCGATGGCATTGCTCAGACCAAACGCAACAATATAGAGGGACAGATGAGCCTGTTTGATATGGGAAGTGCAGACGAGGAAACGTTTGATATAGAGTACCCTGATGTTTCGGAATTCAGTAAGCGTGACCTTCTTGCTATGGAAAAGGAAACGGCGGGAATATATTTTTCGGGGCATCCCCTTGATGAATATGAAGAACGTATGCTTCGTATAACCCGTGATAATTTATATAAGCTCATAAGTGCTGCAGAACGTGATGAAAACGGTGAATACACGGTTGTAGAGGGCGGAGTTTCCGACGGTGATTCGCTTACTGTTTGCGTAATTATCAACAGTATGAAGGTTAAAACAACGAAAAGCGGTGCTCAGATGGCATTTCTTGAAGTTGAAGATATAACAGGAACGGTGGAAGCAATCGTTTTCCCTAAGGTATATACTGCTTTTTCAAGTAAGCTGAAAGAGGGAGAAATAGTTGTAATTCGCGGAAGTGCATCCGTGAGGGTAGATGAAAAACCGAAGCTTACAGTTGATGATGTAATGCTAATGGATGATGTGGAAACAAAAACCATTTCCAAAGTATATGTAAGAATGAATACAAATAGCAAAGAAACAATTTTGTCCCTAAAAGAGATTGCGGATAAAAACAGGGGCAATATTCCTGTTATTCTTTACTTTAACGACGAGAAAAAGTATGTATCCACTCCTAAAGAATATTGTGTAAATATGTCGGAAAAATGTGCAAAATCTCTTGAAAATCTGTTTGGAAAAGGCAATGTTATAGTAAAATAGTAAAAATACTCTAAATGGGATAAAAAGCTATTGATTTTTTTGACTAAATAGTTTAAAATAGAGTACAATCGGAGTATTTTGAAAAAATTATTTGTCGGGTGGTCCGGAAGTAACAGAGCCGGGTAGCCTGTAAGGAGAGCAAAAATGTGGATTGTTGTTTATCTCGTTAAAGGGATTGAGGCTGTTGTTGAAGTGAGAAATCTTCTTGAAAGCCACGGCATTCTTGTTATGATTAAGAAAAAGACGAATGATGATGAAAGTCAGGCGTTTTACGATATTCTTGTGCCGCAGACAGAAGCGGGGGAGGCACAGGAACTGCTGATAATGAGTGAAAGGGATTGAGGAAAATGGAAAACAGAATTAAAACAATCGGCGTTCTTACCAGTGGTGGTGACGCTCCCGGAATGAATGCTGCAATAAGAGCAGTTGTTCGTGTTGCTGCATATCACGACATCCGTGTTATGGGTGTAAAAAGAGGATATAACGGTCTTATAAATGGTGACCTTATAGAAATGAACGCAAGAAGCGTATCCGATATACTCCAGAGAGGTGGTACAACACTTTTCACTGCGCGTTGCCTTGAGTTTAAGGAAGCTGCAGGCGTTAAGAAGGCTGTTGGAGTTGCAAAGGTTTTCGGGCTTGACGGTCTTGTTGTTATAGGCGGTGACGGCTCATTCAGAGGAGCAAAGGATTTGTGTGCAGAAGGGCTTCCCACTGTAGCAATTCCCGGCACAATCGATAATGACATTGACTGTAGTGAATATACTGTTGGTTATGACACATGTCTTAACACAGTTGTAGAAGCAGTTGACAAAATTCGTGACACTGCAACCAGCCATGACCGTTGCTCAGTTATTGAGGTTATGGGAAGAAATGCGGGTTACATAGCAGTTAATGCGGCTATTGCCTGCGGTGCGGACGTGGTACTTGTTCCTGAATGTGAATGGAACTTTGACGAAGATGTTATAAGACCTATTCTTGAAGGTAAGTCAAGAGGCAAGCGTCACAGCATAGTGCTTGTTGCTGAAGGCATTGGCGGTGTAATAGAGCTTGCGAAGGAAATTGAAGAAAAAACAGGAATTGAATCAAGAGCAACTATTCTAGGACACGTTCAGAGAGGCGGAAGCCCCACGGTACGTGACCGTGTTACTGCAAGTAAAATGGGTGCTCATGCAGTTGAACTTCTTCTCGAAGGAAAGAGTAATCGTGTAATTTGCGTGAAGGACGGTAGAATTACCGATATTCCCATAGAAGAAGGTCTTGCACTGAAGAAGACACTTCCGGATGATTTGATTAAGCTTGCAAAGAAGCTTTCTGTATGATTTCAGCGGGATAGGTGTGCGTAAGCACTGCCTGTCCCCTTTTGATATATTTAGGAGGCAGTTATGAAAATTTCTATTCTCGATGCCGCCACTCTGGGCGATGATATGCATTTTGATATGATAACTTCTTTGGGGGAAACGGTTATTTACAAAACAACCACACCCGAAGAAGTTACCGACCATATAGGTGATGCCGATGTGATTGTTATAAATAAAATTAAGCTGAATGAAACAAATCTCAGCCTGGTAAAAAATCTGAAGCTAATATGCATTGCTGCAACAGGCTATGACAATGTTGATACGGAATATTGTAAAAACAACGGAATAGCAGTTTGTAATGTGGTGGGATATTCTGCGTGGAGTGTATCACAGGTAACGATTGCAATGGCGTTGTCTCTTGCCTGTCATTTGCCTGAATACAGCAGATATACTGTATCTGGAGAGTATACAAAAAGCGGAGTGCAGAATAAACTTGAGCCTGTGTATTACGAGCTTTCTGGTAAAACATGGGGAATAATCGGTATGGGTAATATCGGCAGAAAGGTTGCCGATGCTGCAAAGGCTCTTGGATGCAGGGTTATTTATACCCGCCGCAGTGAAGACGAGAATTCATCCACTCTTGAAAAGATATTGAAAGAAAGCCATATTATATCCGTTCATACCCCCCTTACTCCTGAAACAGCAGGAATGATTGGTGAAAAAGAGCTTAATATGTGTGAGAATATGCCAATCCTCATAAATGTAGCAAGAGGAGCGGTTTTTGATGAAGCAGCAGTTTCTGAAGCTATAAAAGCAGGTAAAATATCAGGTCTTGGTGTGGATGTGTATTCAACAGAGCCATATCCCGAAAATCACCCCTATAACTCGGTAAAGCATATGCACAATGTAATTCTTACACCTCATATGGCGTGGGGAGCTTACGAATCAAGGGTAAGATGTATGACGGAGATTTCAGAAAACATAAAATCGTTTTATTCAGGTGGAAATAGAGGAAGAATAGTATGAAAAACGTATACGACGAAATAAACAAAGCACAAAGAATAGTTGTAAAGGTGGGAACCTCAACTCTTACATACGAAACAGGAAAGCTTAATCTTAAGCTTATGGACAGACTTGCTATGGTTTTGTCAGACCTTCATAATCAGGGCAAGGAAATCATCCTTGTTTCATCGGGTGCAATCGGTATTGCAGTAGGAAAGCTCGGTCTTTCCGAAAAACCTGCAGAAACTCGGTATAAGCAGGCGGTCGCTGCAGTGGGGCAGTGTGAGCTTATGTTCCTTTATGATAAGCTTTTTTCTGAATATAACAACACCGTGGCACAAATCCTTCTTACTAAGGATGATATAGCTATTCCAAGACGTAAAAGGAATACTCAAAACACCTTTAATGCACTTCTTGAGATGGGAATAATTCCTATTGTAAACGAAAACGATACCATTTCCGTTGAAGAAATCGAATTCGGTGATAACGATACATTGTCTGCCATAGTTGCAGATTTTGTAGATGCAGACCTTCTTGTTCTTTTTTCTGATATTGACGGATTTTACGATTGCGATCCTCATAAAAATAAGGATGCAAAGCTTATAAGCTGTGTAACCGATGTGGCATCTGTTCGTTCCCTTGCAGGTGGTGTCGGCTCAAACCGAGGAACAGGTGGTATGATAACAAAGCTTGACGCGGCAGAGATTGCAACTAATTCCGGAATAAATATGATAATTACAAATGGCGAAAATATCGACAGTCTTTACGATATTCTTGAAGGGAAGAGTGTGGGAACACTATTTGTATCACGTAACCACACAGAACAGGAGGAAATATGACCTCACTTGAAATTATAGGCGAAAAAGCAAAAAAAGCAGCATATGCTCTTGAAGGTTGCACTTGTAAAAATAATGCTCTTATGGCGATTGCAGACGCCCTTGAGGCAAGAGCTGACGAAATACTTAGTGCAAACGCAACAGACCTTCAAAATGCAGAAAAAAACGGTGTTTCGGCACCTATGATAGACAGGCTTAAACTTGATAAAAATCGCATTTCGGCAATGGCAGACGGTGTGAGAAAGGTCGCAGACCTTGATGATCCCATAGGCGAAGTAAAGCGTATGTGGAAACGACCTAACGGGCTTGTAATCGGTGAAAAAAGAGTTCCTCTCGGAGTTGTTGCAATCATATACGAAGCACGCCCAAATGTAACTGCAGATGCGGCGGCACTTTGCCTTAAAACTTCAAACAGTGTTATTTTGCGAGGCGGCAAGGAGGCAATAAACTCTAATATTGCCATTATGAAAATAATGCAGGATGCGGCATATGGCACAGGTATACCTGAGGGAAGCCTTAATATAATAGAGGATACATCACGTGAAACCGCCACATTGCTTATGCGTATGTCGCAGTATGTTGATGTACTTATCCCCAGAGGCGGCAAGGGGCTTATAAAAAGCGTGGTAGAAAACGCCACAGTTCCCGTTATTGAAACTGCTGCAGGAAATTGCCACGTTTATATAGAAAAGACGGCAGACCTTGAGATGGCAAAGAATATTCTTATAAACGCCAAGGTTTCAAGACCGTCTGTTTGCAACGCCTGTGAAACTGTTCTGATAGATGAAGAGTTCGGGCATACAGATGAACTTATCAAGGCACTCCTTGACAATGATGTTGAAGTCCGTGTTTGTGAAAAGGCGGCAAAGGTCTACCCCGACCTTCCAAAGGCAACCGAGGACGATTGGTATGAGGAATACAACGACTATATAATTTCTCTTAAGATTGTGGAAAATTCAGACGAGGCGATTGCCCATATAAACTGTTACAACACAAAGCACTCAGAAGCTATTGTGACGAATGATTATGAAATCTCACAAAAGTTTTTAAACCGTGTTGATGCGGCAGCTGTTTACGTTAATGCTTCTACGAGGTTTACCGATGGCTTTGAATTCGGATTTGGGGCAGAAATCGGCATAAGTACACAAAAAATGCATGCAAGAGGTCCTATGGGCCTTGAAGCACTTACATCATCAAAATATATCATCTATGGAAGCGGACAAATTAGATAACAAAAAACATTGACAAAAATCCTCTTTTGTGTTAAAATAGGAAAGGATGTGTGTTTTATGGCTTTTGAATTGGCTTTAACGAAAGACAGGGCATATGAATTGCTGGAGCTTACTGTAGCAAACGGGGCAAGGCCTGTAATAATAATCCAGGACCCTGACGGAACTGCAGATGAGCTTCTTATAGACCTTATATTCTCTGGCAGAAAAGATACGGCTGTTTTTGAATATAATGAATTTATTATGAATGAAGCGTTTGATATTGAAAAAATCAATCGTTTGACTGAACGTTGCTTTGTTATTATTAAAGATGTAAAATCTCTCCATGGTAAATCTGCCACATCAAAAATCCTTGCTGATTTTGTGAAAAGAATGGCAGACGAAAGTACAGCTGTTATTTTCACGGGTGAGACGGCAGTGTACGATATGGATGAGTTTATAGAGCTTTCAAGAGAATACATACATTACATTATCACTCTTGACAGCGAAAAGGAGTAAAGGGTTAATATTATGGATAAGAAAATCAGATTAACACTTATAATAAGCACCGTTGTGGTATTTCTTGTAAGTGCATTTGTATATGTAAAGCAGCATAACGAGCTGAAGGTTAAATATGATGCGGCTGTTGCAGCGGCTGAAGCGGGAGACTATGTAACCGCCCGTGAAAGAATATCGCTTATTGGAGAATACAAAAACTCTGAAACGCTCCTTGAGGAATATACAAATGAAATTGAATATCAGATGGCGTTTGATTTTATCAATGAAAAAAAGTATGATGATGCACTTGCCATTCTTGAACGCCTGAACTCTCAAAGCTCAGGATATAAAGAATCAGGGGATTTACAGGATTCTGTGGAATATGCCCGTGCAATGTATCTTGCACAGAACGGACAGCTCAATGCGGCATATGAGGGTTATAAGCGTTTGCCGACTTCATACCTGGACGTGCCTGAGCGTATTGCAGAAATCAGCCGTGCTATTACTTTTGTGGATAAATGGTTCTGTAAGGAGCATGCAATCGATCTTGAAATTACGGCTACAGTCAGCCCTGAAAATATTACATATCTCCGTGCCGAAATGAAAGACCGTAACGGTTTCTTGCTTGGTACAGAGGATAATAAGTTAACAGGTGAAGGTCTTGTTCTTATGGAAGACAGATTCGTGTGGAATTTGCTCGGCGACCAAACGAGATTTGCAGTTATTATGGAAGATAATAAGCTTAAAATAGCAAAGCAGCCTGTTGTTGATAACAATTACATTGTTACCTTTGTAAGAAAGCTCAGCACTTATAATCCTATCGACGGAGATATTAACGCAGCAATCAACCGTGATATTGACGGCGGACTTGCAAAGAAGAAAAAGTGATTTCTGAAGGGAGAAAACGGTTCTTTAATGAAGAAAATTGTAGGCGTAAGATTTAAGCCTGTAGGCAAGATTTACTATTTTAACCCTGCCGGCCTTGAAATAAATGAAAATGATAAGGTTATTGTTGAAACTGCCAGGGGTATTGAATTTGCAGAGGTTGTTCTTGTAAAGGAAATAAACGACGGCGAGTTTGAAAAGCCCCTTAAAGATATAGTCCGCATTGCTACCTCAAAGGACGAAGAAGTAAATGCGGAAAACAGAAAAAAAGAAAAAGACGCATTTAAAGTCTGTGAAGAGAAAATACAGAAGCACGGTCTTGAAATGAAGCTTGTGGATGCAGAGTATACCTTCGACGGAAGTAAGCTTTTGTTTTACTTTACTGCCGAGGGTAGAATAGATTTCAGAGAGCTTGTAAAAGACCTTGCAACTATTTTCCGTACCCGTATAGAACTCAGACAAATCGGTGTGAGGGATGAAGCCAAAACGGTTGGAAGTATCGGTGTTTGCGGCAGAAATATCTGCTGTTCACAATTTATGGGTGAGTTTGCTCCTGTTTCTATTAAAATGGCTAAAGAGCAGGGATTATCACTTAACCCCACCAAGATTTCAGGGGCGTGTGGAAGGCTTATGTGCTGCCTTAACTATGAGCAGGAAGGCTATGAATATATGCTAAAAAAGCTTCCCAGAATGGGTGCTACTGTTAAGACGCCGTCGGGTGACGGAAAGGTAGAGAGCATCAGCGTTCTTAAGAATAAGGTTTATGTAAGGATTGAAAACTCTTCTGACCAGTCTTTGCATGAGTTTTCGGGTGATGAGGTAAAAACTCTCAAAAACGGTCGAAAAAATGACGAAATTGATGAATTTGATGAAGAAATTTTTAAATCACTTGAAGAATAAAAACTTTTGTGATACAATATTTAAGTAGACAAGGATCTTCATATATATGATTTTTGCCGAAAGACTTTTCTGCAGCAGCAGAAAGGCTTACAATATAAAGGGAGGTGTTTTCAAATGGCATTTAAGATTACTGATGAATGCATCAACTGTGGTGCTTGTGCTTCAGAATGTCCCGTAAGCTGCATCAGCGAAGGTGATGACAAGTACGTTATCGATGCAGATACATGTATCGACTGCGGCAACTGTGCAAACGTTTGTCCCGTAGGTGCTCCTGTTGAAGGCTAATAATTAAATAAAAAAGCTGAACGAGATTTTTCGTTCAGCTTTTTTTTGAAAGTATATAAAAAAGCAAAATAATAGCTATTGATTTTTTAGTAAATTTGTGGTAAAATAGATTTAACAAAGTTGAAGTCGGCCAAATTGTGCAGAGAGGCAAAAATATGAATCGAGATCCTTTTAAAGAGTATATCAGGCAAACAGAACCAAATAAAAGATACAAGGGATATGCGTGGAGTACAGCAATAGGTTTGCAGGCGGTTGATGGATTGCAACCGTCAGAACATCTGGTTCAGACTGCTATAGAAAATATAGAGGGAAATATATCTATGGCAGATGCCGAGAAAAGAATAGAAAGCTATTATGCAGCAAATCCCCAAAAAACATATGAAGACAGAACGGAGGAAGCCGATAAGGTTTCTGTTCGTATTGCATCTATTTTATCTGAAAAATCCTTTTCCTTTTCTCCTAGTGAATATATAGGAATCCATAAAAAATTATTTATCGGAATTTACAAACATGCAGGTAAGATAAGGGATTATAATATCACAAAAAAAGAATGGGTTCTCGATGGTAAAACGGTTTTGTACGGAAATGCGTCAGAGCTTCGGGAAACATTAGAATATGATTTTGCTTTAGAAAAGAAATTCAGCTATAAAGGACTTTCAACGGATGACATTATTCATCACTTGGCATATTTTATTTCAAGATTATGGCAGATTCATATTTTCGGAGAGGGAAACACAAGAACTACTGCAGTGTTTTTTATCAAATATCTTAGATCATTAGGATATGAAGCAACTAATGATATTTTTGCTGAGAATGCCTGGTATTTCAGAAATGCACTGGTCAGGGCGAATTATACTAATTTAAAAGATAATATTTATGAAACAACAGAGTATTTGGAAGCCTTTATTCGTAATCTTCTTCTGAATGAGAATAATGAATTAAAAAATCGTTATTTGCATGTAAATAATCTTTTTGAAGCAAAAAAAGTGGCTATTGATTGTAAAAATATAGCTATTGAAAAGGATAATGTAGCTATTGATACGCGAATGGCTCAAATAAAGTTAAATATTCAAACAAAGACTAATATTAAGAAATTGTATGATGTGGTTGGTACTGAAAAAGTTTTCGGAAGAAATGATGTTGCAAAAATATGCGATATTGCGTATTCAACAGCAGGCGGACTGATTTCAAAAATGCGAAATAATAACCTCATTGATGAAGTGAAAGGGTATGGCAAAGGAAAATACCATTTTGTATAAAAAAGCTGAACGAGATTTTTCGTTCAGCTTTTTTGATTTCCTGTATTCTGAAGGTGACATTCCTGGTTTTTTTAATACTTAAATTTCGGGGATTTCAACTTCTACTTCACGGCCTGCCTTAGCTGATTTTATAATGTGGTCTATAATAGCCTGGTTGTAGAGTATTTCACTTGTGGGAACAGGAGCTTTTCCCCCTGAGTGAATTGCATCAAGGAATGATCTGAGTTTAACCTCGAAGCATTTTACATTGCTCTTAATCTGGGGGATAACAGTTTTGATAGGTTCTCCTGCCATATCGTGATAAATGGTAAGGTCGCCGCCAACTGTTCCGTTCCAGCATTCGGTTGAAGGAATTCTGAGGCTTCCCTTTGTACCCATAATGATTGTATCACCGGGAGTATCAAGGTGCATTGCCCATGCAATTCTGAAATCAAGAATAATTCCTCCTTCAAGTCTTATAAATGCAGCAGCAAAGTCTTCAACACCGAATACGTCTGCATATTCCTGCTTTCCCTTCTTTGTGTAGCCCACATAGTTTTTATTCTTTCCGAAGAAGTCAGATGTATAGCCTGTTACTGTGAGGGGCTTGGGATAGCCGATTGCATTGAGGACCATATCAAGCGAATAGCATCCGATATCTCCCATAGCGCCGATAACGCCTGTTTCGGGATCAATAAATGTTGTGCCGAATGGGAAGGGGATACCTGTTCTTCTTCCGCCGCCTGTTTGAATATAGTAGATGTCACCAAGCTCTCCTGACTGAACAATCTGCCTAACAAGCTTCATGTTGGGGTCGAATCTGGGCTGGAAGCCGACTGATACGATTTTACCGCTTGCTTTTTCAGCCTTCATAATTGCAACAGCTTCTTCTGTTGTAACACACATGGGCTTTTCGAGCATAACGTGTATTCCGTGTTCAAGAGCGTAAATTGTACACTCAGCGTGTGTTTTGTTGTATGTACATACACATACAGCGTCAAGCTCTTCGTTGTCAATCATTGACTTGTGGTCGGGGTAGCAACGAGCGTTTTCTACCTCGAACTGCTTGAAGAAAGCTTCCGCTTTGCCGGGAACGAGGTCAGCGCCTGCTACGATTTCTACGTCGTCAAAATTTTTAAGACTTGTAACGTGAGATTCTGCAATCCAGCCTGTTCCAATAATTCCGACTTTGAGCTTTTTGCTTCTGTCAACATATTCTTCATCTGCTGACAGGTCCTTGAATTTGTCAAGATCGTTTGCCATAATATTAGTCTCCTTACAACTTATATTGTAACTATAACACACACCTAAATCATACAATATTCCCTATTAAAAGTCAATACACAATATTGACTTATATTATGCAAAATTTGACGGATTTTAACGCCCCATAAAAGATGACGGTTTTTCCGCAGGATTTGTGGTATGATTAAATTGCGATAGAAAATCGCAACAAAAAAATTAATGAAAGGAGATTTTTTTATGAAAAAGAAATCTGAAAACAAAAACATTTCTGCGGAGGCAGAAACGAAGGCAAAGGAAAAGACAGTAAAGGAGATGAGCGATGCTGAATTCGACCGTTATATCGACGGCATTATGATTGAGGAAAACTCCGAGGCGATTGCAGAGGCTTCCGAAAGTCAGGCAGTTATGGCAGACGATATTCAGGCTCTCAGGGATGATATGAACAAAATCATTGCAGAGCTTGGTGCTCTCGGCGAAGCTGTTCGTTCAACTCAGGCAGAAGCAACAGATAAAGCAGTTCCTACACAGGCTGCTCCTGTTCCCGCACAGGTTGTACCTGCGGAAAGCCTGCCCGTGCCTGTTAATGAAGCAGACAAAGCAAAGCTTTATGACCAGATGATGGCTCAGCAGAAGCGTTACCAGCTTTTCAGAATGAAAATGAAGGAGCAGGAGGATGATATAAAGAAGTATTTTGCTGACTTCAACTTCAATTTCCTCTACGATAACGACCCTGAATTTAAAGCTGAATTCGACAAAATGGGTTCTGTTTACGGTGCGTATCTGAAATACCTTGCCCGTCACACAGCTCCCGGCAGAGGCTTTGTTGAAAACGGTGCAATGCCCGCAATGGCGGCAGGCAGTGTTTCTACTTCACCTGCAGGACTTCCCGACAAGGAATTTGACGAATACATAAGAAACATTCTTGGGGAATAATGTTATTTCAGAAAAGAGAAACCCGGGCGAGGGTTTCTTTTTTCATATTTTTTGTTAAATTACTATTAATTTTTGTTTTCAGGGGTGGTATTTTTAGATTTTGTATAGTATAATTTAATTATGGTGAAATTATCCGGAGGGGAAAGGAGAATACCATGAAAATAGAGAGCATGACTGCTGAGGAGTATTCCAACGCGGTTATTAATTACAAATCTGCACTAAAGAGCCTTAATGTTATGTTTGAAACAATCAATGATGAATTTGTTTCACGTTCTATGTCAAATCCTATAGAGCACGTAAAATCAAGGCTTAAAACACCTCAGAGCATTTCCAGTAAGCTCATAAAAAGAGGCTGGGAGCCTACATGGGAGAATGCAGTAAAGTATATTGACGATATAGCAGGTATACGAATTATCTGTTCGTTCACAAACGACATATATAATATTGCTACCGTTATAGAAGCTCAGAAGCATATTAAGGTCCTGAGAGTAAAGGACTATATTAATAACCCGAAGGACACAGGCTATAGAAGCTACCATATGCTTATTGAAGTGCCTGTATACCTTTCTGCAAAGGTTGAAACCGTAAGGGTTGAAGTTCAGATTAGAACTATTGCTATGGACTTTTGGGCAAGCCTTGAACATAAAATGAGATATAAATATAAGTCAAGCATTCCTGCAGAGCTTTGTGAGGAGCTTAACGACTGTGCAAACATCGTAACCTTCCTGGACGAGAGAATGGCAAGGCTTAACCAGCAAATAGAAAACTAAAAAATCCGCATTTTGCGGATTTTTTAGTTTCCTAATAAATCATTATATTCTTTACTCTTTGGAAGTCCCGGTTGGCGGGCTAAGGTAAATACACGTACGTTTCTTGCTCCGGCATCTGTAAGGGTTTTTGCACATTCCTTTACTGTGCTTCCCGTTGTATATACGTCGTCTATGAGCAGTATTGATTTATTAAAAATCGCGTTGCCTTCGACAGCGAATGCATCTGCGATGTTCTTACCTCTGTCGCGGGGGAGGAGCTCTGATTGCTTTTTAGTGTTTTTTACTCTTTTGAGGCTATCTGTATTATGCTCAATTCCCAGCATTTCTGCAAGGGGTTGTGACAGAAGCTCCGCCTGATTGTAGCCTCGCTCTTTAAAGCGTTCTTTTGATAAGGGAACGGGAACTATGCAGTCGGGATAGTCCGCCTCATCTGTTACGGAGCTGTAGTATACATACATATACTGAGCAAAAATATCTGCATATGCAGTACAGTTTTTGAATTTGAAGTTCAGAATTTTCTCACGAACAGGCGTTCTGTAGAAAAATGTTGACATACAATAGTCTATATAGTTTCTGTGTTCCTGAAAGGTTGTACCTACGGGAACTATAGGGAGATGTTTGTTGCAGTCTTTGCATACGCCTGTTTCTCCTGCCGTTTCTGCACATTTGCTTTTTCTAACCAGTCTGCCGCAGAAAATGCATTTAATATATTCACCGCTGTCAAAAAATGATAGTATGTCCATTTATATAACACTCACCAATGTAAGCCCCTTTTTTCGGGCGTATTCTACGGTAAAGGCAGTACCGCCCTCAGGCTTGTACAAATAATTAACACAAACGGAGCTGTTGTCTGCAAGGTGCTTGTTCCGCACCTGCATGCATCCTCTGTAGTAGTGGTCGCTCATCACCTTTACCTTGTGTGCTTTTTTTAAGATTTCAAAATACAGGCTCTTGTCGTCATTCATCCAACGGTCGTAATAATCGGAGCAGGGAACTACAATAATCAGCTTTATATCAGGATATTTTTCCTGTACCCGAAGCACGCTTTTTGCGGCAAGATAATCAAAACCTCTTGCCCCGCCCGTGCCGAAATATAGGAACCCGTTCTCTGCAAGAGTTGTTATGATTTCGTCAAGTCTATCGTCAAGACCTTTATGAATTATCTCCCTGTGCCCTGTAAAGCACACGGTTTTGTCTTTTAAATCATTCATACATTTTCTGCTTTCTTATGTCCTTGCCTGTGAACTTAAGTGCATAGAAGTGTTCAAAAAATCTTGAAACAAATCTTTGAGTGTAGGCATTTGAAAGCTCGTCGGGGTCAAGGCTTGTGCAGATTATCATTTTTTTGCCTGCCATCATACGCTCGTTTAGAAGGTCACATGCGAATGACGGTGCAAGCTTTGAAGGTGCCTCGGCTCCCAGATCATCAAGAATAAGAAGTTCACAGCTGTATGCGGAGGCAATAAGCTCGTCGTCAGCCTCCTCACGGCGGCGGCTGTACTTTTTATTTTCCATCATTTCAAAAAGCTTACCTGCGCTTATATAAACAACCGAATGTCCTTTTTTAATAAGCTCATTGGCGATGCAGCCTGCAAGGAAGGTTTTGCCCGTTCCTGCATCTCCGAAATACAAAAAGCTCTTATCGTATTCTTCATAGTTTTCAGTCATTTCCTTTGCTGCCTTATAGGCTTTTTTTATTCGCATAAGTGGAGAAATTCCGCTTGTATCCTTATCATCATCAAAATACTTGAAAGTAAATCGGTCAAATGAAATATCACGCATATGTCTTGAAAGGTTGGACTGCTCGTATGTATATCGTGTAACTTTCGTTCTGTAGCAGTTACATTTTTCGTTTCCGACAAATCCTGTATCCATACAGTCGGTACACTCATAGCGAATTTGGTCGTAGTGTTCGTCTATATTATTTTCACGTATTATTTCCATACGCCTTGCTTCCAGCTTTTGAATTGTTTCTTCAAGATTTTTTCTGATTTCGTCTTCTTTATCAATATTTCTTGAAAGCTCCATTGCGGCGTTCTGACCGGCAGCTGCTATTCTCAGTCTGATTTCTTCAAGCTCAGGAAATTTTCCGTGCACTTCTTCCATCCTTTTGTTCCGTGCCACTTTAGCATCTGAACGTATGCGGTCGTATTCGTCTGCAATTCTGTCGGTAATGCTCTGTGCCATATTGCGTCTTCCTTTCTTTACATAAGTCCGAGAACTTCGTCCTTTTTAAGAAGTATCTCATCAAATCTGTCGATATAGGTTTTCGGGTCTTTAAAATTAAAAATTCTGGTTATTTTACCATCTTTAACAACCTTTGTGCTGCCTCCGCAGCCTACGGCGATAATGGTTTGTGTTTCCTCCATTATGTTTATATTATAAAAGCTCATAAACCCGGGCTTTGAGTATCCTACATTCTCAAGATTACCCGAAATGTTTTTCTGTCTGTACATATAATAGGGAACTCTGCCCGTTTCACTCATTTTGTTCTGAGCATAGGAAAGCATACTGTTCATAAGCTGACCTGCGGCAAGCTCTTCGCCTGAAAATCTGAAATCTGCTGATTTTTTTATGCACATAGAATGTACAGTTATATTTTCGGGGCCCAGCTCTGATACTTTATCAACAGTGTATATGAAGTCCTCAAGAGTTTCTCCGGGGAGCCCTGCGATAAGGTCCATATTAACGTTATCAAAACCTACTTCTCTTGCAAGTTTGAAAGAGGTTTCTGCCATTTCGGGAGTATGCGCTCTGCCTACCCGTTCAAGCGTTTTCCCGTTCATTGTCTGAGGATTTATGCTTATACGGGTAACTCCACCCTCTTTTGCTGAGATAAGTTTTTCTTTCGTAATAGTGTCGGGGCGGCCTGCTTCAAGAGTAAATTCATCAAGCCCTTCGGGAGGGATAAGAGTTTCAAGCCTTTTAAGAAGCAAAGTGAGCTGCTTTGCCGAAAGAGTTGTAGGCGTTCCACCACCAATATATATATTCTGAACACGTTTTCCGGATTTTTTAAGTATTTCTGTAGTTTTATCAATTTCCAGAAGCAGCAGGTTTAAATATTCCTCAATGTATTTTCCGCTTACTCTTATATCTGTGGAAACAAAGGAGCAGTAAAGGCATCTTGTGGGGCAAAAGGGAATTCCTACATAAACGCTTACAGAATCGGGCTTTGCCTTTTTGAGAATTTCCTTTTCGTTTTCAGCAACCGTCATTGCAAGTCGTGCTTTTTCAGGCTCTACCTCATAGAGCTTATAAAGAAGGGGCATAAGCTTTTCTTTTTTTACTCCGCTTTCCAAAAACTCACGAACATTTTTGGCAGGGCGGATACCGCTCATAACACCCCAGGGAAGATTAATTTTTTTAATCTTCATTGCCGCATGGCAAAAGCTTTTTGTTACTGCCGAATCAAATGCTTTTTTAAGCATTTTTTCGGTTTTTATATCATCTATGCTATAGTAATAATCGTCATCGTATACCTTTCCAAAGTATGTGATGGTTGTATACACATTTATGATTTTTTCGTTATTTGCGAAGCCGCTGCTTATAATAACATCTTCATTTTCTGAAAAAAACAGTCCGCAGAACAAACGAAGCTTGTCCTCGCACTTGTATCCACTCTGAAAAATCAATATCATAAATCACTCACTCCGACTCACAAAAATCCTACTATATTATACATTAAACAAGCAGAATTGTCAATATATTTAAAATAATGTGTTGACATAATGGTGGGATTTGGGATATAATTAATATAATCGAATAAAATAATACAAATTCCTGTTTTCATTTGATTATTTCCACGCAGATTATGTCAAATATTCAGAAAGGAGCGGTATAAAATGGATATTTCCGTACTTGTTTTCCAGGAAGAAAAAACTGTTGAGAAGCGTATATGTAAATTTTTACAGGAAAACGGTTATAATGCATCAGGGCTTACAAGGGCTTCAGAAATGTACAATGTTGCAAAAGACACATTGCCTCAGATTGTTATAACAGATATTTCGGGGCTTGAAAATGCTTCAGAAGTGAATAAAAATCTTGGTATACCGTTTGTTGTAGTATCTGCTGTTACATCGGAAAGAGTTAAAGTGAAAGCTCTTGACAGTGGCGGAGAGGATTATATTGTCCGCCCATTCAGTAAAATGGAGTTTCTTGCACGGCTGAGAGTTGTTCAGAGAAGATTTTTCGGTGAAAAGAGCTTTTCAGCTCCGGGACTTGAAATCGACCTCATAAAAAGACAGATTATACGTGACGGAAAGGAAATAGTACTCACACCCGTTGAATACAGAATTGTGGAGCTTTTGTGCAGTAAGCCCGGAAACGTTTTTACTCACGAATGCATTTTGAAAAAAATATGGGGGCCCTATGTTCACGGTGATAATAAAATCCTGAGAGTAAACATTACCAATATAAGAAAAAAACTTGAGCCGGACCCGTCAAACCCCGTTTATATAAAGACAGAAAATGGAATTGGCTACAGAATGTCGTATAATAAAGACTGATGAAACTGATGATTTAGTTAAACTGCCTAAAATAGAAAAACAGTGAAAAAAGGCTTGACAAAAGAGTTTTCTTTTGGTATAATTCCAAGTGTTAAAGACAAGCAGAGCGTCCGCTCTCACCGTACGACGCAGGTTTTACGGTAAATACAGGCAGTTTTATTTTGTTTGTGTGCGGATGTTTTTGCATCCGTTTTTTTGTGTTCCATAGACAGGAGGGAATAGTTATAAGTAAGGAAGTTCAGATCAACGAGGAAATTCGTGATAAGGAAATCAGAGTAGTTTCAGCAGACGGAGGTCAGCTGGGAGTGATGTCTGCAGCTCAGGCTCTTGAGATTGCAACAGAAAAAGGTCTTGACCTTGTAAAAATTGCACCCCAGGCAGTTCCGCCTGTGTGTAAGATTATGGACTACGGCAAGTATAAGTTTGAACTTGCCAAGAAGGAAAAGGAAAGCAGAAAGAACCAGAAGGTTATAAATGTTAAAGAGGTTCAGCTTTCACCTTCAATCGATACAAACGATTTTAACACGAAGTGCAACCATGCAATCCGTTTTCTTAAAAACGGTGATAAGGTTAAGGTTACCGTCCGCTTCAGAGGACGTGAGGTTACCCATTCCGAAATTGGTGCGACTTTACTTACACGTTTTGCTGAGCAGGCAGGCGAGTTTGGTACAATGGACCGTGCTCCCAAGCTTGAGGGCAGAAATATGACAATGTTCCTTATGCCTAAAGCGTAAATTGCGGACGGGCTTGTAAACAATTAATTATTTAAGGAGTGAAAAACTATGCCGAAAATAAAAACACACAGAGGTGCAGCTAAGAGATTTTCTCTTACAAAGAATGGCAAGGTAAAAATGAACAAGTCATTCAGAAGACACATTCTTAACAAGAAGTCAACAAAGAGAAAGAGACATCTCAGAAAGCAGGCTTACTGCTGCGCAGCAAATGCAGTTGTAATCAAGAAGCTTATCCCCTATAAGTAATAATTTGCGGTATCAAAAGCCGCGTCAGAAATTATCCGGTGTTTTTGTTAAAACACAAATTTGAAAGAGAGGTTAATACACATGGCAAGAGTTAAAGGTGCTTTAAATACACGCAAAAAACATAAAAAGATTTTAAAGCTTGCAAAGGGCTTCAGAGGTGCTGAAAGCAAGCAGTACAGAACAGCTAACCAGGCTGTTATGCGTTCAATGCAGAATGCATACGTAGGAAGAAAGCGCAGAAAGCGCGATTTCAGAAGACTTTGGATCGCTCGTATCAGCGCTGCAGCTAAGATGAACGGAATGAACTATTCAACATTCATGAACGGCATCAAAAAGGCAGGCATTGAAATGAACAGAAAGATGCTTTCTGAAATTGCAATAGCTGATCCTGCTGCATTTGCACAGCTCGTAGAGAAGGCAAAAGCTGCAAAATAATTAAGCAATTAAGGGGTGTTGCAAAGGCAACAGCCCTTTTTGTGACTTTGGAGGATAAATTATTATGAGAGAAAAGTTTATAGAAATTTATAATTCCAAAATAACCCGTTCCGGTGCGGATAAATTGCTCGAATATATCGACGGACCGTCAAGTGACTTTTTTACTGCCCCTGCAAGTGCCAGATTTCACGGAGCCTATGCAGGCGGGCTTGCAGAGCATAGCATAAATGTTTATGAGTGTCTCTCTGACTATATGTCAAGGCAGAGGGTTAAGGAAACCTATGGTTTTGAGGCTTCCGAGGAGAGCATAGCAATCGTGGCACTTCTTCACGATCTTTGCAAAATCAACTGCTATAAGCCCGGTACAAGAAATGTAAAAGACGAAAACGGCAAATGGATTCAAGTCCCCACATTTGAATATGACGATAAAATGCCCTACGGTCACGGCGAAAAATCGGTTTACATAATTAATGGATATATGCGTCTTACACGTGAAGAGGCATTTGCAATCAGATATCATATGGGATTTTCAGGAACTGAGGATGCCCGTAATGTGGGAACAGCTTTTGAAATGTATCCTCTTGCATTTGCACTGTCAACGGCGGATATGGAAGCTACTTATTTTATTGAGGGCAAAAAAGAAATTTAAGTGAATTTTTTGTAAACAATCGGCATAAAATTTTAAAACGGTTGCAATTTGAGTATTTAAGTGGTAAAATAAACATGCTAAATAGGCATGGAGGACTTTTATGAACGAAAAAGATAAAAATAAGAACAATAAAAATAAAATGCCGCAAAAAAATCCATTTATTGCGGTGCTTATAGTGTCAATTATAGCGACGGTGTTGCTAAATTTTCTGCTTACCTCGGTAAACTCTCCCAAAACAAAGGAAATTGCTTACAGTGAATTTCTTGAAATGATTAAAACGGGAGAGGTAGAGGAAGTATCCCTTTCTGCAGATAAAATAACAATTGTTAAAAAGAAGCAGGAAGCGGAATCTACCACCGATAAGCTTTTAAAGCTTTGGGGCGGCGGAGGCGAAGAGCAGGAAATATGCTATACAGGCTATATTCCCGACAACAGGCTCTATCAGCTTTTGGATGATACGGGAGTTAAATATTCAACCCCCATCCAGTATTCAAACCCCATACTTGAATTCTTTATGGCTTGGATTTTACCTATGATATTCATATACGGAATGTTTTTCCTTGTTTCCAGGTCCCTTTCGAAGAAAATGGGTGGCGGCGGAATTATGGGCGTTGGTCAGTCCAAAGCAAAGATGTATATGCAGAATAAAACAGGCGTAACCTTCAAGGATGTTGCAGGTCAGGAAGAAGCAAAAGAATCCCTTAACGAAATTGTTGACTTCCTTCATAATCCCGCAAAATACACTGCAATCGGTGCGAAACAGCCCAAGGGTGCACTTCTTGTAGGCCCTCCGGGAACGGGTAAAACCTTGCTTGCAAAAGCTGTTGCGGGTGAAGCAAATGTCCCGTTTTTCTCACTTTCAGGTTCGGAATTTGTGGAGATGTTCGTAGGTGTCGGTGCATCCCGTGTCCGTGATTTGTTCAAACAGGCGGCTCAGCACGCACCTTGTATAATATTTATCGACGAAATAGACGCTATCGGCAAAAGCCGTGATAATCAGCTCGGCTCGAATGATGAACGTGAGCAGACTCTTAATCAGCTTTTGTCTGAAATGGACGGTTTTGATTCGTCAAAGGGTATCGTTATTCTTGCGGCAACAAACCGCCCTGAAACACTTGACAAAGCACTTCTCCGTCCGGGCAGATTTGACAGACGTATTATCGTTGAAAAGCCCGACCTTAAGGGGCGTGAGGCAATTCTTGAGGTTCATATAAAGAATGTTAAAAAGGAAGACACTGTAGACCTTCACGAAATCGCACTTGCAACAAGCGGTGCAGTGGGTGCCGACCTTGCCAATATGGTAAATGAGGCGGCTCTCCGTGCAGTTCGTATGGGACGAAGCCTTGTTGCCCAGGAGGACCTTGCAGATGCGGTTGAGGTTGTAATCGCAGGTAAAGAAAAGAAGGACCGCATTTTGTCGGAGCAGGAAAAGAAGCTTGTGGCATATCACGAGGTGGGTCATGCTCTTGCAACTGCCGTTTCAAAGAATACAGACCCCGTTCACAAAATAACAATCGTTCCCCGTACAATGGGTGCTCTCGGCTATACTATGCAGGTGCCGGAAGAAGAAAAGTACCTGATGAATAAAGACGAGATTATAGACGAAATAACAGTTCTTCTTGCAGGCCGCGCAGCGGAAGAGGTTGTGTTTAATACCAAAACAACGGGAGCTTCAAATGATATTGAACGTGCAACTGAAATGGCACGTAATATGATAACTCTCTACGGTATGAGCGACCGTTTTGGAATGGTAGGTCTTGAAAGTATACAGAACAAGTATCTCGATGGCAGACGTGTTGCAAACTGTTCTCAGGAAACCATGTCGGGTGTAGATGAGGAAATAAGAGTAACTCTTGAAGCATGTTATAAGCAGGCAGTTTCAATCCTCACCGAAAATCGCGAAGCTCTTGATAAAATTGCAGAGTTCCTTCTCGAAAAAGAAACAATCACGGGTAAGGAATTTATGTCAATTCTTAAAAGTGTGAACGAGCCAGAAGAGGAGAATGCATTAAGAGAACAAAAAGAAGCGTCTGTGGAAGAGGAAACAGAAAAATAGAATGTATATAACAGTGTTTTATAACACTGCTAAATAAAAACAGGAGATGAAAGAAATGAAAAAAATCGTATCAATTATGTTGGCGGCAGTAATGCTCAGTTTAGTTCCGGGTGTTGGAATGTTGGGTGGAATGGTAGCATTCGCCTTTGAAATTGCACCTGTAGGCGACGTTGTATATGACACAGTTTATGAAACCGTATATGACGTTGTTGAAGACGTTGTTTATGAAACCGAAGAAGATAATTTGAGTGAAGTATTTACCCTTTCAATCGGTCAGAATACTGCAAGCGTATTCGGCGAAGTTAAAGAAAGTGACGTTCAGCCTATTATCAGAAACGACCGTACTATGCTTCCTGCAAGATTTGTTGCAGAAAATCTCGGTGCAGAGGTTTCATGGGACGGAGAAACAAGAACTGTTCTTGTAAAGAGTGAAGATGTTGAAATCAAGCTCACAATTGACTCCGCAGTTGCAGTTGTAAACGGCGTTGAAGAAATGCTCGATAGCCCTGCGTTTATCGAAAACGACAGAACATATACACCTGTAAGATTTATTGCAGAAAAGCTCGGTTCAACAGTTAACTGGGACCCTGATACTCAGACTGTTATTATGTCAAAGCCCGTAAGTGTTCCTGTAGCTGTTCCCGAAGATGTAACAACGGATGTAACAGGCACATTAATTCTCAATAATTTTCACTACAAGTATAGAAACGACGGAGAGATAGTGAAGCTCAATGAAGGTTCAGTCGGTGCAATGAATTTAATTGCTGAGGTTGCAGGACCTGAAACTGTGTGCGATGTATTGATTGCTGAGTGGAGAGATGAACCGTATACAGAAGAACGAATTCAGGCTTCAATTGAACGAATGGTTAAAATCTGGAAGGATGCAGGACTTGATAGAGAACCCAGACCTATTCCTTTCGAAATTAATTCATCACATCCTGTTGACCAGGATGAGCTTGGCAAGAAGATGTACGTTCTTTTAATCGGTCTTGATGAGAACGGCGATGCTGCTGCATATGCAGTTGTTGAAGAAATAATCGGTTAAACAGAATAATAAAAGCTTCCTACGGCTTAATATAAAGCCGGGGAAGCTTTTTCTTTTAGAATGTGATTGTATGCTCTCTTATAAAATTGTCGTTTTCTGCAAGAGCATTAATACCCTTTTTCTTCGTGATATCGTAATCGGTATCAACAAAGTCTGCAATTCCGCACCAAGGCTCAAGGCAGATGTATCCTGCACCCGGATTTGTCCATAAAAGGAAATAATCCTTGCCGGGAAATTCTACATTTATGGTGTATCCTGTGATGTTGTTTTTTAGAGTAACCTTTCTTGATTTAAGGTTTGTAAAAACAAGAGCATCATTTTCAAAGTATTTGTTTTTAAGGGGAAGTTCTTTTATGTTATCTCCTAAACTTTTTGTTTCGTGCATGAGCTGACCTTCAGGCGAAAGAGCGTTGTAGTTGAGGTCCTCGGGCTGCTCAAAAATAACAGAATATTCTTCAATCCCGTTGGGGCAGCTGTATGCTTCGTGAGAGCCTACTGAAAAATACATAACCTCGGGAGAGGTATTTTTAATGTCGTACTTAATGCGGAGTGTTTCACTTTCTAACTGGTATGTAATACGGAACTCAAAGGTGAAAGGATAGTTTTTAAGTGTTTCCTCATCAGATGTAAGAAGAAAAGTTGCTTCATCTTCTTTGAGATTTTCAACTTCAAACTCCTTTCTTCGTGCAAAGCCGTGACGGGGGAGGGTATATTCCGTGCCTTTGAATATAAATTTATTATCCTTTAGTCCTCCGCAAATCGGGAATAGAACGGGTGCATGCCCCGACCATATTGATGGATCGCCTTGCCATAAAAGTTCTTTTCCATATTTTTTTGCACTTGTCATTTCAGCTCCCAGAGTTGAAACGGTTATATTGAGAACTCCGTTTGATATACAAATTTCCTTTAAGTTAAACATCTCTCTATCTCCTTTTGTCAAAGCTAATATATTCTCTTTCGGGTGCAACGCTCATATATGCAGGTCTTATAATTTTTCCTGCATTTATAAGCTCTTCAAGGCGGTGGGCGCTCCAGCCTGCAAGCCTTGCCATAGCGAATATAGGCGTATAAAGCTCGGGTGGCAGGTTAAGCATCTTATATGCAAAGCCACTGTAAAAGTCCACATTGGCACTTACGCCCTTATATATTTTCTTCTCCTCTGCAATAACATCAGGTGCAAGATTTTCTACACTTGCCAGCAAATTAAACTCGTCCGTGAGATGCTTTTCTTCTGAAAGCTCTGCCACAAATCGTTTGAATATTCGCGCTCTCGGGTCGGATATGGAGTAGACTGCATGCCCCATTCCGTATATAAGCCCTGTGCGGTCGAAAGCTTCTTTGTGAAGGAGCTTTCTGAGATATGCTTTTATTTCATCCTCATCCGTCCAGTCACCAATACTTTCCTTCATTTCATTAAACATCTGAACAACCTTGATATTTGCTCCGCCGTGCTTTGGTCCTTTAAGTGAGCAAAGGCCTGCTGCGATGGCTGAATAAGTGTCTGTCCCGGAACTTGTAACAACCCTGGTTGTAAAGGTTGAGTTATTACCGCCACCGTGTTCTGCGTGGAGAACAAGTGCCATATCAAGCACCTGAGCTTCAAGCTTTGTATACTTTGAATCGGGCCTTAACATCTGCAGTATGTTTTCAGCAGTGGACAGTGTATCAGCAGGTGGGTGAATGAATAAGCTCTGATTGTTGCAGTAGTGATTATACGCCTGATAACTGTAAATTGAAAGCATAGGGAATACAGATATAAGCTGTAAGCACTGGCGAAGCACATTGGGAAGTGATATATCGTTTGCATTACTGTCGTAAGAAGCAAGGGTAAGAACGCTTTTTGCAAGTGCATTCATAATATCGCTGTTTGAAGCCTTCATTATAACGTCACGTACAAAGTTGGTGGGAAGTGTTCTGTACTCCGTAAGGGTGAGCTTAAACTCATCAAGCTGATCGTGGTTTGGCAAGTTGCCGAAAAGAAGCAGATAAACCACCTCTTCAAATCCGAATCTTCCGTCAGTTATAAATCCGTTTATTATATCTTCTACATTGTAGCCTCGGTAAAAAAGCTCACCGTGCCAGGGAATAATTTTTCCGTTTTCTTCTTTTGTTTGTCTGATTTCCGAAACCTCAGTAAGGCCTGTTAAAACGCCTTTTCCGTTAATGTCACGGAGCCCTTTTTTTACATCGTATTTTTCATAAAGGGCACTGTCAATGCTGCTGCTCTTGCGGCAAACGTCTGCCCAGGCTGTTATCTGCGGTGTAATGTCCGAATAGTTATACATTCCGGCACCTCCGTTTGAATAGTATATTCTTATTTTACCATATCCTGATAAAAGTTTCAATATTTACGGAATAATTCATTTAAAGTTTACAAAAAAATAAGATGTTACTGAGCAAGTAACATCTTAATTGGAATTATTTTTTTGCTGCAAGTGCTGCACCAATTATTCCTGCGTCGTTAAAGAGCTTAGCAATTCTTATATCAACCTTTGGCATATATTTGTTGTAGTCCATCCGATTTACGATTTCCTTGATGGGGAGGAGGAGCTTATCTCCTTCTTTACTGATGCCGCCGCCGATAACGAGAGTTTCGGGCTGGAATATATTAACCATTGAGGCAATTCCTGTTGCAACATACTTTATGTAGTTATCGACAACTTCCTGTGCTGCCCTGTCACCTTCTGCCGCTGCCATAAATGAAGTTCTGCCGCTTACCTTGCCCTCTTCCTCGGCAAACTTTTTCATAAGGCTGTCGGGATTTTTCTCCATTGCTTCCTTCGTTTGACGTATAAGTGCAGTTACTGAAGCATATGCCTCCCAGCAACCCTTATTGCCGCAGCTGCAAGGCTCTCCGTCCATAATGATAGTAGAGTGTCCAAGCTCTGCACCTGCATTGTTGAAGCCTCTGTAGATTTTGCCGTCGATAACAACACCGCCGCCAACACCTGTACCAAGAGTAATAAACACAAAGCTTGAAGCCTTTGCACCTGTTGCAATGTATTCACCAAATGCCGCTGCATTTGCATCGTTTTCAATATTAACAGGTATATCAAAATATTTTTTGAATTCGTCTGAAACGTGGGCTTTTGTAAATGAGGGAATGTTGTTTGAATATGTAACAATTCCGTTTGCATTATCAATTGTACCGGGGCTGCCTATACCTATTGCTTTAACATCAGCCATTGTGTAGCCTGCATCCTCTGTAACTTTCTGTGAAAGCATTGCCATATCTTTTACTATTTCGTCGAGAGGACGAGAAGCTAAAGTGGGAGTTGAGCCTGAAGCGATAATTTTACCGCTTTCGTCAACAAGCCCTGCTGCAATATTTGTTCCTCCCAGGTCGATTCCTATATACATAATATCAGTTCCTTTCAAAATTTCAAAACTAAGAGTATTTTACTATATCACAAAGAAAAAATCAATACTTAATTAAAAAAAAGGCAATAAAAGAAAAATATATAACAAAATTAAAATAATTCCGCTAAGAAAACGCTAAGAAATTGAAAAATATATTGTAAAAAATTTCAAAGTTTGATACAATTAGAAATGTTTAGGATTTTTACGGAAAGATGTAAAATCTTGTCGTAAACTTCCACAAAAACCAATAAAAAACAGCCTTGATTTTAAGGCAAAATATATTTTTTTAACTCTGTAATCAATGCAGCAAAGCTGGGTGGCTGAAAGCCTTTGCAGAAGATGAAGGGGTGTACATATAGTCCTTGACAAGGGGACGGGTTTGAATGAATTGTGAAAAAAATAACAAACTTTTTCGGGTGTATACAACCAATGCTTTCCGAAAAAGCTAACAATGTTTCGCAATTAACTATCTATCACAAGAATGTGAAATCAGCCAGATTCAGAAAAGGAGGACTTAAAGTATGGGAACAATTGAAATGGCAGCAGCGGAAGCCTACAGTAATTTAACGGTTATTGCTTTTGGGCTTGGTCTTACATTTGTTGGCCTCATTTCTATCATTATTATTTGTATGGTAATGGGTGCAATTTGTAAGAGATTAATTAAATCAGCTCCCGCAGCTCCGGCAGCAGCGGCAGTGCAGTCTGCTCCTAAAGCGGCAGTTATTGCAAACAAAGGTGAATTTGCAGCAGCAATCGCAGCAGCAATTGCAGAAGAAAACGGAACAGATGTTTCGGGTATCAGAATTTTATCAATCAAACAGAAATAAAAGAAAGGAATTTTTATTATGAAAAAGTATAATGTAAATGTAAACGGAACAATGTATGAAGTAGAAATCGAGCTTGTAAGCGAAAACGAAGCAAAGGCAGCAGCACCTGCTGCAGCTCCCGCACAGGCTCCCGCAGCTGCAGGCGCAGGTGAGCAGGTTTCAGCTCCCATGCCCGGCACAATTCTCGATGTTAAGGTAAATGCAGGCGATGCAGTAAAAGCAGGTCAGGTTCTTTTCATTCTTGAAGCTATGAAGATGGAAAATGAAATTATGGCATCTTGCGACGGTAAGGTAACATCAGTTACAGTTTCAAAAGGACAGAGCGTTGAAACAGGTGCAGTTCTTTGCACAATTGCATAATTTATTTTCTATTTAAAACTAAAGGAGCGAAAAACTATGGAACTTTTTACTAAGTTTTTGGCAGATATGGGTTTTGCGGCAATTGCCGCCGATCCGAGAATTCTTATAATGATTCTCATTTCATTCGTACTCCTGTATCTTGCCATTGTTAAGAAATTTGAACCCTTACTTCTTTTGCCTATCGCTTTCGGTATGCTTCTTACAAATCTGCCGGGTGCAGAAATGTATCATTCAGAGCTTTTTGCAGGCGGTCACGTACATTGGGCACAGTTCGGCGGTGCACCTGACGAGGCAGGAAATATTATAACCGCAGGACTTATCGACTACTTATATCTCGGTGTTAAGCTTGGTATTTATCCCTGTCTTATATTCGTAGGTGTTGGTGCAATGACAGACTTCGGTCCCCTTATTGCAAACCCCAAGAGCTTGCTTCTCGGTGCAGCAGCACAGCTTGGTATTTTTATCACATTTATAGGAACAAGGGAGCTTTTCGGCTTCACACCCTTTGAAGCAGCTTCAACAGGTATCATCGGCGGCGCTGACGGTCCTACTGCTATATATGTAACATCAAAGCTTGCTCCCGACCTTCTCGGTCCCATTGCGGTTGCGGCTTACTCATATATGGCGCTGGTACCCGTTATTCAGCCTCCCATTATGAAGCTTCTTACAACAAAGAAGGAAAGACAGATAGAAATGAAGCAGCTTCGTGAAGTTTCAAAAACAGAGAAGATAATCTTCCCGATTATCATCACAACCTTCGTTGCACTTCTTCTTCCTTCAGCAGCTCCCCTCGTTGGTTGTCTTATGCTTGGTAACCTTCTCCGTGAGTGCGGCGTTTGTGAAAGACTTTCAAAAACAGTTCAGAACGAGCTTATGAACATCGTAACAATATTCCTTGGTGTTTCTGTAGGTGCTACTGCTACTGCAGAGATATTCCTCACTGCAAAAACACTGCAGATTATAGCAATGGGTATTGTTGCATTCGGATTTGGTACTGCAGGAGGCGTTCTTCTTGCTAAGTTTATGAACCTTTTCCTCAAAGAGAAAATCAATCCTCTTATCGGCTCTGCAGGCGTTTCCGCAGTTCCTATGGCGGCAAGAGTTTCTCAAACTGTAGGACAGAAGGAAAATCCGAAGAACTTCCTGCTTATGCACGCTATGGGACCCAACGTATCAGGTGTTATCGGCTCAGCTATTGCAGCAGGTGCGTTCCTCACACTGTTCCTTAAATAATCAGAAAGGACGGACATTAATATGAGTAAATTATTTATAACAGATACAATTCTTCGTGATGCTCATCAGTCACAGGCAGCTACAAGAATGAAAATCGAAGATATGATTCCCGCGTTTGAAATGCTCGACAAAATCGGTTACTGGTCAGTTGAGTGCTGGGGCGGAGCTACCTTCGACGCTTGTATGAGATTTTTGAACGAAGACCCCTGGGAAAGACTCAGAACAATCAAAAAGGCAATGCCTAACACAAAGCTTCAGATGCTTTTCAGAGGTCAGAACATTCTTGGTTATAAGCACTATGCAGACGACGTTGTTGAGCAGTTCTGCAAAAAGTCAATCGAAAACGGTATAGACGTTGTTCGTGTGTTCGACGCTCTTAACGATACAAGAAACTTAGAGGCTGCAATTAAATTCGTTAAAGAATACGGCGGAATGTGCGAGCCTGCACTTTCATACACAGTAAGCCCTGTGCACGATATTGACTACTTTGTACGCCTTGCATGCGACCTTGAAAAAATGGGAGCAGATACAATCTGTATTAAGGATATGGCTAACCTTCTTCTTCCTTATGATGCATATAAGCTCGTAAAGAAGCTCAAGGAAAACGTAAGCGTGCCTATCCATCTCCACACACACAATACTGCAGGAACAGGCGATATGACGAATCTTATGGCTGCTCAGGCAGGTGTTGATATTGTTGACTGTGCTCTTTCACCTCTTGCAAACGGTACTGCAAACCCCTCAACAGAGGCAATGGTTGCTACTATGGCAGGAACAGACAGAGATACAGGTCTTGATCTTAAGAAATTAAGCGATGCTGCAGCGCACTTCAGAAAGGTTGCAGAAAAGATGAAGGCAGAGGGAACCCTGGATCCCAAGGTTCTCAGTGTTGACCCCAATGCTCTTCTTTATCAGGTTCCTGGCGGTATGCTTTCAAACCTTATTTCACAGCTTAAGCAGGCAAATGCAGAGGATAAGTACTATGAAGTGCTTGAAGAAGTACCCAGAGTAAGAAAAGACTTCGGATATCCTCCGCTTGTAACACCCACAAGCCAGATTGTTGGTACTCAGGCGGTTCTTAATGTCCTTATGGGCAGATATAAGATGGTATCAAAGGAATCAAAGGGCCTTCTTCGTGGTGAATACGGACAGCTCCCTGGTGAGGTTAATGAAGAGGTAAGAAAGCTTGCAATCGGTGATGATAAAGTTATTACCTGCCGTCCTGCAGACCTTCTTGAGCCTGAACTTCCCAAGTACACAGAAGAAACAAAGGGTATAGCAAAATCTGAAGAAGATGTTCTGAGCTATGCATTGTTCCCTCAGGTTGCACAGAAGTTCTTTGATATCCGTGACGGAAGAACAGCTGCTCCCGAAGCTCCCAAAGCTGACGGCGTAAAAACAATCTACGTTCAGGATTTATCTTAAAACAACAACACAGTTGACTGCGATTTGCAGTCAACTGTATTTTTTAAAAGGAGTAGGGTATGAAAACCTTATTTGAAAAATACAAAACAATAATTCTTTATCTGTTTTTTGGCGGACTTACCACGCTTATAAACATTGTTGCATTTTATGTGTTAAGCAGAGTTTTTGGCTTTAAAACAACAGTTCCCGCTAATGCTTGTGCTTGGTTTATATCAGTGGCTTTTGCTTTTGTAACAAACAAATATTTTGTTTTCGAGGCGGATAAAAAATCGAAAAACAGCGGTCTTTTTCAGCTTATAAGCTTTTTTGCCGCAAGGCTTTTTTCGGGAGTTCTTGATGTGGTAATTCTGATTGTTTTTGTGGATTTTCTTAAATTCCCTGATATGCCCGTTAAAATAGCCTCAAATGTTATCGTTATAATCTTAAACTATATAGCCAGCAAGCTTGTTATATTCAGATAAGTTTAAAATCCTTCCCGCTCGGGTATAATACCCGTGAAAGGAAGGATTTTTTTGAAGAAAATTATTTATTTTTGTTTGTTTTCGGGATTAAGTTTTCTGCTTTTGGGATTATGGTGTGATTTTGCGTCGGGAGAGCTTGAAAATAATATTGTAAGGCTTCACGTTATAGCAAACAGCGACAGTGCCGAGGACCAGGCAATTAAGCTTACCGTAAGGGACAGAATAACGGACTTGGCAAGGGAGCAGGGCAGGACGCCTGATCTTTATCAGCTTGAAAATACGGCGAATGTCGTACTTGCCCAAAACAATGTTCCATATGGAGCGAAGGTTACATATAGTAAATATTATGTAAACCGACGTGAATATGAAAGCATTATATTGCCTGAGGGAAAATATACTGCCGCCTGCATAAAGCTGGGCAGAGGAGAGGGGAAGAACTGGTGGTGCGTGCTTTCGCCGCCCTTATGCTTCACAAAGTCTGCATTGGGCAGAACTGATGAAATGGACGACTATCTTGACGGAGAAACGGCAACTGTTATTAACGGGATAACGGTTAAGCTCAAAGTTTTTGAACTTGCATCAAAAATTATGAGAGGTAAGTGAGTTCATCAAAAATAACAAATATAGGGCTTTTTGTGTGTGCAAGTATACAATATTATCCTAATATTAATATATTTACTTGAAAAATGAAATTTATTTAAGTATAATAGGAAAGGGGATTTAAAAAAATAGTGCAGGACGGGCAATTTACCTCATTGAACGATCTGTGCATTTTTTTATATCCCCTATGCCTTAATGAATCATATCCATAGCCGTGTCAATAACGCTTCCTATGCTTCTGAAGACTCCCTCAGTCTTGCGCTGAAGCTTATGGCGTTGCTTGTCGCTTATGGGATCGATTACTATTGCTGTGGCGGCACCTACAGCCAGCCCGATCGCCATACCTTTGGCGAAGCTCATATATTTATTCATGGCAGACATCCTTTCCTGTGAATGAATTTTATTCACAGTAATATTATTTCGCATAAAATAAATTTAAATCATACAATTTATAGAAAAAAGGAGATTAACCGTATGGCAAACATCATGCCCTTCAGAGGCTACAGGTACAGCAGTGAAAAAATAGAAAACATAGCAGATGTTATGGCACCGCCTTACGACTCGCTCTCAATAGAAGAAACCGATAGTTATTATGACCTTAACCCTTATAATGCGGTGCGGCTTGTTGCTCAGCTGAATAAGGACGGGAATCCCGACGATGAATATGCCAAAACCCGTGATTTTCTCGAAAGTTGCATAAGGGACGGAGTTCTTGTTAAGGAAAATAAGCCTTCATTTTACGTGTATGAAGAAACTGTTACCGTTAACCGTGAAAATTACTATAACAGGGGTATAGTTGCTCTTCTTGAGCTGACTGATTACGATAAAGGGATAGTTGTTCCATGTGAAGAACCCAGCACGGATTCAAAAAATGACCGTCTTAACCTTATAAAAACATCTCAGTCAAATAACAGTCTTATAAGCTGTATGTATACCGAGAGCAGCAAAAGCATAGCCGCAATGATGGCTGAGATAACCTGTAAGCCGGCAGATATGGATTTTGTCACTTTAAACGATAAACGCCACAAGCTGTGGGTAATAGATTCAGAAGAATTAATCGGGATGATTCAAAAAGAGCTTTCCGATAAAAAGCTTTTTATAGTAGACGGCCATAACAGATATGAAGCTTGTCTTGAATATAAAAAGAGTAAAATGGCTGATGCCCATTACACGGGAAAAGAATCCTTTAACTACGTTATGGCATTGATTTCCGACTCCGGTGATGACGGAAGAATTCATCTTCCTGTACACAGGGTTGTAAAGTGCAGCAAAAAATTTTCGGAGGCGTATCTTATTGCAGGTCTTACCGATAACTTTGTTGTGGAAAAAATAATAGTTGATATGAACGACGACGATATATGCGAAACTATGCGTAAGCAGATTGCAACTCAGCGTAAGGAAACAAAGATTGCCATGTATACGGGCCAGGATTATTTTTATCGATTTACTTTTAAAGGCGATAAATATCTTGAGTCAATATTGCCGGATGTTTCAGAAAGCTACAGGCATCTTGACCTTACTGTTCTCAATAAGCTTATTTTTGAAGAACAGCTTGGAATTACGGCTGAAAACGAAGAGGAGCGTGTAGATTATACACGAAGCCCTATGGATGGTAAGCGTTCAGTTCAAAACGGCGAATTTACCTGTATGTTTGTTATAAATCCCGTGCGTCCTCCGCAGTTCAAGGCTATGACGGAAACAGGGGAGAGGCTGCCAAAACGCTCGGTATCAATTTTTCCTAAGCCTGCAACAGGGATTGTCATACATAAGTTTATAGATAATATTGAAAATGATTAATCAAAAAATACAACTGCAAACCGCAGTTGTATTTTTTTGTGTGTTGTGTGCATATTGACGGAAAAAGACTTAAAATAAAGAAATTTATAAAAAACCCTTGCATTATTTAAAAAATATGATATAATAGATGGGTATGTCAGAACATTTTTTTACGGAGGGAGGTTCCTATAATGACAACTTTATTTACAGTACTTCATCTTGTTGTTGCAGTTTTGTTGATAGTTGTAGTTCTCGGACAGGAGGGCAAGGATCCCGGTATGAAGGGTATTTCAGGCTCATCTGCAAGTGACTCTTTCTTCAGCCAGAACGGCGGAAGCACAAAAAAGTCATTTATGACTAAAGTTACTGTAGCTCTTGCAGTATTGTTCCTTATCACAACAATGGTATTGGTTCTTATTGCAGGCTGATTTTGATTTGGACAAGCATTGTCCATACTATCGCGAAAGGAAGAAACAGGAATGAAAAAGAAAAGTATTATAGTGCTTTGCTTCGTAGTTCTTATCGCTGTACTCCTTAACTATGTGGCTTTTATAGGCTTTAGCATAGCAGGAAAAGAATACAACGGTATATTTGACGAAGAAAAAGGTATCAGAAAGGGTATCGACCTTGCCGGCGGTTCAGTTATTACCTTCCAGGCAAACGACGAAAACCCCACAGATGATGAAATGGCGTCAGTTGAGGCAGTATTTAACAACCGAGTTCAGAGCCTCGGCTACACAGAAGCCAGAATCAGTAAAGCAGAGGGCGGAAGAATCACAATCGAAATTCCCTCAGTATTTGACACAGATGCAGCTGCAGAGGCTCTCGGTAAAACTGCAAAGCTTACATTCTGCAATGCAGCAGGTGAAGAAGTTTTAGACGGTACCGCAGTTAAAGATGCTATCGGTCAGTTTGGTCAGGCAAGTGAAAACTCACTTACATCAGAGCCGTATGTTGAACTTACATTTACAGATGAAGGAAGAGAAAAGTTCACAGAAGCTACAAAATTAGCAGCACAGGCACCAGATGGTGAAAACTATATCGCAATCAAAATGGACGATACAGTAATTTCAAAGCCTATGGTTTCCTCAAGCTATGCAGAAACAGGTATTAACTCAAAGTCATGCATTATTTCAGGTAACTTTGAAACAAAGGATGATGCGGTAGCATTTGCAAGCACAATCAGATCAGGTAATCTCCCCTTCGACCTCAGTGTTATAACTCAGGAAACAGTAGGAGCAGAGCTTGGTGAAACAGCGCTTCCCAAGAGCTTGCTTGCAGCAGGAATTGGTATTATTCTCATAATGCTCTTTATGATTGTTATTTACCGTCTTCCCGGTCTTATGGCATCAATTTCACTTGCAATTTATGTTGGTATTATGGCGTTTATCCTCGGTGTGTTCCGCATAAACCTCAGCCTTTCAGGTATTGCAGGTATCGTTCTTTCAATCGGTATGGCTGTTGATGCCAACGTAATTATCTTTGAAAGAATGAAAGAAGAGCTTCGCCTCGGAAAAACAATCCGTGCGGGTGTTGAGGCTGGTTTTGATAAGGCATTCTCAGCAATCCTTGACTCTAACGTAACAACAATTATTACTTGTGTTGTTCTTTATGTTTCAGGAATCGGTACTGTTACAGGCTTCGCTATTACTTTGGGTATTGGTGTTGTTGTAAGTATGTTTACTGCAATTGTTGTAACAAAGCTTCTTTTAAGACAGCTTGCCGGTATGGGTATTTCAAAGCGTTCACTGTTTTACCGTGAAGTTAAGAAAACAGGGGGTGCTGAATAATGAAGAATATTAATTTTGTTTCAAACAGATGGAAGTATACTCTTCTCCCGCTTGCAATTATTGTAATCGGTATAGTATTTTTGGTAATCAACGGCGGATTTAACTACGATGTTGAATTCCTCGGCGGTACACGTATGCAGCTCGAACTCGGTACAACATACGACAACGACGAGCTTGCAAAGCATATCGAAACCGAAACAGGCGTTAAGGTAACAGTTCAGAAAACAGCGGTTGATACACAGGTTATCATCAAAACACCGCCCGTTGAAAACCTTGACGAGGTTATGAATGCTATTTACACAAAGTATTCAATCGACGAAAGTGCACTTATGTCATCATCAAGTGCATCTGCAAGCTTCGGTCAGGAAGTTCAGCAGAAAACAATTATGTATGCAATCATTGCAATCATCTGCATCCTTATATACATTGCTATCAGATTTGAGTGGATTTCAGCTCTTATGGCAATTATCGGACTTGCAATCAATGTTGCAGTTATGTATGCAGCATACGCTATTACAAACATTCCTATGAACACAACATTTATTGCAGCTATGCTTACTGTTATCGGATATTCAATCAATAACACCATCGTTATTTTCGACCGTATCCGCGAAAATATGAAAAAGCTTGGCGGCAAGAAGAACAGTGTAATTGCTGATATTGTAAATGTAAGCATTAAAGAAAGTATGGGACGTACAATCAACTCAACTATTACTACTCTCATTACAATCGTGCTTCTTTACATCATCGGTGTTAATGCTATCAAGGAGTTTGCACTTCCCCTTATTATAGGTATCGTAATCGGTGCATATACTTCAATCTTTATTGCAGGAACCTTCTGGGCAGCCTGGAAGCAGTCAATTAAAGACGCAAAAGCAAATAAAAGATAATTTAAAAGAGCCATATTGATAAATTTCAATATGGCTCTTTCTTTATGTGTAAAGTTATTTTTTTGTCGTACTGCCGAAGCCGCCATTTCTTATATCGGTTACTTCGTCGTCTGTGGTTATGCCGTAGGGCATAAATATTCCCTGGGCGAAACCCTCTCCTGCTTTAAGGCTTATTGTTTTGCCCTCGTTGGTGCAGTTTGTCATTTTAACCATTATGTGTCCTTCGTTATCACTTCCGAAATAATCGCTGTCGATTACTCCAACAGTGTTGTTAAGCTGCAGGCGGTACTTGAAGCCAAGACCGCTTCTCGGAAAAATCATAAGCACCCATCCGTCGTCAATCCTGGCACGAATTCCCGTGGGGATTTTAATTGTTTCACCTGGAGCGAGAGTGAAATCAAAGGGTGCTTTAAAATCATATCCTGCAGAGCCTGATGTGGCACGTGCGGGGATTGAAATGCATTCATATGCAGCCTCGGCACTGCCGAAGTTTTCGTCAAAGTCTTTCAAATACTGTTCTTTTGAAACTTTTATAAATTCAGCAATTCTGTTCATTGTGTATCTTTTCCTTTCCAATATCTTAAGAATAATTCTACTATATAATTTTCCCTTTGTCAACTATAAAAATAAAATAAGGCTTATTGCCATAATCAGCATACCTGCAATTACGCTCAGAATTGTGAGCTTGCTTTTTTCATATTCCCTCGCCATGGGTAGCAGCTCCTCGATTGATATAAACATCATTATTCCTGCAATGCTTCCGAAAAGTATTCCGATTAGCGCATCTGTTAAAAACGGACGCATAATAAGATAACCTGCAATTGCTCCCAAAGGTTCGGTTAATCCCGAAAACAAAGACGTAAGAAATGCTTTTTTTCGGCTGCCTGTAGCATAAAATATAGGCAGTGAGGCACTTATGCCCTCGGGGATGTTATGTATGGCAATTGCAACGGCAATCATAATTCCCATACCAGTGTCCCTGAACGACGAGGTAAATGTAACAAGTCCCTCAGGGAAATTATGTATGGCAATGGCAAGGGCAGTAATTACACCCATTTTTTTTAGGCCGTCAGAGTCGTCCATTTTGCCTATGTCACCCTCAGCTGTGGGTATAAGATAGTCTATAAGCCCGATTATAACAATTCCTGCAAAAAACGATAATGCCGCAATAGTACATCCTTTAAAATCTCCATAGAAATCAGAAAGGTATTCTATGGCTTTAGGGTATAACTCCACCATAGAAACATATATCATAACGCCGGCAGACAAGCCCAGCGAAGAAGCAAGCATCTTTGTGTTGGTTTGTTTTGCAAATAAAGCTATTATGCTTCCGATTGCAGTAGCAAGCCCTGCGCCCATAGTAAGTAAAAAAGCGTATATTTCTGAATTATTCAATTTAATCACCCCTTACGTGTATAATATGATTTTTATGCTTTTTTTGCTAATGTGTACAATAATAAGAATAATAAGTCTTTGTGTTTGTTAAAAAATAAAAAAAAGAGATTTTTTTGGGGTAAGTACTTGACATAAGGGTAAAGGTGGTGTATAATGTGTAAAGTCCGAAGCCTTTACAGATGGGGTGAGTTATATGAGCAAGGATTTAAGCATAAGCTTACTTATGGATTTTTACGGGCAGCTTCTCACAGAGAAGCAGCTTGAGGCTCTGGAATTTTACTATAATGATGATTTGTCCCTGGCAGAAATTGCCGACGAAATGAACATAAGCCGCCAGGGTGTCCGTGATTTTATAAAACGCGGTGAAAAACAGCTTTCAGAGTTTGAGCAGAAGCTTGGACTTGCCGGAAGATTTGAAAAAATAAAAGATAAAATTGAAAAGATTGATATAGTTGCAGACAGGCTTGCCGCAGGCGAAAGTCAGGAAGCAGAGCTTAAAAAGCTCAAAGCCCTGACAAAGCAAGTTATCGGTGAGCTGTGATTTGAGGTGATTTGGTGGCATTTGAAAGTTTAGGTGATAAGCTTCAGGGCGTATTCAAAAAGCTCCGTGGCAGAGGAAAGCTTAACGAAAAAGATATAAAAGATGCTATGCGTGAAGTTAAGCTTGCACTTCTTGAAGCCGATGTAAACTTCAAGGTTGTTAAGCATTTTGTAAATTCCGTATCAGAAAAAGCCGTAGGTCAGGAGGTTATGGAATCTCTCACCCCCGGTCAGCAGATAGTTAAAATAGTAAATGATGAGCTGACGAACCTTATGGGTGGCGACTGCTCAAGGCTTGAATTTGATAACAGACCGCCTACTGTTTTTATGATGTGCGGTTTGCAGGGTGCAGGTAAAACAACTGCAACAGGTAAGCTTGCAAAGCACCTTATAAGATCTATGGGCAAAAGACCGCTTCTTGTAGCGGCTGACGTATACCGCCCTGCAGCTATTAAGCAGCTTCAGGTTCTGGGTGAGCAGGTAAATGCAGCAGTGTTTACTCTTGGCTCTGATGTAAGCCCCGTGGAGATTGCAAAGCAGGCAGTTGAGCATGCAAGAGTTCATGGAAACGACCCCGTAATCATAGATACGGCAGGACGCCTTCATATAGATGAAGAGCTTATGAATGAGCTAAAGGCCATCAAAGCAGAAGTGAAGCCACGAGAAGTTCTCCTTGTTGTGGATGCTATGACAGGTCAGGATGCGGTTAATGTTGCCGAAAGCTTTAATAATGAGCTTGACATAACAGGCGTTATCCTTTCAAAGCTTGATGGTGATACACGAGGCGGTGCGGCACTTTCAGTAAAGCACGTAACAGGTAAGCCTATAAAGCTTGCATCTGTAGGCGAGAAGCTTACCGATCTTGAGCCTTTTTATCCCGACCGTATGGCTTCAAGAATTCTCGGCATGGGTGATGTTCTTACCCTTATCGATAAGGCACAGGAGGCAATCGACGAAGAAAAGGCATTGGAGCTTGAAAAGAAAATCAAGGCTCAGACCTTCGATCTTAACGACTTCCTTGAGCAGTTTAAGCAAATCAGAAAAATGGGCTCAATATCCCAGCTTGTGGGTATGTTACCAGGTGTAGACAAAAAAATGCTTGAGAAGGTTGACACCGAAGAAAACGAAAAACGTCTTGTACACATAGAGGCTATAATCCAGTCCATGACGAAAAAGGAACGGGAAAAGCCGTCAATTATCAATGCTAACCGTAAAATCAGAATTGCAAAGGGTAGCGGAACAAGAGTTCAGGACGTAAACCAGCTTCTTAAACAGTTTGCAGATATGCAAAAAATGATGAAGCAGTTATCCGGCGGAAAGCAGCAGAAAATGCTTAACCGCTTGCGTAAATTCCGTTAAAAATGGATTATATTCATTTTAAATAAACAAACATTGCCGGGAGGTGAATTTAAGATGGCAGTAAAAATCAGACTTAGAAGAATGGGTGCTAAGAAAGCTCCTTTCTACAGAGTTGTAGTAGCAGATTCAAGATATCCACGTGACGGTAGATTTATCGAAGAAATCGGAACATACAACCCCATGACTGAACCCGCATCAATCAACATTGACGCTGATAAGGCTAAGAAATGGATTGGTAACGGTGCACAGCCCACTGATACAGTAAAAGCTCTTTTGAAGAAGTCAAACATTCTTTAATAGCTTCTGTTAGGAGGAAACTCACATGAAACAAGTATTGGAAATCATTGCAAAATCGCTTGTTGAAAATCCCGATGCTGTAACAGTTACAGAAGTTGATGGCGAAGACGGTATGGTTCTTGAGCTGAGAGTAGCAGAGAGCGATATGGGAAAGGTTATCGGCAAGCAGGGAAGAATAGCAAAAGCTATCAGAACTGTTGTAAAGGCTGCGGCAAATCGTGAAAACAAACGTGTAAGTGTTGAAATCATTTGATTTTAGACCCGACGCAATATTTGAAAAAAATCCGCATTTTTAAGCGGATTTTTTCAAATGTGTGGGTAAGGAGAAAATAATATGCTTGAAGTTGGAAAAATAATTAATACTCACGGGCTTCGAGGAGAGGTTAAGGTAGTAACATGGACAGATGCTCCTGAGGATTTTGAAAATATAAAAAAGGTTATAACCAAAAAAGGCGGAGAAATCGTAAACCTTACTGTAAGTAAAGTAAAGTATCAGAAGAATAATCTTATTGTTAAATTTAAAGAGATTAATTCTATTGAAGAAGCGGAGCTTTATAAAAACTGTATACTTTCTGCAGAAAAATCAGCACTCCCCCCTCTTCCCGAAGGTATATACTACATTGCCGACCTTTTGGGCTGCAGTGTTTATTCGGTTGGCGGAGAACTTGCAGGAGAGATAACTGACGTGTTTACTGCAGGTGCAGGAAATGTGTATGAGGTAAGAGCTGAAAACGGTAAAAAGCTGTATTTACCTGCAAATGAAGGTACCGTTGTAAGCACAGATATTGAAAATAAGAAAATTATAATGGACATACCCGAGGGCTTGGAGGATTAAATGAAAACTTTTCACGTGCTTACTCTTTTCCCCGAAATGCTTGAGGCAGTTCTTGAGAGCAGCATTATCGGAAGAGCCTCAACCGCAGGTCTTATAGGCCTTGAATTTATAAATATACGTGACTTTGCATTCAACAAGCACCGTAAAACGGATTTATATCCTTACGGCGGTGGCGGAGGAATGGTTATGACTCCTGAACCAATATATAATGCGTGGAAGGATGTTTGTGACAGAGTCGGTTCACGTCCCTTTACTATATATATGTCCCCTCAGGGCAAGGTCTTTAATCAGGGCGTGGCAATTGAGCTTTTGGATTATGAGCATATTGTTATTCTCTGCGGACACTATGAGGGAGTGGACCAGAGAATTATTGACGAAATTGTGGATATGGAGATTTCTATAGGTGATTTTGTTTTAACCGGCGGAGAAATTCCTGCAATGGCTGTTATTGATGCAGTTGCACGTATGGTTCCGGGAGTTCTTGCGGAAGAGAGCTCATACACGGAAGAGTCACATTTTTCAGGACTTCTGGAATATCCTCAATATACACGCCCCGAAGAATTTATGGGACGGCGCGTTCCCGAAGTGCTACTTTCGGGACATCATAAAAACATAGAAAAATGGAAGAGGGAGCAGTCCCTTCTAAACACCCGAAAAAAACGCCCCGATATGCTTGAAAAGGTAGAGCTTACCGAGGCGGATATAAAGTTTTTAAAGGAAAATGATGATAATTGAAAACGGAGCTGAGGCTCCGTTTTTAATTATATAGTAGCATATGCTTCTTCTTCGCTAAGCAAGGTAAGCCCTTTTTCTTTTGCGATTTCCAGCAGCTTTTCATTATCGTTCACACGAAGTATCACAACTGAGCCGTTATGGAATTTTCCGTTAAAAGCATACATATATTCAATGTCAATTCCTGTATCCTTAAGTGGTGCAATCACCTTTGCAAGTCCGCCTACGCCTGAGTCGATTGCAACTGCGGCAACATCTGTAAGCTTAACAGCCATTCCCAGACTCTTTATAGCTTCATATGCTTTGTCGGGCTCATTAACAATCAGTCTGAGTATTCCGAAATCTGCAGTGTCGGCAATTGACAGTGCATTTATATTAATGCCTTTTTCTGCAATTGCAGTGAGGGCATCTGCCATTTTACCGGATTTGTTTTCAATAAAAATTGAGATTTGTTTTACAAGCTTCATATTAAGACTTCCTTTCAATTTACACATATTTAAGCGGTATAAAAATACCCTTTTTCACAAAAAATCAATATGTTATGTTTATGGTACGGGAATTTCCGTCCCATTCAACTTTCATTCCAAGATGCTCCACTGCACGAATATGAACCATTGTATTGTCACACATAAGAGTTGTGGGAGTGGCGAGTTTCTGCTCTTTTCCGTTTACAAAAATACTATCGGTTTTTGTTTTTAAAGCAAGAGTTATGCCGCCCTTTTCCGCATAAGCAGTTTTTGTAATGTCGTCCCATGCAACAACACACCCCACGGCTTCAAAAATACTTCTGAGGGGAATAAGTGTGGTACTGTTTTTCATAACTACGGGATAGTTGTATTCCAGTTCTGCACCGTTAATGTAAATTTTAACATCATCTAAAACATCTACCACGGTGTTCTGAATTCCGTCAACCGTAACAATATTTATGTTGTCCTTTTTGCAATACTCCTGCATTACGGAAGAAGCACCTGCATAAACAGTAAGATTTTCACAGCCGTAAAAAGCACTTTCTCCGACCATATTAACAGTGTCGGGGATATATACTTCTTTTAAGTTTTTGCAGTTTATGAATGCATAATTCATAATGTATGTAACGCCGTAGGGAATAACAACGGTGCTTAAACTGTTGCAGTCTGCAAAAGCCTGGCTTCCGATTTCACGGATGCTTGACGGAAAAATAACATCCCTCAGCACATTGCAGTTTTTAAAGGCGTTGTTTCCAACGGACGACACACCCGACATCATAGCAACGTAGCTTATGTTTGAACTGTCCTCAGTGAAGGGTGATTTTGAAGAATTGCTGAAATCTTTGAGTTTACCTGTTCCTGAGATAACGGTATAACCGTTATGATTAGAAGCTTCAGTTGAGGCATTTGCATAAATGCCGGAATTTATCATAATTGCTGTAAGCAATAAACATGCGGTTTTTTTAAACATAACCAAATTCCTTTCGGTTGTTTTATCTATTGGTTATTATATCACAGCAAGTAGCTTAAGTCAAGAAAAAAGAAATTTATTGACAATTTGTTAATTTGTTTTTTAGATTGTTTACATCCAGGGGATTTTATGTTAAAATTTTAATAACAAGGAGGGTAGAATAATGAAACTAAAAAAACGAACAGCACTGCTTTCAGTTTTACTTGTAGCAGTTTTAAATATAAATGCTTTTGCCTCTGTTCTGGGCGAACTTACAGGCGGAAATCGAATTACAATGACGGATGATGCAGAGTTTTACCATTATACTTACGGTACAGATACAACTGTTCAGAGCGAGTATTACGTTGAATATAAGCCAAATTCGGATGTAATTCCTATAATGGTTAACGGTGAGGAAATTTACGGAAAACGAACAATAACTCAAGCCGCACAGTATATGAAAGACAATGGAATGAAACCGCTTATTGGAATAAATGCAGATTATTTTTCCTATCAGACGGGAATTCCTATGGGGCATACCGTAATAGACGGCGAGCTTGTAACCTCCGATACAACGGGTCAGAATGCCATAGGCTTTAATGATGACGGAACGGGATTTATTTCCTGGCTGGAAATACAGAGCAGATTTATTACCTACACAGGCGAAGAAATGATGCTGGACTGCATAAACAAATGGTGTCAGCCAACAATCAGTACGTCGTATCTTCTTACCGATAAATTCGGAAAATCAACAAAAACATCAGGTAACTGCAAATTTATTATATTCTCCGTTGTAGACGGAAAGCTTGCAATCGGCAAAAGTATTTTCCTGAAGGTGGAAGAGAAGTTTGATTACGACGGAGATATTGCCATACCCGACGGAAAGCTTGTCCTTGTTATGACTAACACTTATGGCGACCAATCAAAGCTTGAATTTATGGACAGCTTGCAAGTCGGTCAGGAGCTTGAGCTTAAAACGGAGTCGGTGTACGATAAAGAGAAATGGGCATCGGCAAAGCATGGAATGGGTTCTGTAGGTGGAAGACTTATTGAAAACGGGAAGGTTTATACAAACTTTGAGGCAGGCACAGCTCCCAGAACGGCAGTGGGAATTAAGCCCGACGGAAATATTGTTTTTTATGTAATAGACGGCCGTCAGCCTGGGGTAAGTACGGGAGTTCAGATAAAAACTCTTGCAAAACGTATGAGCGAGCTTGGCTGTGCAGATGCTATAAATCTTGACGGTGGTGGGTCAACGGCCATTGCGGGAGTATTTCCCGGAAGTGATGAATTTACCGTTGTAAACAGTCCTTCAGAGGGAACGCTTAGAAAATGTGCCAATTATATATTCTTGAAAGATTTAAGGAAAAATGCGGCTCCTTCGTATAAATTTGATGTAAATGTATCATCCAACCGAAGATTTCTCGCGGGTTACACGGAAGAGCTTGACATCCGTTCCGTAACCGACGGTGAGGGTAATAGTATAGACGTAGCAACCGTTTCGAAGTTTGTGGATAATCCTGACGGCAGTGCTATTACAATAACAGGCAACACTGTAAAAGCTGACGGTAACGGAGTTGGGTATGTAACGCTGTCGGCAGGGAGCTCAAAACATCATATTCCGTACACGGTTCATAAAACTCCTACCAAAATTTCAGCTTTTACAAATGGCGGGGAGATTTCGGAACTTAAGCTTATAAAAGGCAGTGATGAAGTATTTGATATTGATGCCCGTGCATTCGTTCACGGAAAAGAGCTTAACTCTGACGATTCCTGCTATAGCTGGAGCTGTGACAAAAATATAGGCTATATTGATAAAAACGGAATGTTTGTTCCCGACACGGGAGAAATAAAAAACGGGTATATTTATATAAAAGCCGGAACGAAAACTCAAAAAATACCCGTTAGCGTTGAAAGCCCATCCATATTTGCAGATATGGATTTTCACTGGGGAAAGGAATACGCAAACGAGCTTTACCATATGGGTATAGTAACCGGTGAGAATAAAGACGGAGTGACGGTGTTCCGACCTGAAAGTCATATAACAAGAGGGGAATTTGCAGTAATGGCGGCAAGGTATATGGGACTTGATTTAGCAAACTATGAAAAATATAAGTTCCTCGATTATGACGAAATTCCCGATTGGCAGAAGCCCTATGCCAATGCAGTAGCGGCAGAGGGGATAATATCAGGTAAGCAAGCGGACTTTGGAGTAACCTTTTCGGGAAATGATAAAATAACACGTGCCGAAGCAATGACAATTCTCTTCCGCACCAGCAAGAAGAATTTTCACTTTGCAGACGTTAATTTTAAAGATAGCTATAAAATTCCCGACTATGCTGAAAAAGCAGTGAACACCCTTGTGGGGCTTGGAATAGTGAACGGCTATGAAGATGAAACACTAAAACCTCTTGGGAATGTAACAAGAGCAGAAAGTGCAAAAATTATACAGGGATGTATAGGAGTGTTATAAGCTTAAAGCCGAACCAATCTGATACAATCAGGCTGGTTCGGTTTTATTGTATGGAATAAATAAATTTCAAAAAAGCTATTGACAAATCGCAGTGTGGGTGGTATAATATCCACATCTTGAATATTTTTAAACCGTTGAGGCAGAAAAAAGTCGGAGCAGGTCTTTATGAGCGAGTGGATTACGGTGTGAGTTCCACAAAGGCTTACCGAGTAATATGGGCTGTCGAGGGCGGCGTCAAATGCGTCGACGTAAGGCTTGCGTTATAAGCCGGGAGTATGATGGTACTTCGCCAAAGGGCACGGCTTTCCCGTGAATCAAGGTGGCACCGCGGATATAAATTGTTATGTTCGTCCTTGACAGATTGATTATTTCTGTCGGGGACGTTTTTGTTTCCCGATAAAGTAAAGGGAGTAGACGTAATGGTAATATTAAAGCGGCGATGGCGTAGTATAAATAATTAAAATATATAAAAGGAAATTTTGAAAGGAAGATTAAAAAATGAATTATAACGGTACAGAATTTGATACATATTTTAAAAATTATCCCGATAAAAACGGATACTTCGGAAAATACGGCGGTGCATATGTGCCTGAGAACCTTCAAAAGGCAATGGTGGAAATAACAGAAGCTTACTACACCATTTGTAAGTCAAGTAAGTTTGTAAGTGAACTCAGACGTATTCGCAGAGAGTTCCAGGGCAGACCGACACCTATTTCTCATCTTGAAAGGCTTTCGGAATCACTTGGAAATGTTCAGCTCTACGTAAAACGTGAAGACCTTAACCACACAGGTGCGCATAAGCTCAATCACTGTATGGGCGAAGCACTCCTTGCAAAGTATATGGGTAAGAAAAAGGTGCTTGCCGAAACAGGTGCAGGTCAGCACGGTGTTGCCCTTGCAACTGCGGCAGCATATTTCGGTCTTGAATGTGATATTTATATGGGTGCGGTTGATATTAAAAAGCAGGCTCCCAATGTTGCACGTATGAAAATTCTTGGTGCAAACGTGGTTGAAGTAACAGACGGTCACGCAACAATGAAGGAAGCAGTTGATGCCGCATTTGAAGCATACAGCAGAGAGTATAAAGACAGTATTTACTGCATCGGCTCAGTAGTAGGTCCTCATCCGTTCCCAATGATGGTGCGTGATTTCCAGAGTGTTGTTGGAATAGAGGCAAGAGAGCAGTTCTTAAACCTTACAGGTGAGCTCCCCGATGCGGTAGTTGCCTGTGTGGGCGGCGGCTCAAATGCTATGGGTATATTCTCAGGCTTCCTCAACGACCCTGTTGATATTTACGGTGTAGAGCCTTTAGGACGAGGCACAGCTCTTGGCGACCATGCCGCAAGCCTTGCTTACGGTGAGGAAGGAGTTATGCACGGCTTTAACAGTATTATGCTTAAAGACGAAAATGGTGAGCCTGCTCCTGTTTATTCAGTAGCAAGCGGACTTGACTATCCATCAAGCGGACCTGAACACGCATTCCTTCACGATGTCGGCAGAATCAAGTACGACGTAATAAATGACGACGAAACAATCGATGCATTCTTCAAGCTTTCAAGGCTTGAGGGTATAATCCCCGCAATTGAAAGCGCTCACGCTGTAGCTTACGGAATGAAGCTCGCAAAAGAAATGGGCAGAGGGTCAGTTCTTATTAACCTCTCAGGCAGAGGCGATAAGGATATGGACTACGTAATGGAGAATTACGGAATAAGATGATAACAAAAAGAAGCGATGTGCTACATCGCTTCTTTTTGTTATTACAATGCATATTTCTCTGAAAAATAATCAAACTTTGACTTGAAGTATACATTGTCAGCCTTCATATCACGAACAGACTGATGAATATTCATATTATTCTCTGATGCGTCTATTACGCAGGCGGCAATGGTGGAGCAGTGGTCTGCAGTTCTTTCCAGATTTGTAATCAAATCAGCCCATATAAATCCTGCCTCAATTGAACAGGTTCCGTCTTTTAAACGTCTGATATGGCAATCACGGAGCTTTGCTTTTAATCCGTCAACGACCTGCTCTAAGGGCTCTACATCACGGGCATATTGCAGATTGTTGTTCGTAAATGCTATATACGACATTGTGAGTATTTCAGATACTGCACTGCATAGAACTCCAAGTTCTTTTCTTGCATCGGGAGTAAACACAATCTCTTTCTCTTTGAGTTCTTCGGCAGATTCCAGTATATTAATGCCGTGGTCCGAAATTCTTTCAAAATCACCGATTACCTTCAAAAGCTTTGAAACCTCTGAGCTGTCACTGTCACTGATTTGGTGTCTGCTTAGCTTTACTAAATATGTTCCTAATATATCTTCATAATGGTCTGCTTTTTCCTCGGAGGTACGAATTTCCTCTGCCACATCGGGATTATACTCCCCAAGCATATTCAAGCTGTTTTTCAATGCTGTAACTGCATACTCTGCCATTTCGCAAACAAGCTTGTTACAGCGCTCTAATGCAATGGGAGGAGTTATAAGAAGTCTTTCGTCAAGCTCTGCAATTTCCTCTTTTTTGTTTGTATCGGGTACAAGCTTTATAGCTAATTTTTCAAGCAGAGAGGACATAGGCAGCAGAAGTAAGGTGCAAGCGATATTAAATAATGAGTGTGAAACTGCAATCCCAAGATATGAAGCAGATATATTCAGAATTGCAGGCTTAAATATCGCAGATATTAAACTAAATACCGAAAGCCATATAATTGTTCCTAAAGCGTTAAATGATAAGTGAACAATAGCTGCACGCTTAGCGTTTTTATTAGTCCCGAAGGATGAAAGAAGTGCAGTAACGCAAGTGCCTATATTCTGTCCCATGATTATGGGAACTGCAGCACCGTAGGAAACCTGCCCTGTTACGGAAAGAGCTTGCAGAATACCAACGGATGCAGAACTAGACTGAATAATGGCGGTAAGAACAGCACCTGCGAGAACGCCTAGAATGGGGTTTTTGAACATAATAAATAAGTTTTGAAAAGCAGGTATATCAGCCAGCCCTGAAACTGCAGATGACATTGTGTCCATACCGAACATAAGAGTTGCAAATCCAAGTAAAATTGTACCTGTATCCTTTTTCTTGCTTGATTTGCCCATCATTAAAAGAGCTGTGCCAATTAGAGCAAGAACAGGAGTAAATGATGTGGGCTTTAATAGCTGCACAAACATATTATCGCTGGATATTCCGCCAAGGCTCAATATCCAGGCTGTTACTGTTGTTCCGATATTAGCACCCATTATAACGCCGATGGATTGTTTGAGTGTTAATATACCCGAGTTTACAAAGCCGACCACCATAACAGTTGTTGCAGATGAGCTTTGAATAACCGCAGTTACTCCAAGTCCTGTCAGAAATCCGGCTAATTTATTTTGTGTAAGCTTTGCAAGCAATTTTTTTAAACTTCCGCCTGCCCGTCGTTCAAGGGCATCCCCCATTACATTCATTCCGAAAAGGAAAAGGCATAATCCGCCAATCAAAGTTAATACATCAAATACAGACATAAGCACACCTCATTAAGTATAATTTAGCGTTTGAAATCTAAAGTACCCATTATTTATCATTTCAACACCGTTTAGAATTATACATTAAATTTGGTTAAGATGCGGTTAAGATTAATTTTTGTTAATCTCTTTCACACATACGGTATCCAACCCCAAGGTCATTTACTATATAACTACTTTGTCCCGGCTTTGCTCCGAATTTTTTTCGTATGTTTGCCATATTTACCTGCAGCTTTTTGGTACTATTTAAATCGTTATATCCCCAAATATCACGGATTATAGCTGAATAAGTCATAACCTTTCCTGAATGTTCGGAAAGAAAGGCAACTATATTGTATTCTGTTTGAGTAAGCTTTATTTCTTCTTTGTCAATAAACACACGTCTTGCATCATAGTCGATTTCAAGTCCGCCTGATTTGAATTTGCCTCCGGGCAATTTGCCATCGTTGGTGCTATGTCTGGAAATTCTAAGTGCGGAACGGACTCTTGCAACAAGCTCTGCTGAACTGAAGGGCTTGGTTACATAGTCGTTTGCACCTCTGTCCAAGGCCTCTACTTTATCCCTCTCATCCGTTCTTGCAGATAATACTATAATCGGTGTTAAAGAGTCATTTCTGACTTTTCTCAAAAATGTCATTCCGTCGTGGTCGGGCAAGCCAAGATCCAGTAATACAAGATCAGGTCTGTGGGATGAAAAAAGCATACTTCCGCTTTCACATGTTTTTGCGGAGATAACATGATAACCGTTTGTTTCGAGAAGAGCTTTAAGCAGGTTGTTTATATTATCTTCATCTTCAATTATGAGGATTTTATATTTATTATTATGCATGGTCTTTATCCTCCAAATCTAATGCGAAACTAAACACACATCCGCCACCCTTTGTGTTTATTGCTTTTATGTCGCCGCCGTGTGCTTTAATAATGGAAGCACAAACTGAAAGCCCTATTCCTGCGTTGTTTTTTCTACCATCAGCCATATCTGGTTCGGTTGTGTATACACCGCTGAATATGTTTTTCAATTTTTGTTCGGGTATGCCGCAGCCGTTGTCTTTTATTTCGAAAATCGCTTTGTTTTGTGTGAGGATAATTCTAAGAGTAAGGGATGTCATGCCAAAGGCGTGCTGAACTGCATTTTCAAGAATGTTCAGTATAACCTGTTCAATAAGCAGGGCATCCATAGGCACGTAGATAAATTCGTCGGGAATATCCACTTCAACAGCTTGTTCAGGGTATCTTTTTGCAAATTTAAGAAGAACAGAGTCTACAAGCTCGTCAAGTACGGTTTCTGTTTTTATTATTTTAACATTACCGCTATCGAGCTTTGTAATTGATAACAGGTTTTCCACCATCCGATAAAGCCACTGTGAATCCTCACTTATGCCGCAAAGCATATTTTTACGTTGTTCGTCACTGAAACTGTCATAGTTTTCATAAAGTGCGGAACTTGAACTGTAAATTGTTGTAAGGGGAGTTCTCAAATCATGGGAAACGGCTCTTAACAGATTGGCACGCATTTTTTCTATATCACGTTCGGCTTTTACGGCTTCGTGATGTTTCACTTTTGTAGTCAAACTGCATGTTATCAATGTGACAATCAATAGAATTATTGCAGACACGATATTTTCGGTAATGGTGAAGTCGAATTTAAAAAAAGGGAAATCAAATGCGAAATTTACGGCTAATACACTTATAAGTGCAGATATTATGCCGTATATATATCCAGGTGTGATTACGGATATAAGAAAAGCACCAAGCACAAAAATAGCAGATGCAAATGCATTATTATTAAATATGTGCTGAAGTGTGAAGCATAAACCAAAGCACAGGCAAAGAATTGCCAAGGCAATCAATATGTATTTGAAATTTTCAGATAATTTCTTCATAATGCTCTCCGTAGTAAATTGTTATACTTTTCATTATATCATGTATACGGCTAAGATACAACTAAGAAAAATCAGGCAGAGCAATAAACTCAGCCTGATTTTGAGGTTGCATTGCTTAATTACATTATACCTTATATTTTTCAGTACGTCAATTGCAACAATACAGATATTTTATTAAATCATCTTTTCCATAATCTTATTGCTTCGCTCAATGAACTTTGTCATTTGCTCAGCGGGGAGAGGTTTGTTACAGAGCATGGCAAGGTCGTAAATGTGGTCTGATACGAGCTTTGCGTCATCCTCGGTAAGTGAAGCGAGCTTTTTGATTAATGCATTTTCAGTGTTGAGAACAAGGGTGTATTCATCCTTAAACATTCCTGCCATAGCTGCCATTTGCTGACCGTAGGCTCTGTACATCTCCTGCATTCTGCGGCTTTCCTCACCAAGGAGAAGAACAGCAGGGATAGCGGTATTTTTAAGTGCCTTTGCTTCTATTTTTGTGTCCTCAGGGAGTGACTTTTTAACTATTTCGATAATAGCCTCTGAGCCTTCTGCAGCTTCTGCTTCTTCTGAAAGGTCTGATACGTTTGAGTCAACTCTCTTGAACTTAACGCCCTGATTTTTCATTTCAATGAAAGATATAAACTGATTGTCTATCATTGACGGAAGCTCAAGAACTTTTATATCCTGCTCGTTAAAGAGGTTGATATACTGGCTCTGACGGTCTTTGTCAGAGGTGTAGTACACATCCTTCTTTTCTTTATCGCCGATATAATCATCAAGTGTTACCACTTCGCCGTCTGTTGTTTTATAGATAATTATATCTTTGATTTTGTCGTAGAATTTCTCATCACGCATACAACCGTATTTGATGAAGATATTTATATCGTCCCAATAGCTGTTGTAGTTCTCACGGTCGTTTTTGAATATCCCCGTAAGCTTGTCTGCAACCTTTTTGGTAATGTGTGCAGAAATCTTCTGAACATATCCGTCATTCTGCAAAAAGCTTCGGGATACGTTAAGGGGAAGATCGGGGCAGTCGATTACACCTTTAAGAAGCATAAGGAATTCAGGAATAACTTCTTTTACGTTATCGGCAACAAATACCTGATTGTTGAAAAGCTTTATCTGTCCTTCGTTTACTGTGAACTCGTGATTTATTCTGGGGAAGTAGAGTATACCTTTAAGTCTGAACGGGAAGTCTACGTTCAGGTGAATCCAGAAAAGTGGCTCGCTTATGTCCATAAACACGTTTCTGTAAAATTCTTTGTATTCATCATCCGTACACTCTGAAGGTTTCTTCATCCAAAGAGGATTTGTGTCATTAACGGGCTTTGCTTCGGGTTTTTCTGCACCATCCTCCTGTTTTTCTTCTTCCTTCTTTACTGAATCGAGATAAACCTCAACGGGGAGGAAAGAGCAGTATTTGTGAAGGATTGAACGCACTTCAAATTCGTTTTTGTATTCCTTGCCGTCTTCACCTAAGTAAAGAGTAATGGTTGTTCCTCTTTCTGTTCTGTCTCCTTCAGTCATTTCGTACTCAAGCCCGCCTTCGCATACCCATTTAGCCGCTTTTGCACCGTCCTGATAAGAGAGAGAGTCGATTTCAACCTTGTCTGCAACCATAAATGCAGAATAGAAGCCAAGACCGAAATGACCTATAATCTGGTCGGTGTTCTTTTCATCTTTATATTTTTCAAGAAAATCGTTTGCACCCGAAAAAGCAATCTGAGTGATGTATTTGTCAATTTCTTCCGCAGTCATACCAATACCGTTATCACGGATTGTAAGAGTACCTGCTTCTTCGTCTGTTATTACGTCTATCCTGAAGGTTTCATCTGCACCAAGCTCTGCTTCGCCTATTCCTGCAAGCTTTTTCATTTTTGTAATAGCGTCGCAGGCATTTGAAACAAGCTCTCTGAGAAAAATATCTTTGTCCGAATAGAGCCATTTTTTTATAATGGGAAATATGTTTTCGGAATTAACCGAAATATTACCTTTTGCCATAATTTATGCACTTCCTTAAACATTTTAATAACCATATTTTAATACTTAAGACGTATTTTGTCAAGGTGGTTTTAGCACTCTTAAAGAAAGAGTGCTAATTGTTAACACTTTGTTCATATGTGGAAATAAAAACTTGCTAAATTTTGCTTGTTTTCTATTTACAAAACGGCTTATATGTTGTATAATTAATATATTCTAAAGCGTGGTTAAAGGAGAAATTTATATGAAAAAGATTTTAGCGGCAATTCTTGCAATGGTTGCAGTGATGGGTGCTGGTGCCTATGCAAAAACCATACAGGTTACAATTGATTCTGCAGATGTGTTTACTTCTGACGAATATATAAAAAAGGACACTCTTCAGGCGACGGCTTATATAGAAAACGATATTACAATGGTCCCCCTTCGTTTTATAACGGAGGCCCTCGGTGCAGAGGTGGAATGGAATCACGACACTAAAGAAATTACAATAAATAAGGCGGATAGTGTTATAACCCTTCAGATAGGTAATATAAACGCCGTATCTGTAGCTAATGGCGAAACAAATACTTCAGAGCTTTTAGCACCACCCGTTATAGTAAATGATATAACACTTGTACCTCTTCGATTTGTTTCTGAAAATATGGGCGCAACGGTTGAATATATAGCTCCAACCCGTCAGGTCCTTATAACAGATGATGAGCCTGCAGTTATAGTAGGAAGTACTCCTGTTTCAAAGGATATGTTCAGAACTTACTATCTTGCCAATTATGATTATATTCAATATTTCGGAGCAGAAGCACTTGCAGAAAAGGTATATTCCGATATAGTTACAACTTTTGCGGTAAGCAGTAACTGGAACGTGATTGACCCTAACCGTGAGCTTTCAGAAGAAAGCCTTGGTTTGGTAAATTCCTATACTGATGACGATTTTGCATTGATGGGTATGCTCAAGGCTAACTACGTTAAGCTTTTGCAGAATCTGGACACTTCAAACAGAGCTTTTGAAATGCTCAGCACCGCTTCGGGTGATGAGGAACTTGAAAAGAGTTACACAGATTCTTATGTGTGTGCAAAGCACGTACTTATAGGAAAAATGAATCTTGAAACAGGAGAAGAACTGTCTGAAGCCGATAAGAAAAAAGCTAAGAAGATAGCTGAGGCTGTTCTTAAAAAAGCTAAAGGCGGTGCGAACTTCGATAAGCTTGTTGCCGAATACGGAGAGGACCCCGGAATGGAATATAATGAAGGCGGATATGTTTTCACTTACGGAGAGATGGTCCCCGAGTTCGAAGAGGCCGCATTTGCACTTAAAGAAAACGAAATAAGCGGCATAGTGGAAACTACCTATGGATACCACATAATCAAAAAACTTCCCTTGCCTGAAATGACCGAAGAAATCAAGACATCTCTGGGCTATGAAGCGGCGTCACAAATGATACAGTATATCATTTCAAATACGCCTGTTACAGAGGGAATGTCAGTTGAAGAGCTTACAGAGTATATACTTGCTTCAAGCGTGGGTTAATAGGAGAAAAAATAATGATATATTTACTGTTTGTTGACGGATTTGAAGAAATAGAAGCTCTCACGCCCGTAGATGTTCTCCGTAGATGCGGAGCAGAGGTTTTAACGGTGGGAGTTGATAGGAAAACAGCAGTGGGTGCTCATAATATCCCTGTTGAATGCGACATTTTATTTGATGAAATAAAAAAAGAAAATATGGAAATGCTTATTCTGCCCGGCGGTCCGGGGCATACTGCTCTTAAAACCGAAAAGGTCCGCGAGCTTATAAGATATGCAGATAATAAGGATATATACATTGCCTCCATTTGTGCGGCACCATCGGTAGTTGGTGAAATGGGACTTCTTGAAGGCAGGAAAGCAACTTGTTTCCCCGGCTTTGAGCAGGAACTCAAAGGTGCCGAAATACTTGATGTTAAGGTTGTAATCGACGGAAACTATATAACTGCGAAGGGTGCAGGTGCCGCAGGTGAGTTTGCCTTTAAGCTGGCAGAACTTGTGTGTGGCTTGGAAACTGCAGAAAAAATAAAAAATGCAATGCAATACTGATAAAGCTTCTCTGCGAAAGCAGATGAAGTCAAGGCGAAAAAGCCTCAAAAAAGAAGAAATTGAAAGCAAAAGCCGCACAATATGTGCGGCATTTGCTGCACTTGATGAGTATGCAAAAGCAAAAACAGTTTGTGTTTATATGGATGCGTTTAATGAGGTGCAAACCTCGTATATTGTGGATGAATGTAAAAAGCATTCAAAGACCGTGGTAATCCCTGTAGTGGAGGGAGCCAACATATATTTGTCGCCACTGACCGATGAGCTTCGGGAGGGTGCATTCGGCATACAGGAACCTGTCTCCAACGAAATTTTCCCTAAAGAAGCTGTTGACATTTTTGCAGTGCCGGGTCTTGCTTTTGATTTGAAAGGCGGACGTGTTGGATTCGGCAGGGGCTATTACGACAAACTCCTTGGCGGGACATCAGCGGTTAAGGTTGGGCTATGTTACGGTTTTCAGCTTACAGACGGAATATGCTGTGATAACCACGATATTTCCATGGACTATATTATAACTGAAGGACGGGTGATACACTGTGCAGAAGAATAAATGGGGAATGAGAGTTGCATGGCTTCTTGTTCTCTGTGCGGCGGTTGCTGTCCTGGTAGGCTCCGTAATTGGAAAATACGGGATTGTTTTTGGTTTAGATAAATACCTTGTAAGAATTCTGTGTCAGATGCCTTTGATTGTACCTGCAATTGTGGGGATAATTTATATATGTCGTACAAATCTTACGGAATACAGAACTGATGCTTTGGGATTAAAATGGTTTCACCCAACTTTTACGTTTGTTTTGCTTATTTTGCCGTTGTGCTCCAGATATTTTGGTTTATACATACAGTCAGGCGGATTGGGGTTTGATGAACAAACTTTTGCGGTTGCCGCAAAAACTATTCCTGACGATTTATATGGGATGCTTATGTTGTTTTTATCAAATTGTATAATAGCCCCCGTTTTTGAAGAAATAATTTTCAGAGGTGCGGTTTTCAAAGCTGCCGAGCCTTACGGATTTGTAAGGGCAATTATTGTATCGTCATTGGGATTTGCACTTATTCATTTTGAAACTACCGCTATTTTATATCTTCTTCTTTGGGGAATAGTGCTTGGCCTTATAAGGGTATGGTCTGGTTCTGTTATTGCCTGTATGGTGTTTCACAGCGTCCTTAATTTTGAATCATTCCTTCATACGGTTTTTGTAAGAGACCTTTATTATGTAATGGATATTCTTGTGGGGTATGCTGCGGTTGTTACTTATTTATTCCCTGTTGTATTGCTTATTACATACCTTTGCTTCGGCAGGGGAAAGCTTGTAAAAAAGACGGCAAAGTCAGGGATTGACGGTGCTTTGCCCATGATTATTACTTTTGTTTTGTATGGAACAGTTGTGTATATGAAAGGACTGTAACAGATGATTTTTGATTCCCATGCACATTATAATGACAGAGCTTTTGATTCTGACAGGGATGAAGTTCTAAGCTCCATGAATAAGAATAATGTGAAATATATAATGAATGCCTGTTCCTCTCTCCACGAGATGGAGGATATACTTTCTCTTTGCTCCAAATACTCTTGGATTTACGGTGCAGTGGGTATCCACCCTGAAAGTGCTTGTGATTGTAATAGTGACACGGAAACTGCAATTAAAAAATATGCTCAATATGAAAAAATCAAAGCCATTGGCGAAATAGGACTTGATTATTATTGGGACACGGCTCCGAGAGAAGTGCAAAGGGAATGTTTTGATTTTCAGCTTTCTCTGGCAGATGAGCTTGATATGCCCGTTATAATCCACGATAGAGAAGCGCATAAAGACAGCCTTGATATTGTTTCTTCTCATAAGGGGATAGAGGGAGTTTTTCATTGCTTTTCGGGAAGCCGTGAAATGGCAAGAGAAGTGTTGGACAGAGGCTTATTTATTGCTTTGGGCGGTTCTCTTACCTTTAAGAATAATGTAAAAACCGTTGAGGTCGCAAAATATGTACCTCTCGACAGGCTTATGATAGAAACAGATTGTCCATACCTTACCCCCGTGCCATACCGAGGTAAAAGGAATTCATCTGTTTATTTACCTTATGTGATACAAAAAATAGCCGAAATAAAAGGTATTTCAACAGATGAAGTGGAAAATGTAACCTTTGAAAATGCAAAACGGCTATTCAGAATAGGAGAATAATGATATGGATATGAATATAGCATACAGATACTACGGTCAGAATGCATTGTATCTGAATATGACAAACAGATGTACAAACAAATGTAAGTTCTGTATCCGTTATACCGATTCGGGGGTAGACGGGGTAGATTTATGGCTCGAACATGAGCCTGATTTGGATGAAATAAAGGAAGCTCTTAAAAAAGCGGAATATGAAAAGTGTGAAGAGATTGTAATGTGTGGCTACGGTGAGCCTACGATGAGATGGGAAATCATTCCTGAAGTTTGCAGGTTTATCCGAAGCGGCAACCCCAATGCTAAAATAAGAATAAATACCAACGGACACGGTAACCGTATAGCAGGAAGAGATATAACTCCGATGTTTGAAGGTCTTGTAGACGAAATATCAATCAGCCTTAACGAAAAAAATGCGAAGAAGTATCACGAAATATGCGTATGCGATTACGGAGAAGATGGGTTTGAAGAACTTTTAAGCTTTGCAAAAAAAGCTAAACAACATGTTAAAAGCGTAGTTCTCAGCGTTGTGGATGTTCTACCGCCTGAGGATATTGAGGAATGCAGACGTCTTGCAGAAAAAACGGGAGTCCCCCTCAGAGTAAGAGAAATGATTAACTGACGGAGGTGCGGTAATGAACAGAATTTCATTTCCCAAAATAGGACTTGATTTTAATATAAATCCCGTGGCTTTTCATATAGGCTCAAAGGAGGTGTATTGGTATGCACTTATTATTCTGACGGGTTTTATGCTTGCAGTGCTTTTCTGCATGCGTTCGGGCAAAAAAAGAGGGCTTAATCCCGACCATATTTTTGATATAGGCTTTTATGGTCTTATTGTGGGAATAATATGTGCCCGTATTTACTATGTTTTGTTTGATATGGAATCCTTTGAAAGCTTTTGGGATATATTCAAAATATGGGAGGGCGGCCTTGCAATATACGGGGGGATCATCGGCGGAGTGGTGACGGCTCTTGTGTATTGCAGAATAAAAAAGCAAAATGTTTATGAATTGTTCGACATTACATCTCCCGGGCTTATGATAGGACAGGCTATAGGAAGGTACGGAAACTTCTTTAACGCCGAGGTCTACGGCAGAGAAACGGATTTCTTTCTTGGTATGTCCATAAATGGCGGTGCACCAGTGCATCCTTTGTTTTTTTATGAATCGGCCTGGAATTTGCTTGGGTTGTTGCTCGTTGTCATTTTCCGTGACAAAAAAACTGCTCACGGGCAGGTTTTTTACTCCTACCTTTTATGGTATTCGGTAGGGAGACTTTTGCTTGAAGGTATGAGACAGCCTGAGTATATTCTTTATGCAGTTGAAAATGTAATAGGCATTTCGCAAATAGTTGCTGCTGTGCTTATCGTATTTTCTGTTATTATGCTTATACGTATTACAAGGAAGAGAAACATAGATGAAGCTTGATAATATACAGTTTAAAAATAATATTTTTCTTGCACCTATGGCAGGTGTTTGTGACTTTACCTTCCGCCAGATATGTGAAGAATACGGGGTGGGTGCAGTATACTCTGAAATGGTAAGTGCAAAAGGGCTTTACTATAAGGATAAAAAAACCGCTTCGCTTATGAAGGGAAAACACAGTGTTCCCTATGGTGTGCAGATTTTCGGGTGCGAACCTGAAATTATCGGAGCGGTGGCGGCTGAAGCTGCTTCTTATGGCGATTTTCTTGATATAAATATGGGTTGTCCAACTCCCAAAATTGTGAATAACGGTGACGGTAGTGCTCTGCTCAAGAACCCAAAGCTTGCAGGAAGAGTTGTTAAGGCGGCTGTTGATAATGCAAAAAAGCCTGTTACCGTTAAAATGAGAATTGGATGGGATTTGCCGGGTGTTGGTGTGGAATTTGCAAAAGAGCTTGAGGCAAACGGAGCTTCTGCAATTGCAGTTCACGGGCGTACCCGTGCTCAGTTTTATTCAGGGAAAGCAGACTGGACAGAAATCAGAAAAATAGTTGAAGCAGTTTCTGTTCCTGTAATCGGAAACGGTGATGTTTCAAGCTCTGAGCTTGCAAGAAAAATGATGGATCAAACGGGTTGCTCAGCGGTTATGATAGGCAGGGCAGCAGAGGGAAATCCTTTCATTTTCAGGCAAATAAATGAATATCTTGAAACGGGAGCTGTCAGTTATTTCCCCGCTGATGAGGAGAAAATTAAACAGGCACTTGAACACACAAGGCGTCTTGTGGAAAATAAAGGGGAATTTCGCGGTATAAAGGAAGCAAGAAAGCATATCGCCTGGTATATTAAGGGTATGAAAAACAATGCCGAACTTAAAACGGCAGTGTTTAAAACATCAAAATTCAATGAAACAGAACGATTATTGTCGGATTTTTGTGACAGTGTGTATAAATAAGCTATGATTTTGAAAAAAACACTTGCAAATCTTCTTCAAATTTGATACAATAAATCAAATAATTTATTTAGCCAAAAAGAAAGGATGGGTTATTTTATGTCAAACAAATTTGCAAAAGAAGGCTTAACCTTTGATGATGTACTTCTTGTACCTCAGAAATCTGATGTGACACCCAATGAAATTGAACTCGGAACAAGACTTACAAAAACAATTCATCTTAATGTTCCCCTTATGAGTGCCGCTATGGATACGGTTACTGAATCTGCAATGGCTATTGCAATGGCAAGAGAAGGCGGAATCGGTATTATCCATAAGAATATGACTATTCAGGAACAGGCAGCAGAGGTTGATAAGGTAAAGCGTTCAGAAAACGGCGTAATCAAAAACCCCTTCTTTTTATCACCTGATCATACATTAAATGATGCAGAGCAGCTTATGTCACGCTTTAAAATTTCAGGAGTTCCCATCTGTAACGAAGAGGGAGTGCTTGTTGGTATCCTTACAAACCGTGATCTTAAGTTTGAAAGAGATTTCACAAAGAAGATAAAAGAGGCTATGACAAGTGAGAATCTTATTACTGCGCCCGTTGGTACAACTCTTAAGGATGCAGAGGAAATTCTCAGAAAGTATAAAATTGAAAAGCTTCCCCTTGTTGACGATACAATGCATCTTTGCGGTCTTATCACAACAAAGGATATTGAAAAAGCAGTAAGATACCCCAACACTGCGCGTGACAAGTTCGACAGACTTCTCTGTGGTGCTGCAATCGGTGTAACAGACGACTGTATCGAAAGAACAACAGCTCTTGTTGAGGCAGGAGTTGACGTGGTAGTTCTTGACTCAGCTCACGGACATTCTGCAAATATTATAAAGAAGCTTAAAGAAGTTAAGGCTGCATTCCCTGAACTTCCCGTTATTGCAGGTAATATTGCAACAGGTGAAGCAGCGAGAGACCTTATCGAAGCAGGTGCTGATGCGGTTAAAGTAGGTATTGGTCCCGGTTCTATTTGTACAACACGTGTTGTTGCAGGTATCGGTGTACCTCAGATAACAGCTATAAATGATGTATACGAAGTAGCTAAAGAATACGACGTTCCCGTAATCGGTGATGGCGGTATCAAATATTCAGGCGATATAGTTAAGGCAATTGCTGCAGGTGCAGACGTTATAATGTTGGGAAGCCTTCTTGCAGGTTGTGACGAAAGTCCCGGTGAGTTTGAAATCTATCAGGGAAGACGCTTTAAAACCTACAGAGGTATGGGTTCACTTGCTGCAATGGAAAAGGGAAGTAAGGACAGATACTTCCAGACAGGTTCTAAAAAGCTTGTTCCCGAAGGTGTAGAAGGTAGAGTTCCTTATAAGGGTTCAGCATCAGACACAGTGTTCCAGCTCCTTGGCGGTCTGAAATCAGGCATGGGATATTGCGGTGCTAAAACAGTTGCTCTTATGAAAGAAAACTGCCAGTTTGTTAAAATAACAGGTGCGGGTCTTCGAGAGAGCCATCCCCATGATATATTCATTACAAAGGAAGCTCCCAACTACAGCGTGAGTGACAGATAATTAAAAATTTAAGTGCAGTATATATTTTACAATATATTGGGTTTTTCTTGTGATTGGTTTACCGTATTTTGTAGAATTATGTAAAATAAAGTGTTCATTTTAGGATTAAAATGTTACAGAGTTAATAATTTTGTAACATCTTAATCCTTGTTTTTTTGTAATAAATTTTGAAATGTTTACTTGGTTGAAATGTGATAAAATCTAGGTTTTTCGGCTTATAAATGTTAAGAAATCTAAAAAAACAAACGCAAATTGTGATGTTAGCTTAAGAACTTTTTAATATTTTTTTCATAAACCCCTTGACAAACTGATTAAATAATGTTACAATGTGTATGTTTAACGGACAGCTATGTCCTTACGACCTCAACGTGAGAGGATCAAAAATAATCAGAAAGGTGCGATATTTTGAATAGGCTAAAGACGATTTTCGCTATTGGCGCGTTGGCTTTATCCCTCCAGGCTACAGCTTCGGCGGCGGACCTGAGTGAATGGGCGGTAAATGACTACATAGAAGCTAATGCAACCGGCTTGCTTTCCTATAAAATAGTGTCGGGCGATTTAAGATCGAATATCACGAGAGAAGAATTTTGCGAACTTGCAATAAACCTTTACGAAAAAGTAACTAACGAAGATTTAAGAGTACCCCAGAAGTCACCCTTTGTTGACTGTAACAATGTGGCGGTGAGTCAGGCGTATTATAACGGTATAGTTTCCGGTGTTTCAGAAAACGAGTTTGAGCCGGGCAGACCTGTAACCCGTCAGGAGATGGCGGTTATGCTTGTAAATGTTCTCAATGCAGCAGAGCTTAATGTTATATTTAACACAGGCGAGGATGAAAAAGCAATCCAGGATTTTGTTGATCACAAAAAAGTAAGCGATTGGGCCAAAGCGCCAATGACTACTATGATTAATTACTCATTGCTTTCAGGTAATGACGACAATGAGATTATGCCTCTTGATAATACCACAAGGGAGCAGGCAATGGCTTGTGTAAACCGTTGCTACAAAACCTTTACTGAAATTAATCAGGATAGGTATATGCTTCCCATACTCACTGCACCTGCAGATTTTGTGTCGGGGGATGTTGTTGTGGCGTGGGGCGAGATTGAAAGTGCAACAGGCTATGACGTAATCGTAAAAGATGAAAACGGTCAGATAGTTTATAACTCTACCGTTCCTGCGGAATCTTATGTGGAAATTATTTCTGAATCTGAGGTTTCACCTTCAGACTACAGTGTTGTAATTGGTGCAAAAATGCCGAACGGCGATACGGTGTTCAGCGTTCCTGAAGATTTTGTGGTAAGACCTGGAGTTGTGGAATCAACTGTTGTGGATTCAAGAGATGAACTCAGCAAACCTATTATCAATTACGATAATGAAGTTCTTACCGATAAGGCAAAGGCAATTCTAGAAGAAGCCGATAAATATCTTGGAATAATGTATGTTTATGGAGGTACAACTCCTGCAGGCTTCGACTGTTCGGGATTTGTAAGATATGTATTCAATAACTGCGGCATTACTCTTAAAAGGGTGTCGCGCGACCAGTATGCATATAACGGAGAAAGCGTTGCCAAGAGCGAGCTTCAGCCGGGCGACCTTGTATTCTTCGGAAGCGGCGGATACGTAAGCCACGTGGGTATTTATGCAGGCGGCGGTCAGATGATTCATTCGCCGAGTACAGGTAAGAGTATCTGTTATACTTCTATTAATTCAAACTACTATCTTAGCCATTATATAGGAGCCAAGAGAGTACTCAAATAAAAATCCAAAAGGCTGTTGCATTGGCAACAGCCTTTTTTGGAAAGTAATGAAAGGAGTATGGTATGAAAAAAATCATTATATCAGCATTAGTATTAGTTTTGCTTGTAGGATGCAGTGACAGAGTTGTTAATAACGAACGGCTTCCTGAGGTAACAGATGATATAAAACAAACTCCCATAATTGTTTCTGAAGGAAGTACACTTCAAACCCGTATAAATACACCTGTTGGCTTTATGAGAACTGAGAAGAGCGAGGATAGCTTCGGCGGATTTGTCAGAAATTATAAAATGAAAGACCATGGCTCAAAGGTTTTTCTGTATAATGGCAGTGAAAAAAGAAATCAAAACGCTCATGCGGCAGTTTTTGATATGCCACTTGTGGAGGGTGATCTGCAGCAATGTGCGGACTCTGTTATGAGAATGTATGCGGAATACTATTTTGAAACAGAGCAGTACGAAAAAATCGCTTTTCATTTTACCGATGGTTTCTTATGTGAATATAATAAATGGCGTGATGGCTACAGAGTAGGTTTCGAGAACGGAAAAACCGTATGGAAAAAGACTTCATCCTATGATATGTCGTACGATTGTTTTGAAAAGTATCTGAGAATGGTTTTCAGCTATGCAGGAACTGCATCTATGGAAAGATATGAAAGCAAAACTGCGATACTTTCGGAGCTTGACATAGGAGATGTAATACTCAAAGGCGGAAGCCCGGGGCATGTGGTTATGGTGGCAGATGTATGCGTGAACGAGCAAGGAGAAAATGCATTTTTGCTTGCTCAGGGATATATGCCGGCTCAGGAGTTCCATATACTGAACAATCCTCTTCATACTGATGACCCATGGTATTATGAAAGTGAAATGGAGTTCCCACTTAAAACTCCTGAGTATGTATTTGACGATATAAATACGATAAAAAAACTGTCTTACAAAGGATGATATTATGAATTTATATTTTGCTCCTCTTGAGGGGGTTACGACGTATATTTACAGGAATGCACACAATCAGATGTTTGGTGGCTGTGATTCTTACTTTGCACCTTTTATAACGCCAAGCGATATTGAAAAAATAAGTATGAAGAATCTTCGGGATATTCTTCCTGAAAAAAACAGTGATGTTAATTTAAAAATTCAGGTGCTTACAAGTAAAAGTGAATCTTTTTTTAAGTTTGCCGAGAAGGTAAGGGCTTTGGGATATGATGAAATAAATATTAACCTCGGTTGCCCGTCAGGTACGGTTGTAAAAAAAGGAAGAGGCTCAGGTTTTCTTAAACACAGGGAGGAGCTTGACAGATTTTTATACGAGATATTTTCAAAAACCGATTTTAAAGTGTCAGCCAAAACAAGGATAGGCTTTGTATCGGGAAGTGAAATGGATGAGCTTCTGGAGATTTATAATAAATACCCCATTTCACTACTTACAGTTCATCCGAGAACGAGGGCTGATTATTATAGCGGTGAGCCTGATTATGGGGTGTTTGATAAAGTTTATGAAAATTCTAAAAATCCTGTTTGCTTTAACGGGAACGTCTTTTTAGCAAAGAATTATAAGGATATAACTGTAAAATACCCCGACCTTGACGGCGTGATGATTGGTAGAGGTGCCATTATGAATCCTGCAATTTTCAGAGAAATTAACGGTGGATCAAGGATTACCACAGAGGAGCTTCTTGAGTTTTCCCATTTGCTTATAAAAAACTATATGGAGGTTCTTAAATCAGACTATTTTACGCTTAATAAGCTAAAAGAATTGTGGATGTACGGAATGTGGAACTTTCCTGACGAAAAGAAAATTCTTAAAGAAATAAAGAAATCAACCAAGGTTTCGGATTTGGTAAGCGCAATCGAAAAATTGCCTGCTATTTAAAAATTAACGGTGCAGTTCACAAGAGTGAATTGCACCGTTTTATAATTATCGTCTTTCTTTTATAAGCCCGTTTCTATAGGCTTCGCTTAGTGCCGCAAGTTCTGAGATTTTCTCTCTTATAATTTCGCCGTCGTCTGTATCGTCTATGAGCATTCTTTTTTTCATTCGCTCAACCTCGCATATTTCGGGAATTTCATTTAATTTCCATTCGTCAGGGCTATGCTTTGCAAAAGCCATATACCGTGAACTGAAAATAAATGTGTATCCGCCGATTCCTGTTTTAGGCTGATATGCCTTTGATATACCGCCATCTATCATAAACAATAAGCCGTCACCTTTTACGGGATTTTCCCCTGCTTTTACGGGAACGTGTCCGTTTATGATATGGCAGTTCTCGTTAAGAGAAAATTCGGTGAGTATTTTTTCGCATATGTCCTTTCGCTCAATAAGGTTGTAGTACGGATTCATATGCTCTGTGCATAAACTTTCGTCTTTTATAAAATACCTTTCAAAAGCAGCAAGCTTACTTTTGCCGAAGAGGGGTGATTTAGCACCGCACCAAAGATACCAGAAAAAGTCTGAATTTTTAGAATTTACACCGTGAGGAGAGAAATATGCAGTCCGCACAGCGTCATTTATGTATTCCAGATACTTCTTTCCGTACATAGTGTCTGTTCCGAAACTAACAGTTTCAAATTCACCATCCTCTGTCATAGGTATACATCCATGATAGAGAAGATTATTGTTATATACCAGGAACATACTGCCTTTTTCGTATAAAAACCTTATATGCTTCTGCAGCCTTGAACTGTGCATAAATGAAGCTGCAAGTGTGTTCATAAGATTTTCTTCGTCCGAAGTCAGCTCAAGGGGGCTTGAGGGGTCTACGGTGGGCAGATTAAAATCCTTAAGGTTGTAAGTCTTTCCCTCAATTTCAATAGTGTGGTTAAGGAAATTAACACGTGAGAGCATGTCGCGGCTGTTCATTCCGTATTCCGGATGCCTCTTGTATAGCTGTCCTTCCAGTTTGAACTGTATCACCGCAATAGCTTTGTGCATTTTAGCAGCCAGGTCTGTACGAACTCTGTCGTATTTGCTTTCATCAAGCAGATGAGGAACAAAAGCCGAACAGTCATCATCTTTGTATATTTCTGAAGCAAACATCGAAAGTGGGCGGAGGTTTATTCCATAGCCGTCTTCAAGGCAATCAAAGTTGTTGTAGCTTATGCCAGTGCGGATTACACTGGCTATACAGGTAAGGTTTCCTGATGCTGCACCCATCCATGCTATATCATGATTTCCCCATTGAATGTCTACATCATGAAAGCTCATAAGCTCATCCATTATAAGGTCAGCTCTTGGGCCTCTGTCAAATATATCACCGATAATATGAAGTCTGTCTACGGAAATATCACGTATCATTTTGCAAAGGGCAGTCATAAACTCGCGGGCAACGCCTGCCGCAAGAATTGCCTGTATAATGCGTCTGAAATGAAGCTCTTTATTTGCACCGCGGAAATACAAAAACTCATTTATTGTCTGAGCAAATTCCTCAGGTATTTTCTTGGTTATTCTGGATATTGTGTATTTACCCGCAAAATCACGGAATAATTCTATAAGTACTGAAACCTTAAGTCGGAACCATTCCTCGAATTCAGAACCGTCGGGAATGGTTTTAAGCACGGTTTCAGGCTCGTATACCAATACTGCCAGCGCTTTTCTGTCGGCTTCTGTCATGGACTTATAAAACAATTCGTCAATTCGCATTTTTATTACGCCCGAAGCACTTTTAAGCTGATATATAAAAGCGTTATGCTCACCGTGGAGGTCGCTGAAAAAATATTCGGTGCCTTTCGGCATTCCCGAAACGGTCAGAAGATTTATTATTTCTGATGATGCACAGTCCACATTGGGGTATCTGTCTGAAAGTAATTTCAGATAATGAAGGTCAAGCATTATAAGCTCCTTTCGTTATTTATTCAAAAAATCAATTGCTGTCTGTAGCTGAATATCTTTATTCCTGGGAATTGAGGTAATAGGTGTATCCTTTAATCCTTCGGGAAGTTCGCAGGTTATGTCGGGAGTGATGCCCTCATCTTGCACGCAAGTGCCTCCGGGAGTGAAGTATTTTGCAATTGTAACCACCATTCCTGAACCGTCTGAAAAAGGATAAATTGCTTGCATTACGCCTTTTCCAAAGGTTTTGGTGCCGATTATTTCTGCTTTGTTATAGTCCTTAAGTGCACCTGTTAAAAGCTCTGACGCGCTTGCTGAATTTCCGTTTACAATAACCGCCATAGGAATGTTAAGCTCGTTTTTATCTGAAGTAAGCTCTTCTCTGTTTCCGTGCTTATCTTCTGTATACATAATAAGTCCTTCAGGTACAATCATATCTATTATTTCGCTTACTGAGCCAAGGTCTCCGCCACCATTATCACGAAGGTCTATAATAAGCTTTTTCATTCCTTTTTGTGTAAGCTCACAAATGGCGTCCTTAAATTCTTTGTCTGTAGATTTTTCGCCTTCCTTTGAAGCGGTATTAAAGGCGGAAATTCTGATGATTCCTATGTCCTTTCCGTCCATAGAGCAGGTTACGGTTTTTTGATGAATACGCTTTCTTACAAGCGTAAGGTCCATTTCCTTATCTTTTCGACGTACAATTATGTTTACTGAGGTGTTTTCAGGGTTTTCAAGCTCTGTTCCTTTTATCCGTGAAACTGCTTCATTCATTTGTGAGCCGGTATAACGGTTATCTTCAACACCTACAATAACATCACCGGGCAGTATACCCGCTTCCTTGCCGGGAGAATTATCCATTACGGAAATAACTTCGATTTCATCTGCTTCCTTGTTCCAAACAACGGTTATTCCGATTCCTATAAAGTCCCCTCCGGCATCGTCAGTATATTGGGTGAACTGTTGCTTGTTATAATACACGGTATAAGGGTCTTCAAGCCCCATTGTCATGCCAAGTGCAGCATAATCTGCAAGTTTTTCTTCGTCGTAGTCATATAAAAATTCAGAATCAAGGACTCTTTCGATGCCTGCCACTTTAGTATATAAATCTTTGTGAACAAAAATGTCGTAAAGACCTCTGAAACACCAGGCTGTACTGCCTGAAGCAACAGCTGATATTATAATTGAAATTATGATTGCTTTTTTATTGCTCAAAATTAACTACCCTCCCGGAAAAATCAAACAGGCTGTCCTGAAACCAAGACAGCCTGTACTTTTTAAATTTTCATCGAATCTGAAGCAAGATATTTATGAACCATCATTGCTACCTTGAATACAATTGCCTGGTCGAACTTACGGAGGTCAAGACCTGTAAGCTTATAAATCTTTTCAAGTCGGTATACAAGGGTATTTCTGTGAACGAACAACTGTCTTGAAGTTTCACTGACGTTAAGATCGTTTTCAAAGAATTTGTTTATTGTCAATATGGTTTCTTCGTCAAGAGATGCTATATCACCCTTCTTGAACACTTCCTGAAGGAAAAGTTCACAAAGCTTGATGGGGAGCTGATATATAAGACGTCCTATTCCCAAATTGTCGTAATTGAGAATGTATTTGTCCTCTTCAAATACCTTGCCAACTTCAAGGGCAATCTGTGCTTCCTTATAGCAACTGTTGAGCTCGTCAAGTGTTGCTGCGATTGTACCTACGCCCACAAGTGTGTTAAGGAATGTTTCTCCGTTAACTGTGTCAACTATAGACTGTGCAATCTGGTGAAGTTCCTCTTCAGTAGGCGTCTGACGCATTTCCTTAATAAGAACAACATTTGCACTGTCAACACTGATTACAAAATCGTGTTCTTTGTCGGGGTACATATTGCGGACAACTTCGTAGATTCCGTTCTCCATTCTGTCGTTTGCTTTTATATAGAATACTGCACGGGGAATGTCAACTTCAACGTGAAGCTCTCTTGCTTTCTGGTGAAGGTCAAATGCAAGAAGATTATCGAAGATAATGTTCTGCATAAACATCGTCTTGTCGTACTTTTCATCGTAGTAATGACGAACGTTGTTTGCAGCTACAACAACTGCGGAGCAGCATACCTTTGATACTTCGTCAGTACCTTCTACATATACAATATATTCTGAATAAGGCTTGTTAGAAAGAACCTTTACGGTGTAGCCATCTTTAAAAAGAATCTTATCACTGTTTGAAACCGCATATACAAGATCTTCAAGAACTTCGGGTCTTGGCTCAACTCCTGTTGATGCAAGAATAAGGCCCTGAGTGTCGGCTATACCGAATCTTTTTGGGAATACATCAGCCATCTGGGTGATAATATTCTGAAACGCCTTGCTTATCATTTAAACATTCCTCCCACGCAAATTAATATTATACGTACTTATTTATATAATTATACATCAAGTTTTTTTGTTTTGCAAGGCTTTTTTTAAAAAATATATGAAATATTCGAAAAAAAATCATAAAATTATGGTGATTTTAATGGGTTTTGACTAAAAATTTGACAATTTACACATATTTTCGCATTTGCTTAAGAGCACTTTTTTCAAGTCTTGACACCTGAGCCTGGCTTATTCCTATTTCGTTTGCAACTTCCATCTGTGTTCTGCCCTGGAAAAAACGAAGGCTGAGAATATGTTTCTCTCGTTCATCAAGATGTTTCATTGCCTCATTTATGGCTATGTTTTCAAGCCAGCTTTCATCACTGTTTTTTTCGTCCTTTACCTGATCCATCACATATATTGCTTCGCCACCGTCGTGATAAACAGGTTCAAATAATGAAACAGGTGCCGAAATGGCATCCAGCGCAAATACCACGTCACGTTTGGGAAGGTTAAGTTCCTTTGCAATTTCTGCAACGGTTGGTTCACGTGAGTTGAGATTTATAAGTTTTTCTTTTACCTGGAGTGCCTTATATGCAATATCTTTAAGAGAACGTGACACACGTATGGAATTATTGTCCCTCAGGTATCGTCTTATTTCACCTATAATCATAGGTACGGCATATGTGGAAAACTGAACGTTTTGTGAAAGGTCAAAGTTATCTATTGCCTTTATAAGACCTATACACCCAACCTGGAATAAATCATCGGGATTTTCCCCTCTGTTTGAAAATCTTTGAATTACGCTTAAAACTAATCGCAGGTTTCCATGAACAAATCTTTCTCTGGCTTCGGTATTTCCTTTTTTTATTTCAATAAAAAGCTTGTCCTTTTCCTCTCTTGATAACACGGGTAATTTAGAAGTGTTTATCCCGCATATTTCAACTTTGTTAATCATATAAATTCCCTCCTCAGTGCACCCGTCAGGTGACATTTTCCGCAGTGCGGTATGTAATAAAGGAGTATGATTTGATTATTTCCAGCAGAGGGATTTATTATACATTGATTGTTTATAAATTCACGTTTGGATTTTTAGTTTTTGCTTAAATCAAATAAGGCATGCGAAAATATGGAGAAACATTTATTTTTGAAGAAAAATTCTTTTAAATGTGTTGACTTTATGACGATTTTTTGGTAAAATTATAATATCTATTTTTATGCGTTGAGGGAGATAACCTATGTTTGATAAATTAGAGGCACTGGAGGAAAGGTTTGGGATTCTTGCCGAAAAAATAAGCGATCCCGAAGTTATTGCCGATCAGGGAACCTGGCGTAAGCTTTGTAAAGACCATTCCGATATATCGCCCATAATAGACAAATATAAAGAATATAAAGCTGCAAAGCAGACTATAGCTGATGATAAGGAAATGCTTGCGGAAGGTGTTGAAAAAGAGCTGGAAGAGATGGTTCGGGAAGAGCTTTCAGAAACAGAGAAGCTTCTTGAGAAAATTAGCAATGAGCTTAAAATACTTCTTCTCCCCAAAGACCCGAACGACGAAAAAAATGTTATTATGGAAATTCGCGGCGGAACAGGTGGAGATGAGGCGGCACTTTTTGCAGCAGACCTTATGCGTATGTATTCTATGTATGCAGAAACAAGACGTTGGAAGATTGAAATACTCAGCTCAAATCCTACAGATATAGGTGGCTACAAAGAAGTATGCTTTTCCGTAGAGGGCGCAGGAGCTTACAGCAGATTAAAGTTTGAAAGCGGTGTACACCGTGTTCAGAGAGTTCCTGCAACGGAATCAGGAGGCAGAATTCATACGTCGGCAGTTACGGTGGCGGTTTTGCCTGAGGTAGAAGAAGTCGAAGTGGAAATCAATCAGAACGATCTTAGAATTGACGTTTTCCGTGCCGGTGGTCCGGGCGGCCAATGTGTTAATACCACTGACTCAGCTGTACGTATAACCCATCTTCCCACGGGAATAGTGGTATCTTGTCAGGATGAAAAGTCGCAGCACAAGAATAAAGATAAAGCGATGAAAATTCTCCGCTCCAGAATATATGAAGTTATGGAAGCTGAGCGTCATAAAGAAATAGCTGACGAAAGAAAGTCACAGGTTGGCTCAGGTGACAGAAGCGAAAGAATAAGAACTTATAACTTCCCTCAAGGAAGAATAACCGATCACCGTATAAATCTTACTTTGTATAAGCTTGAGCAGTTTTTAAACGGAAGCATTGATGAAGTGGTTGATGCTCTCATAACCGCGGACCAGAGCGAAAAGCTTGCAAACTCAGGCGATTGATTAATAATAGAGGAAGGTTTGTAATATGAAAAAATGGCATAAACTGCTTATAGCCATTGTTGTTTTTATAACAGCGGTTATAATAGCATTGGTATGTGTATACCAATATTATGCGAAAGATAAAATAGAAAGTACTCTACAAAAGGCACAAACAATCCTTCAGGACGAAAGTATAAGAAAAGAAGTTGAAAACTTTGTTGATGAGATGGTGGAAAATGGCGAGATAGAAGATGCTGAGCTAGAGGGCTACATTGCTTATAAAGAAGCTATGGCACCTGCCGAAACTCCTGCACCTTCTGCTAAACCTGTTGTAACACCTAAGCCGAAAACTCTTATGGAAAGAGTGCAGGAGGAAATGACGGCAGAGGAATTTGCATTTGCTATGTCTATGTACAGTAAGCTTGATATTAATTATTGCCTGGCAAATTATTACACGAATAAGGCGGAGGTTAAAAAGTACGTAAAAAGTGTTCTTACAAGCAGCGAAATTTCCCGAAGCCTGGAAATTTACGGGAAATATTCATACATTCTTAAATAGAGGTGACAGAAATTATGTTTAACATAGTGCTTGTTGAACCGGAAATACCTCAGAATACGGGAAATATAGCCCGTACCTGTGCGGCAACCGGCTCAAAATTGCACATCATAAAGCCTATGGGTTTTGAAATTGACGATAAGAAGCTTAAAAGAGCAGGTCTTGATTACTGGCATCTTTTAGGTGTCAGGTATTATGAAGGGATAGAGGATTTTTTTGATAAAAATCCTGACGTCAATTGCTATTATTCAACAACCAAGGCACCAAATACATATTCAGATGTAAAATATTCTGACGGCGATTATATTTTTTTCGGGAAAGAAACAAAGGGATTACCGGAGGAGCTATTGTATAAAAATGAGAAAAACTGCATAAGAATACCCATGATTAATGAGGCGAGAAGTCTTAATCTATCTAATGCGGTTGCGATTGTAGTATATGAAGCCCTTAGGCAAAATTCTTTTTTTGAACTTAAAAACAAGGGCGAGCTTACTAAATATACATGGAAAGGAAATGAAAATAATGGCTGATATTAAAATTATGGTGGACTCATCTGCTGATATGCCCAAGGAACTGAGAGAGGAGTACGGAATAGGACTTATACCTCTTTTGAGTTTGTTTGGCGAAAAATCATATGTGATAGAAGAAGAGCTTTCAAATGATGAGTTTTACAAAATGCTTAATGAATCGGGGATTTTGCCGAAAACAAGTCAAACTCCTTATGCAGCTATGTATGATATTCTTCTCAAGGAGAGCAGGGAGCATGAAACTGTTATATACTTTACTCTTTCATCCCTTGCAAGCGGACAGAATCACAGTGCTCAGCTTGTAAGAGATGATATTGTGGAGAACGAAAACCCCAATGCAAATATTATAATTGTTGACACAAAATCTTTCTCGGTTATCATAGGACGTTCAGTCATAGAGGCTGCTAAATATGTAAAAGAAGGAAAGAGTGCGGAGGAAGTAATTAACCTTACCCTCGAATATATGTCAAAATGGCATGCTATGATGCTTGTAAGCGACCTTACTTTCCTTGAAAAAGGCGGACGTATGAGAAAAACGACTGCAGTTCTGGGAAGTCTTCTTGATATTAAGCCTGTTTTGACTGTATCTGACGGCCTTATAGAGGTTGAGGCAAAGCTACGCGGGAAGAAAAAGCTTGCAAAAAAGCTTTGCGAGCTTGCGGCTGAGTATGAAGGCTTTGATGAGACTGCCTGCGAGTTCATTGTTGCTCATTCCGATAAAGAAGCGGGAGATGAAATGATTGAAACCGTAAAAGAAGAATTTGATACTTCAAACGGAATATATGTGGCTGAATTTGGACCGCTTATCGGAACAAACACAGGTAATGGCGCATTTGCAATAGTGTTCAGAACTGTATAAACATATAACCTCATCTGCAATATGTTGCAGATGCGGATTTTACGGAACGGAGATGTAAATTTTTAAATGAAATACATAGTAATTTTAGGCGATGGAATGGCAGATTATGAGGTTTCGGAATTTGACGGAAAAACTGTTCTTGATGTAGCAGATAAGCCTAATATTGATTATATGTGTGCCCATGGCGAGGCAGGGCTTGTAAAAACTGTTCAGGACGGCATGAAGCCTGGAAGTGATGTAGCAAATCTTTCTGTTATGGGATACGATACAAAAAAATGCTACACAGGCAGATCGCCCCTTGAAGCGGCAAGCATAGGTGTGAAACTAAAGGATACAGATGTTACGTTCAGATGTAATCTTGTAACGCTCTCTGATGAAGAAAAGTATGAAGACAGAACTATGCTTGATTATTCAGCAGGTGAAATTTCAACTGCCGAAGCTAAAGAGCTTATAGAGGCTGTAGCTTCTGCTCTTAATGATGATGTACGTAAGTTTTATGCAGGAGTAAGCTATCGTCATCTTCTGGTGTGGGACAAAGGCTCTGATAAAGTTGAGCTTACACCGCCCCACGATATTTCAGACAGGAAAATAGCAGACTATCTTCCTAAGGGCGACAATTCCGAATTTCTTTTGGAGCTTATGAAAAAATCCTCTGAAATTCTTAAAGACCATCCCGTAAATCTTGAGAGAATAAAGGCAGGTAAAAATCCTGCAACATCAATATGGCTCTGGGGAGAAGGAAAGAAGCCTATACTTGAAAAATTTGAAGCAAAATACGGAATAAGGGGCAGTGTTATTTCCGCTGTTGACCTTATTAAGGGTATCGCTATTTGTGCTGAAATGAATTCAATTGATGTTGAAGGGGCTACAGGAACGTATCATTCAAATTTTGATGGAAAGGCCGAGGCAGCACTCAAATCCTTGTGTGATGACGGATACGATTTTGTATATATTCATATGGAGGCTCCCGATGAATGCGGACACCAGGGCGATGCTCCCAATAAAAAGCTTTCAGTTGAACTGATTGATAAAAAAGTTGTTGGGTATTTAAGAGATGAGCTTAAAAAACGTGGAGTAAGCTACAAAATGCTTATTTTGCCAGACCATCCAACACCAATATCTTTAAAAACTCATGTAAGCGACCCTGTTCCTTTTGTGATTTATAATTCAGATAAAGAAACAGAAGCTGGGATTACGTATAACGAGGCTAATTGCTCAGCCACGGGAGTATATATCGAAGATGGATATACTTTAATGGACAGATTTCTTTCTGAATAAGTGTTGAAAGGAGTTGCATAAGATGAAAATTGGGAAAAGACCCGTAAAGTTTTTTCTTGGAATAGTCCTTCTTATAATACTTGGAGCGGGGATAATTTTTGCGTTGCCTGCAATTTCGCGGTTTATCATATATTTGTTCAGACTGTTTATGCCTTTTGTGTTTGCATATGTATTTGCGTTGATAGTAGACCCAATTGTAAGGCGGCTTCAACGTCAGATTAAAATGCCTCGTAATGTTACCGCATGGCTTGTAATTCTTGTTTTAATAGGCGTAGTGGGTGGCGGAATATCCTGGGCAGGATATAAAATTATAAGCGAAATCAGAACGCTTTTTAATAATATGCCTCAGATTTATCAGAAATTGCTTATAGCTATTGATAATATAAAAAACAGTCTGCAAGGCTTTTATGACATACTGCCCTTTAACATCCAACAGTCACTTTCTGAAATAACAACTCAGTTTACTCAAGCGGTGGCAGAACTGATAAACACGAAATCTCTTCCTTTTGTAACGGGCGCAGGTTCTTTTGCGAAATCACTTCCTAAGGTGTTTATTTCCCTTATAGTGTTTGTGCTTTCCACTTTCTTTATGATTTCTGATTTAGAGAGAGTAAAAGCATTTGTAAAAAAACCTTTCAGCAGCCGAACACTTGAAAAGATTGCATCTGTTTCGTATCAAATAAAAACATATCTCGGCGGATATATAAAGGCGCAGGGAACTATAATGCTTGTGGTGTTTCTGGTTTTGCTGCTGAGTCTTGGTCTGCTTGATGTAGACTTTGCACTTCTTATAGCGCTTGGTACGGCATTCCTTGATGCGCTGCCATTCTTCGGAAGTGGAGCTGTACTTTGGCCCTGGTCCCTTATAAGCTTTATAAGCGGAGATGTAAGAATGGGTATATGTGCCATTGTTATATATGTTGTAATATTTGTACTTCGTCAGCTTATAGAGCCGAAAATAGTAAGTAAAAATATCGGAACAAACCCCTTAATGACGCTTATTTCTATGTATCTTGGTTACAGATTGCTTAGTGTAGGCGGTATGATTTTAGGGCCTATTATAATGCTTTTGATTATCAGCTTGTACAGAGCAGGCGTGTTTGATGGCATTATATCCTTTGGTGGAGCTTTGAAAGAATATGTAAAAAAACAGTGGTCAGCACTGAAAAATAAATTCAAAAACTTTTGGGAGAGTGAATAAATTGGAAAAATATTATATCACAACCGCAATTGCGTACACATCAAGAAAGCCTCATATAGGCAATACTTATGAAATAATTCTTACAGACGCAATTGCAAGATTTAACCGTTATATCGGAAAGGACGTTTTCTTCCTTACCGGAACTGATGAACACGGTCAGAAAATCCAGGAGATTGCGGAGCAGGCAGGTATTACTCCTAAGCAGCATGTTGATGTAATTGCTCAGCAAATAAAGGATATTGCCGATATGCTGAACATTAGTTATGATAAGTTTATCCGTACAACAGATGATTATCATGAAGATGCAGTTAAAAAGATATTTAAAAAGCTCTATGATCAGGGTGATATCTATAAAGGTGAGTATGAAGGCTTGTACTGTACGCCTTGTGAATCTTTCTGGACAGAGTCACAGCTTGTAGACGGAAAATGCCCCGATTGCGGCAGAGAAGTAAAGAAAACAAAGGAAGAAGCATACTTCTTCAGAATGAGTAAATATCAGGACAGGCTTATAAAATATATAGAAGAAAATCCTGAGTTTATTCAGCCTGAATCGCGTAAAAAGGAAATGCTTAACAACTTCCTTAAGGTAGGTCTTCAGGATCTTTGTGTTTCAAGAAGCAGTTTTACTTGGGGAGTGCCTGTGGAATTTGACCCCGGACACGTCATATATGTATGGATTGATGCACTTTCCAACTATATTACGGCTCTGGGTTATACACCCGACGAAAAAGGTGAACTTTACAAAAAATACTGGCCTGCGGATGTTCACATTATAGGCAAAGATATTCTCAGATTCCATACAATATACTGGCCCATTATGCTTATGGCTTTAGGTGAGCCGCTGCCGAAGCAGGTTTTCGGACATCCCTGGATGCTTGTCGGTGAAGAAAAGATGAGTAAGTCACGTGGAAATGTTATATATGCTGAGGATCTTGTTCGTCATTTCGGTGTTGATGCGGTAAGATATTATTCACTCCACGAAATGCCTTTTGCGCAGGATGGAACAATAACATATGATGTGTTTATTTCAAGATTTAACTCGGAGCTTGCAAATACTCTCGGAAATCTTGTAACAAGAACTGTTTCGATGGTTAACAAATATTTTGACGGAGCAGTTCCGGTTTGTGATGTGTGCGGTGGGTTTGATGATGAATTGAAAGCCACTGCTGCCGAATGTGTAGCCCGCATACAGGAAAAGATGAAAACCCTTCATGTGGCAGACAGTATTGATGAAATCTGGAAGCTTGCAAGCAGAGCAAATAAGTATATAGATGAAACCACACCCTGGATTCTTGCAAAAAATGAAGAAGATAAACCAAGGCTTTCAACAGTTCTTTATAATCTTCTTGAAACAATCAGAATAATCGCATCTTTACTTTCATCATTTATGCCCGCAACAAGTGAGGCTATTTCAAAGCAGATTAATGATTCAAATCTTTCCTTTGAAAGCGTGCAAAGCTTTGGTGCATACAAAACAGGAACTAAGGTTGGTGATGCTGAAATATTATTCCAGAGAATTGATATGGATGAAAAAATAAAAGCAATTGAAGAGGAATATGCGGCTGCTGCAGAGGGCGAAAAGCCTGTTGAGATTGCTCCTTATAAGGATTATATTGAATTTGAGGATTTTGAAAAGCTTGATATAAGAGTGGGTAAGGTGCTTGAATGCGAACCTGTTCCCAAGTCCTCTAAGCTTCTCAGATTTCTACTTGAAGTAGGTCCCGATAAACGTCAGATTCTTTCGGGCATTTCAAAATATCACAAGCCTGAAGAGCTTATAGGTAAAAATGTTATATTCATAGCAAATCTTAAACCGCGTAAAATGATGGGTCTTGAGTCCTGCGGAATGATTCTTTCAGCAGAACACGGTGAAGAATTAACTGCACTTACAACAGTTAAAGAAATCCAGTCAGGTGCTGAAATAGTATAATTAAAATTATAAAAAGTCATAATCGGGAAGTTTGTTTTGCAAAAAAGACAAGCCATCTTACGGTTATGATTTTTTTTGAGATTTTTTTCTTTAAAAAAGTATATTTTTTTAAAAAAATCACTTGTATTTTTTCTGATGTTATGATACAATAAAAATGATATGTGTTCAGATGGATTTTTATGAACATTATTTTGATTATGGCTAAAAATAATCTTAAAAGCTTATTTGTTTTTAAAAAGGAGTGAATATCTTGGTAAACGAGATAAATATTATTGAACTGCTTAATGTTATGATAAGAAAATGGTGGCTTATCGCTATCCTTGTGTTGGTTTGCGGCGGAGGAACGTATATATATACCGACCTATTTATAGAACCTATGTATAAAACCGATGGTTCTATTTACGTAAACTGTGAAACTGAGGCGGATAGAGTAGACGTTGCAAGTACAGGACGTATTGAGTCAAATGCCCGTCTTGCAAGAACATATATAGATGTTTTGCAGGCGAGATCGTTTCTGACGGAGGTTGCACGTGACCTTAATAATAAATATACATATGCGCAGATTCAGGGAATGCTTACGATTGAGTCTGTAAACGAAACAGAACTTCTTAAAATCACTGTTGAGGGAAAGAATCCTGAAGATGTTTGTTCTATAGTTGAAAGCATATTGCAGAGAGCAGGAGAACATCTGGTAACAATCGTTAAAGCTGGTTCTGTTGAAGTGGTGGATACTCCATTTATTCCCAACATACCGTTTTCACCGAATAAATCAAGAAATGCGCTGCTCGGAGCAGTAGCAGGTGCAGTTCTTGCGGTTGGATTTATATTCCTCATGGAGCTTTTTGATACCCATATCAAAACCGCCGAAGAAATGAAAAAGAAATATCCTGAGCCGGTACTTGGTGAAATACCGAGTTTCATAATGGAATAATAATTTGAATATTGTATTATTAATTGCCGTGTTCAGCCGGCAGATTGGAGATAGCTATGTCCAGTAAACTAATGGAATTTATAGGAAAACTTAACGAAAAGAAACACAGCTTCAGAAACAATACAGAGGTTGCAAATTCTGATGTGACAAAGTTTAATTTGATAGATGGTAAAACCCCGTTTTCTATTAATGAAGCATACAAGACTGCACGTACAAATCTTATGTTTGCTCTTGCAGGAACTGAAGGCTGTAAAAAAATTATTTTTACAAGTGCCGAGCCGGGCGAAGGTAAAAGTACAACAATACTTAATCTTGGTATAACATTTGCACAGATGGACGCAAAGGTTCTTATAATTGATGGCGACCTTCGTAAACCCAGAGTTCACAGGTATCTTAATCTTGAGAAAAACGGTGGCTTGTCAGACCTTCTTGCAGGTATGATAACTGTAGATGACGCGATAAAGCATCAGGAAGAGTACGGACTTGACTGTATTACTGCAGGTCAGATTCCTCCCAATCCTATTGAACTTCTTTCTTCAGATGTAATGAAGAACTTACTTGAAACTCTTTCCAAGTCTTATGATTACATATTTATAGATTCTCCGCCTGTTACAGTGGTAACAGATGCTACGTCGATGTCTAAGTTTGTTGACGGTTATATTATACTTGTTCGTCATAACTATTCAATTCATGAGCTTCTTGAAAAAACACGTCAGTCGCTTGAATTTACGGAGGCTAAAATCCTTGGTTATGTAATAAACGATATTAAGCCTATGGCAGGTATCGGTTATTCACGGTACGGAGCATACAGCACAAGATATAAATATCGCTACAGATACCGTTATGGCTATAAGTACGGATATAATTACAGCTATGGCTATGGCTACGGTTACGGTTATCAGTATGCAGACCGCAGGGATAACAGATATTCTGACGAGTATGTTTACGGCGATGATGTTGAATACGACACAGGCATTAATACTTAATTTTATAGGGAGTAATATTATATGTTAAAAGGTATTCCTTCAATTTTATCACCTGAACTTCTTAAAGTTCTTATGGAAATGGGACATGGAGATGAAATTGTAATTTCAGACGGCAATTTTCCCGGAGCTTCTATGGCTCAGCGTTTAATCCGTGCTGACGGTCACGGTTGCCCGGAACTTGTGGATGCAATTCTTGAGCTTTTCCCGCTTGACTCTGTATACAGTGATAAGCAGGTAGTTCTTATGGAGGTTGTTCCCGGTGATACATATGTCCCTGAAATCTGGGATGAATACGAAAAAATAGTAGAAAAGCACGATCCTAATGCAAAGTTCGACCATATGGAGCGTTTTGCTTACTATGAAAGAGCAAAGAAGGCTTATGCAGTTGTTCAGACAGGTGAAACTGCAATATATGCAAACATTATTCTTAAAAAGGGCGTAGTAGTTCCTGAATAAAAGAAAGGATTGAATTTAATGAAGGTTTTGGCATTTGACTTTGGCGCTTCAAGCGGTAGAGCTATAATCGGTACATTTGAGAATAATAAAATTACTCTTGAAGAAGTACACCGCTTCGACAATGACCCTGTAATTGTTAACGGAACATTTCACTGGGATGTTCTCAGACTGTTTTTTGAAATTAAGCAGGGAATAATCAAAACAAAGAATATGACGGATTTCGACAGTATCGGTATCGACACCTGGGGTGTTGACTACGGACTGTTTACAAAAGCAGGCGACCTCTTAGGAAATCTCTATCACTACCGTGATGAGAGAACTGTTGGCGTGCCTGAAGAAATGGAAAGCATAATCACAAAGAAGGATTTATATAATCTTACAGGCATACAAATTGCAGAGTATAATACAATTTTCCAGCTTTATGCTTTTAAAAAACAGAAGCCTGAGCTTCTTGAACTTGTAGATAAGGTTATTCTTATTCCTGATATGTTCAATTACTTCCTCACAGGTAAGATGGCTGCAGAGGTTTCAATAGCTTCAACTTCACAGCTTCTTAACCCTCATACAAAGGAATGGGAATATTCGCTTATGGATAAGCTTGGTCTTAAGAGAGAATGGTTCCCCGAAATTGTTCCAAGTGGTACAGTTGTGGGTACTCTTGAAGAAGGAATTTGTAAAGAACTTGATATTGCACCAAAGAATGTTGTTGCAGTATGTGAACACGATACAGCAAGTGCAGTGGTTGCAGTTCCTACAAAGGAAAAAGACTTTGTTTATATCTCCTGCGGAACATGGTCGCTTTTCGGAACAGAGCTTGATAGCCCTGTTATCTCAGAAGAATCACAGAAATGTAATGTCACAAACGAAACAGGATATAATAATACAACAAGATTCTTAAAGAATATTATCGGATTGTGGCTTATTCAGGAAACAAGACGTCAGTTCAAGCGCGACGGCAAGGATTACTCTTATGCTAAGATGGAGGAGCTTGCGCGTGCGGAAAAGCCCTTCACATGCTTTATTGATCCCGATGCTTCAGACTTTGTAACACCCGGTAATATGCCTCAGAGAATTAAAGATTTCTGTAAGAGAACTGGTCAAACTGTTCCCGAAACAGATGGTCAGGTTATCAGATGTATTTATGAAAGTCTCGCAATGAAATATAAATATACATTCCTTCAGCTTAAGGAATGTTGTAAGCGTGACTTTAAGGTAATTCATATGGTAGGCGGAGGAACAAAGGATACATTCCTTTGTCAGATGACTGCGGACGCAGCAAATGTACCCGTTGTGGCAGGTCCTATAGAGGCTACTGCAGCAGGTAACGTAGCAGTTCAGCTTATGGCTAATGGCGCAATATCCGATATATGGGAAGCAAGAAAGATTATTGCAGATTCCTTTGAGGTTGTTGAATACAGCGTTAATGATAATGCTTCATGGGAAAATGCATATCCTGAATTTGTAAAAATACTTAAATAATTAATTTGCAGTTATGCAAAATAAACGGTGCTGTTGCAGAATCTTTCTGCAACAGCCCTGTTGTTTGAAAGGACAATAATTATGGTAGATTATCTTGTACGTTCTATTGTTGAAACCTTTGGAGGAAGTGTTCCGTCGCAGCTTATAGTGTTTATAATCTCTATGATACCTATTCTGGAACTAAGAGGAAGTATTCTGGCGGCAGGTTTTATGGATGTTTCTTTTTTGCAAACATATATTGTTGCTGTAATAGGAAATCTTTTGCCGATACCTTTTATTCTATTATTTATAACAAAAATACTTGATTGGATGAAAACTACAAAGACCTTTGGGAAGCTTGCAATTAAGCTTGAAAATAAGGCACTGTCAAAACGTGAACAGATAGACAAATACGGAGCTTTCGGATTGTTTTTGTTTGTAGCAATACCGCTTCCCGGCACAGGTGCCTGGACCGGTTCGCTCCTTGCAGCACTACTTCGTATGAAACCGTGGAAAGCGTTTGTGTGCATTACTCTTGGAGTTATGACTGCAGGGCTTGTTATGAGTCTTCTTTCATTCGGAATAATTAAAAACATATTTTAATGTAATAAAGAACACCTTAAAGTGATTTGATGTGACCCCAAAAAGTTAGACTTTTTATAGCGTAGTAGTTTTGATGACTGCTACGCTATTTTTATGCAGCCAGGGTGTTGAGACGATATTGCATCGGACTCATCCATCCAAGTTTTTCTTTAATTCTTCTTTCGTTGTAATACTTTATATATTTTTCAATAGCTTCTTTAAGCTCATCAAAACTGTAATATGTAGTTCCATAATACATTTCTTGCTTTAGTATTCCAAAGAAGCTTTCCATTATAGAATTATCGTAGCAATTACCCTTGCGAGACATGCTTTGAAAAATTTTGCTTTCCTTTAACGCATAGGAATAGGCGTTCATTTGGTATGCCCATCCTCTATCAGAATGAAATGTTCTCCTATATCTGCAATCAGAGGTTATATCTATTGCTTGTTGTTGTGCCGATAAAACGCTCACTGCTGATGGGGTTTTGCTTATACCATAGCTTAACA
>JAZRQO010000027.1:0-121433 GCA_045649825.1 Clostridia bacterium
AAGTATCTATCATGCGGTAAATACTCAATATGCGGTATTAGTCCACGTTTCCATGGATTATCCCCCTCTTATGGGCAGGTTACTCACGCGTTACTCACCCGTCCGCCGCTTTCCTTTACAAAAATCATTCCGAAGAAATCAATTTGTAAATTCTCGCTCGACTTGCATGTGTTAGGCACGCCGCCAGCGTTCGTCCTGAGCCAGGATCAAACTCTCGATAAATGGTTATATGAAGCTTTTAAGCTTTATATACACGATTGTTTGTTAGCTCATTTTACTAACTCTGACATTTGTTTTCGTTATTCCGAATACTGTCATAAAAAACTCAAATTTTCCGACAAGTTTCGCACTGTTTATTTTTCAATGTACAACTGCTCTCATTGCGAGAGCTTGTTTAGTATATCACAGCTATTCACTTATGTCAACATTTTTTTATTTATTTTTTGAGGTTTGAATGTTTTGTACAACTAAAATACTTTTTTCGTCAAAACAAGTTATGCAATTAGTTCAACTATAGTTTCTTTCATTGATTTTAAATCATGTTTATGGTAGAATTAAAGCGGAATTATTTTATATATAGGAAGAAAATATTTAAAATGCAAAATTTCAACGAAAGCTTTATGCGAGAAGCAATAAAACAGGCAAAAAAAGCCGCATCAATAGGCGAAACTCCCGTTGGTGCCGTTATTGTGCATAAAGGAAAAATTATTGCCCGTGGGTATAACAAAAGAGAAAAGAACAAATGCGTGCTTGAGCATGCAGAAATAAATGCAATAAAAAAAGCCTCTAAGGTGCTTGGTGGATGGCGTCTTCCCGAGTGTGATATGTATGTCACACTGGAGCCTTGCCCTATGTGTTCAGGGGCTATTATTCAGGCACGAATAGATAATTTATATTTTGGCGCATACGACCCCAAAAACGGGTGCTGCGGTTCAAAATTAAATTTGTTCCAACCCGATTTGTTCTATTATAATGTTAATGTAGTAGGCGGTATTCTTGAAAAAGAATGTTCAAAAGTGCTTACTGATTTTTTTAAAAAGTTACGACTTTCAAAGAAAGTGAGAAAGGATTGATTTATTATGAATTTTTCAGACAAGCAGAAAAAAATAATTTGCGGAGTTATAGCAGTTGCACTTATTCTCCCCATTGCTTTTGCGGCAATATCATTCTTTACAGGCATATGAAGCGAGTTATATTTACTGCAGTTGCTCTTATGAGCATAATTATCCAATTCCGTGCTGGTGCGGCTGTTGGGGATATCGCAGGTAATGTTTACAGCACCGATATAAAAGCCTACGTGGACGGCTTTGAAATTCAAAGCTACTGCCTTGAAGGCAAAACTGCAATACCAGTAGAAGAGCTTAGGGAATACGGATTTGAAATTACATATAATAATAAAGAAAGAGCTTTATTTATTAAACGAGACCATATTCCTGAGACAGCACCGAATTTTGAAAGCGGCACATCAACCCTGCCTGTCGGGACTGTTGTTTCCCATTATTATGAAACAGATATTCAAACGTATATGGACGGTTACAAAGTCCCTGCATATGCACTTGACGGATTTACCGTTATAGCCATAGAGGATTTGACATATTTCAAATACAACTTCAAGCACACATATGATTCCTATACAAAAGGTCCATATCAGGAGCTTGTGTATGCTATGCACCGCCCGTTTAACGACCTCGGTTTTTACCATATATGGGACGAAGAAAACCGTACCATAAGCCTTATCTGCCTGAGAGGCGGGTATGTTTGGACCAATAAGTATGGAAGCTTCACTGCTGAGAACTCATATATTTATGATATAAATTATGACTATTTTATGCCAACTGCAATAAAAGGTACAATTGCAAACGAAGAAAAAACGTATTACTGGCACCTACTGGAGCCGCATACTGCGGAAGAACTCGGAATTATTTTAAACCCCGTTAATGCTTTGGAATTACATATAAATACAGATGAGAGATATTCCAAGCCTGTATTTGAAAAATATTTTGAGCCGTTTACACAAAACGCGCTACAGGACAGAAATATCATAACCCCTGTTATGAGCAAGGAAATTATTATAAACGGAATGACGTACTTTGCAGATAATATGTTTACGGTTGTTCAGAATTATTTGTATGTACGTGAAGATTTATTTGAAGTGTTAGAAAAATTTAATTAAAACCTATTGCAAAAAAAATCAAAATGTTGTATACTAAAGTTTGTACTTAACATACGATAAGAAAGGAATGACATTATGTCCAGAAAATTATTCACATCAGAGTCTGTTACAGAGGGACATCCCGATAAAATCTGTGACCAGATTTCAGATGCTATATTAGACGAAATAATCAAAAATGACCCGATGGCAAGAGTTGCCTGCGAAACTACCTGCACAACAGGTATGATTTCTATTATGGGTGAAATTACAACCTCATGCTATGTGGATTTTCAGAAAATTGCAAGAGGCGTTGTTCTTGACATCGGCTACGACCGTGCAAAGTATGGCTTCGACGGACATACTTGCGGTGTAATTACTTCTATTGATGAGCAGTCACCCGATATTGCACAGGGAGTTAACAACGGTATAGAAAACAGAGAACAGGGCGGCACAAGCATTGACAATTCAACAGGTGCCGGTGACCAGGGTATGATGTTTGGATATGCGTGCGATGAAACCCCCGAGCTTATGCCCCTTCCCATTTCACTGGCTCACAAGCTTTCAAAAAGACTTACTGAAGTGCGCAAATCAGGCATCGTTGACTATCTCCGTCCCGACGGGAAATCACAGGTGACGGTTGAATATGAAAACGACGTTCCGAAAAGAATAGATACTGTTGTTATTTCTTCTCAACATTCGGACAAGGTTGAGCTTGAAACAATCAGAGAGGATATAAAGAAGTTTGTTATTGACCCTGTCGTTCCATCAGAGCTTGTTGACGAGAACACAAAAATTTATATTAACCCCACAGGTCGATTTGTTGTTGGCGGACCTCAGGGCGATTCAGGTTTAACAGGACGAAAGATTATTGTTGATACTTACGGCGGATATGCACGTCATGGTGGCGGTGCGTTCTCAGGAAAGGACCCCACAAAGGTTGACCGCTCAGCAGCTTATGCGGCAAGATGGGTTGCAAAGAATATCGTTAAAGCCGGTCTTGCAAAGAGATGTGAAATTCAGCTTGCATACGCAATTGGCGTTGCAACACCTGTTTCTGTTATGGTTGATACTTTTGGAACAGGCACGGTTTCTGACGAACAAATTGAAAAAGCAGTTGAAAAGGTATTCGACCTTCGTCCTTACGCTATAATCAAAGAGCTTGACCTTAGAAAACCTATTTACAAGCAGCTTGCAGCTTACGGACATGTAGGCCGTGAGGACCTTGGCGTTAACTGGGAAAAGTGCAACAAGGTTGACGAACTCAAAGCTTTTATAAACAACAATTAATCCATATCCCCGTCGAAAACACCGACGGGGATAATTTTAAGAAAGGGAAATATTATTATGCCCAAAAAAGTATTAATAGGTATGTCGGGCGGAGTTGACAGTTCTGTTGCCGCATATCTTTTAAAAAAAGACGGATATGAGGTTACGGGTGCAACAATGATATTAACCGATGACGAAGCTGCACTTCAAAATGTTGAAGCTGCAAAGTCGGTATGCAATCAGCTTGATATTCCGTTTATTGTGTTTGAAATGAAAGAAGCATTTTCGAAAAATGTTATAGACTATTTCTGCAATGAATACAAATGCGGAAGAACACCAAACCCATGCATACAATGTAACAAGTATCTTAAATTCGGCGCATTCCTGAAAAAAGCCGAGGAGCTTGTATTTGATTATATTGCAACGGGGCATTATGCGAAGGTTGTTTACAACGAAGAAACAGGCAAATACGAAATGCACGTATCGGATGCAGACAAGAAGGACCAATGCTATTTCTTATATAACCACACGCAGTATACTCTTTCAAAAACACTCTTCCCTCTTGGCGAATTTAACAAAGAAAAAGTACGTGCCGTGGCGGAGGAAATTTCCCTTAAGGTTGCAAAACGTCCCGAGAGCCAGGAAATTTGCTTTATAAGCGACGACGATTATGTTCGTTTTATAAAAGAGCGTGAAAATTACATCCCCATAAAGGGCGATTTTAAGGATACACTTGGGAACACTATCGGAACACACAACGGAATTATTAATTACACCATTGGACAGAGAAAAGGTCTTGGAGCTTTTGGAAAGCCTATGTTCGTAATGAAAATTGATGCAGATAAAAACGAAATCATCCTGGGCGAAAAAGGAATGGAATTTGACTCAACACTTCGTGCCACAAACCTTAACTTTATTTCTGGAGAAGCTCCGTCGGATGAGTTCAGGTGCTATGCAAAAAACAGGTATCAGGCAAAGCCTGCACTATGCACGGTAAAAATTGAGAACGATACAGCGCACATTATTTATGACGAGCCTGTTCGGGCAATTACACCGGGACAAGCCATTGTATTTTATGACGGCAATATACTGATTGGCGGCGGAACTGTTATATAAAAGGAGAAGACATAATGAGCATACTAAATGCAGAAAACATAACACACAGCTTTGGCGGCAGACAAATACTTGAAGACGCAAGCTTCAGACTTTTAAAGGGCGAGCATATAGGACTGATTGGAGCTAACGGAGAAGGCAAATCCACATTCCTTAATATTATAACAGGTGAGCTTCAGCCCGACAGCGGAACCGTTGAATGGTGCAGACATATAACCTACGGTTACCTCGACCAGTATTCAACTCTTGAAAAAGGCAAAACCATAATGGACGTACTTCGTGATGCTTTTTCACACTTGAACTCCCTTGAAGAGCAAATGCTGGCTATGTATGATAAAATGGGCGAAGCTTCAGATAGTGAAATTGAAAGCATGATGGAGGAAGTGGGAGAAATTCAGGAAATTCTTGATTCTTCCGGCTACTATACCATAGACACAAAAATATCGGAGTATGCAAACGGTTTAGGACTTGGTGAAATCGGGCTTGATAAGGACGTTTCAGAGCTTAGCGGCGGACAGAGAGCAAAGGTACTTCTGACTAAAGTGCTTCTTGAAAATCCGATGATACTCATATTGGACGAGCCGACAAACTTTCTTGATGAAAATCATATAAACTGGCTGACGGACTTTTTACAAAATTACGAAAACGCTTTTATTCTTGTATCACACGACATACCTTTCCTTACCAAGGTAACAAATGTTATATACCATCTTGAAAACACAATACTTACAAGATACAAAGGTACGTATGACGACTTTTTAAGAATGTACGAACTTAAAAAGCAACAGGTGGAACAGGCATATAAAAAGCAACAGAAACAGATTGCAGACCTTGAGGAATTTGTTGCAAAGAACAAGGCGCGTGCTGCAACTGCCACCCTTGCCCGTTCAAGGCAGAAACAGCTTGACAAAATGGACAGGATAACAATCGCACCCGAAAAAATCAAGCCTACTTTCGTATTTAATGCAGACAGAGCACCCGGTAAGGTGGTTATATCTGCAAAAGGATTGGTTATAGGCTACGATTCACCACTTACAAAGAAAATTGATATTGAAATAGAGAGAAATAAAAAAATCGCCATCAAAGGAGTGAACGGACTTGGAAAATCAACACTTCTGAAAACTCTTTTGAAAATCATTCCCCCAATTGAGGGAACAATCGAACACGATCAATTTATAAATGTCGGATATTTTGAACAAGAAGAAAGTGCTTCAGACAGAACTGCACTTGAGGAGTTCTGGGATGAGTTCCCCTCCCTCACAAATGCGGAGGCCCGTGCCGCACTCGCAAAATGCGGACTTACAACGGAGCATATTACAACCCAGATGAGGGTCTTATCAGGTGGCGAAAATGCAAAAGTAAGGCTTTGTAAAATAATGCAAAAGCCGGCAAACATACTCGTATTGGACGAGCCTACAAACCATCTTGACATTGCGGCAAAGGAAGAGCTTGCAAAGGCAATTAAGGAATTTAAAGGAACTGTTCTTCTCGTATGCCACGAAAGTGAATTCTACGGCGAAGTGGTTGACGAGGTATGGGATGTTTCAGGATGGAGTACAAAAATAGTATAAAAATATGATGTTGGTTTATTCCAACATCATATTTTTATTGAAAGATTAACAATCTCAATATTTCCTTTCTTTTCGGCATATTCCAGAGTTTTTGCAGCGCCGCCCCAGGAGTATTTTACAAAGCAAAGGAGAAAATCACATTTGTTTACCATATATTCATTACATTTTAAAATTCCAAGCCTTCTTGGTGTGCTTTCAAGAAATTGCGCAATTAATATAGCATCAAAATCTTTGTAATATCGTTCCTTATCCTCATTTATTTCCGATGTCAAATATGGTAATGTAAGATATAGCTTAATGTGATGATGTTTTGTTTTTAAGCTTCTTACTGCTCTTGCACTCATTCTGTCAAACATACCGTAGTTCCCTACATAAAACTCATTTACTTCTTGATTTAAGATTAAGCTTTCGATTTCACTTATAAGCGTATTGTAAAAGTCCTCATTATAACCATAATCACCGTGACCTGCAAAGCAACAAGATTTACTCAATTTAACCACCTCATACAACTGATTTTGTTTTAAAAACAATCCTTTAGTGTGCATTATAACATAATTTAATATAAAATGCAACCTATACTGTTGTATTTACAACTTTGTGTGTGGTCGATAGTTTGATTGTTTCTGAATATAATATATTCAGAGGTGATTTAAATGAAAAATGAAAATTTTGATGTTTGGCTTGGTATTGGTCTTAATATATTACATTATAGAAAAGAGCAAGGAATGACGCAACTTCAATTAGCAGAAAAAGCAAATATAAGCAGAAATCATATTCAAAGAATTGAAACCGCTGCTTGCTCTTGCACTCTTGATACTTTAATTGATATTGCAGAAGCTTTGAATATTCCACTTAAAAAGCTTTTTGAATTTAAAGACTAAAAAAACACAGGCGATACCGAATATAATTCGATACCGCCTGTTATTTTATTTATTCTCTGCCTGGACTATTGCCGCTTTGACTGTGTTTTTCATAAGCATTGCAATCGTCATAGGTCCTACGCCTCCAGGCACGGGAGTGATTGCTCCTGCTACCTTTTCGGCAGTTTCAAATTCAACGTCGCCTACAAGCTTCTTTTCTGCTACGCGGTTTATACCAACGTCAATTACAACTGCTCCGGGCTTTATCATATCGCCTGTTACGAAATTAGGAATACCAACTGCAACAACAAGGATATCTGCTTCTCTTGTTTTAGCAGCTAAATCCTTTGTTCTTGAATGGCAGATTGTAACAGTTCCGTTTTTGTGAAGAAGAAGCATTGCCTGAGGCTTGCCCACAATATTACTTCTGCCAACCACAACACATTCCTTACCTGCCACATCTATTCCGGACTCCGCTATAAGCTCCATAACACCTGCAGGTGTACAGGGTACAAAGTCAAAATCGCCAACCATTATCTTACCCACGTTTACAGGATGGAAAGCATCCACGTCCTTTGTTGGGCTGATTGCTTCAATAACCTTCTTTTCGTCAATATGCTTCGGAACAGGCAACTGAACGAGAATACCTGAAATTTTGTCGTTTCCGTTCAGAACTTCTATAAGGTCTAAAAGCTCCCTTTCAGAAGTTTCCGCAGGAAGTGCATATTCCTCTGAATAAATTCCACATTCCTCGCAGGCTTTCTTTTTGTTATTTACGTACACTCGGCTTGCAGGGTCGTCACCGACGATTATTACTGCTAAGCCGGGATTAATGCCTTTTTCCTTTAATGCGGTTACCTCCTCCCGAAGCTCGCCCTTTATTCTTGCTGATACTTCCTTGCCTAATAGTAGTTTTGCCATTTTTGCTATTCCTCCCTATGGGTTTATTTATTTGCTTTTCAGGTCTTATCAGACATCTATCCGAGTGACCGATTAAATCTTCTCTGTGTGCAATTCTTAGTGCTTCTTCAACAAGCTTCCTGTTTGCAGGGTTTCGGAACTGCAAAAGAGCACGCTGTAGTGCTTTTTCTTTATATGATTTCGGTACATACACCTTTTCCATTGTAAATGGGTTAAGCTCCGTATAGAACATACAGGTTGACACTGTTCCCGGCGTAGGATAAAAGTCCTGCACCTGCTGAGGATTTATGCGATGAGCATTAAGGTACTGAGCAAGCTTTATGGCATCGTGGATAGTACTTCCCGGATGGCTCGACATAAGATACGGAACAAGAAACTGCTTTTTTCCCAGCTTTTCGTTAATCTTATAGAACTTATCGGAAAATGCATTATAAACCTTATTTTCAGGCTTACCCATACACTTTAAAACATTATCGGACACGTGCTCGGGTGCAACCTTGAGCTGCCCGCTTACGTGATGCTCGCATAGTTCATTAAAGAACTCATCGCTCCTGTCTGCCATGAGATAATCAAAACGTATTCCTGAACGGATAAATACTTTTTTTATACCGTCAATTTCCCGAAGCCGACGGAGCATCTGCAAATACTTCGTGTGGTCCACCTTCATATTTTTACAAACTGACGGGAACAAACACTGCTTATTTTTACAAGCTCCGAGAGTTTTCTGTTTTTCGCAGGAAACTGCGGTAAAGTTAGCAGTTGGTCCGCCCACATCATGGATATAACCTTTAAAATCGGGGTCCCACACCATTTCCTTCGCTTCGCGGACTATAGATTCAACGCTTCGGGATGTTACTATTCTTCCCTGATGAAAAGCAAGGGCGCAGAAGTTACAGCCACCAAAGCAACCACGGTTTGCGGCAATGCTGAATTTTACTTCTTTTATCGCCTCTATCCCGCCTGCACTTTCGTACATCGGATGATAGTTTTTCATATATTTCAGTGAATATACACGGTCAAGCTCTTTTGTTGTAAGCGGTGTTTGCGGCTTATTCTGAACAAGGTATTTATCACCGTGCTTCTGAACAAGCACCTTGCCCGTGTAAGGGTTTTGCTCATAATACTGGTCGCGGCAGGATATTGCATACTCTTTTTTGGAGTCGCGGCATTTTTCCATTGACGGAAGCTCCAATGCACCGTCAGGAATTTCGGATGAAAGATAGCACGTTCCGTCTACATCACGGATTTCCTTTACGGGAATGCCGCTACTGAGCTTTTCTGCAATTTCAACTATCTGCCGTTCACCCATACCATAAATAAGAATATCAGCTCTGGAATCGAGGAGTATGGAACGCCTTACTTTATCATCCCAATAATCGTAGTGTGCAAAACGCCTCAGGCTTGCCTCTACTCCGCCTATTATAAGCGGAACATCGCCAAAAGCTTCTCTTATCCGATTGCAATATACAATAGTGGCACGATCAGGTCTTTGCCCCGCTTTGTTACCCGGGGCATAGGCATCATCACTTCGCTTTTTCTTACTCACGGTGTAGTGATTAACCATACTGTCGATATTCCCCGCCGTTACAAGCACGCCAAGACGAGGCTTGCCCAGCTTTTTGAAATCGTCGGTGCTTCTCCAATCGGGCAGTGAAACTATACCGACCTTATACCCTTCCGCTTCAAGAACTCGGGATATTATTGCATGCCCGAAGCTTGGATGGTCAACATAGGCATCGCCCACTATATATAAAAAATCAAGCTGTTCCCAACCTCGGGATTTCATATCCTCAGGGGTTACGGGTAAAAATGCATTCTTCAAAATTAATCCTCCAAACTGATTTAGTAAAGCATATCATAAAATATCCGAAAAGTCAATAGAAACAAGCGGTTATACAGGCATTTAGTTACAGGCTTTTAGGCACTTTGTCTAAAAAGCGGCGGCTTATATGTAAATCTTTGATTTATCGTGCTAATACTTTACCGTTTTACTTGACTAAAGTGATAAAGTGTGGTATACTTAATACAATGAAACAGAAAGGTGAAATCTTTATGGTAAACTATAATTTCGGCTCACAGGAAGAGCTTATTCCAAAGCTTCGTACACTTTACGAAAAGCTTGGCTATAAAAAATATAAAATGAGCAAATTTGAAGAATACGACTTCTATCTTGAAAACAAAAGCTTTCTTAAGAGCAAAAATATAATAACATTTAACGACCTTAACGGAAAGCTTCTTGCCTTAAAGCCTGACGTTACATTATCAATCGTTAAAAATTCAGGTACTTCTCCCCAAAAGCTTTACTATACTGAAAACGTATACAGAGTGAAGTCGGGGCAATATAAAGAAATAATGCAGGTTGGCCTTGAGTATATCGGCAATGTTGACACCTACACTATGGGCGAGGTTATAAGCCTTGCAGCAAAGAGCTTAGGTGCAATTTCTGATAGCTTTGCACTTGATATTTCACACATGGGATTTATTTCGGGGCTTCTTGATGAACTTAATCTTTCAGGCACAGAGTACGAAAAGCTCATTGAGCTTATAAGCCGTAAGGATGCACATGAAATAAAAGCACTTTGCGAAAACAGCGGAGCTGCACAGGAAATCACCGAAAAAATTATATCTATGGCTACACTCTACGGAAGCTTTGACGAAATCCTCCCCATTTGCCGCGAGCTTTCAGTCAATGAAAAAACAGAGAATGCAGTTGATGAGCTTTCTTGCCTGGGCGAGCTTTTAAAGGCTACAGGTTGGGACAAGAACATCAATCTTGACTTTTCAATCGTTAATGATATGAGCTATTACAACGGAGTTATTTTCCAGGGCTTTATAAACGGGATTACAGGAAGTGTTTTATCGGGCGGACGTTACGACAATCTGCTTTCTAAAATGGGCAAATCAATCGGGGCAATCGGATTTGCAATCTACACCGATATGTTTGAATATCTTGAATTTTCAAGTAACGAAAATGACGTAGATGTTATGCTTATATATACTGCAGATACTGACGTTGTTGCAGTTGCAAAAAAGGTGCGTGAGCTTACAGAGGGCGGACTTACTGTGCTTGCCTCAACAGAAATTCCAAAGAACCTTAAATACAAGCTAACGGTTAATATGAACGAAAAAGGAGGCGGACAACTGTGAAAGAGATGATTAACATTGCTCTACCCAAGGGCAGACTTGGGGAAAAGGTATACAACATATTTGAATCACTTGGCTACGGCTGCCCGTCAATTCACGAAAATTCACGTAAGCTGATTTTTGAAGATGAGGCAAACGGCGTAAGATATTTCTGGGTTAAGCCGTCAGATGTTGCAATATACGTTGAAAAGGGTGCAGCTGATGTGGGCGTTGTGGGCAAGGATATACTTCTTGAGTACTCCCCCGATATATACGAGCTTTTAGACCTCGGAATAGGCAAATGCAGAGTTTGCGTTGCAGGCGAAAAGGGCAGAAAGCTCCGAGGCGACCGAACAATCAGAGTTGCTACAAAATTTCAGAACATTGCCCTTGAGCATTACAGAAAAAAGGGACGCGACATTGAGATTATAAAGCTTAACGGCTCAATTGAGCTTGCTCCCCTGCTTCGTATGTCCGACGTTATAGTGGACATTGTTGAAACAGGAACAACGCTTAAAGAAAACAACCTTGAAGTTTTTGAAGATATTGTTGACATAAGCGCAAGATTTATTGCAAACAAAACAAGCTTCAGATTTAAAACAAACGAAATTAATGAAATGAAAAACCGCCTTGCAGGTGCAATTTGAAAGGAATGAAAATAAATGATTAAAATATACGAAGGTCTTACCTGCCCCATTGATGAAATAATGGGACGAACTGAAAGCACCATCGCAGATACTGTTTCTGAAACCGTTGCAGACATAATTTACGCAGTCAGAAAAAAAGGCGACGAGGCAGTTCTTGACTATACTGCAAAATTTGACGGTGCAAGACCCGACAAAATGGAAGTATCAAAAGAAGAAATTGATGCTGCATTTTTAAGAGTTGATACAGAGCTTATTGAAATTATAACAGAAGCTGCTTCAAACATCCGTGCTTTTCACGAAAAGCAGGTACGCCAGAGCTTTGTTATGAACGAAAAAGAGGGCGTTGTTCTCGGTCAGAAAATAACTGCACTTGAAAAAGTAGGGCTTTACGTTCCGGGCGGCACCGCACGTTACCCATCCTCTGTGCTTATGAATGCCATCCCTGCAAAGATTGCGGGTGTGCCTGAGATTATTATGGTTACTCCACCCGACAAGGACGGAACTATCCCTGATGTTTTACTTGCAACTGCCAAGATTGCAGGTGTTGACAGAATATTCAAAATAGGCGGTGCACAGGCTATTGCCGCACTTGCATACGGAACGGAAACCATTCCTGCAGTTTACAAAATCGTAGGACCCGGCAATGTATTCGTTGCAGAAGCAAAACGTCAGGTATTCGGAAAGGTCAGCATTGATATGATAGCAGGCCCATCGGAAATCCTTGTTATTGCGGACGGTACTTGTAATCCTGCAAATGTTGCGGCAGACCTTCTTTCACAGGCAGAGCACGACAAGCTCGCATCTGCAGTTTTGGTTACTGACAGTAAGGATTTGGCTGAAAAGGTATCAAACGAGCTTGAAAGACAAATCCCCTTACTTGAACGCTCAGAAATTGCACGTGCCTCAATTGACACGTTCGGAAAGATTTTTATTACAAACTCACTTGAAAGCTCAATTGACGTTGCAAACCAGATTGCACCTGAACACCTTGAGCTTTGCGTTGATAATCCCTTTGATTATCTTTCTAAGATAAAGAATGCAGGCTCTATATTCCTCGGAAAGTTCACCCCCGAAGCCCTCGGTGACTATTTTGCAGGACCTAACCACACACTTCCCACAAGCGGAACTGCAAAATTCTCAAGCCCACTTTCGGTTGATGATTTTATAAAGAAGTCATCATTTATATACTACACTGAAAATGCACTTTCAAAGGATTTTGAAAAGGTTGCGGTGTTTGCAACGAAAGAAGGACTAACAGCTCACGCTAAATCAGCACTTATAAGATTCGGAAAGGAATGAGCAACCAATGAGCAGATTTTTAAGCAAAAGGCTTGAAGGTCTTGAAGAATATATCCCCGGTGAACAGCCGAAGGATAAAAAATACGTAAAGCTTAACACAAACGAAAGCCCCTTCCCCCCATCCCCGGAAGCCTGCAGGCTTATGACGGAAGCAGAGGCACAGGATTTAAGGCTTTACAGCGACCCTGACTGCACAAAGCTTACAGAGGCGGTTTGCGAGGTTTATGGAATAAACAAAAATCAGATAATTTTCGGAAACGGGTCTGACGAGATTTTGTCTTTTGCATTCACTGCGTTTTGTGATAGTACAACCCCTGCAGTTTTTGCAGATATAACCTATGGCTTTTACAAGGTATTTGCCGACCTTAACTGCATAAGCAAACGGATTGTACCCTTAAATGAGGATTTTTCAATTAACATTTCTGAGTTTAAAAATGCAAACGGAACGGTGTTTATTGCAAACCCGAATGCACCTACGGGAATTATCCTCACAATTGATGAAATACGTGAAATTCTTAACTCAAACAAAGATAACGTAGTGGTTATTGATGAGGCATATATTGATTTTGGCGGCGAGAGCTGTTACAGCCTTATAAATGAATACGACAACCTTTTAGTTGTTCAGACCTATTCCAAATCACGTTCTCTTGCAGGCGCAAGGCTTGGATTCGGCATAGGCTCTCCCGAAATAATTGCGGACCTTCAAAAAATCAGAAATTCAAACAACCCGTACAACATAAACCGATTTACACAAGCCCTGGGTGCGGCTTCAATTCTTGACACAAGGTATTTTAAAAAATGCACCGATACAATTGTTAAAAACCGTGAAGTTCTTACAAATGAGCTTGAAAAACGTGGATTTGATGTTATTCCGTCAAAGGCTAACTTCATTTTTGCCAAACATAACGAAATAGACGGCAAAGAAATATACACAAAGCTCAAAAATTCAGGAGTTTTGGTAAGGCACTTTGACAAAGAAAGAATTTCGATGTATAATCGTATTACAATAGGAAGTATGATTGAGATTGAAAAACTGTTAGAAGCGATTGATAATATCCTTGAAAGGAATTAAAATTATGAGAGAAATTAAAATCGACAGAAAAACAACTGAAACTGACATTTCAATGAAACTGAACCTTGACGGAACAGGTAAATCAAAGATTGAAACAGGCTGCGGATTTTTGGACCATATGCTGACACTCTTTGCAAAGCACGGCAGATTCGACCTTGAGCTTAACTGCAAAGGTGACACACAGGTTGATTATCACCACACTGCTGAAGATATAGGTATAGTCCTCGGCTCAGGATTTTTGAAGGCTCTTGGTGATATGAGAGGAATTGTACGCTACGGATATATGATTCTGCCTATGGACGAAGCTCTTATCTTAAGCGCAATTGACATTTCGGGAAGAAGCCACCTTGCCTACTCCCTTTCTATACCCACCGAAAAAATCGGAGATTTTGATTCCGAGCTTGTTCAGGAGTTCTTTGAAGCATTTGTAAGAGAAGCAAAAATTACGCTTCACCTAAAGAAGATTGACGGCACAAATTCACATCACATTGCAGAGGGTGCTTTTAAAGCTTTTGCAAGAGCTATTGCAATTGCGGTTTCAACAGACGAAAAGTACAAAAACGAAATCCCGTCAACAAAGGGGACATTACTCTAAGAGGTTTTACATATGATTGCTATTATTGATTATGGCGTAGGAAATATTTTTTCACTTCGCTCATCCTTTGCCTGTATTGGAGCAGATGCGGTCCTGACGGGCGACAGGAAGATTATAGAAAAAGCAGATAAAATAATACTCCCAGGCGTTGGTGCTTTTGCCGACGCGGCAGAGAAGCTAAAAAAATCAGGCTTATTTGATGTTTTGCAGGAGAACTGTGCAAAGGGAAAGCCGCTGATGGGAATATGCCTTGGTATGCAACTTTTGTTTGAAAAAAGCTATGAATATGGCGAAACAGAGGGACTTGGACTTATAAAGGGAAATGTGAAATACATCGGTGATTATATAGAAAAAGACCTTAAAGTTCCACATATCGGCTGGAACAGCCTTCACTTCCCCAACGAAAAGAACGAAATTTTTAAATACCTGAACGAAGGTGACCACGTATATTTCGTTCATTCCTACCACGGAACGGACTGCAAAAATTCTGTTATCGCAACAACGGAGTACGGCGGAGAGCTTACTGCTGCAGTAGCTGACAAAAACGTGTACGGTATGCAGTTCCATCCCGAAAAAAGCGGTGATACGGGGCTTTCTATTTTAAAAGCATTCTGCGAATTATAAGGAGAAGAGTATATGAATATTTTTCCTGCAATAGATTTAAAGGACAAACAGGTGGTACGCCTTTTAAAGGGCGACTACAACAAGATGACGGTTTATGGCAACAATCCTCTTGAGGTTGCCAAGGGTTTTAAGAAATCGGGTGCAGAATTCATGCACGTTGTTGACCTTGACGGTGCAAAAAGCGGCAACGGCGAGAACAGAGAAATAATTAAGCTTCTTGCAAAAGAGTCGGGACTTAAAGTTCAGACAGGCGGCGGTATCAGAACTCCTGAAGCTGTCAAGGAACTTATAGATGCGGGAATTTTCAGAGTAATTCTCGGCACTGCATCAGTAAAAGACCCTGCGTTCCTGAAAGAGATGGTTAAGGAATACGGAGAGAAGATTGCAGTCGGAGTTGATATAGCAGATGGATTTGTTGCAATTAACGGATGGACAGAAAAGTCTGAACTTGAAGCATTCAGTTTTTGCGAAAACCTTGTTAAAATCGGAGTTAAAACCGTGATCTGCACTGATATTTCAAAGGACGGTGCAATGGCGGGAACAAACCGCGAGCTTTACAGAGAGCTTTCAGAAAAGTTCCCCCTTGACATAATCGCCTCGGGCGGAGTTTCCGATATGGACGACATCCGTGAGCTTACAAAGCTCAACCTTTACGGTGCAATTATCGGACGTGCACTTTACAACGGAGCAATCGACCTCTCAGAGGCAATAAAGGAGAGCCGTATATGATTACAAAACGAATTATCCCCTGCCTTGACGTTAAAAACGGAAGAGTGGTTAAGGGCACTAACTTTAAAGGACTTTCCGATGTTTCATCACCTGTTGAGCTTGCCTCATTTTACAGCAGCTGCGGTGCAGATGAGCTTGTATTCTACGATATAACCGCTTCATCTGACGGGCGAAAGCTATTTACCGACATTCTTTGCGAGGTTGCATCAAAGATTTTTATTCCCCTTACAGTTGGCGGCGGAATTAACACCGTAGACGACTTTGACAGAGTTTTAAAATGCGGAGCCGACAAGGTAAGCGTAAATTCAGGAGCAATCCGAAACCCGTCACTTATAAACGAAGCGGCTAAAAAATACGGCGACCAATGCGTTGTTTTATCTGTTGATATAAAGCGTGTTGACGGAAAATTTACCGTTTTTGCCAAAGGCGGCAGAGAGAACACGGGAATTGATGCAATAGAATGGATTAAAAAAGGTACTGCTGACGGTGCAGGAGAAATTGTTGTAAACAGTATTGACACCGACGGAGTAAAACAAGGCTTTGACCTGCCAATGCTTGAGGCTGTGTGCAATGCAGTTTCAGTGCCTGTTATCGCTTCAGGCGGTGCAGGCTGTGCTGAGGACTTTACAACGCTTTTCAACTCTGTTCCGGGGGTTGATGCAGGACTTGCGGCATCAATATTCCACTTCGGCGAGGTGGAAATCCCGAAACTTAAAGAAAAGCTGAAACGTGACGGAATAAATGTCAGAATATGAAAGGAAAACGAATATGTTTGATATTAATAAGCTTAAATTTGACGAAAAGGGACTTATCCCTGCAATTGTTACCGACGCAGAAACAAAGGAAGTCCTTACGCTTGCATATATGAATAAGGAAAGCCTTGTAATAAGCATTAAAGAAAAGAAAACCTGTTTCTATTCACGTTCAAGACAATGCCTCTGGCGTAAGGGTGAAACATCAGGTAATTACCAAAACATTGTTGACATTACTGCAGACTGCGATATGGACGCACTTACCGTTAGTGTTATAAAAGACGGTCCTGCTTGCCATACAGGTGAAAACTCCTGCTTCTTCAACAAAGTTTTTGATAATGACGAACTTAGTGCATTTTCATTAGATGGGCTATACGAGCTTTTAGTCGGCAGAAAAGAAGAGAAAAAGGAAGGCTCATACACCACTTACCTTTTTGAAAAAGGCATAGACAAAATTCTCAAAAAGGTTGGTGAAGAATGTACTGAGGTTATAATCGCATCAAAGGCGGACGACAAAAAAGAAACAATTTACGAGGTTGCAGACCTTGCATACCACGTAATGGTTATGATGGTTGAAATGGGAATTTCCCTGGATGATATAAGAGCCGAGCTTGCTTCACGTCACGTTATTGACAAAAAGGTTAAGCAGGAGAAAATGACAAAATGATAAAACAAAACCTTCACACCCATTCTCTTTACTGTGACGGTAAAAATACACTTGAAGAAATGACACAAGCCGCAATTAAAAGCGGCTTTTCTTCAATAGGTTTTTCGGGGCATTGCTATACTCCCTTTGACAATTCATACTGTATGTCCATTGAGAACACAAAAAAATACTGCACAGAAACAGATGAATTAAAAGAAAAATATAAAAATGAAATCAGAATATATAAAGGGATTGAATATGACCTTTATTCTGAATATGACACGTCGGAGTTTGATTATATTATAGGCTCCGTTCACTACATATTAAAAGATGGGAAATATATTGATGTTGACTTATCTGCCGAAAGCGTAGCTGATGCAATAGACACTCATTTCGGTGGTGACGGGATGGCTTATGTGAGAGCATATTTTGATGAGGTTAAAAAGGTGCCTGAGAAAACAGTCTGCAATATTCTCGGGCATTTCGACCTTGTTTCAAAATTCTCTGAAAAGTCCCCGCTTTTTGATACAAAAGGCGATGATTATATAAACTGCGCTTTGGAAGCAGTTAATTCTGTTTCAAAAAAGATTAAGGTTTTTGAAGTGAATACGGGAGCTATGTCACGAGGTTACCGCACACTTCCTTATCCTTCAATTGAAATTCTCAGAGCTATGAAAAATGCGGGTATGATGCCTGTGGTTTCCTCTGATTGTCACAACAAAGAATATATCGACTACGGATTTGACGTTGCGTATAAGCTTATAAAAGACGCAGGATATTCTACCGCACTTATATTTGATGAGGGTAAATTCGTCGAATATCCTGTATAATGTTTTAAATATGTAATCAAAAAGTACTTGAAATACAAAATATTTTTTGATATAATCCTATTACCAATTAATGACAGAAGGTTATAGAGTGAAAAAATTATTTACAAGAATACTTCTGACAGTTGTGGTAGTGTTTTTAACCATTTATATTGTAAACTCTGAAACAGACTTTTTTAAAGCCTTCAGTGAAAACAATCCTGAAATTGCTGAAAAAGCTCCCTGGTTTTCACAAAAAATGGAGGATATAGGGAACTCTTTTTCAAAAATCCCAACACTGTCACAGCTAAAAGAAAGCTTCATAAAAGAAGAAATGCCTGTGGAGCCTGAAACGTTCGCAGAAAACGCATATATTAAGGACAGTCCGCTGCTAAACTTCTACAAAAACGAGGGTATGGGAATCACTGTTAACAGCGACAACACCTTTACCCTATTCGGAGTTCTGGCTGATGTTAAAAAATCAAACCTCGTTGTTCGGATTATGTCCCCCAACGGTGACGTAATAAATGAACAGAATTTTGCAACAGATACAGAATATCAGTTCAGCAAAACAATTAAAATTCCGAAAACTGACGAAACAAGGCTCCGCATAGATGTTTATCTTGGGGAAAAACGCTACGGCGATTATGTAGGCTGGGTTAATGATTATCTTTTCATAACCAAAACAAATAACAAGTGGATTGCTGAAAAATCACCTGTTTGGGAGAGTAACTGCACACTGTTTGAAGCACCACGTTCAACCTCAAAGGCGCTTAAAGCGACGGAATATGTGCAGTCAGATAACGACACACTAAAGTCTATCGCAATTCAGCTTACTACACACTGTAAAACTGATTACGAGAGGATATTGGCACTTCACGACTGGATATGTGCATACCTTCACTACGACAACGACAGTCTTTCAAAGAGCGACATTGCTCCCTATACTGCAATGGATGTTCTAAGCTCACGAAAGGCAGTTTGTATCGGATATGCAAACCTTTATGCAGCACTTTGCCGAAGCCTTGATATTCCCTGCTACGTTGTAACAGGCTATGCTCTTGGAATTTCGTCAGGAAAAACTGAATGGACAAAGAGAATAGTTGACGGAAACGACGAAAACCATGCATGGAACGAAGCCTACGTTGACGGAAGATGGGTTATAATCGACTCAACCTGGGACACATACAATAGCTTTGAAAACGGAGAAATGAAAAAAGGCTCACATATTTCAAGGCTATACTTTGACGCTAACATTGACTTCTTCAGTGCTAATCATAAAATAATGCATTACGAATAAACAACACAAGCAGTGCGTATGCACTGCTTGTGTTTGTATTAAACTATATTTGCAACTCTCAAAACAGTTATAATTGCCTGCTCCGTTGTATAGTTTCCCTTCGGAACAAACATATTATCACCCATACCGTTCATTACCCCTGCATTTCTTACACTATACACACTGTCTTTTGCCCAATCGGAAATGCTATTATCATCCTCAAAAAGTTCTACAATACTTTTCTCTTCTCTATTTGCAAGAACAAGTACTCTGTTTAATATAGTTGCTGCTTCTTCCCTTGTTATAAGACTATTCGGAGCGAATAAACCATCGCCTACACCGTTAATTATCCCAAGTCCTGCAAGATGCTGAACTTTAGAATTTTTAGTGTCGGTAAATAATACAGGCTCAACCTTTGCGGATTTTACAAAAGGTAGTTCATATACAAGCTCACAAAAGATTTCTCTTTTAATATTTTTTCTATAACGATTTTGAAGTTTTTCTGGCAACAATCCCAATTCTTTTGCAAACTCTACTGTTTCTTTGGCCCAATCCGACGGTTCATCTATCAACAGTCGTATCAATCCACAGCAACTGCCAGAATTAACCTTATATATCAGATCTCCGTAGTTCTCCCAATAAGCGGTAGGACTGATTGTTATATTATCTTCTCCATTAAAATCTATTACAACATTACCATCGCGGTCGATAAGCTTTTTATTATTGATTACACCAAAACCATTTCTGTATCCGTTAAAATAGTCCTCAACTTCAAAAACAGTTTCCCCATTAGTATTTATAATCTCATTACTCCATTCACCATTTTCATTAACAGCCGAGCCAACTGCCAGTCCTTCGCTGAAAGTTGAAATCGCTCTATATACAAATTCCGTTAACTCATTACCGTTAAGGTCATAAATTCCCCCTTTATCATATGCTTTCCGTGCCGAAATACAACCATCACCAATTCCCCCAATACCGATATGCTCAACAGGTAAAACAACCTTACCGTCATAATCAATTAATCCATAAAGCATTGAGTATTCAGAAGCATCCTCTCTTGAGTTCGGCTTACTTATTTCAATAAGCTTATAATCCGTATAAATCTTCCGTGGAATTTCCTGAAGCACTGTATCAATAAGCAGTGTACCGTCCGCTGAAGCAACTCCATACAATCCGTCCTTCAAAACATAATACCCACCCACTATCGGGCAAATTTCATCATACACAAAATCAATTTTCACATTTCCCGACTTGTCTATAACACCATACTTTCCATCAAGTATTGCATATGCAGTACCGTTTTGAAATTTATAAAGCATATCATATTTGGGCTCTATCACTGTTTCAAAATCATCATCTATTGCACCGTATTTACCATTCTCATTAAAAACCATTCTTCCGTTGGTTCCTGCTTCATCAAAGTTCTCAAAGTCAAGACCCCATTGAAAGGACATCGGCCTAATGTGATTATCATATGAACGAACTGCAAGTTTCTCTCCATTTGTATTACATATAGCAAATTCACCTTCATAATAACGCATAGGCCGTCCATCGTTATTATCAGACAAATCAACCAACACATAACATCCTGTAACACCAATAACTCTATTATCAAAAATATGTATGACATTTCCTTGCTGATTTAATATGTAATCTATACCATCATATTTTGCCCAAATAGCCCAATTGTCCATATACACCATATTTTCATAATCTTCAGATATTTTTGTTCCGTTATAGTTATATAAAGCATATTGATTATTATCAGTCCATGCAATAATTGTATCGTATTCTTCGTTAATTTCAACATTAACATATTCAGGCGGTAAAATATATTCGTATGTATAACGTGTATTTGCCGAAACATACTCAGCTATAGTGATAAGAATTAAAATTGTTACAAATATAAGCTTTTTCATAAAACCAACTCCCGTACTTATTTATACAAATTATACCACAAACCGTAACCTATGTAAATACTCAGAATCAAAAAAGATGCACTTCTGTATGAAGTGCATCTCAAAATCATTTATTAGCATCATTCTGACGGATTTCAGCTCTTCTGATTTTTCCGTTAAAGGTTTTGGGAAGCTCTTGAACGTATTCCACAATTCTTGGATACTTGTATGGAGCAGTATTTGTTTTAACGTATTTCTGAAGCTCTTTTGTAAGCTCGTCGGAGCCTGTGTAGCCGGGAGCCAGAACGATTGTTGCCTTAACCGCAAAACCACGTACGGGGTCGGGTACACCTGTTACCGCAACCTCAAGAACTGCGGGATGCTCAAGGAGTACGCTTTCAATTTCAAAAGGTCCGATTCTATAGCCTGATGACTTGATTACGTCGTCATTTCTTCCTACATAGCGGAACATACCTTTTTCGTCACGGTATGCAGTATCACCTGTATGATAAAATCCGTCGTGAAGTGCCTTTGCAGTGTCTTCCTTACTGAAATTATATGTATCGAGAAGTCCACAGGGCTTTCTTTCGCTACTTAGAACACGGATGCAGATTTCACCTGTCGCACCACGTGAACAACTGTTACCCTGGTCGTCAATAATGTGAGCGTCAAATCCGGGTACGGGGAAACCGATAGCACCGGGGATAGGCTCTGTCCAGGGCTTGATTGTAGCAATACAAAGGGTTGTTTCGGTCTGACCGAAGCCTTCGTATATTTTTAGGCCTGTTGCATCGTACCACTTGTTATAGATTTCGGGGTTCAAGGCTTCGCCTGCAGTACAGCAGTGAACAAGGGATGATAAGTCGTACTTTTTAACGTCATTCTGCAAAATCATTCTATACATTGTAGGCGGTACGCAGAAGGTTGTAATTTTATACTTTTCAAGCTTTGAGAGAATGTCTGCTCCGTCAAACTTATCAAAGTCGTACACAAACACTGCACTTTCACCGAACCACTGACCGTAGAACTTACCCCAGAGGCTCTTGAGCCAGCCTGTATCGGAAACGGTAAAATGGATACCGCCGTCAACTACTCTGTGCCAGAACACACCTGTCATAATATGACCCAGGGGGTATTTGAAGTTATGGGTGATGATTTTGGGATAGCCTGATGTGCCTGACGAAAATGCCATAAGCATCATATCGTCTGCCATAATTGCCTGATCGCCTGTAGGTCTTGCCCATTCAGTATTTGCAAGAGCAAATCCGTCTTCAAAATCAATCCAGTCGGGACCTGCATTTTTATGACCGAGAACAAATTTCTTCTCTACGGTTTCGTATTGGTCGCCGCCTTCGTCGAAGTATTCGGTTTCCTGTCCATCACCGGTTAGAATTACTGCCTTGATTTTACCCACGTTGCAGCGATAAACGTAGTCCTTGGCTTTAAGCATATTTGTAGCCTGAACTGCTACCGCACCGATTTTATGAAGACCGAGCATAACAAACCAGAAATAGTAGCTTCGCTTCATTGCAAGGAGTACCTTATCTCCTTTTTTAATGCCCATATAGTTAAGATAATTTGCCGCTTTGTTTGAGTAAATCATCATATCACGGAAGGTAAATCTCATCTCTTCCCCGTCTTTTGATACCCAAACCATTGCAAGCTTATCGGGCTTTGTATTACCAAGCTCATCCACAACGTCGTATGCAAAGTTGAAATCGTCGTTGTAGGAGAGTTTATAGTTCTTTTGCGCGTCATCAAGAGAGATAAAATCGTCTCTTGATGCACCCACAAACTTTTCATAGATTGCCATAATTATCCTCCAAACTGAAACGTTATTTTACCACAACAGCGATAAACTGAGCTTCTTTTCCGTCAAGCGCCATTTCGGCGTGAGGAACGCTTGCATCGAAGTATACGCTGTCACCTTCGGTAAGTTCATATGATATATCACCAATACAGAATTTCAGTTTGCCTGATATGACATAATTGAATTCCTGACCTTCATGCCCGTGCATAACAGGCTTTACATCAGGTGAAATTGTTACAAGAAAAGGCTCTGCCTTTTTGTTCCTGAAGGTATAAGCTAAATGCTTATAGTCGTATTCGTCCTCTCTTTTTACAGAATAACCCTTACCCTTCTGCACCATACAGCACATAGAAAGCGTGGGAGCGCTTCCGCTTATAAGGTCGAGAACGTCAACCCCCAGAATTTCTGCAGCATTGTAAATGAAGCTGAATGAAAAATCAAGGTCGCCCTTTTCGTAGGCTATATATGTTGTTTCATCAATACCAAGCTTTTCCGCCATTTCAGGTATTGTAAATTCCATATCCTCTCTCAGGCACGCAAGACGCATACCGATATCTTTGATTTGTTCGTTCATATATATTATCTCCTTTCACAATACTTTTTTAAAAGAATTACGCTTCGTAATTATATCCAAGTTCTATAGCTTTCTTGTTTGCTTCAACAAGATGCTGCTTCTTGGCAGGAACTACCTTCTCAACTGTTTTAGCAATGTTTTCGTAAGGTATAATTCCTGATTTTTTAATCATGTAGCCTATCATAATCATATTTGCAAGACCTGCAAGATCGTTATCTGATGCAAGCTGAGTTGCAGGGATATAATAACCTTCTACATCTTCTCTTTCAAGCTTTCTTTCAATGAGTGAGCTATCAACAAAAATCTGTCCGCCGGGAACTGTTTCTGCCTCGTACTTATCGAGTGAGGGTAGGTTCATAGCGATTAATATATCGGGGTTTGTTACGATAGGAGAGCCAACGGGTTCGTCGCTTAAAATAACACTGCAGTTTGCAGTTCCGCCACGCATTTCGGGGCCGTATGAAGGAAGCCAGCTAAGCTCCTTTCCTTCAAGAAGTCCTTCGTAAGCCAAGAACTTACCTGAGAAAAGAATACCCTGTCCGCCAAAGCCTGCAAGCAAAATCTGTTTAGTCATTAGCTTTGCCCTCCTCTTCTGCATACTTGTCCTTATATACGCCAAGGGGATAATAAGGAATCATATTTTCCTCAAGCCATTCAAGCGCCTTGGCAGGTGTAAGTCCCCAGTTTGTGGGGCAGGTTGATACAACTTCTACAAGTGAGAAGCCTTTGCCCTCTATCTGGTTCTGGAAAGCTTTTTTAATTGCTTTCTTAGCATTTCTTACGTTTTTAACATTGTTTACTGCAACACGTTCTACGTATGATGCTCCGTCAATTTTGGAAAGCATTTCACAAACCTTTACGGGGTAACCAACATGCTCTACATCTCTTCCGTAGGGTGATGTCTGAGTTACCATTCCGGGAAGGGTGGTGGGAGCCATCTGACCGCCTGTCATACCGTAAATAGCATTGTTTACGAAAATAACAGTGATGTTTTCGTTACGTGCTGCTGAGTGAACTGTTTCTGCAGTACCGATAGCTGCAAGGTCACCGTCACCCTGATATGTAAATACAATATTGTTGGGGTCTGAACGCTTTACGCCTGTAGCAACAGCGGGAGCACGTCCGTGAGCCGCCTGTTCCATATCCACATTAAAATAGTTATATGCCATAACACTGCATCCAACAGGTGCAACACCGATTGTTCTGCCTTCAATACCAAGCTCGTCGATTGCTTCGGCAACAAGACGGTGGATTATACCGTGAGTACATCCGGGGCAGTAATGGAGTACGTTATCTGTTAGTGCATGGGGTTTTTCAAATACTTTCATTACTCTGCACCTCCTACTTTGTTTGCTTCAACAATTTTTTCAAGTACGTTTTCCACAGTGGGAATCATGCCGCCGACACGGTTGCAGAGAAGAACCGGCTTCTTGCAACGGATAGCAAGCTCGATATCGTCAATCATCTGACCCATTGAAAGCTCAACTGAAACAAATGCCTTTACCTTATCGGCAGCTGCAGCCATAGCTTTCTTGGGGAAGGGCCAGAGAGTGATAGGTCTTATCATACCAACCTTAATACCCATTTCTCTTGCCTTGTCGATTGCGTTCTTTGAAACTCTTGATGCAACACCGAATGCTACGATACAAACCTCTGCATCGTCCATTCTGTATTCCTCATACATAGCTTCGTTTTCTTCGATTTGCTTATATCTTTCGTATCTTTCAAAGTTTGTAACTTCAAGCTCTTCGGGCTTTAAGAAAAGTGAGTTAACAATTCTGGGTGCTCTTTCGCACTTTGTACCTGTAAGCGCCCATGATTTGTCATATTCCTTAATTTCACCCATTTCAAGCGATACAGGCTCCATCATCTGTCCCATTGTACCGTCTGAGAGAAGCATTGATGTCATTCTGTACTTTTCAGCAAGGTCGAAGCCCTTGAATGTAAGGTCAACCATTTCCTGAACTGATGCAGGAGCTAAAACTATCATATGGAAGTCGCCATGGCCGGGACCTCTTGTTGCGTGGAAATAATCTGACTGTGAGGGCTGGATACCGCCAAGTCCGGGGCCTCCACGCTGTACGTTAACAACGAGGGCAGGAACATCACAGCCTGCCAGGTATGAAAGACCTTCACTCTTAAGTGATATACCGGGGCTTGAGCTTGATGTCATAACTCTCTTTCCTGTAGCGGCTACGCCGATTACCATATTTATAGCGGCAATTTCACTTTCTGCCTGGAGGAATACGCCGTCAATCTTGGGCATTCTCTTAGACATATATGCCGCAACCTCTGTCTGAGGTGTTATAGGATATCCGAAATAGTGGCGGCAGCCTGCCATAATAGCAGCTTCGGCCAAAGCTTCGTTACCCTTCATCAAAACCTTTTCTGACATTTGTTTCAATCCTTTCCGAATTATTTTTCTACAGTTATTACACAATCGGGGCACATGGTTGCACAGAACGCACATCCGATACACTGCTCCGGATCAGTTACAGCTGCGGGATGATAGCCTTTTGCATTAATCTCGCCTGTAAGCTCTACTATATGCTTGGGACAAGCGCCTACACAAAGACCGCAACCCTTACATAAATCCTTTTTAAATGTTACTTTTGCCATAAGTGTTATACCTCCTTTTGCCAGCTTTGTTGTACATACAGCTTTATGGGCATTATGTTTTCAATATTTACCTTGTGGCACAAATCCTCTCGTACAGTTGTGAACGCAATTGGTATTCCCGACATTCGGCTTACTTCGTCCGCATAAGAAACTGAAGCCTCAATATCTTCGGGAGTTGTTATCCCGCCAAGATTTGAATTGTTTACAAGAGCCGTTACCTTAATACCTGCTGCCTGCTCAACCTCTCTTAAAACCTCCAGAGTAAGCTCGGGAGTTTTGGTAAGAGGTCGGAATTTATTAATTACAAAGAACACCTCGTAATTCCCCTCTTCAGTAATTGAGGGAACGTATCTGCCAAGAGCAAGAGCACCGCGATCGTCACCGCCTACATCCATAACCGCGAAAACATCTCGGTTATGAGAAATTGTATACACCTCTGAAGGAAGTGCGGGCAAGTCCACGTTTGAGCCTGCAAACTCAGAAGAAATAAGGCGGATGCCATTGCTCTTAAGCATCTCTGCGCTATCCTGAGTTCGGAAATAGGGGTTAACAATATCAAGGTCTGCCACTGCAACATTTTCTTCTCTCTGTTTAACCATAAGAGCGAAGTTAAGTGCCACATTTGTTTTTCCGCTTCCGTAGTGACCTACAAACACGGAAATTCTTTTATAGTTTAAAGAGTTACTGTCCAATTGAACTCATCCTCACATTTTCCCCACTGAATACCGGTGATAGTATCGTAAAGCTTCTGGCTTACTGCACCGATTTCATTTTTGTTGATTTCAAACACATCATCTTTATATCTAAGCTTACCAACGGGAGAGATAACTGCTGCAGTACCTGTTCCGAAACACTCTTCAAGTGTTCCGTTCTTAGCAGCCTCAACCAGCTCATCTACAGAAACCTTTCTCTCCTCCACATCATAGCCAAGAGCCTTGCAAAGCTGAATTACAGAGTTTCTTGTAACACCGGGAAGAATACTTCCGTTGAGCATAGGAGTTATGATTTTACCGTTGATTTTGAAGAAAATATTCATTGCTCCTACTTCTTCGATGTACTTTCTTTCAACACCGTCGAGCCAAAGCACCTGTGAATATCCATCATCATGAGCCTTTACCTGAGCTGCCAGGCTTGCCGCATAGTTGCCGCCTGTTTTAGCGAAGCCCATACCGCCCTTAACTGCTCTTACATAGTCATCTTCAATCCAGATACCAACAGGAGCGAGACCGTTTTCATAATATGCACCACTTGGAGCAAGTATGATTATAAACATATATGTTTTAGAAGGTGCAACACCGAGGAATTCGTCTGTTGCGATAACGAAAGGTCTTATATACAGTGATGTTCCATCATCTTCGGGAATCCAGTCTTCATCAACCTTAACCACTGCTTTTACAGCTTCTACGAAATCCTCTTCGGGGATTTCAGGAATACAAAGTCTTTCATTACTCTTATTAGCACGCTTTGCATTCATATCGGGGCGGAAAAGTCTTGCCTTACCGTCTGCACCGCGGTATGCTTTAAGACCTTCAAACATTTCCTGTCCGTAATGGAAAACCATTGCAGATGGATCAAGTGAAATAGGAGCATAAGGAACTATTCTTGCATCGTGCCAGCCCTTGCCCTCTGTGTAGTTCATAATGAACATATGGTCTGTGAAAATTTTTCCGAAGCCAAGCTTCGCACCCTTTGCGGGTTTTTGTTTAGGCTCAGTTGTTCTTGTGATTTTAATTTCCATAATAAACGCCTCTTTTTTAATATATTTGTAATTCAGAAAAAGCTTACGGCCATCACCGTAAGCTTTCAAACTGGCAAACTATGTATATAAATACATTTGCATGAGATTAGCAACCAACTTTAGAAAACTTATCGGCACAACAAGCAGCACTAATAATTGATATCACAATAATTAGCGCGTTAATAATTATTATGTTGTCGATTAAGTAAGTAGCTGCGAAACTCATTACAAAATCCTTACCTTCCTGAATTATTATACTAAAAATGATAACACACACGCTTTAATTTGTCAAGAGAAGTATAGTTTTTTTTGTGTTTTTCAATGTTTTTTTACATATTTTTTAAAAATATCAGGTGTGTGGTTATGTTTTAGGTTATTTTATATAAAAGGCAGAAAAATACTACTCTATACTATAAAAATTCACCCACACAGGCACCCGAGAACTTCAAGAAATGAAAGGAAAAACGTTTTTTTGCCAACCTCTCCGTTGGCATATGCAGGTATTCTTTTAAACTCTTCCCCATTCTTTGTAATAACAACCTCTCCAACCTCATCTCCCTTATATATAGGTGCAGTTAACTCAGGTAACGGCTCTACTGTATATTCAAACTCACTACTATCACTTTTATCAAGGAGTACGCTTTCAGTTTTTTTTATTTCACACCCTGCATCATCCGACAGTCCCCCCATAACCTTAACTCTTGCAAGCTCTGTTCCCGAAGGAACAATTTCACGCACGGAATATGCTGAAAATCCATAATCCAGCATAGCCTTTGCACCGTTAAATCTTGCATTTGAATCAGGTGCTCCCAGAACTACTGCAATAAGCTGCATACCGTCACGCTCAGCAGAAGCGGACAGACAACACTTAGCAAGAGAAGTTGAGCCTGTTTTAAGTCCGTTTGCTCCTTTATAAAAACGGATGAGCTTATTTGTGTTTGCAAGCTCAAATCTTCCGTTCCTGATTGTATCTGTCCATATTTTAGTATAATTAAAAATAAGCTTATGCTTTAAAAGCTCGCGGGACATAATTGCAACATCTCTTGCACTTGAATAATGACCATCAGCATCCAGACCGTTTGTATTTACAAATGCTGAATTTATCATACCAAGTTCCTTGGCACGCTCATTCATAAGGCGTACAAATTCCATTTCACTGCCTGCTATATGCTCCGCTATTGCCACTGCACCGTCATTTGCAGATGCCACCGCAATGCCCTTCATAATTTCATCGACACTTACAACATCCCCTGTTTCAAGGAACATAGTGGACCCACCCATACTCATTGCACGTTCACTGACAACAACACCGTCATCAAGTTTAATTTTACCGCTGTCAATAGCTTCGCAGGCAAGCAGCATTGTCATAATTTTTGTAACGCTTGCAATGGGCAAAGGTTCATCCGCATTTTGCTCATACATCACCTGTCCTGTTGAAAGCTCCATCAAAATTGCAGATTTAGCACTAATCCCAAGTTCGGGCTGAGCAAAAGCAAACGTGGGCAACATAAGAAATGTAAGCAAGCATACTGTTATCTTTTTCATATTCACTCCCCCAAAAAACATATTTACCAAAATATATGAAAAAATAAGTGATAATATTTCAATTTTTGGAATATTCATTTTTATATTATAAATTTTTCCGAAATCAGCAAAATATTAAAAGAAAGGAGTTTGATTATGAAAGGATATTTTGAAATTATTGATGTTTATGCAAGGGAAGTTCTTGACTCACGAGGCAACCCCACCGTGGAGGCAACTGTTTTTACAGAGAACACCAGCGGAAGCGCTATAGTTCCGTCAGGGGCTTCAACAGGAGTTTTTGAGGCAGTAGAGCTTCGAGACGGTGAAAACAGATATATGGGTAAGGGAGTAAAAAAAGCCGTTGATAACATAAACACAACTATCGCCGAGGCACTAATCGGAATGAATGTACTTGAACAATGTGCAATAGACAAAAAGCTCCGCGAGCTTGACGGAACAGAAACGAAGTCCAAGCTCGGTGCAAATGCGCTCCTTGCAGTATCACTCGCTGCAGCAAAAACAGGAGCAAAATGTTTGGAAATACCCTTATACAGATATATCGGAGGCTGCAACACCCACACGCTCCCCATTCCAATGATGAACATTTTAAACGGAGGCGTTCATGCGGGTAACAATCTGGATATTCAGGAATTTATGATAATGCCCATTGGTGCAAGAAATTTCCGAAACGCACTCAGGATGTGCAGCGAAGTATATCATAACCTCAAGAAAATTCTTACAGACAGAGGTCTTTCAACCGCTGTGGGTGACGAAGGCGGATTTGCACCAAATCTTAAAAATGATGAACAAGCACTTATTCTTATTTGTGAAGCTATAGAAAAATCAGGATATAAAGCAGGTTCCGATTTCGGAATTGCTCTTGATGCTGCTTCATCAGAGTGGTTAACCTCGGACGGTACGTATAAAATGCCAAAATCAGAAATTGTACGCTCTAAGCTGGAAATGTCGGATTACTTTGAAAGCTTATGCGACAAATACCCAATTATATCAATAGAAGACCCCGTTGCCGAGGATGACTGGGAAGCATGGAAAGAGATAACAAAACGATTAGGGAACAGAATTCAGCTTGTGGGTGATGACCTTTTTGTAACAAATGTAAACAGGCTTGAAAGAGGCATTTCTGAAGAGGTTGCAAATTCTGTACTTATCAAAGTAAATCAGATAGGAACCTTAAGCGAAGCGCTCTGCACAATAGAAAAAGCATACAAAAACGGATATACTGCCGTTATTTCTCACCGAAGCGGTGAAACAGAAGATACCACAATTGCAGACCTTGCCGTTGCATTAAACTGCGGGCAGATAAAGGCAGGAGCGCCCTGCAGAAGCGAACGAGTTTGCAAGTACAACAGACTTCTCAGAATTGAAGAAGATTTATGCTTCTGTTCCAACTATCCTCATAAATTAAGATAGCACAGTCATAACCACCGGCTAAGCCGGTGGCTTGCTCAGCCCTATAAGGGCATATTACTGGCAGGGCTGAAAGCCCACCGAATAGTCTGCCAGCCGCAAGCGGTTTCAAGCTACCGCTAAAGCGGCTGGCTAGACCGCTTTTATTGTAACATAGGAGGTATTTTTATTCGACGGCAAAAGCCTCTTTAGAACCACCAGCTTAGCTGGTGGTTTTCGTTATACAATAAAGAGAAACCCGCAAATTTGCGGGTTTCTACAATAATTTAGAAGTTTTCGCAATTTTTGATGCTTATAAATGTTTATTTGAAGCCATTGAACGGTCTGTGCATTTTTAAACATCCCCTTAAAATCAAATTTGTTCTAACATATATTCTTTCACGTCTTCAAGCTTACTTTTTTCCCACGCTTTTTCTTTTTCCTTTTCGGCAAGAGGGCAAATTATGAAAAAATCCAGGGTTTCGCCGGGAACTCTACCTGTTCGCATAGGCTCGGAGAAGTGGTCTTTCCATTCCTCTTCCGTAGCATTTGCGAATCTTGCGGGATTGAGGTATTTCTGCTGACGTTTTGTAGCTTCTACAAGTACCTTTGCAGAAAGGGGTGCAAGGAGCTCGTATTCATCAGGCTGAACATCTTTAAAAATTCTTGGCAGCGATGATTTAACCACCTGTTCAGAATCGCGCTTGATTTCAAGCCCCATAGGTTCAAAGAAAAATTCATCTTCATTGAAATTTATTTTAACAAGCAAGCCAAGCTCTGTGTTGAATTGAGAACGCTGATAATCGGTATCAAATATAAAATTACCTAGGGAATAAAATATTACTTTATCACCAACAGTTTCATAATTCATCGGAACATGGGGGTGATGTGCAACCACTATGTCCGCACCCATTTCAAGATACTTATGATACCTTTCTCTTGTGTAAGGCGAAGGAAGGGGGGTGAATTCCTCTCCTGCATGAGCCACTACAACGCACCAACGGCAGACTTTTTTTATTTCGTTTATAGTGTTCTGAATTTCCGATAAGTCACTCCAGCTATAGCAACCCGCCTTGTTATTATCCGCGGCTCTGCACGCGCGTTGATATCCTACTCCAAAAAGACCGATTCCGCCTGCTTCGTTTATGATAACAGGTTTCCTTGCCTCCGTAATGTTCATTCCTGCACCGATTGTTTGTGCATTAGATTTTTTTGCATACTTTAAAGTACTTTTTATACCTTCTTCGCCTGCATCCATAATATGATTATTGCATATATTCCAAATATCGGCTCCAATTTTTTCAAAAATCTTTGTTGCACCCGTATGCATGGTGTGCTTAAGCTGAAGTACACCGTTTTGGTCTATGTTCTCTGACGAATCGGCTATTGGGCCCTCGACATTTATTACAACGTGGTCCCCACTACAAATAAAGTCCGTAATTTCTTTTGACAACAAGGATTCATCATCCCATTTACCGTACATATATTTATCAAATCCGATATCGCCTGTAAACACAATTGAGCTTTGTTTTTTCATTATACGCTATCCTTTCATAAAAGCCTATTACTATTATATCAAATAAAGTATAATTGTCAAGGTAATATAAGCCAACTGTTTATATTTTAATCTCAAACAAGCCATGGGTGTTACAATAATAATACATTTTACCGCCTCTCATTTGAGGAAATCTCAGTTCTCCTCCCTGTTCAGGATAAAGCTTGACTGTGAGTACTCTATCAAAACGCACATAGGAAATAAAAGAAATATAATGGTCCTTTTGCATAGGATGAGTGAATGTGATATAATAATCATCCTCAATCTTTTCAAAATTTAATTTATGTGCTTCGTCGGGCTCTTTCGGAGAAAGCGGCAAAAGCTTTCTTCCACAACAGGAAATTTCGGCATTGCCTATACCTGTTAATATATTTCCGCACTTTTCACAAACATAAAATTTAGTTTTTTTCACATTCCCCGCCTCAGCTTTGATTTTTGGCATTTCCCCATCTAAGAGTTTTGATATGTCAACTCCGAATATTTCTGACAGTCCTGAAATCAAGCTTACATCGGGAAAGCCCTTGCCCGTTTCCCATTTAGAAACAGTTTTAGGGCATATGCCAAGCCTGTCTGCAACTTGTTTTTGCGTAAGGTCTTTTTCACTCCTGAGCCTTGCAATAAGTTTGCCTGTTTTTGATAAATCCATTACTGCCACCTCCGAAATGTATTATATATTGTAATTTTCAAAACTTCAATCCACTATCCGTTTACTTCGAATAATGAGGTGTTGCATCTTGCAACACCTCATTATTTATTTCAAAGACCTAAGAACTTCTGTTATATATTCCCACGTTCTGCTAACTGATGAAATACTCATCCTCTCTGAAGGTGTGTGAATATCTTGTATGTCAGGCCCGATTGATACACATTCAAGACCAGGTACTTTTGAAGCTATTATTCCGCACTCTATTCCTGCGTGGATTGCTTCAATTATCGGTTCTTTACCATACATTTCCACATACACCTTTTGCATAACATCACGAAGATGTGATTCAGGAACATACTCCCATGGCGGATAATCGCCTTCGGTTTTAACTGTACCTCCAAATTGTTCCGTTAGAAGTTCAATTCTTTTAACAAGTGCTTCTTTTTCTGTAAGGACCGAGCTTCTTACACAAAAAGAAGCTGTTATACATTCGTCAAAAGTTTTAAGAATACCAAGATTAAGAGATGTTTTAGGAAGTCCGGGTATTTCAAGACTCATATTCTGTATTCCGTTTGGATAACAACAAAGGGCTGCAATTACTGTATTTGTGGATTTTCTATCCATAGGTAACTGCTCCGCATTTGACGCGGCACACACAACCTTAATTGTTTTTTCAGAAACAGAAAACTCTTTAGAGAATATTGCTTCACACTCAGCGGCTATATGGGATATATCTGCATTTGCCACAACCATCGCCTCTGCACGGGTTGGAATCGCATTATCTTTAAGCCCACCATTTACGGAAACAATACGGATTTCTGCCGCATCTGCAGATTTTGACAGCAATCTGCCAAGCAGCATATCTGCATTTGCACGGTATTTCGTGATTTCTGCGCCTGAATGACCGCCTGTAAGTCCGCTGATTTCAAAAGCATAACATTTTCCGCTAAACTCTTCCCTGTTCACGGGAATTTTACATTCTGCAACAACACCACCTGCGCAGCTTACGGTAAATATACCTTCATCTTCAGAGTCGAGATTTATAAGGTATTTACCTTTCAAGGGCAATGCATCAAGGGCAGTTGCACCAATCATCCCGATTTCTTCATCAACGGTAAAAAGAATTTCAAGTGCGGGATGGGATATTTCTTTATCTTCAAGAAGAGCAAGACCGATTGCTATCGCTGCACCATCATCACCGCCAAGAGTTGTTCCCTCAGCATAAATCCAGTCACCGTCAACTCCAAGCTTCAGACCTTCTTTTCCCATATCAAGTTTGCAATCCGTCTCTTTTTCGCAAACCATATCGAGATGACCTTGGATAATAACTGCAGGTGAATTTTCATAGCCTTTGGTTGCAGGCTTTTTGATTATACAGTTTCCGAGTTCGTCTTCTATGAATTCAAGGTTGTTTTCTTTCGCAAATTCACGGCACATTGCTGTTGCCTGTGAAGTATTTCCTGAGCCGTGAGGTATGGAGCAGAGTTTTTCAAACCAATACATAACACGTTCAGGCTTTATATTATCAAGAATTGCCATATGATTTTCCTGCCTTTTCTTTTTTTATTAAAATCCTATTTATTATACCACCGAAATATGATTTGTACAATAGTAAAAAAAAAATTTATCATTAATCACAAATCACATAATGATTTTTGATTTATTTGTATTCAGTAATAGGAGTTAACATGTTTTTGATGCAAAAAAGCGTAGCAGTCGTAAAACTACTACGCTATAAAAGGTTTAACTTTTGATGATAAATCAAAATGATGTATCCACTTTTAGTTTTATAAAACTTATTTATTCATTGCCTCTTCAACAGCAACAGCAACAGCAACAGTCATACCAACCATTGGGTTGTTACCTGCGCCGATAAGTCCCATCATCTCCACGTGAGCGGGAACTGATGAAGAACCTGCAAACTGCGCATCTGAGTGCATACGGCCCATTGTATCTGTCATACCATATGAAGCAGGACCTGCTGCCATATTATCGGGATGGAGTGTACGTCCTGTACCGCCACCTGATGCAACTGAGAAGTACTTCTTACCCTGCTCGATACATTCTTTCTTGTATGTACCTGCAACGGGGTGCTGGAAACGTGTAGGGTTAGTTGAGTTACCTGTGATAGATACGTCAACGCCTTCAAGGTGCATTATTGCAACACCTTCACGAACATCGTCTGCACCGTAGCAACGAACCTTTGAACGTTCGCCTTCTGAGTACTTGATTTCCTCTACTACAGTTACTTTACCTGTGTAGTAATCAAACTGAGTTTTTACATATGTAAAGCCATTAATTCTTGAAATAATCTGAGCTGCATCCTTACCAAGACCGTTAAGAATAACTCTGAGGTCTTCTTTACGAGCTTTGTTAGCGCTGCGAGCAAGGCCGATAGCACCTTCAGCAGCTGCGAATGATTCGTGGCCTGCGAGGAATGCAAAACACTTTGTTTCGTCCTTGAGGAGCATTGCGCCAAGGTTACCGTGACCGATACCAACTTTTCTGTCGTCAGCAACTGAGCCGGGGATACAGAATGCCTGAAGACCCAAACCGATTTTTTCTGCAGCATCTGCAGCCTTTGTGCATCCGTCTTTGATTGCGATTGCAGCGCCTACAATGTAAGCCCAGCATGCATTTTCAAAACAGATAGGCTGAATGCCCTTAACCATATTGTATACGTCGATACCCTTATCATCACAAATCTGCTTTGCTTCTTCGATTGAACCGATGCCGTGCTTTGCAAGTTCTGCGTTGATCTGGTCTATTCTTCTTTCATAACTTTCAAATAAAGCCATTTTATTGTCCTCCTTCTTAAGAATTATTCATGTCTTGGATCGAGAAGACGAGCAGCGTCGTCAACACGTCCGTACTGTCCGCTTGCTTTTTCAAGGGCTTCGTTTGCATCCATACCCTTAGCAATCATTTCCATCATCTTTCCGAGGTGAACAAACTTATATCCGATAATCTGGTCTTTATCGTCAACAGCAATTTTTGTTATGTAGCCTTCAGCAAGCTCAAGGTATCTGGGGCCCTTTGCAAGAGTTGCATAGGTTGTACCAACCTGGCTTCTGAGTCCCTTTCCAAGGTCTTCAAGACCTGCACCGATGGGAAGTCCGTCTTCTGAGAAAGCTGTCTGAGTTCTTCCGTAAACAATCTGGAGGAAGAGTTCTCTCATAGCTGTGTTGATAGCATCACAAACAAGGTCTGTGTTAAGAGCCTCAAGGATTGTTTTGCCGATGAGGATTTCAGATGCCATAGCAGCTGAATGAGTCATACCTGAACAACCAACTGTTTCAACAAGAGCTTCCTGAATGATACCCTCTTTAACATTGAGGGTAAGCTTACATGTACCCTGCTGAGGTGCGCACCAGCCTATACCGTGTGTAAGACCGGAAATGTCTTTTACTTCTTTTGCACTAGTCCACTTTCCTTCCTGAGGAATAGGTGCGGGACCGTGATATGCGCCTTTGGCTAAAGGACACATATGTTCAACTTCACTTGAATATTTCATTAGCAATTGCTCCTTTCGTATCGGTAGGCATAAAGCCTCTTATACAATTATAACATAAAAATCTTTTTTTGCAACAAAAAAAACATAAAATAGTCATTTAAAACAAAAATTATTAATATTACACATTTTATGCTTTACATTATGTGAAAGGTGTACACTAATATACACTTCTCAATCAAATAACAAAACACATATCTTGACAATTATAATAAATTTTAGTATAATTGCTTTGTATTAACCGAAAGGATGTAATAATATGAATATTATTATCGTCGGCTGCGGTAAAGTAGGTCATAAGCTTGCCGAAGAACTCAGCCTGGAAGAGAACCAGAATATAACAGTTATTGATTTAAAATATAACATAGTTCAAAACTTAATAAACAAATTTGATATAATGGGAGTTGTGGGCAGCGGTGCGAGCATTGAAACCCTTGAAGAAGCAGGCATAAAGGACGCAGACCTGCTCATTGCGGTAACCGCCTCAGACGAGCTTAACCTTCTTACCTGCCTTATAGCGAAGAAAAGTGGAAACTGTCAGACCATAGCAAGAGTCCGAAACCCTGAATATAAAAAGGAAATGAATCTTATTCAACAGGATTTGGGACTTGCCCTGATTATAAATCCAGAACAAGCTGCGGCAGATGAAATGGCAAGAGTTTTAAAATTCCCGTCAGCAATCAAGATAGACCAGTTTGCTAAAGGCAGAGTTGAAATACTTAAATTCCGCATACCTGAAGACTCTGTTCTTGAAAATATACCCGTTTACAGTATATCTTCTAAGATTAAAACAGATATGCTGATATGCGGTGTTGAACGCGGAGACGAAGCTTTTATTCCAAAAGGAAACTTCGTTCTTCAAAGCGGAGATATGATAAGCGTTCTCATTCATCCAAAGGATGTTTCTTCACTATTTAAAACTATCGGTCTCAAAACAAACCGAGTGAAAAACACAATTATTGTAGGCGGCGGCAATACCGGCTTTTACCTTGCAAAAAACCTTCTGAAATCCGGAATCTCAGTAAAAATCATAGATAAAGATACAGACAGATGCAATAAACTCTGTCAGTTACTTCCAAAGGCTACAATAATCAATGCCGACGGAACAGATAGCACTGTGCTTCTTGAAGAAGGGATCGAAAAAGCAGAGTCATTTGTTGCACTAACAAACATTGACGAAGAGAATATTATCCTTTCATTATACGCAAAAAAGATGTCCTCCGCCAAGGTTATTACGAAAATCAACAGAATAGATTATTCTGATGTCATTCCCGATATTGCTTTGGATACAATTGTTTACCCCAAGAATCTGACAGCTGACGGAATTGTACGTTTTGTAAGGTCAAAAATCAAATCAGTTGGAAGTAATATTGAAACAATGCATACTATACTTGACGGCAAAGCAGAAGCATTAGAGTTCCAAATTTCCAGCAATTCTCCTGTTCTTGGGAAACCTTTGGAACAGTTAAAGCTTCGGGATGATGTATTAATTGCCTGTATATACAGATACGGTAAGTTAATCATTCCACGAGGCAAAGATGAAATCTTAGAAAATGATACTGTTGTTGTGGTAACAACTCATATTGGAATGACTGATATTTCTGACATTATCGAATAAGAAAGAAGACATACTATGAACCGTAGAATAATTGTCCGGACTCTCGGACTTGTAATGCTATTTGAAGCAATTTTTATGATTTTGCCCTGTATCTGCGGGCTAATCTATAATGAGAAAGAAGCTTTTGTTTTTCTTGGATGCTCAATAGTGCTTGTCATATTTAGCTTACTTACCCGCCTCATAAAAGTTAACAGTAAAACTTTTTTTGCCAAAGAAGGACTTACAATAGTTTCTCTTAGCTGGATTCTTATGAGTGCGACAGGAGCGGTTCCCTTTGTTATAAGCGGTACAATCCCCTCATATGTAGATGCGCTGTTTGAAATGGTTTCAGGCTTTACAACAACAGGTGCAACCATCCTATCCGATGTTGAAATACTGCCAAGATGTATGCTGTTGTGGAGAAGCTTCTCTCATTGGGTAGGCGGTATGGGAGTTCTTGTTTTCTTGGTTGCTATGCTCCCCATTTCAGGTGGAAACAATGTACATCTGATGCGTGCAGAAAGCACAGGACCTTCCGTAAGTAAGATTGTTCCAAAAATAAAATCAACTGCTAAAATACTATACGCCATATACACTATATTAACAGTAATTCATATAATTTTGCTATTAATCGGGGATATGAGTTTGTTTGACTCACTTACCACCGCTTTCGGCACTGCAGGCACAGGTGGATTTGGCATAAAAAATGACAGCATAGCAAGTTACAGTCCGTATATACAAAATACAATTACAATATTTATGACACTATACGGAATTAACTTTACTTTATATTATCTTATGCTTATAAGGCATTTCAAAGATGCACTTAAATCCACTGAACTTTGGGTTTATATAGGAATTTTGTTTACAGCTACAATTCTTATATTCCTTAACATCCTGCCTTTTTACGGAAGTATAAGCGAATCCTTAAGACACAGTGCCTTCCAGGTTTCATCCATAATGACTACAACAGGTTTTTCAACTGCTGACTTTAACCAATGGCCTGTTTTTTCAAAAACCCTGCTTGTTGTTATAATGTTTGTAGGTGCATGTGCAGGAAGTACCGGCGGTGGTATGAAGGTTTCAAGAATAATAATTCTTTTGAAAGGAATTTCAAAAGAACTAAAACTTGCGGCACATCCGAAATCAGTTCACAAAATTTCCATGGACGGTCGTCTTATTGAACACGAAACTGTAAGAGTAGTTAATGCATATGCAATATCCCTTGCTGTAATCTATGTAATCTCGCTACTCCTGATAAGTCTAGATAATCAAAGCTTTACAACAAACTTTACGGCTGTTGCGGCAACAATAAACAATATTGGTCCCGGTCTTGATGGAGTAGGACCTCTATCAAACTTCGGACATTTTTCAGATTTTTCAAAGCTTGTTTTTATATTTGACATGCTCGTGGGAAGACTTGAAGTCTTCCCTGTGCTAATGCTTCTTTCGCCTTACACCTGGCGAAAATAGTTTTAAAAAAATAACAGATGCAAAAGCATCTGTTATTTTTTTACTCTGCAAAATCTGCATGACTTACATATACCTGTCTTGGCTTCGAGCCATTAGGAGGACCTATTATTCCCCTCTCTTCGAGCTGGTCGATAATTCTGCCCGCCCTTGAATAGCCAACTTTCAAACGTCTTTGTATCATAGCAGTTGAGATTTGTCCAAGTTCTATAGCAAGCTCAACTGCCTGCGGGAGAAGCTCATCACCGTCATCATCCGTATCGGGCGTTACACCGTTTTCTCCTGTTGCAACACGTTCTATATGTTCTTCAAGGTCTGTACTGTAACGAGCATCAGCATTCTGCGCTTTAAGGAAATCAAGCAGTCTTTCTATTTCATCATCAGACACATATGCACCCTGTACACGAATCGGAGAGCGACAGCCCTGAGGCGCATACAGCATATCACCTTTACCCAAAAGCTTCTCAGCACCACCTCTGTCAATAATTGTTCGGCTATCTATCTGACTTGCCACTGCAAAGGCTATACGCGTGGGTATATTTGCTTTAATAAGACCTGTAATAACATCTACCGTAGGTCGCTGAGTTGCAACAATAAGGTGAATTCCTGCCGCACGTGCAAGCTGTGCCAAGCGGCATATGTAATCTTCCACTTCCTTAGCCGCAACCATCATAAGGTCTGCAAGCTCGTCTATAATAATAACTATCTGTGGAAGCTTTATTCCGCCTGTTTTTTCCATAACAAGATTATATCCTGCAAGATTCTTTACACCTTCCTGAGCAAATACATCATAACGACGCATCATTTCACCTACAGCCCAGTTAAGTGCTCCTGCCGCCTTTTTGGGGTCGGTTACAACAGGAATAAGAAGATGGGGTATCCCGTTATAAACTCCAAGCTCAACCACCTTAGGGTCAACCATTATAAGCTTGACTTCATCAGGTGATGCTTTGTAAAGAAGGCTTGTGATTATAGTGTTAATGCACACACTCTTACCCGAGCCTGTGGAGCCTGCAATAAGAACGTGTGGCATTTTTGCAATATCGCCAACAACAACACGTCCGCCAATATCACGTCCAAGGGCAATGGAAAGCTTTGATTTGGAGTTTACAAACTCATCTGCTTCAAGCATTTCACGCGCAGTTACAGAAGCAGTTTCTTTATTCGGAACTTCTATTCCCACTGCCGCTTTACCGGGAACTGCAGCCACAAGAACTGTTGGAACTGCAAGATTAAGAGCAAGGTCGTCGGCAAGTCCCACAATTTTACTTAGTTTCACACCTGAACTTGGCTGAATTTCGTAACGTGTTACAGCGGGGCCTTGTGTTACCTGCAGGAGCTTCGCTTTTACCCCGAAATTTTCAAGAATGGATATAAGCTTATTGGAGGTTTCATACATCTGCTGACGTGAATCACCGCCGCCGCCTGATTTTTTGTTAAGCAATTCAATATCAGGAAATTCATATTCTTTAATCTCAACTTCCATTCCCTCTTCTATTTCTTTTGTGTAAGCATCACGTTCTTCAACTGTGAGATTAGTTTCCCTCTTCTGAACCTCTGTTCCCTGAACAGGCTCTTCTTCAAAATCGGCTTCAGCTGATATTTCGGCTAAAGTTTCCACAGGCTGTTCATCCACACTCTCCGCCTGAGCAGAAGCTTCTTCAGCCATTTTACCAAAAATAATATCTATGCCGTTTGAATAATCATCTGATTCTTTAGAAGTATCATCTTTTTTAGCTGTACCTTTTTTAGTTTTCTGATCTTCACTGAAATCTAAGGCTTCTTTTATCATATCACTGCCTGCCATAGATTTAGATTCAATTTTCTTTTTAGCGGCTTTTTTTGTTCGGTCGTAAACTTTATTGTAATCCTCATCTGTGTCTATCTCTCTTGCAGATTCACGCATCGCACCGAATAATCCTCTGAGTGCACCGTAAATTGCCGCAAACACCGAATGTTGAATGATAAGGCTAACAAGACCTAAAAGCACCAAAAGTAATATTACAAACCCAGCTATACCTCCTATGAGCGAGCGAAGCGGACAGGCAATCAAAGCTCCAAGCAAGCCACCACCAAAACTTTCTAAGAAGGAATCTGATGCCGCAGCAGAATAGCTGTCTGCGATGGAAACAATATTACCCATACATATGTGAAGCATTGCACTGATACACACGAGGGAACCAAAACACAAAGCCAGCTTTTCTCCAAACTTTTTCTGACTGTTAAAATGATATATACCTACTCCTATAAGTATGAACGGAACAATCCCGCCCGGAAGTCCGAAAAGACCGAGTATAAACTTTTTGCAGAAAATATTAACAGGAGCTTCAGAAGCTACATACATAAAAAGTGCAAGAATAATACCAAGTCCTATAGCTCCGAAAGTCTTTAAATAGAACTTTTCAGGAGATGTGTTCTTCCTGGAAGGTCTTTTAATCGCCTTTTTCTTTTTTCTGTTTTGTGCCATTTATCGCACTCCTCCTATCAAAATATACGAAGTCCCTTAGGGAATTTATTCTTCAAAACTCCACCCGAGCCCTTTACCCAGCCCAAGGGCAAGCCATCACATAAAACAACAGCATAGCCATTTATATCACCTGTAAGAGTTTCACCCTTAAGGTATTTAATAATATCAGCATCTGAAAGACTGTAATCAGCAATGAACTTAAATTCTTCTGCACTAAGTGCCTTTGCAAGGGCGTATGCCGGCTCAAATCTGCCTTTTTTACAAACACCAAGATGTAACCCGGGACGAATAGTTTTTACCCCATCTATAGGAACACCTGCAGGCTTCAAATATAGGTTTTCACCAAACAGGACAAATTCTCCGTCTAATGATACATTAAGCCACTGCTTTTCAAAAGCTCTGTATAATTCAATTGCTTCTTTTGTGATACATACTTTATCGGAAGGGAAACGTACTCTTGCCTCTTTTTCGCGCTCATCATAAATATATGCCGCAAAATGCCCCTCCCCTCTTTGAAGGTGAGGATAGATTTTGGTGATTTTACCTATCTTCATATATGGGTATTTTTCTGTTATGTATTTAACATTTTGTTCATTTTCTTCTTCAGAGAATGTGCATGTAGAGTATACAATCGCACCGCCTGTACGAAGCATATTCATAGCACTATCAATTATCTTTTTCTGACGTTCTGCACAGGATTTAACGTGCTCAACACTCCATGCCTCAATAGCCGCAGGCTCTTTTTTGAACATACCTTCACCGGAACAAGGTGCATCTATTATGATTTTATCAAACAAACATTTGTACTTCTGCTCAAGCTGTTCCGGAGATTCATTTGTAACAACAACATTCTTAAAACCCATACGTTCAATGTTTTCACTAAGAACTAAACTTCGTTTAGGGATTATTTCATTTGATACAAGGGTTATACCCTGATTTGCAGCAATCTGAGTTGACTTACCGCCGGGAGCTGCACACAAATCAAGGACAATATCTCCTTCATCAAGCGGCATAAGCTCCGCCGCGCACATAGCCGACGGCTCCTGGAAATAAAACAGTCCTGCAATATGATACGGATGTGTGCCTTTTATCTGCTCTTTATCAGCATAAAACCCCAAATTGCACCAGGCAATTCTGTCAAGCTTGCCGAAGGTATTTTCCAAAAGCCTGTCCCCGCTTGCCTTTAACGGGTTTATTCTTATTCCTGTTTCCGGTGGGATATCATACGATTTTAAAAATTCTTCTATATCAATATCCTGCCTGTTTGCCATTCTTATGACAAAATCCTGAGGTAACTTCATATAAGCTCCTTTTACATAATGGGTGAAAACAGTCTGCAAAAACCTTCAAGAATTCTTTGAACAATTCCTCTTCTGGAATAATCTGCAGCCGTAAGTTCTTTGCTATTACCCATATCTTCTCTAAAAATTCTATTGCACTCATCTGTTGTAGTGCTATCATATATAAATGCATTTACTTCAAAATGAAGCTGAAAGCTTCGTATGTCTATATTTGTTGTACCGATTGTGGATATACCGTCATCGGCAACAACCATCTTTGCATGAAGAAATCCGTTATATAAATACACCCTAACTCCCGCTGCAATCAGTTCACCAATGTATGAAAGCGATGAGTAGTATACATATTTTTTATCAGGCACACCGGGAATAATTATCCTTACATCCACACCCGATTCCGCCGCAAGCTTTACAGCACTTAAAAAGCTCTGATCAGGCACAAAATACGGGGTTTCGATATAAATATGGTCACGGGCAGAGTTAATCATTTTTATAAAAGCACTTTTGATTTCGTCTGCCTCTGTATCCGGTCCGCTGCAAACAATCTGTATTCTTTTGTTTGAAGGCAGTTTCTCGTTTGTAGGAAAATAACGTGCAATATTAAGAGCCAGATCCTCCCCTGTGGAAAATGTCCAGTCAAGAGAAAAAGCTTTCTGCATATATCTCACAGCAGGACCGATTACTTTTATATGAGTATCACGCCAAGGCGACGGCTTTTTTGTCCCGAAATATTCATCACCTACGTTTATACCTCCCATATAACCGATTTTACCGTCAATAACAACAATTTTACGGTGATTTCGGTGATTAAGCTTTGAATATGTCCCAAGCTTGACAGGAAAAAACGGAGTAACTCTACCACCTGCACTAACCAGTTCATCAAAAAGCTGACGCTTAGTTGTAAAACATCCGATTTCATCATATATAAGTCGAACCTTTACACCTTCGGCTGCTTTTTTTGAAAGAAGCTTTACAAGCTTATTACCTATCTCATCATCACGGATTATAAAATAAATAAGGTGAATAGAATCTTTGGCATTCTCTATATCTTGAAGCATATCCGAAAACTTACTTTGTGCATCCGTATATATTTTAACATCATTACCATCGGTAAGAACGCTGTTATTAATATTGAGAAGATATGTTATTATATCTGAATGAGGCAAAAACTTATATTCCTTAAGCTTTTTCCTTTCATCCTCAATAGACATCCTTTCCGACAAGTCCATATTCATATACCACTTTTCGCGGTATTTACGGGCAGTCTTACGTTTAAGACCTGTTCCAAAAACGAGAAACACCACATAGCCTATAACGGGAAAGACTGTAAATCCAAAAAGCCACGCTATGCTTACAACAGGATCACGGCGTTCAAAGCATACAAGAATTATCATTGTTATAAAGTTCAGTACATATACCAATATAACAAGATTCATAAAATCCATATGCTTCACCTCTTTTCGCCGAATTTACATCTCTAACCATTTTATAATTATATACCAATGCATTTTTCTTGTCAACAAAAGGCATAAACTTTTATTTAAATCGTAATCCATTTTTAATCTTTATATTTATTGATTACAAAATTGCTGAATTTGTTGACATTTCCTGTCGTCTGTGCTAATATTATTACAAGTAAAAATATACTGCTTATACGAATAGTATAAGCAAAAACAGGAGGTAACTTACATTGAAAAAGTTTTTTGCAGAATTTAAAGAATTTGCAATCAAGGGTAATATGCTTGATCTTGCAGTTGGCGTAGTTATAGGCGGCGCTTTCAATACGGTTGTTAAATCGATTGTTGAAAACATTTTTATGCCAATAGTCGGTATGCTTATGGGCGGATATAATTTTTCAGAACTTAGCATAACAGTCGGCGAAGCAAGCATCCAGTACGGTGCATTTATTCAGAACGTTATAAACTTCCTTATAACTGCTTTCTGCCTGTTCCTGGTTGTTAAATCAATCAACCGCTTCAAGAGAAAGAAGGAAGAACCTGTTGAAGAAGCTCCCGTTGAAAAACCGGCAGACATTCTTCTTCTTGAAGAAATCCGTGATACACTTAACGATATCAAGTCAAAATAATCATTTTGATAAAAGGAGAAGCGCAGCTTCTCCTTTTTGCAACCTTTTGAGTTTTCTTTATCTTTATTTTCAAACATTGTGCAATATGCCGATTATAATATTTTTTTGGCAGATTCCTTGACAAAACAGTATTTTAATGTTATAATCGTTTACGTTGCTAATCGGGGTGTGGCTCAGTTTGGTAGAGTACTTGACTGGGGGTCAAGGGGCCGCAGGTTCAAGTCCTGTCACTCCGACCAAAAACGACAGTAATTAACAGATTACTGTCGTTTTTTCTTTTAGAAAAATGTGCAATGAAATTTATGTCTCATATGCCGAAATGCAAATTTCATTTAAAAAAACGACAAGTTGAAACTTGTCGTTTTTTGGTATGCCCGATGCGATTCGAACGCACGACCTTCAGAGTCGGAGTCTGACACTCTATCCAACTGAGCTACGGGCACATAACTACCTTATTTTAACATAAAAAACAATTGGTGTCAACTATTTATATAAATAATCATATTAAATATTTACTCCATTTTTCGACAAATATTGACACGGACACTAATTTGTGGTATTGTATTTGAAGAATGTTTAAAGGAGGGAATGTTTTGAGAAATTCGTATTACAACAGACGCATATACAGAGCCATTAGTGGATTTTTCAAAAAAGCTTTCACTCCTATACCCGACAAAGCTCCTCCCGTCGTTAATGAACAAAGTTCTTCATCTCAGGAATGGACACAGCGGGATACACTTGTAGGTGTTCTTAGAGATGCAGCTCAACTTGATATTGCTCTCGAACACAAATTTTATCACATACCCGATAAATATATTTCCGATTCGGACTTCCCCATCAAATATGTCGCAATATATCAATCAAAAAAACTTTTCCGAAACGATGCAGGTATTTACCGATATGGAGAAGTAGAATCAGTAAAATGGGTAAAGAGAAATACAATCCTTGAAATTCCCAAAGATTCAACGGAGCATTACTACCGCTTTAATATTAAAGAATGGAAAAGGCTCGAAATGCCCATAGAAGCAAAAGAGCACGGATTTATCAGATTCTTTACAAACTTTGATATGATGCTCCACAGCACAGAAATTCCGCAATTAATGCTTAAAAACAAAGAACTTCACGAAATGTATTGCCAGATAAAGAACGCAATAGAAATGGTACAGGATAACCCCGGGATCGAACCTCCCATACTTCATTTCGGAAACCTTAATATTTTAGTAGAGCTTGACGACCTTGTGCTTTTCAGGCACACAAAGCCCATAAATTGTTTTTCAGTATATGATTTTATGGATTTACCCACTACGGTTATGACACAGATATACAAATACACCAAGATCTGAATTAGTTTCTTTGTTATATTGTTGATTATAGAGCCTTGACAAAACCCATGTTTTGGTGTATACTATTCTCAGTGCTGATACTATATTGTTTAAGCAACGCTTTAAAATAACAATCGGAGTCTGATATAATGAACATTCTGGTAATTGATGCTCAAGGCGGCGGAATTGGCAAGCAACTTGTTGCATCTATAAAAGAGAATTTCCCAAAGGCATACATAACAGCGGTAGGAACAAATATCGCCGCAACAACTGCTATGCTTAAAGCCGGAGCTGACAACGGTGCAACAGGTGAAAATTCCGTTATAGTAGGCTGCAGAAAAGCAGATATTATTGTGGGCCCCTTAGGAATTGTTATTGCAGACTCAATGAACGGTGAAGTTACTCCACGTATGGCACTTGCTGTAGCACAAAGCAACGCAAAACGAATATTAATCCCGTTCAGTCACTGCGACAATATAATAGTCGGTGCAACCAAACTAAACACAAGCTCTCTTGTACAGGGTGCAATTGAAGAAATTAAACTGCAGAAGCAGTTTTTAAACACAGAAGTGTAATAATTTTAAGCTTTATTTAAAGTATACCATGAAGGTATACAAAATCTCTGATGAGGTTTTGTATACCTTTATATTTTTGAGGAGTGTTATTAATGAAAAAAAATTATTCAAAAAAAATTGTAACTGCAGGTTTAATGGTCGCTCTCGGTATCGTGCTTCCCTATGCAACAGCTCACGGTTTTGGAATACAGGGTAATATTTTACTTCCAATGCATATACCCGTACTTTTATGCGGATTTTTATGTGGCCCACTTTTCGGTACTCTTTGCGGACTGATACTTCCTTTTCTCAACAGTATTCTGACAGGTATGCCTGTTTTATATCCTATGGCTCCACTTATGACCTGCGAGCTTGCCTCATACGGGCTTATAAGCGGTCTTTTATACAATTCTTTCAGAAAAAAAAGAATTATTGCCACATATGTTTCACTTATAAGTGCAATGCTTGGTGGAAGAATCATTTTCGGAATCGCCGCCTGGTTTATGCTGTACTTTGATGCTGACGCAGGCAAGTTCTCCGTAATAACGTCAACAATTACAGGGCTGCCCGGCATTATTATACAGCTTATTCTAATTCCGATAATCGTAACATATGTAAAGAGAAGTATTCTTTCACACTATGATGCTGCCGAAGAAGCTATTGACATGATAAAAAGTAGGAAAGCCACCTGCATCACAGTAAAGAATAATAAAATACTAAACGCTGCATCCCCTATAGGAATATCATACCTGTTAAATCTTTACGATAAAGACGAACTCGACGGAGTGTTTCTGGCAGATACAATTATCGGCAAAGCTGCCGCTATGGTTTTAACAAAGGGCGGTGCAAAAGCATGCTACGGCTACACTGTAAGCGAAAGCGGGCTTAAATGGCTTAATGAACACAACATCCCTGTAAGCTATACAAATTTAACGTCAGTTATACAGAACAGACAGGGTGATGGTATGTGCCCAATGGAAGAAACAGTTTTGAATATAGATAACGCTGACGAGGCAATTACTGCACTAAACCGTAAAGTGGCAGAACTCAGGCAAGCCACTCTCTAACAAAATAAAATTTAAACGGGCAAGGGAATATATTTTCTCTTACCCGTTTAAATTTTATTAAAGCTTTTTTTCCAGCAAAACCAATTTAACACCGTCTATTCCGTTAAAAACACAATCCGTTATACCAATTTCAACATAACCGAGTTTTTTATACATCGCTCTCGCTCTTTCGTTTGCGGCATTCGTGTCCATTCTAAGATAGTTACAATTTTGAGACAGTGCATACTGTTCGTAAAAATCCACAAACAGTTTTCCGTATCCTCTGCCTGCATATCCGGGAGAAATAACCAGAGTATGCAACACCATAATCTCACTATCTGAAGCTTCAAACCTCCAGTTTACGGCTTTATAAGAATCCACCTGAATTTGGTTTATAATTGCAGAGCCAACAACACCGTTTTCATCCTCTGCAACAAACAGGTCGTTCCGTAACAGTGCATTTTCTGCTGTTTCACGGGTTGGATAAACATCTCGAATCCAGCCAATTTTAACAATTCCATTCTCTTCCTGAGAGTGTATGTCAGAATATATCTTCGCAACAGCATCAATATCATTTTTTTGTGCTTTTCTGAATTTTAACATTGGAGATACCTCATCAAAGCACATCTGCTAAGTCGTAAATGAGCTTTTCTGTCTTTTCCCATCCGAGACATGGATCCGTGATTGATTTTCCGTAGATACATTCCTCAGACTTTTGTGCTCCGTCTTCAATATAACTCTCTATCATAAGACCTTTTACAATCCTCTTAACATCGTTACTGTGACGGCAGCTATGAAGCACCTCTTTTGCAATCCTCGGCTGTTCTGCCCATTTTTTACCTGAATTTGCGTGATTTGTATCTATAATAACCCCGGGATTTGCTAATCCTGATTTCCCATAAACTTCTGCAAGATGAATAAGGTCTTCATAGTGGTAGTTAGGCATTGACTGTCCATGCTTATTCACATAACCTCTCAGAATTGCATGAGTAAGAGGATTTCCGTGGCTTTCAACCTCCCAGCCTCTGTAAATGAATGTATGGGAGTGCTGACCTGCAGTAATAGAATTCATCATTACTGATATATCTCCGGATGTTGGGTTTTTCATACCCACGGGAATATCAAGCCCACTCGCGGTAAGACGGTGCTTCTGATTTTCAACAGACCTTGCACCAATTGCAACATATGACAATAAATCGGACAAGTATCTGTAGTTTTCAGGATAGAGCATTTCATCAGCACAGGTAAACCCGGTTTCTTTAATTGCTCTGAGATGCAGATTTCTGATGGCTACAACTCCCTTTAGCATATCCGATCCCTTATTGGGGTCCGGCTGATGGAGCATCCCTTTATATCCGTCACCCGTCGTCCTGGGTTTATTGGTATAAATCCTGGGAATGATAAGTATCTTATCCGACACTTTTTCCTGAACCTTTCGAAGTCGACAAATGTAGTCTATAACACTGTCGTCCTTATCTGCAGAGCAGGGACCGATAATCAGTATGAGTCTGTCATCTCTGCCATCAAATACAGCTTTTATTTCTTCATCTCGTTTTGTTTTTAACTCTACAAGCTCCGGTGTAATCGGATACTGCTCCTTTATCTCCATAGGTATTGGTAATTTTCGTTTGAATTCCATATTCATTTTAAGTTTCCTCCGGCATAATTATTATTTGTCAAATAACGACCTACGCTCTGTTGAGTGACGCATCATTTTTCTCATCCCGTCTATATCCTCTGCTTCAAGCATTGATTTGAGTTCTTTAAATTTTTCTATAAACATATCCATCTGATTTAAAAGAGCATCTTTATTCGCTACAAACAGTTCACTCCACATTAAATCATTAATACGTGCAATACGAGTCAAATCTCTAAAGGAATCACCCGTAAATTTCTCCATATTCTCCTTATCATTGCAAGTCATAAGAGTAATCGCAATGCAGTGTGTAAGCTGAGATAGAAATCCTATCATCTCATCATGCTCTTCAGGCGAAAGCTCCGTTACATTTGAAAACCCGAGAAGCCTTCCAAGTTCAAGACACGTACTGATGGCTTCAGGTGTGTTCTTACTCGTTGGAGTAACGATATAGTTAGCTCCAACAAACATTTTATCTGTACTGTTTTCAACACCGGAAACCTCACGTCCTGCCATTGGATGTGCTGCAATAAACTCCACATCCTCCCTGAGGAGTTCCTGAATTTTATATACAATACTTCTTTTAACACCTGTTACATCTGTTATAATCGCACCGCTTTTGAGAAGACTTTGATTTTTTTCAACCCACTCAACAAACACGTGAGGATACAAAGCAAATATAACAAGGTCCGCATCTCCTATCATTTTTTTATCAAGCTCAGTAGTGCCTTCATCAATAATCTTCTCACTGAGTGCATAATCTATAGAGCTTTGTTCTTTAGTGATAGCACTTATGTGAAACCCAAACCGTTTCAAAGCTCGTGCATAACTGCCTCCTAAAAGTCCTAAGCCCACTATAAGTATTTTTTTACTTACGTCTACTATCATTCTACTTCCACCTTTGCTCCAAGTTGCTTTATATCTTCAAAAAATCCGGGATAACTTTTTCGCACAGCTTCAATTCCCGTTATTTCTCCGCCTGTTGTTGAAAGCACAACTGACATTGCCATAACAATCCTATGATCATTATGCCCACTAAGAACACTTCCCTTGTATTGAAGCTGCTGCTTTAGTACGGTTACTTTATTATCCCCAATAACAAGCCCACCGCCAAGCTTTTCAAGTTCCTCGTTCATAGCGGCTATTCGGTCGCTTTCCTTTGCCCTTAATCGGTTTGTGCCTGTGAATTCTGCACCATTTTTAAGCGATGCCAGCGCAAAAAGAACAGGTCCAAGGTCCGGGCAATCAGAAATATCAAGTATCGGCGTGCCTTTTGAAATTTTATCAAAATAATCGGAATACACTCTGTCTCCCTGAAGGCTGTTGCAATTAAGATTGAGTAAATCTATTTGGGAGCCAATATGATTAAATGCATCCAAAAATGCAGCATTTGAATAATCACCCTCTATTTTACCTGAATATGCATACATAGCGGATTTTTTGATTGATATATTATATTCATCAACAAACCCCACATCTGCACCAAATGACTTTAATGCAGTGATGGTAAGATTTATATATGACCTGCTTTCAAATGGGGGGATAATTTTAATAGAAGAATCCTCACCAAGATATACCAGGGCAAAAATCAGTCCTGTAATAAACTGACTGCTTATATCTCCTCTGATTTTATAATTTCCGCCTTTTAGGTTCCCGCATAAAGTTAAAGAGTTTATGCCTTTTCTGAACAAAAAGTTATTATCTCTGCAGAGTTCTTCATAAACATCAAGAGGTCTTTCAAAAAGTCGCGAACTGCCCTTAAATGTAACTTCTTTTCCGAGGCATAGAGCAAGCGGCACAAAAAATCTCAGTGTACTTCCGCTTTCCCTACATTCCAAAACAGGATTTTCTGATTTCATAAACCCATCAGGATTTATGATTACCGTGTCATTTTGTATTATCCCCTCTGCCCCAAGCTCTCTCAGGCAATCAATAGTTGCAAGAATATCCTCACTATAATCAACACCTGATAATGTGCATTTTTCCTTTGATAAAGCAGCACCTATCAAACATCTGTGTGCCATACTTTTAGATGGGGGTGCACTTATTGTTCCTTTTAGTCTGCACGGCTTAAATATTGCTTTCATTTATATTTCCCTCTGACAGAAAATCAACAGCTTCAATATATCCGTCTGTTCCATGGCCTGTAATGGTCTTTACACAGGCCAGCCTTATATAGCTTATCTGTCTGAAATCTTCTCTTTCTTCAATTTTTGAAATATGGACCTCAACTGCAGGTATATTTACTGACTTTAACGCATCAAGAATGGCAACGCTTGTATGGGTATATGCCCCCGGATTTATAACAATGCCGTCGATATTTCTATATGCTTTCTGAATCTCGTCAACTATATCTCCCTCGTGATTAGATTGATATATCCGAACATCCACGCCTTTATTGTCACAATGGTTCTGGATTTTTTTCACAAGGTCGGAGTATGTTTCATTTCCGTAATGGTTCGGTTCCCTTATTCCCAGCATATTTAAATTAGGTCCGTTTATAACAAGAATTTTCATTTTATAAGCTCCATTCGTTTTTTTAAAATATATTCTGCCTCTGATTGCGGAGTATTCATATCAGGTACCGTTACATCCGTGGTTGATTTGTAAATTCCAATTCTTTCGTCATATAATTTTGCAAGTTTTTCAAGAGAATCAGACAAAGGTCTGTCCTTGGTCGCACGAAGCCTTTTTATATCAGCATCTATAAAAAATATTTTTCCGTTACGCTTAAGTGCATTTACATTTTTATCTCTAAGGATCGCCCCACCACCTGTTGAAATAATCCGTGAACTTTTTGAAGAAACATCCAGTATAACCTCCGTTTCCAAATCCCTAAAATATTTTTCACCTTTAGAGCTTATAAGTTCTTTGATACTGCATCCACATCTTTTTTCAATTTCCACATCCGTATCAACAAATTCAAAACCGTCAATTCTTAGAAGTTTTCCTACAGTACTCTTTCCGCTGCCTGGCATACCCGTTAAAACAATATTTTCTTTAGATTGGAAAACAGATTTAAATACTTCCATAGCAGTTTCGGCGGGGATTGTTATATCTTTAAATTTTTCCACTGCCACCACTGCCTGCATTACAAGCATAAAAAGTCCGCCTTCAGCTTTAATTCCGTTTCTTTTTGCAGCAAGAACAAGGTTTGTAGATAACGGGTTATATACTACATCAACAACACCTTTTAAACACTTAAAGTCAGAAATCTCTATAGGTTTTGAATGGCAATCAGGGAACATCCCGGATGGTGTTGTGTTTATTATCACATCAGCATCTGAATGAATAGTAACTGCTTCTTCATAAGTTATAGAGTTTTCTCTTTTACTTCTGCTTACAGAAAGAACCTCAGAAGCTCCCATATCCTGGGATACAACGCATGCTGTTTTGCTTGTTCCGCCGGTTCCGAGAACAAGGACTTTTTTGCCTTGCATATTAATACCGATTTTTTCAATCAAGGCTTTCATTCCATAGTAATCGGTATTATAGCCATACAGCTTCCCGTTTTTATTCACAATAGTATTAACAGCACCTATTCTATCTGCAATCGAGCTAACGAAGTCTAGGTATGGTATAACCGTCTGTTTATAAGGCATTGTAACATTTATTGCCTCAAAATCCCTTTGTGTAAAAAATAATTTTATTTCATCCTCTGCAAGTTCTATTAGTTCATAATCGTAATCTGCAAGCTTCGAATGAATTTCTTTAGAGAAACTGTGCGTAAGCGTCTTCCCTATACAACCGTATTTTTTCATAAATCAATCATCCCTACTTTATTTTAACCAATCTGTTCCAAACCTCATAGCAAGTGCATCACAAATAACAATTGCAGTTGCTGCATCCTGTACTATTCTCGCTCTGTGAACAATAGCCGGGTCATGCCTGCCTTTAGGCTCAAGAACTGTTTGGGTTAAGGTACTAAAATCCACTGTGTTTTGTGCTTTAAAAATTGTCGGAGTAGGTTTTATTGCTGTTCTAAACACAATTGGCATACCATTTGTGATACCGCCGTTTATTCCGCCGTTATTATTTGTCTTAGTCACAATTTTTTTATTTTCGACTTCAAACAGGTCATTAGCTTCACTGCCTTTCATATCGGCAATTGCAAAGCCTGTACCAAACTCTATTCCCTTAACCGCAGGTATAGAAAACATAATATGAGAAATCATGCTTTCAACCGTATCAAACCATGGTTCACCCACACCCTCCGGCATGCCTGCAATCGCAGTTTCCAAAACACCACCCACGCTATCTCCGTCAGAAGCCGCATCAGTAATTGCATTTATCATTTCAGAAGCTGCAGTTTCATCAAGGACAGCAAAAGCTTTTTCATTTATAGAATTAATGTCCTCTGACAAATCACCAAAATCCCTATCTGAAATTCCGGCACATTTCTTAATATGAGTTCCGATACAAATGCCTTTTTGCTCTAAAGCATATTTACACACAGCACCTGCAGCCACAAGAGCCGCAGTTATTCTTCCGCTGAAATGTCCGCCGCCTCGGGCATCCTGAAACCCATGATATTTACACTGAGCCGTATAATCCGCATGGGACGGTCTGGCAACAGTTTTCATAGCAGCATAATCTCCGCTTCTCACATCTTCATTAGGAATGAGAATCGTAACAGGTGTTCCTGTTGTTTTCCCGTTTACAACACCGCTTACAATTCTAAATTCATCTTTTTCTTGCCTTGATGTTGAAATCGTGCCTGTAGGACGTCTTAAAAAAAGCATATGACTGATATATTCTTCATTTACATCTAATCCGGGAGCCAATCCGTCAATAACTGCTCCTATATATTCACCGTGACTCTCACCAAACAAAGTTACTGCCACGCTTGTTCCAAATGTATTTTTCATTAATATCACCCTTCAAAACAGTTTTTTGCAATTTGTATTACTTCACTGCATTTCATTGTTTTTAGTTCAAATTTCCCAACATCCGTCACAGTTGTTACTGTTACAAATTCCCCGTCGGCTTTTTTGTCGTGAAAAGCAGCTTCCTCAATCTTATTCCAATCAAATTTGATAGGATTGTATAAGTTGCATTTTTTAAGAACTTCAATAACTCTCGTTCTGATTTTCTCATCACACATAGGTATAAGCCCCAGGGCAACACATTCACCGTGGTACAGTTCTGACATATTCTCACTGCTTTCAATACCGTGCCCTATTGTATGCCCCAAATTCAGAATTTTTCTTAAGCCAGCTTCTTTTTCATCTTGTTCAACAATCTCTTTTTTTATTTTAAGTGAACGGATTATAATTTCGTCTATATTGGCTTTGATATCTTTATTTTCAAAAATATCAAAAAGCTCAGAGTCGGAAGTCAGAGCCATTTTAATCGCTTCGGCAAGACCGTTTGAAATTTGCCTTCGTGGAAGAGTTTTCAAAAGCTCAGGGTCAACAAGAACTCCTTTCGGCTGATAAAAAGCACCTGCAATATTTTTCACGTTCCCTAAGTTTACAGCGGTCTTTCCGCCTATGGATGAGTCAATCTGAGAAAGAAGTGTTGTGGGTATATTATAAAAGTCAATGCCTCTCATATAAGATGCTGCCACAAATCCTGAAAGGTCGCCTACAACCCCTCCCCCTACTGCTACTACACAGTCCTTTCTTGAAAACCCATTTTCAAGCATTTTATAAAGAAGTGCGCCAAACATCTCAAGGCTTTTTGAGCCCTCTCCTGATTTTACAGTATATATAAACGAATCTTTACATTGAGAAGCAACAGTTTTTGCATATACCTCAGGTACGCCTGAATCAGTTACAACAAGCACCCGCCTGTCTAAATTTAAGTGTTTCCCTGAACGCTCAAGAATACCACGCTCTACAATTATATCATAACTGTTTTCTTTAAGGTCCATATGTATATTCATATTAAGCTCCTTTATATTTCGATATGGGGTGCAAAAGTTCCTGCTACTTTTAGTCTGTCACAAATTGTGCCAAGCTCTTCCATCATTTTTTTGCCTTCTTCAGTTTCTGTCGTTCCGTCAATTTCTATATAGAAATAATACTGCCAGGAATGTTTTTTTAATGGTCTGCTTCGGAGTGCAGTCATATTATATCCATACTTTCCTATAATGCTGATAGCTTTTGCAAGAGAGCCTGCTTCATGCTTAACCGTGAACATCAGAACAGAATTTGAAAGTGATGGCGAACCTGCTTTAACCTTTGAAAGGACTGCAAAACGGGTTGTGTTCTCTCCGCTTTTATTTATATTTGACTCAATAACCTTAAGTCCGTAAATTTCTGCAGTTTCAGTGCTTGCTATGGCAGCTATGGATTTATCATTCATCTCTAAAACAAACTTTGCAGCAACAGCAGTATTATTCGCTTCCTCAGTGTCAAACCCTCGGAGAGCTATATAATCGTGGCACTGACTAAGTGCCTGAGGATGACTTGTCACCTTTCTGATATCTTCAACTGTTGCTTCGGGAATTCCAAGTAAATTCTGATGAATTTCAAGCTCATAAATTCCGTTTATAAAAAGTCCTCCGGAGAATATAAGGTCTATCGTCTGTCCCACTTCACCAGCATAGCTGTTTTCTATAGGAAGTATTGCTACGTCGCAGTCACCGTTTGCTACCGAATCATAAGCTGATTTAAAATCACGATACGATACCCTATTGCTTTCAGGAAAAATCCTGCCTGCCGCAACATGGGCAAAAGCCCCCTCTACGCCGCTATATGCAACCTTTAAACCATTTTGCATACGATATTGGTATGCTCTTGAAACAGACATAACATTCCTTATAAAGTCGATATAATATCCTTTTATTACCTTATCATCAATCAATGCAGTATTTTTTTCTATAACTGCCTCTTCCCTTTCTCGGTCAAGAATAGGAAGACCAACTTCTTTTTTATAATCAGACACCATTTCGGCAGCTCTCATTCTCTTTAAGAAAAGGTCTGCCATCTGAGAATCTACCTCGTTTATTATTTTTCTTGCTTCTTCTAACTTATTTTTCATTTCTCATATTCCTTTCAAACGAAACAACATCCGAAAAATTATCACAAATTATATTCCCGCTCAGATGCAGATAAAAAAATACGCCCTCCGCAATCCGATTAAGGATACAGAGGACGAAAATAACATTTCCGTGGTACCACCTCAGTTCGTCGCTGCCTCACGACAACGACCTTATCAGGTACTATCATACCTTAGTTCTGTGACGGGAACGCCCGTTGCCTCCTACTTGAAAGTTCTTTCGTTCAGTGCACTGCTAACAGAAGGAATTCGAGAAGGACGCCCCATTTGCCTCGCACCAACCGGCAACTCTCTCTATGTTCTTTCCAACCTACTGATTTCTGCTCAATCGCATTTATTAAAATGTATTATACCACTTTACACCGATAAAGTCAATAGTTTTTTTAAAATATACATTTTATTTTGTGTTGAATTGTCAATGATGGGTGGATAAAAGAAGAAATGAAAATAGATTTTAATTTAAAATCAGTTGAAAGCATACCGTTGTTTATTGAAAGCTATGTTCATTACTTTAATAACGAAAGATTATCATACAAATTAAATTACAAAACCCCTGTTCAATATAGAATCGAACAGGGGTTTGCATAATTCGTGGTTTTTAGTGTCTACTTTTGCTTGACAAGTTCACTTAGCTGGTGGTTTTCGTTACACAAGAAAACACGTACACGGAAAACTATCCGTGTACGTGAAAATCGTTGGTGGAGCTGAAATATGCAGATAGAATATCACTTAACCCCACCACTTCGGCATCTTCGGGCAACACCACCCAAAAACACAATAAATTTTATCTTCGACTTAGTAGTCGAGCGACTGACAATTCATTTCGGTAATCTTACTGTCGTGATGTTGTGCTTCGATAGCGACTCGATTAATATTGTTTTTTTATATAACTCATAACATTCGAGTCAAGAGTATATATTCCCACATACGGAAGTTCAAAGTATGTTACTCCGTATTTTTCATATATGTATCCATGTCCGAAATATGAAATATCCTCTGATTTTATAATAATAGTATAGTAAGGTACTGAACCCGGACTATCCTCTACGCTAGGCAATCTTGTAGGCTTTACTTTGCTGATATACTCATACAAAATTTCAGCATCTTCACCAGTTAAACTGACTGCTTCGTTATTCCTTGAGATAGTTATGGATTCTACCGATGAATAATCAGGATAATCGAATTTCTCAGCTTTCGGAAAAAAGAAATCAAAAACCAAATATACTGACGTTAAAAAGAATAATAAGACTATCCCTATTACTATTAAAATCTTTTTCATAGTATAACTCCCAACAACAAAATATAAAAGTAAATTCAACTGAATTAGAACATTTAAGATTATAATTTAAATCAGTACAAACAATTTAGTTATAAGCCACTTTACTCATACATTGTACAACATAAAGACGAAAATGTCAAATATTAAATTTTTATCAAATCCCTATCTTTAATTGAACAGCCTTACCATCTTTTTTTACTGTCACATTCCCTGTCGTGAGATTCCATTCCACATCGACAGTATAGTTTGAAGCATCCGTAATAAAATCAGTTATCCCCAAAAAATCATACGTTTTATTTGCATCAATTATTAACAGATTATGTTTTTCTGCAAAATCAAATAATTCATCCTCGGTCATATTCTTAAAAGCTGCATTGTTAGCAAGTTCTCTGCCTACTTGATTATTCCATAAATCCATAAGATTTATAGCGGAAAAACCGTTAATTTCACCTAAACAAAAAAATACAAAATTGTGGGATTTTATTATATTCAACCCACATATAAGTAATCTATAGCAATATTATTACAAAAATTCCAAGCAAAAAACACATCCTGACGGACGTGTTTTTCATTGGTGGAGCTGAGGAGAATCGAACTCCTGTCCGAAAATAAATCCATACAAAATTCTACGGGTGTAGGCTATGATTTTAATTCCCTGAGCTTTGGCTTACATAGCCATAATTCAAAGCCCGGTAGCCTCTTGTGCATGACATCGGCTGAGGCAATCCGACATTCACGTTCACCACTGGTATTCGCCTTATTCTATGCCGTGGTACTCACAGATAAGACGGCTGCACTTAGGCAGCGTATGCTAAATTTTCGTTAGCGTTTATATTTAAAGTCAGGACGTTTAAAGTGGGCTCCCAATCACTACCCGCCTTTCATACTTCACTATCCCCGTCGAAGCCATTGCAGCCCCATATATAAGGATAATAGCATAATCAACTGTTATTCTTTTCTTTCATGGCACGGTCCATATTACGTTTCGCATCGCGCTTAGCAATATCGTCACGTTTATCGTAGAGCTTTTTACCTTTACAAAGAGCAAGGTCTACTTTAACGTATGAGCCTTTAAGATATACCGAAAGAGGTATAAGCGAAAATCCTGTTTGCTTAATCTGTCCGATAAGCTTTCTTATCTGGGCTTTATGAAGAAGAAGCTTCTTTTCACGAAGGGGGTCTCTGTTAAATATATTACCTTGTTCGTAAGGGCTTATATTCATACCCAGGAGATAAACCTCGCCGTTTTTGATTGATCCGTAGGAATCGGATATATTAACCTTTCCCTGACGTACAGATTTTACCTCTGTTCCGAAAAGCTCAATTCCTGCCTCGAAATTTTCCATAATGAAATACTCGTGGCGCGCCTTCTTATTCTGAGCAATAACCTTTATACTGTCTTTTTTATCTGCCACGTGTATTCCCCTCCCCCGGCAATTTATTCAGCAGGGCAAACAATGCCCTGCTGATATATACTAACATAACTTTATTTATTTTGCAACCGTAAATTTTAAAATTCACAAATTATTAATCATTACAGATTAAATTTCTTCTATAATCGGCAAAATCATAGGATTTCTCTTAGTTTTACCGAAAATATAACGTGCAACATCGTTACGTAGTGAATTTTTAAGAGTTGACCAATCTGATGAGCGTTTTGAAAGGCAGATTTCCACGCTTTCCTGTGCTACATCACGGATATCCTCTATAAGCTCCTCCGCCTCGCGTACATAAACAAAACCACGGCTTATAACATCGGGCTTAGACACAAGTTTATGGTCCTCTCCCGAAATAGTAACAACAACGATAATCAAACCGTCCTGCGCAAGATGCTTTCTGTCCCTGAGGACGATATTACCCACGTCGCCAACTCCAAGACCGTCTACAAGAATCTTGCCATTTTGAACTGTTCCGTTTACCTTAGCACTATTTTCATCAATTTCAAGCACGCTTCCGTTACTCAAAATAAATGCATTTTTTGAAGGCACTCCAACCTTTTCGGCAAGTTCCGCATGAAGCATAAGGTGCCTGCATTCGCCGTGTACGGGTATAAAATACTTAGGCTTGGCAAGAGCAAGTATAAGCTTAAGTTCTTCCTGGCAGGCATGCCCGGAAACGTGAACCTCAGCCAAAGATTTGTAAATAACCGAAGCACCGATTTTGAAAAGCTCATTTACAACATTTGAAACCGCTTTTTCATTACCCGGAATAGGGGTTGCAGAAATTATAATTAAATCATCCTTAGTAACTTCAACCTTACGATGGTCGGAGTATGCCATACGGCTAAGGGCACTCATCGGCTCACCCTGGCTTCCCGTCGTGATAATAACAACCTGATCAGGTCTGTATTTATTAATATTATCAATATTTATAAGAACACCCTCAGGCACTTTCATATATCCCATAAGAATAGAAAGCTCTACAATATTTTCCATACTTCTGCCAGAAACGGCAACCTTACGCTTATTCTTTGCAGCAGCATCTATTATTTGCTGAACCCGGTGAACATTGGATGCAAATGTAGCAACAATGATACGCTTATTGCAATTCTGAAAAATCTTTTCGAACTGCTCACCAACAGAACGCTCACTCATTGCAAAGCCTGAACGTTCAACATTTGTACTGTCAGACAAAAGTGCAAGCACGCCTTCATTGCCAAGCTCACCTATTCTTGCTAAGTCAATCATTTCGCCAACTATGGGAGTGGTATCAATTTTAAAGTCACCCATATGGAGAACCGTACCGAGAGGTGTTTTTATTGCAAGGGCACAAGAGTCTGCAATTGAGTGGTTTGTTCTTACAAATTCAACCGAAAAATTCTTTCCGGCACTAACCGTGGTACCTGCTTTAACACGCACAAGCTTCACCTTTGTGAGCATATTATGTTCCTTAAGCTTATGCTCAATAAGTCCGAGTGTAAGTCTTGTTCCGTAAACGGGAACATTTATAGACTTCAAAAAGAAAGGTATTCCTCCGATATGGTCTTCATGACCGTGGGTAATAAACACACCGAGAATTTTCTGTGCGTTTTTTTCAAGGTAGGAAATATCGTTAATAACAAGGTCGACACCGGGCATATCCTCATCAGGGAAAGACATACCGCAGTCTACCACAATTATCTCATTTCCATACTCAATGGCAGTCAAATTTTTTCCGATCTCATTAAGACCGCCAATTGGTATTATTTTTAGTTTTGATTTTTTTGCCAAAATATAAACCTCCGTAATTTCTGAATATTTTCCGCTCAAATAAAATTTTTAAAAAACCGAACAAAACATTAATATTATTATATCAAAACAATACTTATATGTCAACCGACACGAAGAAAGTTAACAAAAATTATACAAATCCATATTATTTGGAAAGATTGATTATGTTCTGCGCGGCAACCATTAGTCCAAGCTTTGCTGATTCATAAGTAAGACCGCCCTGAAGATAGCCGATATATGGCTCTCTCATAGGTCCATCAGCACTAAGCTCTATGCTTGAGCCTTGATTGAATGCACCTGCCGCCATAACAACCTCATCCTGATAACCAGGCATTGCCCAGGGCTGAGGTACCACAAAAGAATCAACCGGTGCTCCCTTCTGAATCCCTGCACAAAAAGCTACAAGATTTTCTGGAGTTCCCAATTTTATTGCCTCTATAATATCATGACGTTCTTCATTCCATGCAGGCTCTGTTTCAAAGCCAAGCTTTTCAAACACACAGGCTGCAAGAACTGCTGATTTTACTGCATTGGAAACAACGTGGGGTGCAAAAAACAAGCCCTGATATGCACTTTTGTTAAATTCCAGGCTCGCACCTGCCTCCTTACCTATTCCAACAGAAGTAAGGCGATATGCACACTTTTCTATAAGCTCTGCTTTTCCTGCTATATATCCTCCCGTGGGTGCTATTCCGCCGCCGGGATTTTTAATAAGAGAACCGCAGATTATATCCGCGCCGTAGGATGTAGGTTCTGCTTCGTCTACAAATTCGCCGTAGCAATTATCAACCATACAAATTGTTTCAGGGGATATACTTTTTATAAAACGTACTATTTCACCGATTTTTGCAGCACTGTATGTAGGTCGTGTACCATACCCCTTTGAACGCTGAATTGTAACAAGCTTTACAAATTCTTCTGACAGCACTGATTTAATTCCTTTAAAATCAGGCTCACCATCGTGAAGCAAGGATACCTCTTTATAGTTCACACCAAAGTCTGCAAGGGAGCCGTTACCTGCTTCACCAGCGATTCCGATTACTTCTTCGAGTGTATCGTAAGGTCTGCCTGTTACTGACACAAGCGTATCACCGGGGCGGAGTATTCCGAATAGAACAGTAGAAAGAGTATGTGTTCCCGAAATCAACTGATGACGTACAAGTGCATCCTCGCACTCAAATATATCGGCATAAACACGATCAAGTGTATCCCTGCCAAGGTCATCATATCCATAGCCGTATGTAGGCATAAAATGAGCTTCCGATACACGGTTATCGGCAAACGCTTTCATAACCTTCCACTGATTATGCTCTGCAATTTTTTCTATTGTAGAAAAGGCAGGTCGTACCTGTTTTTCACATTCTTCAAAAAGCTCCTGTATTTCAGGGCTTATTCCGAAATCTTTAGCTAAATTCATTTCAAATCCTCGTTTTCTGTAGCTTTAGTATTTTTGTTACACAAATATTCTTAACCAAATAGTTCAAAAATATCCGTAATCTTCATACAATTCTGAATTTTATAACAAATCAAAATCCTCGGTTGTTTTTGCAAGCTTTTCGCAAAGTCCCGTATAGCGGTCGTTTTCTGAGTTGTTTTTTGTCATATACTCCACAGCAGCTTCATCACCCACCAGAATAACCATTGTTTTTGCTCTTGTTACTGCAGTATAAAATAAATTTCTGCACATAAGCATCTGAGGGAATTGCCACACAGGCATAACAACGTAGGGAAATTCACTTCCCTGACTTTTATGAACGGTTATGGCGTATGCAAGATCGAGTTCTTCAAGCTGATTAAAAGGATATTCACACCTTTTATCCTCATCAAAAATTACTACCATATATTTATCAATAACGGATATTTCGGAAATCCTGCCCATATCTCCGTTAAATATTCCAACGCCGCTGTCACCTATCTCCCTTGTGTAGTACAGGTCGTAGTTATTTTTCGTTTGCATAACCCTGTCCCCCACTCGGAATACTGTTTTACCGTAGCTATACTCCGCTTTTGTGACGTTTGGGGGATTAAGAGCATTCTGGAGCTGTTTGTTAAGGTTAACAGAGCCGCATATACCCTTTTTTGAAGGCGAAATCACCTGTATATCCGAAAAAGCATCCAAGCCATAGGTAGACGTAAGTCTTGACGTGCAAAGCTCGGTGATAGTAGCAAGCACAGAATCCGCATTTTTCCTTGGCAGAAAGAAAAAATCCTTGGTTTTGCATGAAAGTTCAGGGATTTCCCCCTTATTGATTGAATGAGCATTCATAACAATAAGGCTTTCTTCCGCCTGCCTGAAAATATGCGTGAGCTTAATTACAGGGACTGCTTTGCTTTTAATTATATCATTGAGCACATTTCCCGGACCGACTGAGGGCAACTGGTCTGCATCTCCTGAAAGAATAAGCCGTGTTCCCGGTGCGATTGCTTTAAGGAGAGCATACATAAGATAAGTATCAATCATACTTGCCTCATCAAGGATAACCACATCAGCTTTTATTGGATTACTCTCATCAAAAGTAAAACGCAGAGCTCCTTCCTCACCTGAGGCACCAAGCAGTCTGTGAATGGTTTTTGCTTCCATCCCTGTTACCTGGGACATTCTCTTTGCCGCACGTCCCGTGGGAGCCGCAAGTGCAACCTTCATCTGAAGCTCATCAAAAAGCCTCAGAATCGTGTTAATAATAGTGGTTTTTCCCGTTCCCGGTCCACCTGTAATAACCATACATCCGCAGTCACTTACCGCTGTTACGGCAGCGTTTTTCTGCTCGGGCGCAAACTGAATACCTGATGCTTTTTCAAAGCTTTCAATTCTTTGAAGCGTCAGAGCATCAGACATAAGCGCCTCACCAAACCCTACTGAAAGGGATTTTAGTCTGGAAGCAGTATAGCTTTCAGCTTTATACAGGCTCGAAAGATAATATGCACTCTCACCATTTACCTTATCAATATAAAAATCTTTTGACATAACAAGGTCAGAAAGGACATTTTCAATATCTGATTCGTCAACCTTTAGATTATATGCCCCATGTTCAATCATGAGATTTTTGGGGAGATACACATGCCCCCCACCGTATGCTGCCTGCATAAGAAGATATTTAAGTCCCGCTTTCATACGAAGGGGACTATTTATTGCAAAGCCTTCTCCAAATGCAATTTTATCTGCCACAGAAAATTTTACCCCATCAATAACATCAGATAAAATATATGGGTTTTGTTTTATCTTCTCTACTGCATCACTGCCGAATTGCTTATATATTTTAACAGCAAGATTAGCGCTTACATTATAAATCTGCAAATACATTACTATGCTTTGCATAGCCTGAATTTCTCTGAAGGATTCACCGATTTTTTCAGCTTTTTTTACAGAAATACCTTTTATTTCAGAAAGACGCAAAGGGTCCTTAAGCATTATATTAAGAGATTCTTCGCCAAATGCATTTACTATTTTTTTTGCAGTTGCACAACGAACTCCATACACAACACCTGATGACAAATAACGTAATATATCCTGGGCTTTAGTGGGTAAAACCGTTTTGTAGTATTCTATTCTGAACTGCTCACCGTAATCGGGATGAACAGTCCAATTTCCCGTTACTGATATCTGCTCTCCCTCACTGAGATTTACAGTATAACCTGTAACAGTAAATTCTTCATGACTGTCGCTTTCTATTTCAAACACGGTATAACCATTTTCGTCATTATAATATATGATTTCGGCGACAGTTCCGATAATCGTGATTTTTTCCATTATTTTTAAATACCTTTATTTCTTAAAATATCAAGAACACGTTGGAAATACCGGGGGAGTTCGCTTGTAAATTCAAGCTTTTCACCCGTTTTCGGATGTACAAAACCCAAAGTCTGAGCGTGAAGCAATTGCCCATTCAGCGAAAACTCTTCTTTTCTGCTACAATAAACAGGGTCTCCCGCCACAGGATGATGACAGTGGGACATATGCACCCTTATCTGATGGGTACGACCTGTATCGAGAATGCACTCAACAAGAGTATATTTTCCAAACCTTTCAAGCACCCTCACGTGGGTGACTGCAGGCCTTCCGTCAGAGACTACCGCCATTTTTTTGCGGTCTGATTTACTTCTTCCCACAGGGAGATTAATGGTAAATTCATCTTCTTTTATATTTTCGTGAACGAGTGCAATATACCTTCTGTGAGGCTTAGTGTTCTGCCATTGTTCAGTAAGTGATAAATGAGCTTCGTTTGTTTTAGCTACCACAAGAAGTCCGCTTGTGTCTTTATCAATTCTATGCACTATTCCGGGACGGATTGCTCCGTTAATTCCTGACAAATCTCCGCAATGCCACAAAATACCGTTTACAAGAGTGCCTCGTTCATTACCTGCTGCAGGATGTACCACCATTCCCTGAGGCTTATTAACTACTATAAGATCTGAATCCTCATAAACTATATCAAGTTCAATATTTTCGGGAACTGCCTCTATAGGGTCAGGATCGGGCAACGTGATTTCAATTACCTCACCCGCTTTGGGTTTGTGCTTTTTATTAAGTACACTTCCCTCTGATTTTACAAAACCATCATCACAAAGCTTCGCCGCAAAGGAACGGGTAAGCTCAGAATTTTGTGCAATTACCGAGTCAAGACGTACTCCTGCAAATTCACCTAAAACTTCAAATACAAGCTTATCCATACCTTTCACAACCTTTCCGATTAATAAATCATTTCACAAAAATCGGCGGACAAGCCGCCGAAATCAGTTATTTATGCTTTTCATCATATTCCCGTTCAGCCTGAGATTTTCTTAAATAAACAGGAGTAATTTCGTGACACTTTTTTGCATCAGAAATATTCATAAGCCCAAGTGCCGCAATTGATGCACCTCTCTGTAAACTACTGCCCGGCGGTGCAAAATGAGCACGTTCACCAAGCTTAGAAATAATAGTGCTTTTATGCACAGGCACTCCATCGCCTACAAACACGACATCAATGAAGTTACCGCAGTCTTCCAAACATTCTTCTAAGGACACTGCACGAGGCTCTTCAATCTCACGAAATCCCTCTTCATCCCATATATATGTAGCAGTATAGACCTGCTCACGTCTGGCATCCATTATTGGAACTATAAGATGCTCGCACATTGGGAGATTGTATGCCATAGCGGCTAAAGTACCCACCGGAACAACAGGCTTATCACAGGCATGCGCAAGACCTTTTGCTGTTGTGATACCAATTCGAAGTCCCGTAAAAGAACCGGGGCCGATTGCAACTGCAAATGCATCTACATCTTCAATACTGCATTCACAGGATTTTAGCATATCCACAATCATCGGCATCAACCGTTCGGAATGCGTCTTTTTAAAATTAAGCGTATACTCAGCTATAAGCTTATCATCATCAATAAGTGCAACAGATGCCACATCTGATGATGTGTCAATTCCGAAAACTTTCATACCAATGAATTACTCCTTTATTGTTTCTATTATTATATTTCTGCCCGTGGCAGGATTATGAGAATCTCTCACAATGGTTACTTTTGTATATGGCAGTGGAATTATATCCTGTATCAGTTCCGCCCATTCGATAAGGCATACACCATTACCTGAGATATAATCATCAAAGCCTGTTTCGTACATCTCATCAGGATCGGCAATTCTATAAACATCAAAATGATATAGAGGGAGCCTTCCCTCGTATTCATTCACTATTGTAAACGTGGGACTGCTTATATAGCCGTCTATACCAAGACCTGCAGCCAAGCCCTGAGCAAACAATGTCTTTCCTGCACCAAGGTCACCATACATACACAAAACCTCGCCACCTTGCAGGGTTTCTGAATATTGCTTTGCAAATTCAAAAGTTTCTTCGGCAGAATCAGTGTGTATTTTCAAAGCATATACCTCCAAAAATCAGAAAAGTCCTGAAATTACGCCCTTTTCATCAACATCAATCTTTTCAGCAGAAGGAACCTTAGGAAGTCCAGGCATAACCATAATATTACCTGTTTCAAGAACTATAAAGCCTGCACCGTTTGAAACTCTTACCTCTGCAACATTTACTTTAAATCCTGAAGGACGACCGAGAAGTGCGGGGTTATCTGAAAGTGAGTACTGTGTCTTGGCAACACAAACAGGTTTTTTATCAAGTCCAAGACTTTCAAGAGTTTTGATCTGTTTTTCTGCTTTTGCACTGTAAACCACACCGTCGCCGCCATAGATTTTAGTAACAATTTCGTTCATCTTTTCCTTGATGGAAAGATTTTCATCATAAAGAGGTTTAACATCTGCTTTTTCATTTTCAATTACATCAATAATTTCTTTTGCAAGGTCGATTCCGCCCTGACCGCCTTTTGCAAAAACTTCAGAAAGAGCAAAGCGAACACCTTTTTCACTGCACATATTTTCAATTGCTGCAAGTTCTGCTTCAGAGTCGGTATCAAATCTGTTAATTGCAACAACCACAGGAGCTCCGTAGCTTCTCATATTTTCAACGTGCTTTTCAAGGTTTACCATACCGGCTTTGAGAGCCTCAACATTCTCAGCCTTAAGCTCTGCCTTTGGTATTCCACCGTTATATTTAAGAGCACGTACAGTTGCAACAACAACGATTGCAGCAGGGGCAATTCCTGCCATACGGCACTTGATATCGAGAAACTTTTCTGCACCAAGGTCCGCACCGAAGCCGGCTTCAGTTATGCAGTAGTCTGAAAGCTTCATAGCAAGCTTTGTAGCCCTTACGCTGTTACATCCGTGAGCAATGTTTGCAAATGGTCCGCCGTGTACAAGACATGCAGTATGCTCAAGTGTCTGAACAAGATTTGGCTTTATGGCGTCTTTGAGAAGTGCACACATAGCACCTTCAGCCTTAAGGTCACGCGCAAACACAGGCTCACCTGCTCTTGTGTAGCCGATTATAATATTCCCAAGTCTGTTCTTAAGGTCGGTAATATCATTTGAAAGACAAAGAATAGCCATAATTTCGGAAGCAACTGTAATCATAAAGCCATCTTCACGAGGAATACCATTAAGCTTTCCGCCGATGCCTACTATTGTTTTTCTGAGCGCTCTGTCGTTTGTATCGGTAACTCGTTTCCACACAATACTTGTTACGTCAATTCCAAGCTCATTACCCTGATGGATATGGTTATCAATCATAGCTGAAAGAAGGTTGTTTGCTGCAGTTATTGCATGCATATCACCTGTAAAATGGAGATTGATATCCTCCATAGGAACAACCTGACTGTAGCCACCGCCGGCAGCTCCACCCTTAACACCCATAACAGGGCCAAGCGAAGGCTCACGAAGAGCAAGTACACACTTTTTACCAAGAGCTGTGAGTGCATCTCCGATTCCGATAGTGGTAGTTGTTTTTCCTTCACCTGCAGGTGTCGGATTAATAGCTGTTACAAGCACAAGCTTACCGTCAGGCTCATTTGAAAGACGGTCTGAAAGTTCATCTGAAAGCTTTGCTTTGTACTTACCATAAAACTCAAGTTCATCTGCAGAAATTCCTATACTTGCGGCAACATCTGCAATATGGTTCATTTTGGCATTCTGAGCAATTTCGATATCTGATAACATAACTTTTATCCTCCTGTTTTATGCATATAAATTTTGTCTTAAAAAGCAAATTAAGCTGTCACACCAGTTAGGTTGTTACAGCTTTGTTTGCAAAGAATATTATCTTTATTTACTGCTTGAGCTAAGCTCCATTCTATCCTGACGAATCTTAGTAAGAAGCATATCAAGTCGTGCTTCTGCGTCGTTGAGAAGCTCGTCCACATACTGGTCACAGTCAACCTTAATTTCCATAGCCTGTTCTGATGCGTTCTTTACAAGCTCATTAGCCTGCTCATAAGCACATCTTGTGATTTCATGTTCATCAATAAGTGCCATCTGAGTTTCTTCAGCGTTCTTCTGAATAGCCTCTGCCCTTGTTTCAGCCTCGTGAAGAATTCTCTGGCGCTCTTCCTTTACCCATTTAGCTTCTTTAAGTTCATCAGGGTACATAAGTCTGATTTCCTGGAGATAGTCAAGAAACTCATCTTTATCAATCATTACCTTACCGGTAAGAGGCACTGAAGATGCCTTTTCGATTGTTTCTTCCATCAAATCAATAATTTCCATAATATCCATATCCATTTTAATACACTCTCCCATTTAAGTATTTCTGACTTAATTACTCTGCAGCATCTGCCGCCAATATGCAAATTCTAAAGCTGTAAACTGAGAACGCTGATAACCGTTCTTCCGTATTTCCGCTCTTTTTCTACCGTAAATCCTGATAATTCAAACGAATCCTCAATCCCGTCCCGTTCAATCACAACAAGACCTCCGGCATTAAGTAGCTTACGTCTTGCTACTACCTCAAGCAAAGGAGTAACAAGACCTTTGTTATAAGGCGGATCTGCAAATATAAGATCAAAACGCCTGTCCGTTTTTTCAAGATAAGCACAAGCTGTTGACAAAACAATTTCACACTTATCCGAAAAATCACATCCCGAAAAATTATTTCTTATTATGCCAATTGCACGTTCATCAACATCAGTACATACTGCAAACAACGCGCCACGACTCACTGCTTCGATTGCCAAAGCTCCCGAGCCAGAAAACGCATCAAACACCACCGCATCTGCAGTATTGCCTTGTATAAGATTGAACATTGCTTCCTTTACCCTATCGGTTGTAGGACGAATATGCTCACCTTCAAAAGAAAGAAGCTTCCGACCTCTTCTGGAACCGGAAATAACTCTCAAGGATGTTCTCCTCCATTTCAGTATATATTCTATAATATAATCGTCAAACAGTCAACACTTGTTACTGTATTTTTTTAAATTTTAAATATTATGAACATTGTTTTGTAATATTAAGGACATTTTAGTAATCAAACTACCTAAAATTCCTTTTTAAGAGATAATTTTCGATAAATCTTTTAAATTTAAAGAATAAATTTTCCTTACCCGGATTTATGGGATCAACCAACATAGTACGTATTTTGCACAAATTCCCTGCAAGCATATCTGTAAGAAGCTGATCTCCTACAAACAAAGTTTCTTCTTTCGTTGCTCCCAGTTCCTTTATCGCCTTATTCATTCTGCGGCAAAAAGGCTTATGCGCACGATGTACCGCCTTGAGCAAAAATTCGCCATTAAACGATTCTACTCTTGAAAGCTTATTATTTGAAACAAGGCAGACCTTAAGCTTTTCATCATTCACACGTTTAATAAAAGCCCTGGCAGCAGCATCCGGATACGGATCATTATCTGCAACAAGCGTATTATCTATATCGAGAAGCACACAGGATATTCCTTCTCTCTTAAAAAAACCGTCTTCTATTTCCGATACACTTTTCCTCACATAAGTAGGCTCAAACAATTTCATCTGTAACCTCCGTCTTAAAAAAAGGACCGTCTTTGACAGTCCTGATTTTTATATATTATACTCTATTTAAGCAATTTTGTCAATCCTTGTTTTAAAATTAGTTAAGAATGAATATAGCAAAATTCAGATATGCGGCAAATATAAGCCAGGCAATATACGGAATCTGCAAATATCCGGCTATAGGTTTTATCCTCCAAAAACGGATAATCATTACAGCTACAAGTGCAATCAACAGTAGCAGCCATAAAAATGCAAAAAAGTACATTCTCCATCTGAAGAAAATTATACTCCAGAAGAAATTAACAGCAAGCTGAAGAGCATATACCCTGAGAGCACCGCTACATTCATAAGTCCCTCCGCATTCGGTATATATTATTGCACTGCCAATTCCCATAAGTGCGTAGAGTATTGTCCATACAACAGGAAAAACTACAGAAGGCGGTGCAAGCGGCGGACTTTGAATTATCTGATAAATATTCATATAGTCCCTGGTAATAAAAGCCGACAAGGCTCCGACACCAATCGCTATCAACACCGAAATAATATATGGTCTGATTTTTTTCATAACTTCCCTCTCCTTTCACGGCAGCAGATAAAAGCTGCTTACTTAAGTATATGACAGAAGAGAAGGTTATAGTATTTATTCTCCGTTATTTCGGAAATTATTAGGTGTTATCCCCTTAATAGCCTTAAAAGTTTTAATAAAATAACTAAGATCATTAAACCCGCATTCATATGCTATATCGGTAACCGGAACATCGGTTGCAAGAAGCTTACGTGCCGCTCTCTCAACCCTATATGTATTAAGATAACTCACAGGGGTTTTCTGTGTCATCTTTTTGAAGAAATTGCAAAAATATTTAGGACTCATACCGGCAACCGCCGCAATTTCATCCAATGATAACTGGTTTGCGTAGTTTTTACGCATATACAAAAGAGCTTTTTTCAGCTTCATATTCCCTGCTGTATAACTTTCAGAAAAGCCTTCTGATGACTTGTAGAGCTTTTCTCTGGCAATTATACCGAAAAAGGTATAGAGCGCACCTACAACCTCGAAATAACAACCGTTATTTTTCATCACTTCAAAAACAGTATTCGCCGCCTTATAAACTTCTCCGTCTGTTTTTCTGAAATGGTCATTAATTACAATCACATGGTCAAAAAGTTCCGAGATAAAACCGCCACAGAATTTATCCTCCGCCTTTAAAAGCTCGTTCGACATAACAATACATTCATACACACAGTCATCAGGGAGTGCACCGTGGACTGTTTCGGTATTGACAAAAATCACATCACCCGCACTCGCCGTAAACTCGCGCCTGTTAAGGTGAATTTTAAGTTTCCCGCTTAAAATACGTATTATCTCGAACTCACTGTGCCAATGATATGCCATTTCGTATTTGGGATGATTTACATCAATTTCATACAATTCAACAGGCAAATCATATGTACCTCTTTGTTTCAATTCGTTATAACTCATATCAACTCTCCGCAATTCTGAAAATAATTATACTTTTTTCTATTATAACACAAGTAATATATAAATTTCAAGTATATAATAATATTAATATTAAATATTTTTATCATTCTGATTTGCAGAATGAAATACATAATACCAGGAGGTAATACAAAATGGCAGAAAAAAGATATGTAGGCGATTATCCCGTTATAGGAATCCGTCCTATCATCGACGGAAGACGCGGACCTATGAAGCTCCGCGAAAGCCTTGAGGATCAGACAATGGCTCTTGCACTCGCTGCAAAGAAGCTTTTTGAAGACAACCTCTTCTATTCAAACGGTGACCCTGTTAAAGTTGTTATTGCAGACACCAGCATCGGTCGTGTACCCGAAGCTGCAGCTTGTGCAGATAAATTCAAAAAAGAGGGCGTTGACATTACACTGTCTGTAACTCCCTGTTGGGCATACGGCTCAGAAACAATGGATATGGATCCCAACACAATTAAAGGTGTGTGGGGCTTCAACGGAACTGAAAGACCTGGTGCTGTTTACCTTGCAGCAGTTCTTGCAGGATATGCACAGAAAGGGCTTCCCGCATTCGGAATTTACGGACACGAAGTTCAGGACAGAGATCAGGTTAACGAAATCCCTGAAGATGTTAAAGAAAAGCTCCTCAGATTCGGACGTGCAGCTGTTGCTGTTGCAACAATGAGAGGAAAGTCTTATCTCCAGATTGGTTCACAGTGTATGGGTATCGCAGGCTCAATCATCGATCAGGATTTCATCGAATCATACCTTGGTATGAGAGTGGAATCTGTTGATGAGGTTGAAATTCTCCGCCGTATGGAAGAGGGAATCTACAACGAAGAAGAATACAAGAAAGCTCTTGCATGGACAAAAGAACACTGCAAGATGGGACGCGACGACAACCCCGAATTTGTTAAATTCTCAGACGAAGAAAAAGAAAAGCAGTGGGAATTCACCGTTAAAATGTATTGTATAATCAAAGACCTCATGGGCGGAAACAAAAACCTCCCCGAAGGCTTCGAAGAAGAAATGGTTGGTCATAACGCAATTGCAGGCGGCTTCCAGGGACAAAGACAGTGGACAGACCACTGGCCCAACTGCGATTACCCCGAAGCACTACTCAGCTCAACTTTCGATTACGAAGGCGCTCGCGAGCCATATACACTTGCTACAGAAAATGATGTTCTCAACGGCATCGGCATGCTCTTTATGAGATTGCTTACTCACAGAGCACAGATTTTCGCTGACGTTCGTACATACTGGTCACCCGAGGCAGTTAAGAGAGTGACAGGTTACGACCTTGAGGGCAAAGCAAAAACAAACGGCGGCATTATCCACCTTCTTAACTCAGGCGCAGCTTGTCTTGATGCTTGCGGTGAATGTAAAGACGAAAACGGCAACGCTATCATGAAGAAATGGTGGGAAGTCACAGACGAAGACATCAAGAAGATGACAGACGCAACCGTATGGTGCGAAGCAGGCTTTGGTAACTTCCGCGGCGCCGGCTTCTCAAGCCACTTTACAACACGCGCAGAAATGCCCGCTACAATGATCAGACTTAACCTCGTTAAAGGTCTCGGCCCCGTTCTCCAGATTGCTGAGGGATGGACAGTTCAGCTCCCTGACGAAGTATCTGACGCACTTATGGAAAGAACTAACCCCACATGGCCTTGCACATGGTTTGCTCCAAGATGTACAGGCGAAGGTGCTTTCAAGACAGCTTATGATGTAATGAACAACTGGGGTGCTAACCACGGCGCTATCAGCTACGGTCACATCGGTGCAGATCTTATCACTCTTTGCTCAATGCTCAGAATTCCCGTATGCATGCACAACGTGCCTGAAGAAGAAATTTTCAGACCTGCTGCATGGAACGCATTTGGTATGGACAAAGAAGGTCAGGACTACAGAGCTTGCGCTACTTACGGACCTCTCTACAAATAATTCTACAACAACAAAAACGGTGTTGCTCAGCAACACCGTTTGTTTATTCTAAATTATCAAGACTTACAAACTCATATCCCTGACTTATAGCATAATCAATTATGCTTCCCAAGGCTTCCGCATTATCTGAGGACACAGCATGCAGGAGCATAATGCAACCGTCATGAAGGTACGGAGTTACCTGTTCAAACGCATATCTGCCACCTCTTTGAACTTTCACATCCCAGTCTTTATACGCAAAACTCCAGAGTATTGTTTTATAACCCATATCCGCCGCAAATGATAACATTTTTTCGCTGCACTCACCTTCAGGAGGACGCATATACATCATACTCTTTCCATATCTTTCAAAAAAAGCCTGTTCCAATCCCTGAAGCTCGGACTTAACAGTTTGAAGGTCTGACTTTGCAAGATTAGGATGGTTTACTGTATGATTTCCCACTATATGTCCTTCATTCACCATCCTGTCAACAAGTTCCGTTTCCCGTTCAAGATACGGTCCTGTTATAAAAAAAGCAGCAGGTATGTTTTTTTCTTTCAAAACATCAAGTATCTTCGATGTAAATCCGTTTTCGTAACCCTCATCAAATGTAAGATATAATTTTTTTCCTTCCCTTTTGTCAATATAATATGTATTTGTTTTATTCAATAAATCCACAGTTTGCAAAGCTATCTCAGGCGGCGCTCCTTTTTCCTTTTTAAAACCCCATCCAAAGCTTTTCACGGATAACTCAGAATATTTTTCACTAAACGGGTCAACAGAAAAATCAAGACCAACCCTGTCTTTTTTTGATGCCGTCACAAGTTCACCACTTTGAAGCTGAGGTGTAAAACAAGAGAATATACATCCTGATATAACAAAAACTGCCATAAGCACTAACGTAGGAATTTTTCTTTTTATCATACAATTCACCGTCCGGATTAATATAATAAATTATATAAAAAGTAAAGTTAAAATATACACAAAGTAAGTTTTTTGATATAAAAAAATCAAAAACGTATTGATTTTTCTTTAATATTAATGTATACTGAAATCATCAAACAACGGAGGAATATCCTTGGATAATAAACGCATTGAACAAATAAGATTAAGAAAAAAACAAAGGACACGAAAAAAAATTATAAAGCTGGCGATTCTGATTGCCAGTCTGTTTGTTGTGGTTTCTCTTATCGTATCGGGCATTAAAGGCGTTTCACGTGCTATTCGCAGTGCAATACCCACTCCCTCTCCAACTCCTGTCGCAATAGTTACCCAGTCAGATATTGCAAACACGGGTAAAAAAGAAACCGCAATAGTTCCAAGCAACCTTACACCAATTAAAATTCCGGGTGCTGACGAGAATAACGATTTAATGAATATTATCGAAAACTCAGGCTCCGACAAAAAAATGTGTTATCTGACTTTCGACGACGGTCCGAATAATACTGTCACACCAAAAATTCTTGACATTTTACGCCGATACGGAATAAAGGCAACATTTTTTCAGGTAGGCACACTAATTGAAGCAAATCCTGACATCTGCAGAAGAGTTTTTGAAGAAGGGCATCTTATTGCCAACCATACCTACGACCATACGTATGCAAAAATATATGCAAATGACGAGAGTTTTTTAACTGAATTCAATAAAACTGCAGAGTTAATTCAGGAAATTACAGGAGAATCATACTTTCCATTAGTACGATTTCCCGGCGGCAGCCACAACACAGGAACCTACGGTGAAGCAAAGCAAAAATTCAAAAAGCTTCTTGCGGATAACGGATTTTACTACTGCGACTGGAACGTACTAAGCGGCGATGCTGAAAGTTCTCACAAAACACCTGAGCAGCTTATAAACCGAATCAAAACAACTACGTCAGGACAGAATCAAATTGTTGTTCTTATGCACGACGCAGGCAACAAAAAGCAGACAGTGGAAGCACTGCCTGCAATAATCGAATACCTTATCGGAGAAGGATATAGTTTTTCTACTCTCAACCGTTTATTTTAAACATACACTACATGGAGTTTTGCCACCGTTTTCTGCATCAGAAACACTTATAGGAACTGCTTGTTTATCTTTTATAAACCTGCAATTCTCGGTGTGATATTTACTCCCCGATTTGGTAATATAAACCTTTTCAGGGCAAGACGGCTCTAAAATTAAATCTTGCTCTGAATAAGAAACATTTTCACCAATTTCAGCAACAGCAACATCTTCTGTTGCTGTTTTAATTTTCTGATGCTTATCAACTGCAAGAAGAACAACACTAATACCTATTACAGTAATAAAAACAGGTATTGTATAAAGCTTCTCTTTCTCGCCTTTCAGCACCGCATCATAAACAGAAGCAACAAATAAAGGCGTTATCCAAGCAACCAATAATATCGCAGCTCCAACATATGCACCATACACAAAGCCTGAAAAAGACAAAGCATACCAAAGCAGTGCAATCATAACTTTCCAGGGCTTCCCCGTTCTGAATCCCGGTATCATTTTAAATCGCCTTTCACAAAAAATTCAACAGAACGCTCCAAAATACCGTTCATATATGCAAGTGCAATTCCGTAATTTGTAACAGGAACTTTTTGCTCTTTTCCTTTATTGGTACGGTATCTGATTTCATTTTCATTAAGCATACAGCCCCCGCACTGAATAACAAGGCTGTATGGAGAAAGGTCTTCAGGGAAATCTCCTCCGCTTGTAAAATCAAAAACAATATCAGCCCCCGAAGTTTTCCTTATCAATGCAGGAATTTTAACCGTACCTATATCTTCACACTGCCTGTGGTGAGTACAGCCTTCTGCTATAAGCACCCTGTCACCGTCTTTTAGTTCTGATATAACTGCCGCATTTTCAACCGCAGAAAAAAGGTTGCCTTTATAATTAAGCATTAATATTGAAAAAGACGTAAGATAAACATCTTCAGGAACCATTTGAGAAACCTTGCCGAAGACCTGGCTGTCAGTAATCACAACTGCAGGTTTAACCCCAAGGATATCAAGCGCTCCTGGTAACTCTTCAGGCTGAACACATATACACACCCCACCTGCATCAAGGACCTCACGAAGTGTCTGCTGCTGCGGCAATATAATCCTGCCTTTGGGAGCACCACTATCAACAGGCATAACAAGCACAACAACATCACCTTTATCGAGCCTGTCTGCAATTATATATTTTTCGTTTTTCAGATTGCGAAGAGATGCAATTTTCTCTTTGAGTTCCGTAACACCATCTCCCGTCAACGCACTGACACATACTTCCCTGTCAGTCGTGTGTACAGCAACGGTGTCGCATTTATTGTAGCAAATAATGTAAGGTATGCCTTTATCTTTTATACGCAAAACGAGCTGATTATCTTCTTCAGAAATCCCCTTTTCTGCATCTATTACCACAACAGCTATATGACATTTGTTAAGTGCTTCATAAGCTTTCTGCACTCGCATTGCACCAAGCTCGCCTACATCATCAATTCCGGGAGTGTCAATAATCACCACAGGTCCAAGAGGAAGAAGCTCCATGGTTTTGGAAACCGGATCGGTCGTAGTACCAAGTGTGTCCGATACAATAGATAAGTTTTGACCTGTTACCGCATTTATAAGGCTTGATTTGCCTGCATTGCGTTTTCCAAAAAATCCTATATGAACTCTCTCTGATGCAGGTACTCCGCCAAGTCCCATAATCTTTTCTCCTTTTAGTTAAAATCTGAAATCACGTGTGCCAAGCTCTATTTTGGCGAGATTATCTATACAAATACCACGAACTTTATCTTTCTGAACATTGGGAAGCTCTTTTTCGATAAGCGCTTCGCCAATTTTCCTCGTTTCTTCAGAAGCATAGTCCATCAAAAACTCCTTAAGAGTCATAAGTGCATTGGGATGGCAGCAATTCTGAATTTGTTTACTCTTGCAAAGCTCCATAAATCTGTCGCCCGTTCTACCCTCTCTGTAGCACGCCGTACAGAATGACGGAATAAAGCCCATTTCCATAAGCCATCTTACAACCTCATCCAATGTTCGCTGGTCGGAAACATCAAACTGCTCTGTATCGTGAGGACGTTCTTCCTCCGCATATCCGCCGACAGAAGTTCTGGATGCACCGCTTATCTGAGAAACTCCAAGCCTAAGTACCTTCTCACGAACTGCCTGACTTTCTCTTGTGGAAACTATCATACCTGTGTAAGGCACACTTATACGAATAAGAGCGCAAAGCTTTGCGAAAATCTCATCACTTATACCATTATCAAAAGCCGACGGGTCTATATCCGCTGCCCGTTTAATTCTGGGAACACTTATTGTATGAGGCCCCACACCGTGAACCGCCTCAAGATGTTCTGCATGCATAAGAAGTCCTGCAAACTCATATTTATAAAGCTCAAGTCCAAACAAAACTCCAAGACCTACATCATCAATTCCACCCTCCATAGCTCGGTCCATAGCCTCTGTATGGTATGCATAATTATGCTTAGGACCTGTGGGATGAAGCTTCTCATAGCTTTCTTTATGATACGTTTCCTGGAAGAGGATATACGTGCCGATACCCGCCTCCTTAAGCTTTCTGTAATTCTCCACAGTAGTTGCGGCAATGTTAACATTTACCCTGCGGATTGCACCGTTTTTATGCTTAATAGAATAAATAGTGTTGATACACTCAAGAATATACTCAATAGGATTATTAATCGGGTCCTCACCTGCTTCAATTGCAAGCCTCTTATGCCCCATATCCTGAAGAGCGATTACCTCTTTTTCTACCTCCTCCTGAGTAAGCTTTTTACGTGCTATACACTTATTCTGATAGTGATACGGGCAATATACACAACCGTTAACACAATAGTTTGAAAGATAAAGAGGTGCAAAAATAACTATACGATTGCCGTAAAACTCATTTTTTATCTGTTCTGCAAGAGCGTATATTTCATTGATTTTATCTTCATTTTCACAAGCAAGCAAAACAGAAGCTTCTCTGTGGTCAAGACCTTTTCGCTCTTTTGCTTTTGCAATTATTTTGTCTATCAGCTCAAGGTCGTCCTTGTGCTTTTCTGCGTATTCAAGAGTTTCACAAATTTCTTCATGGCTTATAAATTCTTCTGCTTTTAATGATTTTGGATTATACATAAACAACACATCCTTTAAAAAAACTAAAGCATCTGTCCGAAAGAACAGATGCAAAAAAACAACCCAATAAATTCGCATCTTTCATCTCAGAACTCTTTGATGTCAGATTCTGCATATATTATATATGATTTGTCTTAATTTGTCAATGCTTATTTTTAAGAAACTTCGCTCTCTTAAGCAGATATTCTCTATTATTAAGAGAGGGGTTTTCAATTATTTCATCAAAAAGGATTTTCATTACGTCCTTTATCTGACGTTCTGCACGGTATTTCATCTTAACAAGGTCACGTTTACCGATCGCCATATCGGAATATCTGTAGGGTTCACCATTACTTATCACACGTGCTCTGATTTGGTGAAGCTTTTCAAGTATAACCTTCTTATCGTTATAGTACTTTGGCGATTTAGCCTTAGCATCTGCCTCCTGCAAATACAAAAGCCTTACAAAGAGCTGTTCTCCCATTCGGCAAAGAGCACGCTTTACTCCTTTTTCCGTAGCTTCAAAATGCACGTCGTGATATTCGACAAGAGTGCAGATTTCCCGACGCATTTCAGAATCAAAAGAAAACTTATGACATATATCATTGGCGATTTTAACGCTTTCTATATGATGACCGTAAAAGTGAATTATCCCGGAAGAATCACATGAAGAGCAAAGAGGCTTGCCTATATCGTGAAACAGAGCCGCCCATCTTACAACAGGTACAGGCGGAGCAGAAACAACTGCCTTAATAATATGCTCTCCAACATTATATATATGATATTTGTTGCGTTGCGGCTCATAAAAGCATCTGTCAAGCTGAGGGAGTATATATTTGAGCAATCCACACTCAAACATAAGCCTAATACCTATATCTGCATTTGATGACATAATTATTTTTTCTATGCCGTCACGTACATTTTCACGGGAAGCATATTTTATGTTTGCGGAATTCTCAGTAATTCCGTTTCTTACCGTTTCAGGCATACTACCGCCGCTTTCTGCAACTGAACAAATCGCGTCCAGCATAAGAACAGGATTTTCACAGAATAATTTAGAATCCGCCACAAGCTTCACCTCCCGCTTTTTTTGTAATTCTATCACAAATAAATGAAAAAATCAACCTTGACATTAATAATTTATGCTTATAATTTAACATACTTAAAAGATTTTGTTAAAATTACATAATTTTTTATAATTCTGTATACGAACTATTAAAAATCTGATATAATATATTTACCCGGAGGTGACTTTATTTGGAGCTTAAAGATAAAAAAGAAAAAATCATACTTGCCGGTGTTCACACAGGCTGTGCAGACTTCCTGTCAGACACAACTGATGAATCTGTTAAAGAGCTTGAAGAGCTTGTAAAAACCGCAGGCGGCGAGGTTGTTGGTATACTTATACAAAACAAATCTGAAATTGAAACAGGAACATATCTCGGAACAGGTAAACTTGAAGAACTTAGAGATGCTGTCGTTTCACTGGAAGCAGATGTTGTTGTTTTTGATAACGAACTTTCCCCTATACAGCTTAAAAACATAACTGACTTTGTAGGCGTAAAGGTTCTCGACCGTTCAATGCTCATACTGGACATATTTGCAATGCGTGCAAAAAGCGGTGAAGGCAAGCTTCAGGTAGAGCTTGCACAGCTTAAGTACACACTTCCAAGACTCAGAGGCATGGGTACTGAAATGAGCCGTACAGGTGCAGGAATCGGAACAAGAGGCCCGGGTGAGACAAGACTTGAAACTGATCGCCGCCATATAAGCCGCAGAATACACGCCCTTGAGGAAGATATTGCAGAACTTAAGAAACATCGCGAGCTTATTCGCAGCCGAAGAAAAAAAGACGGAGTTATAACAGCAGCTCTTGTAGGATACACAAATGCAGGAAAGTCCACTCTTCTTAACACACTCACAGACGCAGATGTTTTTGCTGAAAACAAACTTTTTGCAACTCTTGACCCCACATCGAGAGCTATTACGTTGTCTGACAACAGAAAAATTCTTCTTGTTGATACCGTAGGCTTTATCAGAAAGCTTCCCCACCACCTTGTAGAGGCTTTCAAGTCAACACTGGAAGAAGCTGTGGTTGCTGATGTGCTCCTGCACGTTATTGATTCATCAGATGAAAGTATGAACGACCAGATAACGGTAACAAAAGACGTTTTATCGTCAATCGGAGCTATGAACAAACCCATTATAGGTGTATACAACAAAACGGATCTTTGCCCCGATTTGGCAGGTCTTTGTCATTACCAAAGAAATGTTTGCATTTCTGCAAAACACAAAACAGGAATTGACGAGCTTATAAATGCACTTTCAGAAGAAGCGCCCGGCAAAAAGCAGGAATATACCATGCTTATCCCCTACTCTGACGGCAGCATATTGAATACAATTCACAACAGTCAAAAGGTTTTGTCGGAAAACTACACATCAAGCGGGACCGAACTCAAGGTTCTTCTCGACGACGAAAGCTATGCAAAGTTTAAGGAATATATTAATTAAGGACCGGTAAATCACATGTCATTAAAAGCAGAATACAAGACCGTCAGGAACGAAGCAAGAACGGCTATTGTTGAGAAAAAATCAAAATTTATTACCTCGGTTTTTCCTGTAAGCTCAGAATCTGACGCCCTAGAAAAACTAAATGCAGTAAAGAAAGAATTTTCCGACGCTACACACAATGTATATGCATACGTAATTGACGAAAATAATATTTTTCGTTATTCAGACGATGGCGAGCCGTCAGGAACAGCAGGAATGCCCGTTCTCGACACCATAAGAAATCAGGATCTTGTGGATGTTCTGGTGGTTGTAACCCGTTACTTTGGCGGCACTCTTCTGGGAACAGGCGGACTTGTTCACGCATACGGAGCAAGTGCAGCATCAGGCATTTCGGCAGCTGAGGTTATAACGAGAGCTTTATGTAATCGTATATATATAAAGGCAGACTATACTTTATCAGGAAAACTGACACACGAAATCTCCAAAAGCGGATACATACTTGAAGATACATTTTACGATACAGACGTAACATATGTTATTATTTGCAAAATAAGCGATACAGACAAGCTTATTAAGGATTTTACGGAAATAACCTGTGGCAGTGCGAAAATTTCGGTGATTGACACCTGCTACACCGACCTGCCCACAAAATGAAAGGATGTTTTTTATGAAAAAAATATTTATTTTGATTCTGATACTTCTCCTTGCCGCGTGCGGAAATACACCTATGCCTACCCCATCTCCCACACCTACCGTGCCTGCAGAAACACCTCAACCTGAAGGTCCCGAAAAAACCGAAATCCCTTCCGTTACTGAACTTATTTCTGACGGACTTACTCTTGTTTCTTCTGTTGACTGCAGCCTGATTTCAGACAAAACCTTTGAAACAGTATCATTATATACATCTGCTGCAAAAGAAAACGGTCGTTTCGTATGGGACGACCACGCAAGATGGGTACTTGAAATAACATCAGATACAGGAAATATATATACACTTTACGATACCGAGGTTTCAAACGGCAGTATATATTTCGACATCATCGAAGTGGAATCACAGAAGTTTATACTTCTGAGAAATATATCAACAGCCGCCAACTATACTAAAGCATTCACATTTGAAGACGGCAAACTCTATGAAACAAACGAACCCGACTTAAATGAGCTGAAGAACACAACAGTTAATCTGATTTTCACCTCAATACCCAGATACAGATGACATATAAAGAATTAAAACAGGCTTTTAGCAGCCTTGGAATAACTGAAATTGGTATAGTTTCTGCATATAACGGAAACAGCACAATAAATAATGATTGTTCGGATTTAAACAAAAAAAATTCCATTTCAGATATAAATGATATTTTAATGGGAGCAAAAAGTATAATCGTTTTTCTCCTGCCATACAATAGCGGAGCAAAGGCCGAAAACCTGTCCGTTTATGCTACAGGCAAAGATTATCATAAGGTATCCAAAGAAATCAGTGATAAAATTTCAACAAAGCTGACAGAGGCAGGTTACAAATCTGTCAGCTTTGCTGATACAGGTCCGCTTTCAGAAAGAAAACTCGCTCATAAAGCCGGGCTTGGAATTATAGGCGATAACAGATTTCTTATAAATGAAAAATACGGAACATACACGTTTATAGGTTATATAATAACAGACTGTCCACTAACCCCAACCCGAAGCAAGGCGGGAGAATGTTTGAAATGCGGCAAGTGTATTTCAAGCTGCCCCGGACAAGCTCTCACTCCAAACAGTTTTTGCAAGGATAAGTGCATTTCATACCTAACCCAAAAAAAAGGAGAGCTATCTGAAGAAGAAGCAAGGCTTATAAAAAAAGGCAAATCTGCATGGGGTTGCGATATATGCCAGATAGTATGTCCCATGAACAACAAAAAGTCTTTTACTGAACTCCCGGAATTTAAAGAAAACTTAATATTATGCATAAAAAATGAATATTTATCCAATAACAAATTTCGCAAAAAATATTCAGACAGAGCTTTTGCATGGCGTGGAAAAGCCGTAATTGACCGTAATTTGTCAATTTTAAACGACAACATTGATTAACCTTAAAATATTTTTGTTACATTTAAATCTTGTATTTTTATAAATTTTAATGTATAATTTTAAATATATTTTCAAAAAAAGGATTTTAATTATGTTGAACAAAATTAAAGATACAGATTCAAAAGTATATATGAATACGTTTGGAAACAGACTCCCCGTTTGTTTCAGCAAAGGAAAAGGAATGAAACTCATTTCCACCGAAAACGAGGAGTTTTACGACTTCCTTGGCGGAATTGCAGTTAATGCCATAGGTCACTGCCATCCTTACTTCGTAGAGAAACTAAAGATGCAGGTTTCAAAGCTTATTCACGTTTCAAACCTTTATTACATAGAATCACAAACAAAGCTTGCCAAAAGACTTACAGAAAAAACCTGTATGGATAAAGTGTTTTTCGCCAATTCAGGAGCGGAAGCAAACGAAGGTGCTTTCAAGCTTGCAAAAATGTATTTCCACAAAAAGAACTCACCCAGGTTTGAAATAATTTCCCTTGACCACTCTTTTCACGGAAGAACACTAGCAACAGTTGCCGCGACAGGGCAGGAAAAATATCAGAAGCCTTACAAACCCCTGACTCCCGGCTTTGTACAAGTCAAGGCAAACAACATTGAAGCCATCAAAGCTGCAATAACAGATAAAACCGCCGCAATTCTACTTGAACCTATACAAGGCGAAAGCGGTGTTCATCCTATGGACGCAGATTATCTTAAAGAAGTACGAAAACTTTGTGACGAAAAAGGAATACTTCTTATATTCGACGAAGTACAAACAGGTATGGGAAGATGCGGGAAGCTATTTGCATATGAACTTTTCGGCATTGAACCTGATATTATGACAAGCGCAAAAGCTTTAGGCGGCGGAGTGCCGATAGGGGCTGTTCTTGCAAAAGATTTTGTTGCTTCCGCATTTGAACCCGGCGACCATGGCTCCACATTTGGCGGAAACCCTCTCGCCACCGCAGCGGGAAATGCAGTGCTTGACATATACGAAAACGAAAACCTTATAGAAAAAAGTAATGAAATGGGAAAGTTATTTAAAAACAAACTCACGGATTTACAATGCAAATATCCCGACAAAATTAAAGAGATAAGAGGATACGGACTGCTTATCGGTATTGAACTTATCGAAACGATAGCAAAGGATGTTTTTACAAAGCTTTTTGAAAACAAAATACTTACAAGTCTTTGTTACAACACAATCCGTATAGCTCCGCCTCTGATTATTTCTGAAAACGATATTGATTATTTTATTAACAGTTTAGAATATATATTGAAAGGAATTAACTGATATGAAAGATTTTATAAGCCTTCACGACATTACACCTGACGAGCTTCAAAGCCTGTTGAAGCTTGCTATAAAACTTAAAGCAGAGCAGAAACAAGGTATCCCCCACCCCATCCTCAAAGGAAAAACTCTGGGTATGATTTTTACAAAATCATCTACAAGAACACGTATTTCATTTGAAGTTGGTATGACGCAGCTCGGCGGTTATCCTCTGTTTTTATCAAGCAACGATATTCAGCTCGGCAGAGGAGAAACAATATACGATACTGCAAAAGTCATGGAAAGATATCTGGACGGTATAATGATACGTACATATTCACATCAGGATGTTCTGGACCTTGCCGAGCATGCAGAGATACCCATAATAAATGCGCTTACCGACCTTTTACATCCATGTCAGGTACTCGCTGACCTTCTTACAACATACGAGCATAAAGGTAAGCTTGAAGGGCTTAAAATCGCATATGTAGGCGACGGTAACAATATGGCTCACTCCATCATGTACGGTGCCGCAAAAGCAGGTATGCACTGTGCAATCGCAACTCCCGATGCATACCGTTGTGACGAAGAAGTAATAGATAATGCAAAGTCAGACTTTAAAGCAAGCGGAAAAATCCTTACTCTTACAAACGACCCTGTGGAAGCAGTATCAGGCGCTGATGTGGTTTACACTGACACTTGGGTAAGTATGGGTATGGAATCCGAGAAAGAACAGCGTATAAAAGATTTTGCAGGCTACTGTGTAAATAACGAGCTTATGAAGAATGCCAACAGTGATGCAGTATTTATGCACTGCCTCCCTGCATACAGAGGCTACGAGGTTGCAGATGAAGTTATTGACGGCCCTCAGTCCGTAATTTTTGACGAAGCAGAAAACAGACTTCATGCACAAAAGGCAATACTTGCAACGCTTATGGGTTAAGGAGCAATATAACAAATGAATTTTCAATCACTATTTGAAGTAAGACTTGCAAACGAGAACGATGTTGATGCAATAATTGACATCACAAAAGAAGCGTTCCAATCATACATAAAACTCGCAGGCATCCCCGACACTCCTGCGCTTAACGAAACACCTGCAGACATACTTGAAGATTTAAGAACAAAAATAGTTCTTATTGCTCTTGCCGACGAAACACCGGTTGGCTGTGTACGTCTTGAACTACTCGACGACAAGTCAGCTTATCTTAGCCGTTTTGCAGTACGGACAACAAGCCAGAACAACGGTATAGGCAAATCAATTATGAACCTTGTGGACAAAATTATGATAGATAAAGGCATTAAAGAAATCACCCTGCATACAGGTGCCAAAATCACATCTTTGGTAAGATTCTATTACGGCAGAGGTTTCTATATTGATTCCACTGACAAAACAAAAGGATACGTAAGAGCGTGCCTAAAAAAAGAATATAATTAAAATCGTTAAAGGGACTGTTGAACTTATCAACAGTCCCTTTTTATATAAACAACCCGCTTTCAGGACTCAACCGCGCGTCTTAAAAGCAAAGGCTGGAGTTGTATGCCGTTGAGTGCAGCTTCCGCTGCAGGAATAATTTCGTCAAAGCTTGCAACAAGCGAATTGGGCTTGGTAATATAATCATCCTGTTCAAAAGGTACAAAATATATATTTTTATAATTCAGGAGTGCACCTATATTACGTGCAGAATTACCCAAAGCATCATTGGTGGAAACAGCAAGCAGAACAGGTCTGCCATTCCTTATATGCGCCTTTACCGCCATAGTAACGGAAGTGTCTGTTATGCCGTTTGCAATTTTTGCTAGAGTATTTCCTGTGCAAGGTGCAACAATCATTAAATCAAACATTTTTTTAGGTCCGATTGGCTCTGCCTCTTTTACTGATTTAATAATTGTATTTCCTGAAATATCCGTAAGCAAATTTCTGTAATCCTCAGCTTTACCAAATCTTGTGTCAGTAGAATAGGATATTTCACTCATGACAGGATATATTTCGGCACCCTCCCATGTAAGTTTTTTTACAGCCTCTATCATTTTTTTAAAGGTACAGAACGACCCCGTTATGCCATAGCCGATTTTTTTATTCTTGAGAAGCACTACCGTACACCTCCTTTTCCATCATAATACTGTTTAATGTTTCATAAATAATTTTTCCGGAAGTTACGGGCGCTACTTTTCCCGGAATTCCAAGAGACCATATGACACGTCTGTTTAAATCCTTAGCAGCTATAAAATCTACTCCCCCAGGTTTTGAGGCAAGGTCAACCACCAGAGCATTTTCATCAACATTCAAAAGAACAGAATTATCAATAACCAGGGCCGGAACTGTGTTTATAATTACGTTAAATTCTTCTGCAACATCCCTGAGTTCTGAAATATTCAAAGTGTTCATCCCATCACAATAAGCCTCTGCCAACGCCTCCTTACGCCTTGCTGCCACGGTAACTGAAGCCCCCAGAGCAGACAGCATCTTACACACAGCTTTTGCTACTTTCCCGTAACCCGTAACAAGAATGTTACTTCCGAATACCGTTTCTGCCGTTTCGTTTATAAGTATTTCAAGAGTACCCTCTGCAGTTGCAATGGCATTTTTCTGTACAAGAGATTCATCTTTCAGATAGTTAATACATAAAGCTCCTGAACTAGCAAGCTTTTTATTAAACTGTTCATTACCGCCTGCGTAAAAAATTAAACGTGCATTACCAAACTCCAAATCATTTATATGTATATTACAATTACTTTTTGGTGCAAAAATCCCATCACCACTGCAAGTAGGCACAGGGAAAACAAGAATTTCGCAATCCGCAAGTTCGCTAGAATTTTCAACTGAATTTTCTGCTCCGTCATATCCGTATATCTTTACGGCGTGACCGTTTTTCTTAAAGCAGTCCATTAAGGTAAGCTGCCTCAGATCACCGCCTATAAACCCAATTTTCATATATTAAATCTCCTTTCTCCCTGATTTTAACATAAGCTTAAAACAACAGAAATAGATAGCTTATATTGATAATAAACGCATTATACTGTTATTTTCCATAGCATTTATTCTAAAAGAAATTCATTAGTATATTATGTGTCTTTAATATATTTTGTTACGAATCAAAAAAAGCTAAGCAAAGAATTTTTCTTCGCTTAGCTCAATTCTTGTTTTATTTACAAAACAGATGATTTCCAATTTGTTTAACTGCTGTTCTTGTGCGTATCCATTTACACGTGGCAGTTTTGGGGTTATAGTAGTATATGGCACCGTTTGTAGGATCTTCACCCTTAAGTGCTGCAATAGCTGCACGGCGGCAAGAATTTGTAACTTTAAGTTTGATCTGCCCATCATTCACAGCACTGAATGCTCCCTTCTGATAAACCACTCCCTTTAACGAATCAGGGAACGCGGGATGTTTTACGCGGTTTAGAACAACAGCTCCCACCGCAACCTGCCCCTTATAGCTCTCACCCCTGGCTTCACCGTTAATAACTGCCGCAAGAAGATTTATATCATTTTCACTTAAAATATCAAGTGCCAAAAGAGTTTTACTGCCTGCAATGCCGTCACAATCAAGATTGTTGTTCTTCTGAAAATCCATAACTGCTCGTTCGGTCCCCCTGCCGAACACACCATCACATTCCAATGTATAATATCCAAGTTCAGAAAGCTTCAACTGTACACGCGACACTTCTCTCCCTCTTGAACCATATGCACAATAAGCATACGCGCTCAGCGAAGTAAAACATATAATTAATATAACATAAGTGAAAATACGTAAAATATATTTTTTCATACTCAATCATTCCTTTCGTGTTAATACATATTTTTGCCAATATAAAGGTAATTTATTCATAAGAAATATCTTACTTATACAAAACAAAAAAAATATCTTGAAAAATATCAGTTTATGTATTAAAATAAAATCATCATTAAACTGGAAATCAGGTGACTTAAATGCACAAGCGAACACTCGCGGTTCACGATATATCCTGTATAGGAAGATGTTCTCTTACAGTGGCGCTTCCCATACTGTCGGCAGCAGGAATTGAAACCTCCGTATTGCCAACTGCCGTTTTATCAACCCACACCGGCAATTTTGAAGGATACACATTCAGGGATCTCACTGAGGATATTGAGCCTATATGCAACCATTGGGAAAGCCTTGGTATTACCTTCGAATCAATTTTCACAGGTTACCTTGGCGCTTTTGAGCAAATTGAACTTGTCAAAACCATATTCACCAAATTCAGCCGTGATAATACCTTAATAATGGTAGACCCGGTTATGGGTGACAACGGAAAACTCTATTCAAACCTTACAGAAAAATATCCTGAAGGTTTCCGTGAGCTTTGCAAGAAAGCACACGTTATAACACCAAACCTTACAGAAGCAGCTATGCTTCTGGATATACCCTACCGTGGAGAAGGTTACTCAGAGGATTATATAAAGATGCTTTTAAAAAAGCTCGCTGAGTTAGGACCCGAAAAAATTGTACTCACAGGAGTTTCTTTTTCAGATTCTCGACTTGGATGCGCTGTTTTTGATAAAATCGAAAACAGTACAGACTTTGTTTATGAAGAAAAGGTGGAGGGATTCTATCACGGCACGGGAGATGTTTTTTCAAGCTCTTTACTTGCATCACTCATGAACGGTTTATCGCTTTCAGCATCGGCTGCAGCAGCCGTGGGATTTACAGCAGGTGCAATCCGACGAACATGCAGAGCAGGAGCTGAATCCAGATACGGTGTTGATTTCGAAGCAGGTCTTGCAGAGTTTGGTTTAAAAATCAAAGCAAAAAAATAAAGGATTTCAGATTGAAATGAAATCCTTTATTTTTTTGTTATTTATTCTTTCTGCTTTCCGCCTCTGCCAATTTTGTCTGACGACGCATTTTAACCTCTTCAGGCATTGGCTTAATATCGCCTGCAGCAGTAAGTGCCATCTTCGTAAGAAGGGGGCCAACAAGCTCGTAAATGAGAACCGCAAAAAGTGTTATATTACGCACAAGACGTCCCTGATCTCCCATCTGCATTGCAGTGGCACACATACCGAGAGCAACACCCGCCTGAGGCAAAAGCGTAATACCAAGATATTTACATATATTATCGTCACACTTTACGAGTTTTGCACTCCCAAATGTTCCGAAATATTTTCCAAGCGAACGAAAAATGATATATACTATACCAATAACAACAATAGCCCAGTCCGCAAAAACTCCAAGTTCAAGTTCTGCACCGCTGATTACAAAAAATAGTGCAAACAAAGGAGAAGTCCACTTATCAGAAGCCGCCATAAGGTCATGAGAAAGCGAACATATATTACAAAATACCGTTCCCAGCATCATACAAACAAGAAGTGATGAAAAGCTTATATGTACAGGTCCTACATGGAAATCAAGCATTGCAAGCGACGCAGTTAAAAACACAAACGCTATCGTAAGATTAAGACGGTTGGTATTAGAATTAAAAAGCTTTTCAAGCTGCGTAAGAACCCAACCCATTATTGCTCCAAGACCAAGCGAACACACAATTTCCACCAAAGGATTTACAAATATTGATACCATATCAACAGTACCTGTAACTAATGTTTTAGCAATTCCGAACGAAACCGCGAACACCACAAGACCTACAGCATCATCAAGAGCAACTATAGGCAACAGAAGGCTTGTAAGTTTCCCCTTCGCCTTATATTGACGTACAACCATGAGTGTAGCTGCCGGAGCAGTTGCCGTTGCAATAGCACCGAGAGTAATAGTCTGAGCAACAGTAAGTTTGTCAGGCATTAAAAGATGGAGTCCGAACAAAGTAAGGTCTACAAATAAAGTAGCAGCAAAAGCCTGGAGAATACCTATTACTAAAGCTTGTTTACCCGTTTGCTTAAGCTCTTCTATACGAAATTCATTACCAATTGAAAAAGCAATAAATCCAAGAGCAACTTCTGAAACAAGCGATAGTCCTGCAACCGCCTCAGATGATGTAAATCCTAGCCCCGGTATATTTAAAGAACCGATACAATAAGGTCCGATAAGCACACCAGCTATAAGATAAGCAGTAACAGACGGCAACTTAAAAGGCTTGAAAACCCTTGTCATAATAAGCCCCGCAAGCAATGCAACAGAAACTGATAATAAAGTATTCATAACAAAACACTTCCTTTTTATAAATACAAATTATTATGTAATGGAACATAAAGTATTCCGAGAAAAAACGACTTGTTCGCGAACAAGTCGTTTTTCGTGGTGGAAGAGGGTGGATTCGAACCACCGAAGCTGAAAGCAGCAGATTTACAGTCTGTCCCCTTTGGCCACTCGGGAACTCTTCCATATATAAAGGTAAGAGAAGCTCTTACCTTTGTGGAGCTGGTGATGGGACTCGAACCCGCGACCTGCTGATTACAAATCAGCTGCTCTACCAATTGAGCTACACCAGCACATATATTTTTGTCAACCCCAGTCAACGAAAGCTATTATACCATATGTTGTGGAGTTTGTCAACACTTTTTTACAAAAAAAGTTTTTTAATCGTAAATGCATAATATTTTCAACATAACACCCCGAAAATTCTGTATGCTTTGCATAATCATAGAAGTTTACGAGGTTTTATATAACTTGAGATTTATACCATAGAGCAAAAAAACGAAATGGCAGCACAATTAAATCAATTCGCTTTCTGACAACACTTTAAATGTATACCGCACCAATCCACACCAAAAAAATGTAAAATAAAAAACTGCAGTCATTAGTCCTGCAGTTCCTTATTTGGTGGGAGTTACAGGGCTCGAACCTGTGACATCCTGCTTGTAAGGCAGACGCTCTCCCAGCTGAGCTAAACTCCCATTCGTGGTCGGGATGACAGGATTCGAACCTGCGGCCCTCTGGTCCCAAACCAGATGCGCTACCAAGCTGCGCTACATCCCGTTATCCGCCATATCTTTATGCGACTTTGATATATTACCACAAATCCCATTTTTTTTCAAACCCTAAAAACGACTATTTTTTTAGATTATATTACACATTCGCATTATTACTTAGTTTTCCTATTAAATACGTCGTTTTTCTTCGTTTTTATAAAACAATACATAAGCAATATCAAAATAGCATAACCTGTGTATTTATATAAATCAGTAACAATAGTTGTAAATCCAAGAGATGACAAAAACCATCCAAAACACATTACAATTGCAGGTATTACTCTGTTGCTGCTATTAAATTTCATAAATTTAAGACTAACACCGTATGCATTTGCAACCGCACTTGAAAGGACGGATGCAAATATAACAAATACATACACATACATAAATACTTTTCCCTGTCTTGCAGCGATAGTGAGCATCGGCATTTCGCCAAGATTTATCTTTCCGTAGAATATACTGATGATTATCCATATTAACGACAGAGCACAAAAACTCATAATCCCTGACATAATCCCCGTCACTTTGCACTCTTTTTCACTACAGAGATACTCTGACCATTCGCACAACACAGGAAATACGGCAAATGCATTATATGATGTATATACCGCTGAAGAAACTACCATTGATGAAAAGTTTGAAAACACGTTAACTGTTCTGTTTTTCAACATATAAAAACAACATAAAATTATCATAACGACTATTATACAACCTGCTATACCTCCCCATTTAACAATTTTTTTCGATGGCATACAAAGTATGTAGTAGCATATAATACAAAAAGCCAAAGCCGAAAGAGTTTTTGGAGCATCAGCTATGATATACATCATTTCGGCAAAAGCACTAATCATCGCACCCAAGAGAATAAGCATAAAAACACACATTAAAGAAATAGCAACGGAACTTATTTTTTTACCGCAAAATATGTTCATAACATTTTCAAAAGAATTTACAGAATATTTTCGACAGAACGACATCAAACTATATGCTGCAAACCCAAAACCTACAGATGTTAGAATAACACCTGCAAAGCTTAAATTTCCAAACCTTACAAAATAGTATACCGTTTCACTTCCCGAAGCAAAGCCCGCGCCAATTACTGCGGCAAGATATGCCAGGGTAACCTTAATAGCATTTTTCAAAAAACCACCTCATAATTGTAAATATTCATCATAAAATATATATATTAAAAATAAATTTTATATTACATTAATTGACTTTTTTTATGTTTTAATATATAATGTATAAAATAGCATTTAAAGTCAATTCCAACATATAAACAATTAAGAAAGGATTGATAATATGAGAATTTGTGTATATGGTGCTGCAAGCAACGCCATTGCTAAAGAATTTATAACAATCACTGAAGAGCTTGGTCGTGAAATCGCAAAACGCGGACACAGTATGGTCTACGGCGCAGGAGCAAACGGACTTATGGGGGCCGCAGCGCGAGGCTGTCACGAAGGCGGTGCTCACATTATAGGTGTTGCACCTGAATTTTTCAATGCAGACGGTGTGCTTTTTGAACACTGTGACGAGCTTATCCGCACAGAAACTATGCGTGAAAGAAAGCAAATAATGGAAGATAAAGCTGACGCTTTTATAATAGTTCCAGGCGGAATCGGAACATATGAAGAATTCTTTGAAATCCTCACTCTAAAGCAGTTAAACCGCCACAATAAGCCTATGGTTGTTTTTAACATAAACGGATATTATGACACTATGCAACAGTTTATGAGAAACGGAATAGACAATAACTTTATGAAAGAAGGCTGCCTTGAGCTTTACGAAGTATGTGAAACTATTGAAGATGTGTTCGCATACATCGACAACTACAAGCCTGAAGTTCATGATTTATTGTACTACAAAGAGATAAAGTAAACATAACGCACAAATTCCCGCAAAGTTCTGCTTTACGGGAATTTTTTATAATATAGGAATTTGCGCGCAACGTGCGCAAATTAGCTTATTCAAAAAAAGATTTCCTTTATGCCCCCAAGATTGGGGGACAGGGGGTTGAAGATTTTCAAATCTTTTTTATATAATCATTTAAACATAATTGAATTGAGTATGCCGTGGATTGCTTCCTGCTTACCGCCTGCGGGAAGGTCTACCTTACCCTTCTTTTCAGCATAGTCTGCAAGCTCTTCAAGAGTAGCATTTCCACTTAAAATCTTCTTTCCTATTTCGCTTTCAAAGCTTGCATACTTCTCTTTTACAACCTCTTCAAGTCTGCCATCCTCAATGATTTCTGCAGCCTTTATAAGACCAAGAGCATATGTATCCATACCTGTGATAAAACCATGGAACATATCTTCAGAAGTATAGCTGGGACGTCTGTTCTTTGCGTCGAAGTTGAAACCTCCTGTTAATCCACCGCCTCTGATTACTTCGAGCATACAATATGTTGCTGTATAAACATCTGTGGGGAATTCATCAGTATCCCAACCGAGGAGCCAGTCACCCTGGTTAGCATCGATTGAGCCGAGCATACCATTCATAGCAGAAACACGAAGTTCATGTTCAAAAGTATGTCCTGCAAGTGTTGCATGGTTTGCTTCTATGTTCATCTTAAAGTCTTTGTCAAGACCATGCTGTCTTAAGAAACCGATTGCAGTTGCAGCATCGAAGTCATACTGATGCTTCATTGGTTCCTTCGGCTTTGGTTCGATGTAGAAGTCGCCTTCAAATCCGATTGAACGGCCATAATCAACTGCCATACGCATAAGACGTGCAATATTTTCCTGTTCAAACTTTACATCTGTGTTAAGAAGTGTTTCGTAGCCTTCTCTACCACCCCAGAATACATAGCCCTTGCCACCGAGCTTAACTGTAAGCTCAAGAGCTTTTTTAACCTGGGCAGCTGCAAAACAGTATACTTCTGCATCATTTGTGCTTCCTGCACCGTTCATAAAACGGGGGTTTGAGAACATATTGGCTGTTCCCCAGAGGCACTTAATGCCTGTTTCCTTCATCTTCTCAACGATATAGTCTGTGATTTCATCAAGACGCTTGTTAGTTTCATTTATATCATCAGCTTCGGGAACTATATCAACATCATGCCAGCAGAAATATTCGATACCAAGCTTCTGCATAAATTCAAAGCCTGCATCAACCTTTGCTCTCGTATGAGCCATAGTTCCTTTTTCTTCGCCAAATGACTTATCAGCTGTATCACGTCCGAACATATCTGTTCCGGCATTACAGAGATTATGCCACCAAGCCATTGCAAAAGGAAGGTGTTCTTTCATAGGCTTACCCAAAATCACTCTGTCAGCATCATAAAACTTGAATGCAAGCGGGTTTGTGCTGTCTTTTCCCTCATATTTAATCTGAGGAATACTTTTAAAATATTCTTTCATTTTTATTTCTCCTTTATTTTAAATTTTTATACAAATCCTTTAAAGCAGGATAAATCTGTACATGTTTCTGATACTGTTTTTCGTATAATTCCGCGATCCCCTTATCCGGAGCTAATACTTCTTTTATTTTAACAAGCTTCTCGGCACATACCTTAATATTTTCATACTCGCCGCACGCTACCATCGCCAGCATTGCCGCTCCTACACCGGGGCCTTCTTCAACTTCAGGAATAAGGATATCGATATTGAGCACATTTGCAAGAATCTTAAGCCAGAGCTTGGATTTTGCACCGCCGCCGCAAGCCGTACTCTTTGTTATATTAATACCGAGGGTTTTTGCAATTTCAAGATTATCCCTTACTCCGAACGCCACACCCTCAAGCACTGCCTGAACCATATCAGAACGCTTTGTATCAGGACGCATTCCAACAAACACACCTCTTGCATCGGTATCGTTAAGAGGGCTTCTTTCACCCATAAGGTATGGGAGGAAGAATATGTGATTTGTTCCAAGCTTTTCGTCGGTAATATCTACCTGTTCACCTGCATAGTCCTTCGTTTTAAGAATCTCATCACAGAACCATTTATTACATGATGCCGCAGAGAGCATACATCCCATAAGGTGGAAGCCACCATCTGCATGACCGAAGGAATGAAGCGCGTTGCAGGGGTCAACCGAGAAGCTCTCTGATGATACAAAAATCGTACCCGATGTTCCAAGAGATATATTACACATTCCCTCGCCAACAGTTTTTGTTCCGATTGCCGCAACTGCATTATCGCCACCGCCTGCCGCAACAACAGTGTTTTCGTTAAGACCAAGCTCTTTTGCAATTTCAGGCTTTAATGTGCCGATTGTTTCAAAGCTGTTGAAGAGCTTTGGAAGCTGACTTTCGGAGATTCCGCAAATTTCTATCATTTCCTTTGACCAGCACTTATTCTTAACATCCAGCAAAAGCATACCCGATGCGTCGGAATAATCACATGCATGAACGCCTGTGAGGCAATAGTTGATATAGTCTTTCGGGAGCATTATCTTTGCGATTCTGTCGAAGTTTTCTTTTTCGTGCTTCTGAACCCAGAGAATTTTGGGAGCAGTGAAGCCGGCAAATGCGATATTTGCAGTAAGCTCACTAAGACGTTCTTTACCGATAACAGTATTAAGATAATCTGTTTCTTCTGCAGTTCTGCCGTCATTCCAAAGAATTGTGGGACGGATTACTTCGTCGTTTTCATCAAGGATAACAAGACCGTGCATCTGCCCTGCTGCCGACATACCCTTGATATCATCAGGATTCACATCAAGAATCAGCTCTTTTATTCCCGTTGTAAGAGCATTCCACCAATCTGCAGGATACTGCTCACTCCAACCGGGAGCCGGATAATGAACATCATAAGAATTTGTAACAGAGTTCACTACGTTACCTTCAGCATCTACAAGCAACAGCTTCAATGCAGAAGTCCCAAGGTCAATACCGATATAATAACTCATAACGCCACCTTTTTCAGAAACTAACTCTTATAGTTTCTCCTTTCTTTATAAATATTTTTGAAACCACATTATGCGGTATATCATAATCCACCTTATAAATCTCATTACAGAAAATAGGTGAACAACAACTTATATTTATACCTTGATTTATTTATATCACAATGCCCTTGACTTTTCTCGCCAAAAAGTATATAATATATAGACAAAATTTGTCTTTTGAAAGGACTGTACTATGAACAGTGAATTTTATCAATTTCAGCACTTCGGTATATCCGAACATATGGTAAGAGAAGAAGGTGAAAACCTTAATTTCAGGGACCATCTTCATCAATCCTTTGAATATTTAGCGGTTACAAAAGGGAAAATGGAAATCATCGTTGATAATGCGGTTTATAATCTTAAAGCCGGAGAATCCATCATTATATTTCCAAACCAAATTCACTCTATATCAAGCGAAAAAAGCTCTCACATACTATGGATATTTTCATCCGAGCTTGTGAGAGCATATGCATCAAAAATAGCAGGTAAAATACCTGTTTCTAACAAGTTTATTCCAAGCAGATTTGTTACAGAAATCCTTAACAACATATACGACCATTCTTCTCTTATTGAAAAAAAGGGAATTTTCTATCTTCTGTGTGCCGAATTTGACAAAAATGCGGAGTACATAAACAGACGTGAAGATGACAAAAATTTACTTTATAAAATTTTTAAGTTTGTGGAGTCAAACTACGGAAAGGAATGTACCTTGGAATCACTTGCAAAAGAGACAGGCTACAGTTATTCCTATCTTTCAAGATATTTTAAAAAGATTGTTGGCATATCATACAACAAGTATGTAAACCAATACAGAATAAGCAATGCCTGTTATATTCTGAGCAATACCGACTCCAGCGTGCTTCAGTGTGCTCTTGATTGCGGATATGACTCCCTACGGAGCTTTAACAGGAACTTTACCGAGTGCCTTGGCGTACCACCCACCGGATACAGACAAAAGCAAAAAAATACAGGTTTTAACTAAAAAAAACACCCGACGTTGCATTAAGCTGCAAAGCCGGGTGTTATTTCTATTCTGTTGCACTGATTCCTGCAAGATAGCCTGTGGACCAGGCTATTTGGAGATTATAGCCGCCTGTGTAGGCATCTACGTCTATCATTTCACCTGCAAAGTACAGGTTTTTATATAGCTTTGATTCCATGGTTGATGGATTTATTTCCTTAACACTTATCCCCCCCGAAGTAATTATTGCTTCGCTTACAGGTCGGAAGCCTGTTGGGACTATCTCCAAAGCCTTTATTGTTTTTACAAGTGAGCTTCTTTCCTCTTTTGTTATACTGTTAATCTTCTTACGTTCATCAATACCCGACTTTGCAATAACAACAGGGATAAGTGCTTTTGGAAGAAGCTTATCAAGACCGTTTATAATATCCCTGTTTTGCTCCTCCTCAAAATCACGGAGTATTCTGCTGTCAAGCTTTGAGTTGTCAAGTCCGGGTTTTAAATCAACGAACATTTTATAGCTATGCTCATTTATTTTACGCATATGTGAAGAAGCTGACAAAACCAATGGTCCGCTTACACCGAAATGAGTAAAAAGCATTTCGCCAAGTTCTGAGAATATTTCTTTTTTACCGTCATAAACAGTCAAAACTACATTTTTAAGTGAAAGGCCTGACAAAGGTTTAATCCAAGTTTCATTACTTGTTACAGGCACAAGTGAAGCTTTAAGCTCTGTTACAGTATGACCGAGCTTCTCAGCCATTTTAAGGCCTTTTCCATCTGAACCCGTAACAGGATAAGAAACTCCACCTGTTGCAAGTATTACCTTACCTGCATATGACGTTCCTGATTTAACCTTAACACCTGTTACCTCACCGTCAGATGCAAGAATTTCCGTTACTTCGTCACGGATTATTTTTACTTTTTTCTTCTTAAGTATATTAGTTAAAGCATCAGCTACCTGATTTGCACTGTCTGAAACAGGGAAAATTCTTCCTCCCCGCTCTACCTTTGTTTTAACCCCCGAATTTTCAAGGAGTGCAATTATATCATCATTAGTATACGAATACAAAGCTGAATAGAGAAATTTTGAATTAACGGGGATGTTTTTAAAAAAATCAGATATATCGGCTGAATTTGTTATGTTACATCTTCCCTTACCCGTTATACGGAGCTTTCTGCCAAGAAACTTGTTTTTTTCAAAGACGTAAACATTTTTACATTTATCTGCGGCATAAATTCCGGCTATCATACCAGCAGGGCCGCCACCTACTATAATTACACTATCAGTTTTTGAAGTCATACACTTCGTAATCCTTCCATATATTTTCAAGCTCGTCAAAAATAGCTTTAGTAGTATTTTTCATAGAATATCCAACTGCGAATATAAGTGCATTAAGCACGCTCATAGGTGCAACCAATGAGTCCGCAAAAGAGTCCATGTCGCTCTCTGCAAGGAGTACACAAGATGAATGTTCGGTCATGGGTGATTGTTCACTATCGGTAAGAGAAATTACAAATGCACCTCTGTTTTTTGAAAATTCCATTGCCTTTACCATACCTGCTGAGTATCGGGGAAAGCTTATTCCAAGAACAACATCCCCTTCTCCTGCGTGAAAAAGCTGCTCGGTAATATCCTCACCACCTGCACCTGTTATAGCACGACAGTTACCAAAAAGAAGGTTAAAATAAAATCCTGCAAAAGTAACAAGTGCTGCACTGCTTCGCACTCCTGCAATATAAATATTCTTTGCATCAAGGAGCGCTTCAACCGCTGTATTAAAGCTTTCATAATTAAGGTCAGACATTGTTTTTTCAATTTTTTCCATATCCGCCTTAAAAACTCTTTTTATTACGTCGCTGCCTTTACCTTTTTCAGAAAGAAGCTCCATTCTCTCAACTGCAGTAAGCTGATTTTTTGCTTCAAGGGCAAGACTTTTCTGAAAATGCTGATAGCCGTCATAGCCAAGACTCACAGCAAAACGTACAACAGTAGCCTCACTTACCTCAGCCGCCTTTGCAAGCTCTGCGGCAGTCATTGTAAATGCCTGCTTTTCGTGTGTTAGTATATAATCAGCTATTTTTTTCTGACTTTTAGAAAAGCTTGCATTCTTTATATTTTCATAAACACTGTTCGCCAAAACAATCACTCTCCACGTACACGTTTATAGGTGCAGAAGCTGAATTCAACACCGTTTTCTGAAATCGGCTCAGATACACTTTCAAGCTTCCAGCATTCATCTTCATCAAGGTTTGGCATAAAACTATCGGCAGGGACAAGTGCGGAAACCTTTGTAACAAGTGCAGTATCAGCATATGGCAAAAGAAGCTTATATACACTTTCTCCGCCTATAATGAACGCTTCATCATCTACATTTTTAAGTACTTCAAGAAGTTCATCAACGCTTCGTACAACAGTGTAACCCTCGCCCTCAGGCAGATTTCTCGAAAGAACAATGTTAATTCTGTTTTTAAGAGGCTTACCCCCAGGGAAAGATTCAAGAGTTTTTCTGCCCATAACAACAGTATGCCCTTTTGTTGTTTCTCTGAAAAATTTCATATCGGTGGGGATAGAAAAGAGCAATCCGTTATCCTTGCCTATCCCCCAATTATCAGAAACTGCCACAATTAATTTCATCTGTACATTTCCTTTCTATTGACATCAAAAGCAACTTATGATATACTTACCATAAATTAAAGCTCAGAGGTACAATAATGAATATATTATCACTTTTTTCAAAAAAACGCTTTGCCCTTAGTTTTTCATTGATATGCGGGCTTGCATATTTCGGAATAATTTCCGCTTTCGTGCTTAACAATACTGCAAACGGAAGTCTTCTTCTTGTTTTCTTCTTTCCTGCCATAATATGCGGTGGCGCTTTATTAATCTTTAAAGCAATCCAAAGCTATCTGGAGGCAGAAGCAACAAAACCCCTGCACTTTATGCTTTGGGGTCATGTTATTGTATTATTGTTTTCTGTTGCTACATTTTTAGAAGCTGTATTATTCTGATTTATCAGCAACATCATCCCATGTGAACTTTTCTAAATCATCATTATCAAAGCTACTTATTTTAGCGCCCGGCTCGGTTATTGTGCCGGGCTTATTTTTTTTGAAAGCTTCATTTTCAGCCTCTGCAGCCTCTATTGTGCGGATATTCTTAGCACTCCATTCGGAGATGATTTTATCCATATAGGGGAAAGAAAGCTTGTTTGTTCTGAGTATACAGTACTCATATGCTAGAGCAATCATCTCTTCACTCATTTCAAGGTCCTCATGCCATTTTTGCAGATAGTCCTCTTCTATACCTGTAAGGTTTCTGTCACGAATCCCAAATAAAGCCTTAAGACTGTTTTTATAGTTTTTAGTACGTTCCTCCTGAGCAAGGAATTTTTCCACTTCTTCCATAGAATTAATCCCTTTACTGTGCCATGCAGTTGCAACGCGTTCTATATACTGCATACTCTTTTTACCTATTGAAACACAGTATTCAAGCAGCATAAGAACAACCTCAGGAGAAAAGCCAAGCTCATCATATATCCAGTACAAGGTTTTTGTTTCGGCAGGGCTAATAGGTTTTGAAAGGACCTCCTGTGCAAGCTGAAGCATTTCAGAAAGCATGGGATTTCCTTCAATTTCGGAAGTTATGTCAGTAACCCCGGAATTTTCTGATGTTATCAAAGGCTCTTCTTTTACAGTATCATTAAACAACTTTTCATCCGACTGTGATTTGCCTTCTGACACTCCAATCGCACCGCAGCTTTCCCAGAAACGCACCGCCTGATGAACATCGCTTTCAAGAAGCTGCAAATCAGCCGCCACTCTTGCAAGATCTATTTCTCTATTCTTTGCACAAAGCATAAGAATATAAGTATATACCTTAATAAACGTAGCATTGGTTGAAGGAAAAACCTCTTCAACCAATTTTACGGGCAATACTATATAATCGTTTTTAATTGATATTTTAGGCATAGCCGTTACCTCTTTTTAAGCAAGACGAATTGTTTTGATTATGCAATCACTAAGAGGTCTGTCAGAGAAGTCTGTTCTTTCGTCTGCAATAGCGTCAACAACATCCATACCGTCTGTTACCTGACCGAATGCTGCATATTGACCATCCAAGTGAGGTGCATCCATATGCATAATAAAGAACTGGCTTGATGCTGAATCGGGAATCATTGTACGCGCCATAGAAAGTACACCTCTTACGTGAAGGAGCTTATTCTGAACACCGTTCGAAGCAAACTCACCCTTTATAGAAGATGTGTGCTTCTGATTACCATTTACGTCAAGACCGCCGCCCTGAATCATAAAGCCTTTGATTACACGATGGAATATAAGTCCGTCAAAAAAGTTTTCGCCTATAAGCTTAACAAAGTTTTCAACGGTTATGGGAGCAATTTCGGGATAAAGCTCCGCTTTAATTATGCCTTTATTTTCTACTTCGATTTCTATATTGATTTTTTCCATTTATTATTCCTCACTTTCAGTTTCAGAAGAAACATCCTCCTGAATATCCTGCTCCGTATCGTCTTCAGGTTCAGCTATCGCTTCATTATCGGGAGTTTCAGTTTTCTCACCGTCGTCATAGCCTGTAATCGCCATACCAACAACCGCAACATCATCCGCAAGCCTCATAAGACGAACACCCTGGGTGTTTCTTCCGATTGTGCTGATTTCATTTGCGTGCATTCTGATAACCACACCGTCAGAGGTAATAAGAAGCATATCGTTTTCGTCAGTTACTCCCGTCATACCCACAAGAGCACCCGTTTTATCGGTTATTTTATAAGTTTTAACGCCCATACCGCCGCGGCTCTGAGCCTTATATTCAGCAAAATCTGTCTTTTTACCATAGCCTTTTTCAGTTACAACAAGGCACTTAGCGTCATCTGTTATAACCGCACCGCCAACAACATAGTCGTCACCTTTAAGGCGTATTCCGCGCACACCACGTGCTGTTCTTCCAACACCTCTCACATCATTTTCCTTAAAGCGGATAGCCATACCGTTATGAGTTGTGAGCATTATGTCGTTATCTGCTTCAGACACAAGAACGTCAATTAGAACATCATCCTCATCAAGGTTTATGGCACGAAGTCCTACTTTACGTATTTTTGAATAATCAGTGAGGCAGGTTTTCTTTACAACACCCTTACGTGTAATAAATACAAGGTCTTTGTAGCTTGTAAATTCTCTGATGGGTATAATCGCAGTTACCTTTTCATCAGCTTCAAGCGGGAGAAGATTAACAATAGCTGTTCCCTTGGCAGTTCTTCCCGCTTCGGGAATCTGATAACCCTTAAGACGGTATACGACACCTCTAGTGGTAAAGAACATAATATGGTCATGAGTTGAGGTACTGAACATATTTTCCACGTAGTCCTCTTCCCTTGTGGACATACCGAATATACCTCTTCCGCCACGGTGCTGAGACCTGTATGTGTCAACAGGCACTCTTTTTATATATCCGTTGTGGGACATTGTAAGAACTACATCTTCTTCTTCGATTAAATCCTCGTCTTCAATTTCATCAGTTACCATAGTTATTTCGGAACGTCTTTCGTCACCGAACTTGTCCTTCATAGCTATAAGGTCATTCTTAACGATTTCAAGAACCTTTGCTTCGTCACCGAGGATAGCTGTGTATTCCTCAATCTTTGCCATTGTTTCGGCATAATCTTCCTCGATTTTATTTCTTTCAAGACCTGACAAACGTCCAAGCTGCATCTGAACGATAGCAGTAGCCTGCACTTCTGAAAGACCGAAACGCTCAATAAGATTTGCTTTAGAATCTGCTATGCTCTGTGATGAACGAATTATGCTGATAACCTCATCAATATAGTCGATAGCAACCTTATAACCTTCGAGCAAATGAGCATGTTCTTTAGCTTTTTTAAGGTCGAACTGAACACGACGTCTGATTACGTCCTCCTGATGAGTGATATATGCATCAATCATTTCACGAAGGTTAAGGCACTTAGGCTGACCATCAACAAGAGCTACAAATATCACACCGAATGTTTCCTGCATTGGAGTGAGCTTATAAAGATTATTAAGCACTACATTGGCATTTGCATCTTTTTTAAGCTCAATAATAAGATTGATATTTGTATCAGACTCGTCACGGGTTGAAGAAATACCTTCAATCCTGCCGTCCCGCGCAAGCTCGTTTATCTGAGTTTCGAGCTTTGCCTTATTTACCTGATAAGGAAGCTCGGTAACAACTATTCTGCTTCTGCCGTTATACTCTTCGATTTCAGCCTTGGCACGCATAATAACTCTGCCGCGGCCTGTTGAATAAGCCTTTCTTATTCCGCTTCTGCCCATAATAAGACCGCCCGTGGGGAAATCGGGACCCTGGATATGAGTCATAAGCTCATCAAGGGTAATGTAGGGGTCGTCAATAACTGCAACAATACCGTCTACAACCTCGCAAAGATTATGAGGCGGGATATTAGTTGCCATACCAACGGCAATACCGCTGGAGCCATTAACAAGAAGGTTTGGGAAACGTGACGGAAGCACGCTTGGCTCTTTTAGTTTATCATCATAGTTGGAAACAAAATCAACAGTTTCCTTCTCAATGTCGCTTAGCATATGCGCTGCAATCTTCGACATTTTGGCTTCTGTGTATCGGTATGCTGCAGGAGGGTCGCCATCTATCGAACCAAAGTTACCTTTACCCTGAACAAGGGGGTATCTAAGTGAGAAATCCTGAGCAAGACGTACCATTGCCATGTAAACAGAACTGTCGCCATGGGGATGATATTTACCGAGCACGTCACCTACTGTAGCTGCTGATTTTCTGAAATCTGCCTCATAGAGAAGATTTGATTCATACATATCGTAAAGGATACGTCTGTGTACCGGCTTCATACCGTCCCTGACATCAGGCAAAGCACGGCTGACTATAACGCTCATAGCATAGTCAATATAGGATTTTTTCATTTCGTTATTAAGCTCAACATCAATAACCTTTGAATTCTCAATGGCTTCCATATCGAACATTTTTTCGGCCTTTTTACGCGCCATTTATATTCACTCCAGTACAAAAGTTTTTATACAAAAATACTTGAATTCATTATACCACAAATTGCCGATAAAAGCAAGCTTTTTTCTGCATTTTTATCTTTTTTTAAGCAAGGTTACCGCAGTGGCGGAAATACCCACTCCTTCGCCCTCAAAACCAAGCTTTTCTGTGGTTGTTGCCTTAACGCTTATGGCTTCTATTCCGCATCCGCAAGCCTCGGCAATGTTTTGACGCATTTGCTGAATATAGGGGGAAAGTTTTGGTTTTTGCGCAACAATGGTTACATCAATATTCGCCGGCTCGTAGCCTCTATCATGCACAAGCTCTGCAACATTCTGAAGGAGAAGCATACTTGATATTCCTTTATATCGCTCGTCAGAATCAGGAAAATGCTTACCTATATCTCCAAGTGCAAGAGCACCAAGAAGCGCATCACTTACAGCGTGAAGCGCTACATCCGCATCAGAATGTCCCAGCAGACCTTTTTCATAGGGAATATCCACTCCACATAAAATCAGCTCTCTTCCTTCCACAAGTCTGTGAACATCATATCCGTGTCCGATTCTGAACATATACATTTCCTCCATTTTTTAAAAATGCGACACCAAAAGAGTGTCGCACTAAATTTTATTATGAATTTACTCGATATTTTAGCACTGCTTCAGCAATCAAAATATCCTCAGGTGTTGTCAGCTTAATATTAAGAGGACTTCCGTTTACAGCAGTTACAGTTTCGCCTGCCCATTCATACAATCCGCAATCGTCGGTAACAGAAACCCCTTCATCTTTCGCCTTAATATGAAGCATAAGTAGTTTCTCACGGTTAAAGCCCTGAGGTGTATACACTTTAAAAAGCTTTTCCCTGTCGACAGTGCTTTCAATCCTGCCGCCGATACACATTTTCATTGTATCTACACATGGAACTCCCACAGCGCCACTTCCTGTTTTTATAACCGTCTCTGCCACTTTGTCAATTTCTTCAGGAGTTATAAGCGCTCTTGCACCATCGTGAATAAGTACAAATTCAGATTCTGCTGCCGAAACTCCTAAAAATGAAGACTCCTGACGGGTGTCACCACCGGGAATAACGGAAATTACCTTAGAAAACCCTGAAAGAATTTCTTTGCACTTATTAATATCACCGTTGCCGGTTACAACAATTATGCCATCAACCAAGCTGCTTTTTTCAAAAGCTTCCACAGTATGCACAAGCATAGGCTTACCGCACAAGGGTAAAAACACCTTATTCTTCCCTGCCTTCATCCTGCTGCCCGTACCTGCCGCCATTATAACTGCAACCAAAATAATCAACCTTCCTTATCGGATATAAGACCGTCAATAATAGTATCCATAATCAGTTCAATATCTTCGTCGCTCGCGAAGCCACTCATAATAAGCTCACTCACAATAATCTGCTTGGCACTGCCGAGTGCCTTTCTTTCGCTTGTGGAAAGACCTTTGAGCTTATCACGATACAATAAATCTTTAAGTACATCAAGCACTTTATATATATCACCGGATTTAATTTTACTCATATTCTCACGCTGACGTCTGTTCCAGTTATCGTCATCATAAAGAGGTTCTGTTTTAAAATATTCGATAACTTTCTTAGCTTCAGCTTTATCAATAACATTTCTTACGCCTATTTCTTCACAGTTATCCACAGGAATAAGAAGAGTCATATTCCCGGAATAAACTCTCATTACGTAATATTTCTTTTTACAGCCGAGTATTTCCTTTTCTTCAATTGCTTCTACAGTTCCCGCACCGTGAAGAGGATATACTATTTTTTCACCGATTGCAAACATCTTCTGCATCCGACCTTTCAGCAGATTAATACTGCTCATAATCTGTTTTGATTATACCATATTTTGATAAAAAAGTCAAAGGGATTTTCCTTATTTTTCGCCACTTCTATGATATTGTAATTTTTTGTAGAATTTCAGAGAAAAAATTAGCTAATTTTACAAATGGAAATTTTTTAAATGCACATTTATGCTTAAAGCGCATATTGTAATACTAACAGCTACGGCTGAATTAAATATGGAAGGAAGATTACAATGAGTGAAACCTGCAATAACGACCGCAACTTTAAAGAAGCGGTATGCATACATACAGACAAAGTATACGACAGTTGCCGCGATAAAGACTGCATCGAAAACATAAGAGTATATCTTACAGCTTGTGGTCAGTCTGTTATCGACAGAGCTATCAGCGTTAAATGCACAAAAGCCGAAATCATCTGGATTTTCACAGATGTGGAATCAGTACCGTTCAACAGAGGCTACTATTCTGTAGACCTCAAGTATTTCTTCAAAATCAAGCTTGCAGCATACACAGGTGTAGGCAAGCCCACTGAGGTCGAAGGCCTTGCCACATTCGAGAAAAAGGTTATACTTTTCGGATCAGAAGGCAATGCAAAAACATTCTCATCACGTTATAAAGAGGATGCATTCGACCCTCAGCTCTGGAAAAAAACAAATATGCCTAAAGCTGTGGTTGAGGTTGTTGAACCTATCGCTCTCGGAGCAAAAGTTGTTGACGTGAAAGACCCCTGCTGCTGTTGCTGTGACGACAATCTCGATATTTCAAGCATACCCGAATCAGTTTGCCGCGTATTTGATGACAATCTCATTCTCGGAGGCGAGGAAAAGAGAGTTCTTGTATCACTGGGTATATTCTCTATCGTTAAGCTCGAAAGAAGAGTTCAGCTACTCATTCCTTCATACGACTTCTGCATACCCAACAAAGAGTGCGTTGGCGCAACGGACGACAATCCCTGCGATTTGTTTGAAAGAATCAGCTTCCCCGTTGACGAATTTTTCCCACCCGAAAAATGCGATCTTGATTCGGATAATCCCGGATGTAACTGTTGCTGCGACTAATATTGATTTCCAAAATCCTGTGGGCAACCACAGGATTTTTTTGGTATTTGATTTTTGAGTAATATATTAAGCCTGATTTGGAAAAATTATAACCGAAACACAAAAAAAGCGAGGCGATAAAATTGGCTGAAGATTACATTTCAAAAATTCTGGAGAGCGAAGAAAAAGCAAAGCGTATAATAAACAGCACAACAGAACAAGCAAAAAAATCACATACAGACACAATTGCCCGTGAAAAAGAAGCTTTAAAACGAGAAGAGGAGCAATACAGGTCAAATGCTTTCAGTTATCTTGCTAAGCTGCAAAAAGATGCGGACGAAGAATTACAAGCACTGGTCCTCACCACCGACGAAATATCAAATAAGATAAAAAACACCCTTAACAATCACAAAACTCAAATGATTAATCTGGTTACAGAATATATAACAGGAAAGGCAAAGATGTAGATGGCACTTGCAAAAATCATTAAGTTTCAGCTAATCACTTTAACACCGAGGCTAAACTCCACCATGAAAAAACTTCAAAAACTGAAAATAGCCCAAATTATAGGTACGTCTGAAAATAATGAACTTTCAAACCGGGAAATATCACAAATAAACAGCAAGGTTGAACACTTACAGACTGCACTTAAGATTTTGGAAAAGTACCCGTCAGAAAACTCCAAAGCAAGCACTTCACCGCCAAATCTTTCAGAACTGATTATCGAAACAGACAGGGCTATAGACAAATTAAAAGCCGCAAACATAAAAGCTCTTCAGGAGATTAAATCTATTATTCCCTACGAAAGCTCGGAATATTCTCTCAACACTTTCAAGACACTGCACACAACAGCACGTCACGGATATTTTATGGGCGAAGTTCCCGAAAATTCAGAACATTCTTTTATTCACATATTAAAACAAGACAATAACAGAACATATGTATGGCTTTTGCAGAAAAACACAGTTCCTGCGCCCGAAAGCTTTACGGAATTTGTAAAACAGGCAAAATTTACGCCCAAAGAGTTTATAGAAAAGCTACATTCAGAAATTGAAGAAAACAACAAAAAAATACAATCATTGGAACTCAAGCTTACAGAGCTTTCTTCCCACAAAAAAGCCTTAAAGCTCAAAAAAATCCTGAAAAAGAAGGAGCTTGAAGAAGAAAAGACAAAGCTTATCAGCACCGAAAAAACATCTGTAATTACAGGATATATAGTGAGCAAAAACTCAAAGCTTCTGAAAAAAGAATTTCCCGAAGCATTCATTCATTTTTCAGAAGCGGACAAAGATGCACCTGTAGCTTTTGAAAACAACCTCCTTGTTTCGCCTGTTGAAGGCATAACCGAATCATATACAATGCCATCTTCCCAGGATATAGACCCCAACCCCATCATGGCATTTTTCTATTACCTTTTTTTCGGAATGATGTTCTCCGATGCCGGCTATGGTCTTTTAATGATAATCGTATGCGGATACGGAGGTTTTATCGGACGTTCAAAAATCAAAAAAATGCTTCGTATGTTTTTCTTCTGTGGCATATCTACCCTATTCTGGGGACTTATGTACGGAAGCTTTTTCGGTAACGCCATAACCTCAATAGGGGAAATATTTTTAGGTCGAAGATTAATTTTAAGACCTTTATGGATAAATCCCACGCAAGAGCCTCTCACACTTTTAATTTTCAGCATTGCATTGGGATTTATACAGATACTGACAGGACTTTGTATAAAGTTTTATATTCAATTAAGACACGGCAGAATAACAGAAGGTTTACTGGATACCGGGAGCTGGATTTTAACGCTTTCAGGGCTTGGCATTCTGTCTGCAGGGATTGCATATGAACCACTTACAACACCCGGAGTTATAATTACCGCTATAGGAGCTTTATCGCTTGTAACAACTCAGGGACGGGACAAAAAAAATATTTTCTTAAAAATAACAGGCGGTTTTTTAAGCCTCTACAACATTACCAGCTATATAAGTGACATACTGTCGTATTCAAGACTTATGGCACTTGGTCTTGCAACGGGAGTAATTGCTGAAGTGGTCAATATCCTTGGCGGACTTGGCGGAAATTCTTTAACAGGTATTATTATGTATATACTGATTTTTATTATAGGACACAGCCTGAACTTTGCAATCAATATGCTTGGAGCATATGTTCATACAAACAGGCTTCAATACGTTGAATTTTACAGCAAATTTTATGAAGGCGGCGGACGGGCTTTTGTTCCCTTCGGAAGCCGTTACTAAGAAAGGATTTTATTTATGGATTACGGATTATTTATAGCACTTACAGGAGCAGCTTTCGCCGTTGCGTTTGCCGGCATGGGGTCCGCCAGAGGCGTAGGTATCGCCAGCGAAGCCGCAGCAGGGGTGGTTTCAGAGGAACCCGAAAAATTCGGCAAGCTTCTCGTACTCCAGCTTCTTCCGGGTACTCAGGGACTATATGGTTTGATAATAGGTGTAATGGTGCTTCTTAACACAGGTATATTAGGCGGAGAGCCTCCTGCAAGCATTGCACAGGGGCTAAGCTATTTTGCAGCTTGCATTCCCATGGCGCTTGGCGGATATTTTTCAGCCGCATCTCAGGGCAGAGTGTGCGTTACAGGCGTGCATATTATAGCAAAAAAGCCTGAGGAAAGCTCAAAAGCAATTGTATCAGCATCATTGGTGGAACTGTATGCACTCCTTGCTTTTATAGTATCTTTCCTTATGGTTATCAACATTGGAGGTTAATCAAGTGGCGACAATAGAAGAAATTGCCGAAAGCATAATAAACGAAGCACAAGAAAAGGCCAATGAAATTTCAAAAGAATATACCCTCAAAACTAGGGAAGCCCTTAAAACAATACAAAATGAACATAAAAAGAGGCTTTCTGAAATTGATAAAGAAAAAGCCTCAAAAGAAAGTACTATTAAAAAAAAGCTTTCCTACGACATAAATACTGTAACATCAAATGCTCAAAGCCGCGGGAAATTTGAATTCTTTGAAGAAATCATAAAAAAAGCTGCAGAAAGTTTATCAAATATGCCTCCCGATGAATACTCATCTTTTGTAAATGATATTATCTGTCAAAAAAATCCTTCACAGGACTCAGAAATTCTGTTCAGCAAAGGTGATATAAAACGTCTTGGAAAGGATTTGCTGCAAAAGATTTCAAAAACATACTCCGTAAAAATCAAAGAGTGCAACGAGCCTTCAGGTTTTATAATTCAAACCTCTGCCTACAGGGATAAAATCACACCCGAAACAATAGTTGCCGACAAAAAGCCCGAGCTTATGCAGATTTTAGGAAGATACGAGGCATCGTTATGAAGGACGATATTTTGTTTGGAATTTCTCTGGTGAGAGTATATGAAAACGAGATGCTCTCATATAACGATTTTGTAAGCCTTGCCGCAAAACCCGGATATAGCGAAGTGTTTGAGGAATTAGTAAGGCGGGGATATCTGAAACAGGGAATTGCAGCAGAGAAAGCACTTAAAGAAAAGGAAATTGAACTGCTGAACAAGTTAATGAATTTAAAAATTCATATACCCACCGAGTTTTTTCTGGAAAATGACTTTTACAATATAGAAGCAACAGCTAAGTGTGTTTACAAAAAATTAAGCCCTGAACCTTTGCTGAAAATATTGTCAACAAAGGACAGCCGAGAGCTATATAATCACAAAAAACAAACAAAAAACTCAAAATATTCGCATATTTATAACGAGGCATTATCCATATTAAAAAACAGCGACAATCCCGAAAAATGCGAAACATACATTAAAAACAAACTGACAGAAACAGGAATTAACACGTCAGAAAATGTTTTTTTCCAAGAATGGTTTCAAATACTTGAGGAATCAAAAACAAAAGATGTTAAATACGAAAATATTAAAATGGAATACTTGAAAAACCATAAATATGATTCATTTTCCATAGCACCGATTTTTGGTTTTTTTTACGGAAGTTTAATAGAAATCAGGAACATACGTACTGTTCTATGGGGCAAAAAATCAGGTGCAGGTAAGGAAGAAATCACAGAAAGGCTGTGTGATACCTATGCTTAAAGCAGGAGTTATCGGCGAGTATGAGAAAATATGCAGTTTTTCAGCGATTGGGTTTGAAACTGCCATAGTGCATACAGAATCTGAAGCAAAAGAAGCACTCATTGAAATGCTGAAAGAAAATTATTGTATTATATATATGTCAACAGAGTTTTTCGCTGAAGTGAACAGCACCGAAACCGCTGTGCTTCCACTCCCTGACAACGCCTCTCCCATTGGAACAGACAGACTGGACAAATTTGCCGAAAAAGCAGTGGGAAGCAAAATTTAACAATTCAGCCTATTGGCAGAAAGGTGAAAACTTATATGAACGGAACCATCAAAAAAATTTCGGGACCTCTCATAATTGCAAAAAATATGCAGGGTGCAGATATGTTTGACGTGGTATATGCAGGTGATAAAGAGTTAACAGGTGAAATTATAGAAATGCACGGGGATGAAGCTTCTATACAGGTATATGAAGAAACTTCAGGAATAAAACCCGGCGAAAAGGTAACAACACTTCACTATCCGTTAAGCGTTGAGCTTGCCCCGGGACTTATCGGAAATATATTTGACGGAATACAACGCCCATTATATGCGCTTCAAAGCTTAAGCGGCGACAGACTGGAACGCGGAGTGCATACAAATGCCATTGACAAGGCAAAAAAATGGGATTTTATGCCCTGTGTTAAAAACGGTGATTGTGTTTCATTCGGAGATATTCTGGGTGAAGTAAAAGAAACAGATGCAGTAATCCACAAAATAATGGTTCCCTACGGTTTTGAAGGAAAAGTTTCAGATTTAAGAAAAGGCTCATTCACAGTTGAAGAAGAGATCGCCAAAATTTCGGGAAAAGGCGTGTGTATGCTCCAAAGATGGCCTGTTCGAAAAGGCAGACCGTATAAAGATAAAATGCCACCATCCGTACCCCTGCCAACAGGTCAAAGAGTTATTGACACCTTCTTCCCTATTGCAAAAGGCGGTGTTGCGACTGTTCCAGGGCCTTTCGGCAGTGGAAAAACAGTTGTTCAGCATCAGCTTGCGAAATGGTGTGATGCAGACATTGTAGTCTATATCGGCTGCGGTGAACGTGGTAACGAAATGACTGACGTTTTAAATGAATTCCCCGAAATCAAGGACCCTAAAACAGGTAAAACCCTTATGGAGCGAACTGTTCTCATTGCCAACACCTCCGATATGCCCGTTGCTGCACGTGAAGCTTCTATTTATACAGGAGTTACAATTGCAGAATACTTCCGTGATATGGGTTATTCGGTAGTGCTCCTTGCGGATTCAACCTCACGTTGGGCAGAGGCACTCCGTGAAATGTCGGGGCGTTTGGAAGAAATGCCCGGCGAAGAGGGATACCCTGCATATCTTGGAAGCCGTCTTGCAGGCTTCTACGAGCGTGCAGGACAAGTTATAACTAACGGACGGGATAACCGTGAAGGCTCACTTACAATGATAGGTGCAGTTTCACCCCCCGGTGGTGATATTTCAGAGCCTGTAGCACAGGCAACTCTAAGAATTGTTAAAGTTTTCTGGGGCCTTGATTCCGCTCTGGCATATAAACGTCACTTTCCCGCAATTAACTGGCTGACTAGTTACTCACTGTATATAGACAGACTTGAAAACTGGTTTTCTGAAAACGTAAACAAGGATTTTAATCATTGCCGCAACAAGCTTATAACCATACTGCAGGAAGAATCAAAGCTGGAGGAAATAGTACGTCTTGTGGGTATTGACGCACTGAGTAATTCAGACCGTTTAAAAATGGAAATTGCCAGAATTGTGAGAGAAGATTTTCTGCATCAGAACGCATTTCACGAAATTGACACCTATACCTCTTATACAAAACAGCTTATTATGATGAAAATTATAATATTCTACTACGAATCCGCACATAAAGCGCTGGAAAGAGGTATAAGCATAAGTCAGGCAACAGGGATAAAATCCAAGGAGCAGATTGGACGTCTGAAATATGTTAAAGAATCGGAAATTGAAAATTCTTATAAAAAACTAAAAGAAGATATCCAAAGAGAAACTGAGGCGCTTACTGCAGAGGAAAACAGTGGGATTTTCGCTGACAACATATAAAGGAGAGCTATGAATTGAGAGAATACAAAACAATTAAGGAAGTAGCAGGTCCGCTTATGGTTGCAACAGGACTTACGGATGTGGCATATGACGAGCTTGGCGAAATAGTACTCCAAAACGGAGAAACAAGAAAATGCAGAGTTCTTGAAATCGACGGGGACAAAGCTCTTGTTCAGCTTTTTGAAAGCAGCAGCGGAATTAACCTCGAAAACAGTGTTATACGCTTTACGGGGCATAGTATGAGCCTTGGGCTATCTCCTGATATGACAGGCAGAATTTTTGACGGGCTTGGAAACCCTATAGATAAAGGTCCTGAAATTATACCCGTAAAATATGAGGATATTAACGGAACTCCTATGAACCCTGCATCAAGAATTTATCCTGATGAGTTCATACAAACAGGAATTTCTGCAATTGACGGGTTAAATACTCTTGTTCGTGGGCAAAAGCTCCCTATTTTTTCTGGAAGCGGTCTTCCCCACGCCCGACTTGCAGCTCAGATTGCACGTCAGGCAACCGTTCGCGGTTCGGAGGAAAGCTTTGCAGTGGTTTTTGCAGCTGTGGGTATAACCTTTGAAGAGGCAGATTTCTTTATTGACGACTTTAAAGAAACAGGTGCAATCGAGCGTACCGTAATGTTTATAAATCTAGCAAATGACCCTGCTATCGAAAGAATAGCAACCCCCCGAATGGCACTCACTGCAGCAGAATACCTTGCATTTGAGCTTGATATGCACGTTCTTGTTATTATAACCGATATAACAAACTATGCCGATGCACTTCGCGAGGTTTCTGCGGCACGTAAAGAAATCCCCGGACGACGGGGTTATCCGGGGTATATGTATACAGACCTTGCCTCACTGTATGAACGTGCAGGCAGAATAAAGGACAAAAAAGGAAGCATAACCCTTATTCCCATACTTTCTATGCCTGAAGATGATAAAACTCACCCAATCCCCGACCTTACAGGGTATATAACTGAAGGACAGATTATCCTGAGCCGTGATTTATACAAGCGTAATATTCTTCCGCCCATCGACGTGCTCCCTTCTCTTTCACGTCTAAAAGATAAAGGAATTGGCGAGGGCAAAACGCGAGCCGACCATTCAAGCACAATGAACCAATTGTTTTCGGCGTATGCTAACGGAAAAAATGCAAAGGAGCTTATGGCAATTCTTGGTGAAAGTGCCGTATCACCTCTGGACAGGCAATATGCAGAATTTGCAGAAGCATTTGAAAGAGAATATATATCGCAAGGGTTTTCAAACAACAGAAGCATTGAAGACACTCTACAAACAGGATGGAAGCTTTTAAGCACACTTCCCAAAAGCGAACTTAAGCGAATAGACGAAAAATTCATTGATATGTATTACGGAAAGGATAAATATGATTCTCAAGGTTAATGCAACGAGAATGGAGCTTACAAGGCTGAAAAAAGACCTTAAAATCGCAGTTAGCGGGCATAAGCTTTTAAAAGACAAGCGTGACGAAATGATGCGTAGATTTATAGAACTAAAAAAAGAAGCGACAGAGCTTAGACTGCATCTTGAAAAAGTAATAACTAAAACTACAAAGCTTTTTGCATTTGCATCTGCCGCAGTGGGAGAACAAGAATTTAAAAATCACTTTATCGCATCAGGGACAGCACCTGAAATAGTCAAAGAGAACAAGAATATAATGAGCGTGAATGTTCCCGAATACAAAGTAATTCCTACGAAAAAACAAACCGCAGCTCCCTTTTCCACTTCTGACTTCAAAGCAGGAGTAGATATGCTTCAAAAGGAACGTGATAATTTTATAAAGCTTGCAGAGCTTGAAATGAGCCTCAAGCTTCTTGCGTCTGAGCTTGAAAAAACAAGACGACACGTTAATTCTCTTGAATATGTTACCATCCCCAATTACAGAGAAACAATCCATTATATAAGAATGAGGATAGAAGAAAACACCCGCAGTAACACTGCAAGGCTTATTAAAGTGAAAGATATGGTGCTGCAGGAAAAACTGAGCAACAAAAAATAGCTACCGAAGTAGCTATTTTTTGCGTTTTAAATTAACCAACTATAAGGTCTGTATATGAAACATCTGTCCACTGCTCATTCATTAATTCATCAATTCTTGTGAAGTTATGAGTATTGGTTGCTTCTATAACATCTGCATAGTACCAGTTTGAAGTTGAAATATCAGGCCAGTTAATGAAGTTACCTACGAAGCTGTTATTGTTTGCACGGCGAACAGTAATTCTGTTGATTACAGCCATAGCTTCTGCTCTTGTGATGTAAGCATCAGGTCTGAATGTTCCGTCTTCATAACCGTTGAACAAGCCCATAGCCTCTGCCTTGATGATATTTTCTTCTGCCCAGTGACTGTCTATATCAATAAACTTATCGCCGCCTGTGATTGCATTTGTATCAGCGAAGAATCTGAGAACGAGTGTTGCGAACTCTGCTCTTGTGATATCATTTGCAGGTCTGAATGTTCCATCCTCATAACCCTTGATATATCCACCCTTAGTCATTGAAGAAATAGATGTAACCGACCATCTGTCTGCCTCAACATCTGAGTAATTATTTTCGGTTGTTGTAATCTTTTCAACTACAGAATCTTTAAGGAGTCTGTAAAGAGCTGTTGTTATTTCTTCACGAGTGATAAGTCCCATAGGCTGAACTGTTCCGTCGGGATAACCCTTGATATATGCTTTGTGTGCATCATCAAATACTTCAGGGGCGTCGGTTATAACGTATCTACCGTATAAAACAAGGTTTGTCATAACTGTTCCTTCGACTGTAAACTTAGCTGTAAATGCAGGGTCAAGATACCATCCGTCAAATGTCATACCCTCGATTGCAGCAGGCTTAATCTGGTCGTAGTTTACAACAACAGATGTGGCTCCTGTAATAGGCTTGATAATATCTCTGTTGCCGTTAATGTCAAACTCAATCTTTATTCCGTCGTTAATTGTGGGAGGAATGTATATTCCGCCGCTTACACCACCGCCGGGTACTGTTCCGCCAGGTGTGCTTGATTTCTGAGTTACGCTTACAGAAGCATTGAGTGTATCATTACTTGCAGTTCCTTTCTGAACAGCATTATATTTTACAACACCAATGTAATCTTCTTCATCTACAATCGTAGGATCACCAATCTTTATCTTCCCGTCAACTTCTCCCTTTACTGTGTATGTACCATAAGCTGTAGGCTGTACACCCAAACACTCAAGTTCAAACTTAGGCGAACCTGAATTATATGCCTCTTTCAATTCACCGCATGTACTTGATGCAACAACAGTTATGGTTAAAACGTTATTTAAAGAGTCGTAATGCGACACATTTCTGCTTGCTGCTAACTCAGTAAAAATCCCACTTCGCTTTACTTCCTCATTAAATCCATAAAGATTACCTGCTTCTGTAAATGTAGCCGGAATATTTAAATTTTTAGGATATATTACTTTTACATCAAACTGTCCTCTTACGGGTACTGCATTAAGGTCGGTGGGTGCAGACAACAAACTACCTTTCCTTATGTACCACTCCATAAGTCCCCATACATCAGACATTTCAAATTCCGCTTTAAAATCAAACTTAGGGAACTGTTCAGATGCAGTTTTCTCGACATTAATCGGTCCATCCGCATATGTAGAAGCACCTGAAGCACGTACAAGAATATCCGCATCAACAGTCTGATTAACAACATTTTCATAAGTTGTTATACCAAGACCGCTAATATTACCATCGTTCAAAATATCATCTTTTGAATTGTATGCAGCACTAACAACAGTGGCAGACAACATTGCAAACGATAAGAATACTGAAATAATTTTTTTCATGTTCTTTACTCTCCTTTTTGATTATATTCAGCAAGCAATATCTGAATATAATGACACAAATAATGCTCACAAAACATCTGATTATACTTATTTTTATTATAATATAATTTTTCAACTTTGTCAACTACATTAAAAAATATTTTTGAAAAAAATGTAAAAAATGTTTTTTTACAAATTAGTCATAAATGCCTTTTGTTTTTTGGCATAATTGCATATTGAAAAAAATGTCGTATCGTGGTATAGTTTTATTATCTATTTTTTACGAAAGGACTTTATATTATGAACAAAAAGACAAAACACATTTTCAGTTGTTTCGTTGTTGTTCTTATGATGCTTATGTATGCAATGCCCTTTACTGCATTTGCAACAGAAGCTCAGAGCGCACCCGAAACTGCTGTAACCACAGAAGCAAAAGCACCAGAAGAAGCCGTAGCTATTGCAGAGGTTGCTGAAGAAGAACCTGTTGCAGAAGCAGCAGAGGAAGAAGAAGCCGCACCCGTAAGCAAGCACTTCGGAACATGGCTTGCACTTCTCCCCCCTGTTATCGCTATTGCACTTGCGCTTATAACAAAAGAGGTTTATTCTTCGCTATTTATAGGACTTGTTGTTGGTGGATTGCTTCACGCAAACTTCAACCCTGTAATTGCTCTTGATGGTATCCTCAGCGACGGTATTATATCTGCAGTTTCAGGAACTGCCGGAATATTTGTATTCCTTGTTGTTCTCGGTGTTCTCGTTGCTCTTGTTAACAAGGCAGGCGGCAGCCAGGCATTCGGAAGATGGGCAGAAAAGAATATTAAATCAAGAGTTGGTGCAACGCTTGCAACATTCCTACTTGGTGTTCTTATATTTATTGACGACTATTTCAACTGCCTCACCGTTGGCTCAGTTATGCGACCTGTAACTGATACTCACAGAATTTCAAGAGCAAAGCTTTCTTATATCATAGATGCAACAGCGGCTCCCATTTGCATGATAGCACCTATTTCATCATGGGCAGCAGCAGTTTCAGACTTTGCACCCGAAGGACAAGGGCTTTCACTCTTTATTAAAGCTATTCCTTATAACTTCTATTCACTTCTTACTCTCGTGTTTATCATCGCAATAGCACTTATGAAGTTTGACTTCGGTCCTATGCGTACACACGAAGAAAGAGCAATAAAAGAAGGTAAACTTTTTGTAAGAGAAATCAAGGATGAAACAGAAAATGTTCAGGCATCTTCAAAGGGCAAAGTTATTGACCTTGTACTTCCTATAGTTCTACTCGTCGGAATTTGTGTATTTGCCCTGGTTTACGTTGGCGGCATCTTCGACGGACTTTCATTCGTTGATGCATTTGCAAACACAGATGCAACCATAGGTCTTCCCTGGGGCGCTATAATCGCTCTTGTTATAACAATCATCTATCTTATTGCAAGACGTCTTGTATCCTTCAAGGAAGCAATGGAATGTATACCCGCAGGCTTTAATGCAATGGTGCCTGCAATTCTTATTCTTACATTTGCAACAGCACTTAAGAACATAACAACAATGCTCGGCTCTGCAGAATTTGTTGAAGCATTCATTTCTCAGTATGCGGCAGGATTTGCAAATCTTCTCCCCGCAATCATATTCCTTGTAGCTTGCTTTATTGCATTCTCAACAGGAACATCATGGGGAACCTTCGGCATACTCATTCCCATTGTAGTAGCTGTATTCCCCGAAGGAAGCGAGCTTCTTATAATCGGTATGTCGGCCTGCCTTGCAGGTGCAGTTTGCGGCGACCACGTATCACCCATTTCTGACACAACAATTATGGCATCAGCCGGTGGTAAGTGCGACCATATAGACCACGTATCAACTCAGATACCCTACGCAATAGTAGTTGCAGCTATTTCATTTGTTTCATATATAATTGCAGGATTTGTTCAGAATGTTTACATCGTTCTCCCTCTTGCGATAGTGCTTACAATCGCAACATTGTTTGTAATCAAAAAAGTTACGGTTAAATAATTAATCAATGCGACTTAACAAGGACCTCAAAAGAGGTCTTTGTTTTTTTATTATATAACGAAAAGAAAGGACTGCCTAAGCAGTCCTTATATTAAATTGTCAATTCGGCACATTAAGGTGAGTAAAATCAATTACAAAGCTTTAAACTGAGGAATATTTTGTCTTATATATTTATTCAACAGAAATTATATATTTATCTGCTCTTTGGAGAGGGCTGAGTGTTGTGATATTTTTCCAGACAAGAATTTCAAGTCTGCCACCTGCTGCCTTTTCAGTGATGTTAATTTCAATGGGCAAATCAACATATTCATCCTTTAAAACAGTTGATGTTGATTTTGAAATATCCAAATTAATCATTCTACCGTTTGCATCATACAACACAGCTACCGCTACGGGCGATATGGAAGTAATCATATTATTGGTTACTCTGTAAGAAAGCTGTGTTTCACCTTTTTTCGTAATCGTTCTACCAATGTCTACATTTCCACCATCAATTGTAAGGGCGGTAATTTCTGTGTCGATTTTAGTGTCTACATCAACAGTATAGGTAAATAAATCACCAGAGGTTTTCACGGTTACTTCTAAAGTATCGCCGTCTGAGAAATATCCGTTTCCGTCGTTGTCTTTAACGTCAAAGCTTACATCAACATCAGATGTAATATCACCTGCAAGAGCTTGCATATCGTCGTATCTGTAGGTTACGTTCTCTGTCATACCAAGCTTACAAACAGAGTTATCAACCGTAATACCCTGCACGTCTGTTGAAAGCACAGGCACAGATATGGGAACAATCTTCGCTGCAATATCACGTGTAAATTCAGGAACATTTACAGTCTTTAAAGACGCCGAACCGTTTTCTACAGTAAATTCTTCCCTTGAAATCTCACCGCTTTGATAGGTATCCCACCAAATGAGCCTATAATGTCCGTCATCAAGGTTTGAAAGATTAAGGTCAACTTTTGCGTCAGAGATCACTGCATTGTCGTAATCCTCGGCAATAATTTCAGCGTATACCGCTTTTGTATCTCTTACGAGAATTACACCGTTATTATCACCAATTGCCGCTTCTGCAGATATACGTGATGTCACATTCTCAAATGCAATCCAAGCCAGGAAAAACTTTGCTCTTGCCGAAGCATTAGCAACAGTTACCGTATGCTCACCTGCAGGTATAGCCACAGTATGCTTTGTTATATACCCTTCATCTGTTATGGTTTTTCTGAAAAGCTCTTCTTCATCAACCTTAATCTGAAGCTCTCCGCCAAAATCCCCTGCTAACGGATTGCCGCCGGTTGTTACAACGAGGTTTGTTGCTTCAGGCAAATTCACCTTGATGGTATACGCAGTATTTTCAAGCATAGCAGATTCAAATATCATATCTGCAGGGTCACGTACAAAGGGAGTTGTAAAATCATACTCAAAATTTGTTTTTACAGGATTTGTT
>JAZRQO010000028.1:0-90151 GCA_045649825.1 Clostridia bacterium
ATGGCTACGATCCGACTTTCCTTTTCAGTGATTGGTCTAAGCTTGCAATAAGGTATTTTTTACTGCCCCATTCTCCGTAGGGACCGTCCCACATCCTAAAGCCTGCCTTTGTTGATATGATAATCTCGTCTCGGTAACTGCCAAGCTCGGATTTAAGAATTTTGCCGAAAGTCTCCTCTGCCGAGCCGATAGGCGGACCGTAATTGTTTGCCAAATCAAAGTGTGTAATTCCCATATCAAACGCACCAAGCACCATTTCACGACTGCGTTCATAAGGTGCCGTTCCGCCGAAATTGTGCCATAGTCCCAATGACACAGCGGGCAAAAATAACCCTGAATTTCCGCATCTGTTATACACCATATCAGAATATCTGTCTTTGTTTGCAATATACATTATACGACTCCTTTCAAATGCATTATTTTCTATATTATAAACTAAATCCTAAAACCTTGTCAAGTATGTATTAAAAAATAATATATGGCGTTGCATATATGAACAACAAGTCGTTATGCGAAGCGAATGCTGTTCTTTTTAGATAATAGAGAACAGAGGAGAGATAAGAGAGGAAAGCACAAAAAAACGACAATTCCTGAAGAAATTGTCGTTTTTTTGGTACGCGATCAGGGGTTCGAACCCTGGACACCCTGATTAAGAGTCAGGTGCTCTACCAACTGAGCTAATCACGCATATTATTTAACCAACGGTTGACATTATAACACATCAACAGCAATTTGTCAATACCTTTTAGAAAATATTTTTTCAAAATTCAAGGTACGTTCATTATGATACCATAGACTCTCATATTTGTCAAGTTTTTTTCATAAAATGATATGTTTTCATAAAAAAACATTAGTCATAGTGTGTTACTGTGATTTTTTTTGTCTAAATTATATAATTTATAAAATTATCCAAAATAATGATTATTTTATTGACATTAAAAAAAATAGGTGATATAATTCTATTTGGTTAAACAAGCAATTTTCAGAATGTTACTTTGTATTTGATTTTTAAACTGTAAAAGGAAGGAAAAATAATAATGGAAAAAATAAAAAAACTTGGTGTTCAGCTACATACTGTACGCGACTTTATGCAAACAGAAAAAGATATCCGCGAAACTTTCAAAAAGCTTAAGGCTTTAGGTTACGACCAAGGTCAAACCGCCGGCTGTGCTATCCCATACGAAGTTTTTGGAGAGATTGCAAAAGAAGAAGGTTTAGAAATTATCGGCACTCACGACAACTTCCAAATGATGTGTGATGATTTTGAAACTGCACTCAAAAATCATCAGGCACTGGGTACAGTATATATGGGTATCGGCTACTTTAACAAAAATACTGCAACTGAATACGAAGAATTAGTAAAGGAAGCAAACGTGATTGGCGAAAAGCTTGCACCTTACGGCGGACGCTTTACATATCACAATCACAGCAATGAATTTGCAGCTCTTGATGACGGAAGAAAGGGTTGGAACATTCTTGTTGACGGTCTTAACCCAAAAACCACTTCTTTTGTTCTCGATACATACTGGATAGCAAATGCAGGTGCAGATGTTGTTTACTGGATTAACAAGCTTTCAGGCAGAATTGATATACTCCACCTTAAAGACAAAGCCGTTACTCACAAAAAGCAGGATACCTACATATGCGAAGTCGGAGCCGGAAACCTTAACTGGGACGGAATTATTGAGGCTGCACACAAAGCAGGTGTTAAGTACTTCGTTGTGGAACAGGACATATGCCCCGGCGATCCCTTCGACAGTCTTAAAATCAGTGCAGACTTTATTCGTAAAAACTATATGTAATTAAAAAAAATCTCAGCATCGCTGAGATTTTTTTGTTACATATTATTTCACCGAATCAATAGCACAAGGATAATCAAATTTCAGGAGAAGTTTCTCCTCGCTTATATTTTCAAGAACTTCTATATAGAATTTATAGTCAAATGCTCCCTCTGAATTTTTTGAAGCAGAAATATCGGTAACAGCTATTCCCATATCAGAAAGACGAGCCACTGTTTTTTCCTCAAAGCCTTCCTCAGTTACACCTGTTATAGTAAGTCTTTTTGCTTTATGAGCAATCATAAGCTTACTTTTGAAATGGAAAAAGAATTGAACTGCAAGAACTATCATGGTTGACATAATTCCTATAAAATACATACCTGCACCAAGCGCCATTCCAATTCCCGAGGTTGCCCAGATTCCCGCCGCTGTTGTAAGACCTCTTGTTGAACCACGTTGCACAAAAATCATACCCGAGCCGAGAAAACCGACACCCGTTACTATTCCCTGAGCCATACGCGAGGGGTCAAGCCTTACATCACCAATAGAAGTACCCATTTCAAAGAAATCCATAAACCCGTATTTTGATATAATCATCATAAGTGCAGAGGCACACGCCACAATACAATGAGTTCTTACGCCTGCATCCTTAGCACGGTTTTTTCTTTCATAACCAATTGCTATGCCGCAAATCCCAGCAACAATTATTCTTGCAACCAGCTGCATATTTCCCATCATAGTTTCTAACATTACCATACCTCCCTAATACTAAAACAGCAGAAAATTCATTTCTGCTGTTTTATCAATTACATCTTTTCTACTGTCTCAATTCCGAGTAATCCAAGAGCTGATTTTATAACTATCGTTGTTGCCTCAACAAGTGCAAGTCTTGCTTTTCGGATTTCAGGGTCCACATCACTTTTAAGAATAGGACTTACATTATAGAACTTATTAAAGAGCTTTGCAAGAGTTGTAACGTATCTGTTTATATAGAAAGGCTCATTTTTCTCTGCCGCAGCGTAAACAGATTCATAGAACTTGGATATATGTTTTACAAGCTCGTATTCTTCATCTGTTGTAAGAAGTGAATAGTCTGCATTACTGTAGTCAACTTCACTTCTGCGGAGAATACTTCTGCCTCTCGCATAGCTATACTGAACATACGGTCCGCTTTCGCCTTCAAAATCAAGCATAGTATCCCAGGAGAACACTATATCCTTCTCTCTGTTGTTTTTAAGAAAAGCATAAAGTATTGCACCGATACCCACTTTTGTTGCAACCTCTTCAGGGTTTTCAAGCTCTGGGCTGTTTTCCTTCATTATGCCGAGAGTTTTTGAAACTGATTCATTAAGCACATCTTCCAGGAAAACCACATCACCGTCACGTGTTGAAAGCTTTTTATCGGGGAACTTAACAAGTCCGAATCCAACATGAACGCAATCCTTTGCCCAATCCCCGCACATTTTTTCAACAACAGAGAATATCTGCCTGAAATGAAGTGCCTGAGGCATACCCACAACGTAAATATTTTTATGGAAATCATAAGTTCTGTGGCGGTAAAGAGCCGCAGCAATATCACGGGTAGCATAAATAGTGGTTCCGTTTGATTTAAGAATCATACACGGCGGCATATCCTCCACGGATAAATCAACCACCATCGCACCTTCACTCTCCACAAGAAGCTCTTTTTCCTTAAGAATTTCGACAACCTCATCCATCTTATCGCTGTAAAAGCTCTCGCCATTGTATGAATCGAAAGAGATTCCCAGCATATCGTATACTCTTTTAAATTCTACAAGGCTCACTTCTCTGAAGTATTTCCAGAGGTTTGTTGTTTCCTCATCACCTGCTTCAAGAAGTCTGAAATATTCTCTTGCTTCGTCATCAAGCTCGGGTTGTTCTTTCGCAACATCATGGAAATGAACATAAAGCTTCAAAAGCTCGTTTATGGGGTCCTTTTCGATGACTGCAGGATCGCCCCATCTTTTATATGCACTTATAAGCTTACCAAACTGGGTTCCCCAGTCGCCAAGATGGTTTATTCTTACAGTGTCGTAACCGAGAAATGAATATATTTTATCAAGGCTGTTGCCAACTGCAGTTGAAAACAGATGTCCTATATGGAAAGGCTTTGCTATATTAGGTGATGAAAACTCAACAAGCACCTTTTTGCCTTTACCTTCATCTGACTTACCGTAGTCCGCGCCTTTTCTGAACACTTCTGCAAGCTCTTCTTTTACAAAGCTGCTTCTTGAGAAAAAGAAATTCAAATATCCGCCTGCTACATCAATTTTGTCAACAAAATCAAGCTTTGGAAACTTTTCTGAAAGCTCCTTTGCGATAATCGGTGGAGCCTTTCTCATTACCTTGGCAAGAGGAAAACAAGGAAATGCAAGGTCACCCATTTCAGGATTGGGCGGTATTTCAACAGAGCTCGCCACCTTATCGGTTTCGAGCTCTGTAATAATTGCAAGTTGTTCAATAATCTGTTGTTTAAAATCCATAATGATAATCTCCGATTTTATTCGTTTGTTACAGTTTGTTCAGACTGCACATCTTCTGCAGCCGTGCTTTCTGCTACCGAAGCTTCTGCCTCAACCTGCTCAGCCCCGGAATTCACATCCTCAACATTTGCTGAGTTTTCTAAGCTGTGGTGATGATTGTGATGGTGACGGTGTTTACGCTTTGACTTTCTCAGTGGTGATATATACTTAATCCAGGCTTCTCTGCTTCTTGCAACATATATAAGACCAAAAGCAAGTATAACGTCGGAGCAGAACAGAGGAATTGTTTTTTTCATCCACCAGTCGGGGGCAACTTTTCCGTAAAGAAGATAATACACAACCAGAGGCACAATAAATGTAATCACCATCTGAGCAAGCATAAGTTTACAGGTTGTTTTTCTGTCACGGTCGATATAATATCCCATTAAAAACCAACACGCTGCAGCTATATGATTGTAAAAAATTACTTCTGCATTACGTGAAACCCACTGCATATGATTAAACATCATATTTTCAACCTTTAAAAACTGTGCAACGTCAAAAGACCAGTTTCCTGAAACAAGGTTCTGGAAAAACCACCGGAATATCCACAAGTTTGCCAAAAGATATATTCCCGTCATTAAATAGCAGGTAATCTTAAGCATATCTTTTTTTACCATCATACTTTTATGAGGATACATAACCCCCACAGAAAGAAGCACATGCACCACTCCAACAAGGCAGTATGCAAGGTTTGACAAATTCAGATAACTTCTTTGATTGTACTGAACGTAAGATGTTATAATATTAAGCATCTCACGAGTGTGACCCACCATATATACCACACCGAAAACAAATGATAAAAACGCCAGGCCTGTTAAATTTATATGTATCTGACTTCTGCTGTTCAATAATATCTACTCCTTCATAAGTTCATAAACTGCGTATGCATTGCAAAACACAATAATGTTATTTTACCATAAGTATTCAGATTTATCAATATCTTTTCGAAAAAAATATGCGTAATCAGAAAGTTTTTTTGCTCATTTTCTTCATAAGTCCGAATATTGCACTGCATGCATCATCTTTTTTTATCTTTTTAAGGCTTTCGCTCATTTGATCCAGCCTTTCTTTTTCCGATACAGTATCAAGAATACGCTTATAAAGCTCCTTCCCCGAAAGCTCTGTTTCCGGGAGAACGATACATCCGCCCTTTGCTTCAACTTCTCGGGCGTTCTGCTCCTGATGATTTCTTACAACATTAGGCGAAGGAATCATTATAGATGGCTTGAGCAAGACTGCAAGCTCCGCTACCGTTATAGCTCCTGATCTGCAAACTACAAGGTCCGCTGCAGCCATAGCTTTATCCATATTATTTATATATGGAACTACCTGTATATCTTCATTCGTGCCAATTCCAAGTTCTGCAATTTTCCCGGATATTTTTTCAAAATTACGGTCACCTGTACCAAAAAGAAGTCTGAACTTCTTTTCCCTCGAAAGTTCTGGAAGCATATCAATCACAGCATCATTTATCCTGCCTGCCCCAAGACTTCCGCCAAATATCAGCACAAATGGCTTATCATCTTTAATACCTAATTGATTTCTTGCATCTTTTCTGTTTGCATTTACAATTTCTCCTCTAACGGGATTGCCCGTAAACACACACTTCGAGGAAGATTTCATATGATTTACAGTTTCTTCGAAGCTTACTGCAATGTAATCCACATATTTCTCACTTGCAGTCACGGTAAGTCCGGGATATACATTCTGCTCGTGTATAAGTGCGGGAATTTTAAGCTTACCAGCCGCCATTGCCACAGGTCCACTTACGTATCCCCCCGTACATACAACACAATCAGGCTTAAACTCCTCCATTATTTTTTTGCATTTTTTACGGGATTCATAAAGCTTTTTAATTACTGCAAAATTCTTAAAAAGATTTTTTCTGTTAAAGCCCTGAATATCTATGTATTCAATATTGTAACCTGCTGCGGGAACAAGCTTTGTTTCAAGACCTCTTTTCGTTCCTATAAACAAAGCCTCAAAATTTTCGTCATGCTCTGACGCATAGCCTGCAATTGAAAGTGCGGGGTTTATATGCCCGCCTGTTCCTCCGCCTGCAAATATAACTCTCATTTATATCACTCACTTTCCAAGACTTCCATGCTCATTCACAGATGCACGGGAGACGTTAAGCAGTATTCCCATTTCGATGAGAATAACAAGAATAGCTGTACCACCATAGCTGAAAAACGGAAGGGAAACACCGGTATTGGGTACGCTTGATGTCGCAACCGCAATGTTAAGTGTTGTCTGTATTGCAATCTGCGCCATAATCCCCGTAGCAAGCAGCGTACCAAAGCTATCGGGAGCGTTAAGTGCGATTCGGAAGCCTCTTAGGATAAGTAGTGCAAATATAGCGATTATTATTGCACCGCCGATTAATCCCAATTCCTCACACGCTATAGAGAAAATAAAATCGTTATAAGGCTCAGGAAGGTATGAGTATTTCTGAACACTCTGTCCAAGCCCTCTTCCGAAAAGCCCTCCCGAACCCATAGCATAGAGCGCCTGAGCAATCTGATAGCCCGTGTATTGCATATCTTCAAAGGGACTTATAAAACGCATAATACGCGCAAGTCGGTTTGCATCAAAAAAGTAGATAAGTACAAATCCCAGAACTCCTGCAATAGGAAGCCCTATTACAAAGGGAAGAATCTTTGTTCCGGCTGCCACAAGAATCCACAGTCCAATACCAACAATAACTATAGTACCGCTAAGGTGAGGTTCAAGAAGCATAAGAAGTGCAACAACACCAAGAGTTACTGCAAAATATCCGAAATCCTTACGTGTGGCAACATTAAATCTGCCTGTGGAAATGCGTTCTGCAAAAAACATTGCAATTGCAAGCTTCATAAACTCGGAAGGCTGAAGCTGGAATCCGGGAAGCTGAAGCCAACGCCTTGAACCGTTAAGGGAAACACCCACACCTGGTATTGCTACAAGTATTAGAAGTACAACACAAATTCCGAAAAACAAAGTTGAGTATTTTTTGTAAATCCTATAATCAATCTTTGACACTACAACCATGCCTACAAGTCCCACCGCAACAAAAAGCAACTGCTTTTTGAAGAAATAGTAAGAATCATTATACTTTGATGCTCCCGGAGGCGCAGATGCGGACAAGAGCATAACAAGACCTATAGACAAAAGAAGCATAATAAAAAACAAAAACGTGTAGTCGATACCTCGTTGCCCGGGCATCCGCCTCATTCCAAGCTTGTCTAAAAGTCCCTTTTTAGTTGTTTTTTTCTGAGCCAATGGTTTCACCTCAAATAAGATTTCATACAAAATATGATACTATGCACAAAAGAACGGTTACTGATGTAAATACCGTTACAATTTTAACTTCATTCCATTTACACATCTCAAAATGATGATGAATGGGAGTCATTTTGAAAATTCGTTTACCCGTGAGCTTAAAGGACGCCACCTGAAGAATAACAGAGAGAGTTTCAGCAAAATATATAAATCCTGCTATTATAAGATAAAGATGCATTTGCAGGGCAACCGCCATTGCAACAACCGCACCGCCAAGGAACAGTGAGCCTGTATCGCCCATAAACACTTTTGCAGGATACTTATTAAATAACAAAAATCCCAAAAGGCCTCCTGCAACTGCAAACCCGAAAGCAAATACTCCGCTTTCGCCCATCCTCCATCCACAAATTGCGAACAATATAACTACAGGAATTGTAACACTGCTTGCTAAACCATCAATACCATCGGTAAGGTTAACTGCATTAACAGTTCCCGTCACTACAAATATTACAAATATAAAATATAACCACAATGGCATAGAAAGAGATATGCCCAAAAAAGGTATTGCTATTTCGGGCGATAAATCTCCTGCAATCATTAAAGCCGCAAGATACAAAACAGTAATCAGTATCTGAAGCAAAAACTTTGGAAGCGCTCTAAGTCCAAGATTTCGTTTTTTCACAACCTTTATAAAATCGTCAACAAAACCCACGGCACCAAACCCAATAGCAACCGCCAGAACAAGCAGAGCTTTATAAGAGCTTCCGTCGCTATTACCCGCAAAAACTCCTATAAGATAAACGACTGCCACAGCTAATGTTATACCCAGTATAAACATAAGTCCGCCCATAGTTGGGGTCCCTGATTTCTTCTGATGCCACGCAGGGCCTTCTTCCCTTATTTCCTGCCCGAATTTAAGCTTTCTGAGCCAGGGTATAAAAACCGGTCCCGTAAGTCCGGTTACAGCAAATGCACATATTACAGGCAATAAACCCATAAGCAGCATATCCATATAATTCATCCTTCCGTTATTTTGTTGAACAGCTTCTCAAAATGCATTCCTCTTGATGCTTTAAGAAGCACCGTATCGCCGGGCATTACAATTGACTTGATTGCGTCTTGTGCATCCTCAGTAGTTTTGAAGGTGAATATATGTTTCATACCCTCGGCACCTTCAGCTATGTACGCTCCGTTTGAGCCAACACATACCAGAACATCCGCTTTTTCTGCTGCTATAGCTCCGAGGTCAATATGGGCATTTTTTGCAAATCCGCCCATTTCAAGTATGTCGCCAAGTACTGCAACTCGTCGGCTGTTCTTTTGTGTTGACAGTACAGCCAGTGCCGCTTTCACGGAGCTGGGTGCTGCATTATAGCAATCATTTATTATTTTAATTCCGAATTTTTCGGTTATTTCCATCCGCATTGAAGTGAGGTGGGGATTTTCAAGCCCCCTTACCGCAGCTTCGGGAGAAACTCCGTGTACCACGCCTGCTCCGAATGCCGCAAGAGCATTGTACACATTATGAACCCCGGGAACTGTTAATCTTACCTGATATTCTTCGTTTTCATAGCACAGAGTAAATTCCACGCCATCCAGACCCAGGTCATTGATGTTTTTTGCAGTTATATGAGCCTTACTGCTTTCAATTCCGTAAAACAGAACTTTATAATTACCATAGTTATCTACCGTGGCAAGAAATCTATCATCGGCATTTGCAACAACCGTTTTGTTACTTGAAAGCTTTTCAACCGCTTCCATTTTTGCTTTAAAGATATTTTCCTGCGAGCCAAGATGCTCAATATGACTCATTCCTATATTAGTCATAACAACCGTATCGGGACAAACTATATCGGCAAGATACCTGATTTCTCCCGATGCACTCATTCCAAGCTCCAGCACCGCTGCCTCGTGATGAGCTTCCATACGAAAAATCATTATGGGAACGCCAATATTATTATTAAAGTTTTTATCTGTTTTAAGGGTGTTATACTTTTGACTGAGCACTCCCGCAATAAAATCACGAGTTGTGGTTTTGCCCACACTTCCCACAACGGAAACTGTAGGAATATTATAGAGCTTTTTATAATAAGCCGCAATTTTTCCGAACGCCTCCACCGTGTCATACACTTTAATTATGTGCTTTCCATCAATGGGCAGTGCTTCTTTTTGTGTTATGTATATTGTGGCTTTATCAACAAAGTCATGCCCGTCAAACCTTTCACCCTTAACAGGAACAAAAAGAGTTGTTTCGTCAAGGGTGCGGCTGTCGGTTGATACATTACTTATAAGTTCATCTTCTCTGCCGCAGATGAGTTTTCCATCAGTTGCTTTTAATACATCTCTTACATAAAACGGCTGCAAACAAATCTTCCTTCCTTAAATAAACTTAAGAAAGCGACAATTACTTATCGCTTTCCTTGTTTAAGTGACTGAATACTACCACTCTTTCATCAAAATCAAATTTTTCTTTTCCGATTATCTGATATGTTTCTTGCCCCTTACCTGCAAGAATAATCACATCATCCGCCTTTGCATTATCAAGTGCGTATGCAATTGCCTCACGGCGGTCAGGGATTACGATATAATCACCGTTCGTGGTTTTTATTCCTTCTTCTATCATTCTGATTATTGAAAGCGGCTCCTCTGTTCGTGGATTGTCAGAGGTAATGATTGTGAAATCAGATAAATTACCTGCAATTTCACCCATTGGTGCCCGCTTTGAATTGTCACGGTCTCCGCCGCAGCCGAAAAGGGTTATAACCTTACCCTTTGCGAAGCTTTTCATTGCACGGATTATATTTTCAAGACCGTCAGGGGTATGAGCATAATCAATTATAACAGTATACTCAGTATCGGTAGGAACCACTTCAACTCTGCCTAAAACTCCTACTGCCGCTTTAAGACCGTTTGTTATGGTTTCCATATCTATTCCTAAGTTTATGCATGCACAAACAGCACTCATTGCATTATATACACTGAACATGCCGGGTATACATAAAAACATAGGATAATCTGTTTCTTTATATGTTATAGTAAAATTCACACCTCTTGGTGTTATTTTAATATCCTTTGCACACACATCACAACCGTTTTCCAGACCGTATGTTAGTATTGCTCCGCTTTTATGAAGCTCATAAATCTGCTTTCCGTATTCGTCATCAGTATTTATTGCACCTGTAAGGGAATGTTCAAAAAGCTTTGCCTTTGCCAACATATAGTTTTTCATGGTTTTATGAAAATCGAGGTGGTCTCTTGTGAGGTTTGTAAATACTCCTACATCAAACTGACAGCCCCTTACGCGGCTAAGGTCAAGAGCATGGCTTGAAACCTCCATAACCACATATTCCGCACCGCTTTCTTTCATTTCAGAAAATATCTTCTGAAGTTCAAGGGAGTTTGGCGTTGTGGGGGTTGTGCTTTTTGTAAGGAGTACTTTATCGCCTATAATATTCTGGTTTGTACCTATTATACCGACACGTGCTCCTGCCTGGTCGAGAATGCTTTTTATAAGATAGGTAACGGTTGTTTTCCCGTTTGTACCCGTAATGCCGACAAGCTTGAAATCTTTTGAGGGGTTTCCGTAGAATATGCATGCCATATCTGCAAGGGTTTTTCTTGTATCGTCCACATAGCAAACAGGGACATCAGCTTTTACTTCATCCTCGGCAACAATAAGTGCAGCACCGTTTTTAATTGCTGACTCCACAAATTTATGACCATCTGTTTCAAAGCCTTTTATACACACAAATGCATAGCCCGGCATAACCTGCCTGGAATCGTATGCTATACCTGTTATTTCTACATCACCTATGCAGTTGAATTCATTGTTTAACAATACACTTGCTAACATTACTTATCCCCTTCATTATTAATCGCTGGCTGCATGTCGGAACTGTACGCCTACAACCGTTGCCGGAGGAACCTCTGTCCCAGGTGCAATACTTTGCTTTACTGCATATGCACCACCGGTAGTATTTTGTCCTGCTCCTATGGTTTCAAAGTTCAATCCGTAATCACGGAGAGTATTTCGTGCATTGGCAATTGTTTCACCTGTTACGTCAGGGACCTTTACCATTTTAACTTCAGTGTCTTCCTCAGTATACAGCAATACTATGGAATTCTTGGAAAGCTGCATTCCGGGCTTGGGAAGCTGATCCACAACTTTCGAGCCTTTTCCTGAAATCTTAACCTTAAATCCTGCATCAACCAGGTCTGATTTTGCCTGAGCTATATCAATATTACGTACATCCTGCACAATGGCTCTCTTTTCGATTTCTGCATCGCCTGCAAACTGGCGGTCTACGCCAAGATATTCAAGAGTATCCTCAATCACTGCACCTGCGATCGGTGCTGCAATAGTTCCGCCAAACTTGTTTGCAACCTGTGGCTCATCTAGCATAATAAGACAAATTATCTGAGGGTCGTCTGCAGGAGCAAAGCCTACAAATGATGCTATACGCTTTGTGCCTGAACGGTCGCCCTTCTGAGATGTACCTGTTTTACCGCCTATTCTGTAGCCTGCAACATATGCATTTTTACCCGTTCCGTCGGGTGCTGCCACAACCTGCTCAAGCATATCACGCATAAGAGCAGATGTTTCTTCCGAGATAACTTTATTTATAATTTCTGTCTGATAAGTTTTTAGTATGCCTGAATTATTCCTGATTTCCTTAACTATCTGGGGCTTAAGGAGATTACCACCGTTGATTACTGAAGAAATGGCAGTAATGAGCTGAATGGGCGTTACATTAAAGCCCTGTCCGAATGAGCTTGTTGCTATATCGGTATCGCTTAAACGTTCTTTATCGTAGAACACACCCTTTGACTCGCCCACAAGGTCTATATTTGTTTTCTTTGTAAGACCGAATGCCTCAAAATAATCCTTGAATTTTACAGAACCAAGCTTAAGACCTGTTTCCATAAAAACTACGTTACAGGAATGTTTTACTCCGTCAACGAACGTCTGCTCGCCATGACCTGATGAAACGTGGCAGTGAATATCGTGCACACCAAGCTTTTTGGAGCCATTGCATACGAAAGTAGTCTGACTGTTTACAACGCCTTCTTCAAGAGCCGCAGCTGCAGTTATGATTTTGAAGGTAGACCCGGGCTCATAAGCGTCGGAAATAGCTTTATTACGCCACATCTTGTTTCGCATTGCTACGGTACGTTCTTCTTCAAGCTCTTTTATATCGTCCTCTGTAAGAAGTGAAAAGTCAAGTTCGTCACTGTCTTTTTCATCCGACTGGGATTTTTTTTCTTTTTTATCATCAGAACGGTTGAAGATTTTTTTCTGGTCGTCTACAGTGAGTACTCTTCCTAAAATATCGGACTTATATTCAAATGCAACACTGAACTTTTCAAAACGTGTTACATCATAAGGCTCATTTGCATCAAAATCAGGCTTTGTTGCCATAGCAAGAATTTCACCTGTTTTGGGGTTCATAACTATTCCTGCCGCACCCTCTTTGAGTTCATTTTCCTCAACTGCGTTTTCAAGATGCTTTTCAAGATAGTGCTGGATAGTTTCGTCGATTGTAAGAACAACATCCGCACCTGTTAAAGCACCTGCATATGCCTCAAACTGCTGCTGCTCAAGAGTAGTTCCCGACGCAGTCTGAGCTGTGAATACACTTCCGTTTTTACCTGAGAGCATATCATCAAAGGAATACTCTATGCCCTGTATTCCGTTATTATCGTAGCCTGTAAACCCAAGAATACTTGGAGCTACATTATATGAGTAATAGCGCTTTGAATCCTCCTCAAAGGTAACTGATCTGAAGATTTTTGACTTATCGTCTGCATCTTTTTTTCCGTCACCGTCTGCATCTTTAGGAGTCTTAAGCGCTCTTACCTGTTCTGTTTCTTCTATTGTAAGTCTTTTTTTCAAAACCTGATATCGGTTTTCCTTTGTAAGAAGCTCATAAAGCCTGTTATAATCCATATCAAGGATTACGGAAAGCTTATCTGCTATGTATCTTGCTTCTTCATCAGTGCCTGTGTTCTTATCCACATCCTGAGGGTTACATATCAGGGTATTTACGGTTGCACTCTCTGCAAGTGCTTTTCCGTTTCTGTCGTAAATAGTTCCTCTTGAGGCAATCACTTCCACCGCACCTGTTTGCTGACGTTCAACAGCACTCTTCATTTCTTCGCCTCTGATTACCGTCCAATAGGCAACTCTTAAAATAAGTGCAAGTAAGAACGCTACTATAACAATAAACATTATTCTTGCACGCTTTTTAATTAAAGTAATAGGTATAATGGCTTCTCACCCCCGCTTTATTTAAAACTTGTTTATATCTTCCAATTAGTTTATGCTGAACAGTTCAACAATATTCTCTTTCAGAACTCGGAACAGTTCTTTTATGTCATTTCCTGCACCCTCTACATCTTTTGCAGTAACTTCTGAAAAGTCGTCTTTATCAACATTTACGTATATAACCTGATAGCTTTCAGGTCTTTGCATACCAAGCTCGGTGGTTGCAATTTCCTCCACCTCACTAAGGTCTATATTTCTTTCCATCTCATATACTCTCTGGCTGGTATATGCACGTGTATTTTCAAGCTCTTTAGAAAGTGCTCTGATTTCGCTTGCTGTTTCGTTTACTGCCACATACTTTGAAATCATAAACGATGCTGAAAATGCAATAATGAGCATATAAGCAATCCTCAGGAGTGTAACCTTCCTGTTTATCATTTCTCTTTTATCCTTTACGATTGGTTTTACGGTTTGCTCGGCATTTGCCGGTTTTTTTACGGTTTGCTGACGCTTTTTATAAGCAACTGCGCTGTCGCTTTTTTTTCTGTATTGAGTGCCGGTTTGCGAGCCTGCACTTTTATATGTTCCAACGCCCGTGCGGCTTCCGTAGGAAGTTCCGCTGCTTTTTCTCACGGGACGGGTATAATATTCATCTTTATACGCTAAATTTCCGTTAATCATTTTAATATTCCTTACTTAATTATAACTTTTCTATAACTCTTAATTTTGCACTTCTTGAACGTGAATTTTCCTCAAGCTCCTTCTTTGAGGGAAGTATGGGCTTTTTCGTAAAAGGCTTTGCAACAGCACGGTGATTACATACACAAACGGGAAACTCCTTGGGGCATATGCAGTCTGTGCAAAGGTCTTTAAATGTGTTTTTAACTATTCTGTCTTCAAGTGAGTGGAAGGTTATAATTCCAAGGCGTCCGCCGGGACTTAGAAGCTCTGCGAAATCCCGGATTGCATTTTCAAGAATTCTCAGTTCTCCGTTTACCTCAATGCGTACTGCCTGAAAAACGCGTTTTGCAGGATGCCCACCATCTGCACGTGCAGCTTTGGGAATAGCCTTTTCAATAATTTCAACAAGCTCCCCTGTTGTTTCAAAAGGTTTTTCCAATCGGCGCTGACAAATGAACTCAGCAATACGCTTTGACCACTTTTCTTCACCGTAGGAGTAGAAAATCTCTGTAAGCTTTTCGGCAGAATATGTATTTATAACCTCCGCTGCCGATAAGCTGTCCATACGGTTCATACGCATATCAAGAGGTGCATTATGAATGTAGCTGAATCCTCTTGATGCTTCATCGAGCTGATATGAGCTTACTCCAAGGTCCAGCACTCCGCCGTCTATGCCCTGTATGCTAAGCTCTGCCATAATTCTTTTTACATCCGAGAAATTACCGTGAACGGGTAAAAATCTGCTGCCAAAGCTGTGAAGCTTCTTTTTTGCCGCGGTAAGTGCATCGGTATCTCTGTCAATTCCCACAACGGTTGCTTCATCGCAAGCTGTAAGTATTCCGCCTGTATGACCGCCTCCGCCCAGAGTTCCGTCAGCATATATTCCGTTTTTCTTAGTGGCAACAGAGGATATAACCTCATCGAACATTACCGACACATGAGCGAACTCCAAAGCAGTACCTCCGTTAAATTATAAGACCGAATTTTTCTATTCCTTCTATTATAATGTCTTCCGACAACTGCTCATTATAAGCAGCCCATTCTTTTTCAGACCAGATTTCCATACGTGTGTTTACGCCAATAAGAACAATATTCTTTTCAAGCCCTGCAAACTCACAAAGGCGCTTGCCGGGAGATATTCTTCCCTGCTTGTCCACCTCGCAGCAGGTAGCAGTTCCGCAGAAAATTCTCACGAAAGCAGCAGCGTTTCTGTCGTATGTAACAGGCAGGCTTCTGAGCTTTTCGGAAAGAGCCTCCCATTCTTCTTTTGCGTATATATACAAACATTTTTCTGACGGCGAACGTGTTATATACACGCAGTTGCCTATTTCCTCTCTTACCTTGGCTGGCAATATAATTCTGCCGCGGTCGTCGAGCTGTCTTTCGTATTCGTCAACAAAATATGTGCTCATATATACTTACGTTCACCTCCGTAAAACTGATTAAGCAACGGGTTTATTCTCCAAAACGCTCCCATTTGCTCCACCTTAGTTACATTTTACTCCATTTTTAAGGAAAACGCAAGTGTTTTTTAAAAATTTTTTTCAAAAGCATTATATTTTTATTATTTCCTTGTAATCTGACCAAAAATAGGGTATAATCTATTTCGGACGAAAAACAATATATGCCATATTCATTTACAAAAAAACACAATATCTTGGGTCTAAGAGTATTGTATCACATTTTTTTTACTTTGTGAAGTCTTTTTTTAAAATTTCTTTTCAGAAATATTACAAAGTTTTTTGTATGTTTTTTTATATTTTGGGAGGTTTGAACAAATGGATAAAATTAAGGCTCTTCTGAAAGCGGAATTTTCTCTCCGTGACGAGCAGGTAAATAACGTAATAGAGTTGATTGATGAAGGAAATACCATTCCCTTTATTGCACGCTACAGAAAAGAGAAAACTGACGGTATGACTGATGAGGTACTCCGTGATTTTAACGACAGACTTACTTATTTGCGTAATCTTGAAGATAAAAAAGCTGAAATAACAAGGCTCATTGACGAACAGGGAAATCTTACCAACGAAATTTCTGCAAGCATAAACGCTGCCGTAACTCTTACAGAGCTTGAAGATATATACCGTCCCTTCCGCCCCAAACGGAGAACAAGAGCTTCAATTGCTAAGGAAAAAGGTCTGGAGCCTTTGGCTATGATTATTTTTGCCCAGGCAGAGGAAACTAATCCTTATTCAGAAGCAGAAAAATTTATTGACGCTGAAAAAGGTGTTGAAAGCGCTGAGGATGCTATTGCAGGCGCTTCCGATATTATTGCGGAACAAATTTCGGATGATCCCGCATACAGAAAAATTTTACGTGAGCTTACACTTCATAACGGTATTATTGTTACAAAAGCCGCCAAGGAAGAAGACAGTGTATACAATATGTACTATGAGTTCAGCGAGAAAGCTTCAAAAATTGCTCACCACAGGCTCCTTGCAGTAAACCGCGGTGAAAAAGAAGGTTTCTTATCTGTTAAGCTTGAAATGGATGAAGAGATTATTTTCAGATACCTTTTAGGTAAAACTGTAAAAAGCAGCACTTCTCCCTGTTCTGCTATAGTAGAGGCGGCAACCCGTGACAGTTATTCAAGACTTATTGAACCCTCTGTTGCAACGGAAATACGAAATATGCTCACGGAACAAGCACAGGAGTCATCAATCAAGGTATTCAGCAAAAACCTGTCGGGGCTTTTACTTCAGCCTCCCGTTAAAGGCAAGGTTGTACTCGGAGTTGACCCGGGCTACAGAACAGGCTGTAAGCTTGCGGTAGTAGACGAAACGGGAAAAGTTTTAGATACGGGAGTTGCATATTTTACTCTCCCCATACACGATAAAGAAAAGTCAAAGCGTCTTATAAAGAAAATGATTACGGAAAACGGAGTAAGCCTTGTTTCCGTGGGTAACGGCACTGCATCCAAAGAATCGGAGATATTTGTTTCTGAGCTTATTAAAGAAATAAACCATCCCGTTCATTATATGATGACAAACGAGGCAGGAGCTTCAGTATACTCAGCTTCAAAGCTTGCAACCGAAGAATTTCCCGATTATGATGTATCCCTCCGAAGTGCTGTTTCTATTGCAAGACGTTTGCAGGACCCCCTTGCAGAGCTTGTTAAGATTGACCCGAAGTCAATCGGCGTGGGACAGTATCAGCACGATATGAATCAGAAACGTCTTGGCGAGGCTCTGGGCGGCGTGGTTGAGGACTGTGTTAACAGTGTGGGTGTTGACCTTAACACTGCATCACCCTCACTTCTTTCATACGTTGCAGGTATAAACAAAACCATTGCAAAAAATATTGAAACGTACCGTAACGAAATAGGCAAGTTCTCAAAGCGTAAAGACCTTTTAAAAGTGCCGAAGCTTGGAGCAAAGGCATTTGAACAGTGTGCAGGCTTCTTACGTATTACAGACGGCACGGAGCCGCTTGACAACACCTCGGTACACCCAGAAAGCTACAAAGCAGCAATGGAAATGCTTAAAAAGCTTGAATATACCATGGATGACGTGCTTGCAGGCAAGCTTACGGAGCTTAAAGACAGAGTAAAGAAATACGGAGCCGAAAAACTTGCTGAAGAAACAGGAATAGGCGTGCCTACCCTCAACGACATTGCCGACAGTTTATTAAAGCGCGGTCGTGACCCGAGAGAAGAACTGCCTCAGCCTGTACTTCGTACGGACGTTATGGATATAAACGACTTGAAGCCGGGAATGGAAATGACGGGAACTGTAAGAAACGTAATCGACTTCGGTGCTTTCGTGGATATCGGAGTGCATCAGGACGGTCTTGTTCATATTTCTCAGATTTGCGACCGTTATATAAAGCACCCCTCCGAAGTTCTTGGCGTGGGTGACATTGTAAAAGTTAAAATACTTGACGTTGATACAAAGAAAAACAGAATTTCCCTCACAATGAAATTCTGATACAGGAGTGATTGATTTTGAGTCTTAATACACAGCAAAGTATTAAATGTCCGTCGTGCGGACTAATGCAGGATATGACAGTATGGGATTCCATAACTGTGAAAGACAGTCCCGATTTAAAAAAGGATCTGTTGGGAGGCAAGCTGAACATCTTTAAATGCTCTGCCTGCTCCCATTTCGGGCTTGTTCCCACACCTATGCTTTATCACGATGAAGAAAAAAAGCTGATGATTTCGTTTACACCCTGCAATGATGAGAGTTTAAAAAAACGTCTTTATGAAAACATATGCGAAACATCAAAGGCATCGGGAGAGCTTGAAGCATTTGAAGAATATAATTTAAGATTTGTAAGCGAATACAATGCTCTCCTTGAAAAAATACTTATATTTGACGCAGGACTAAACGACAAAGCAATTGAGGTTATCAAGCTTTTAATTCTATCTCAGGAGCCTGATAAGCAGAATCAGAGAATATGCGTTTTCGGAAAAAAGGAAAACGACAATCTTGAGTTTATGATACAGGATACAAAGGAAAACATGGTTTATACCTCCACTGTTCCCCTTTCAACCTACGACACCATCTGGCAGCAGCTTCGGTATTCGGGAGTAAAACCCTACAGCTTTGGCTGGGAAGCGGTAGATGCGGACTACGGTGCTAAACTCATAAACGGAATTAATAATATTTAAAAAGGAGTTTTTCTCATGAACGAAGAAGCTTGCACAGGACAATGTTCCGATTGCGGCGGATGCAACGGCTGCAGTGAAAAGGTGGTTTTATCCTGCAATCCCGATATAAGCTTTGTTTCTACCATAACTTTTTCTGCAAGGCATTTTGAGCATTGCGAGGCTATACGGCTTGTTGTTGAATGCGCGAAAGAAGGCTCTGCAGGTGAATGTTACGCAGGCGTAGGATATTACAAAAACGGGGAAGAAATTGCCTGCGAGCCAAAAAAACATAAAATAGAAAACACAGAGCTTTTATGTCTTAACCTTGACTTTGATGCAAAAGACAGCGCTGACAAAGCAGAGATTAAAGTATATTGCGAAAACGGAGCAACTCTGCGTATAGAGCATATAAATGTAATTAATATAAGAAAGGCTTGAAATTATGATTTATCTTGACAATGCCTCCACCACCAGGCCTTCTGACACGGCAAAAAAAGCTGTACTTGAAGCAATGGAGCATTTCGGTAACCCGTCCTCCCTTCACGGTCTTGGTATAGAGGGCGAAAAAATAGTTGAAAAAAGCCGTGCTTCAATTGCTGCAAAGCTTGGAGCAGACAAAAAAAAGGTGTTTTTCACCTCCGGCGGAACTGAGGCAAACAATACTGCTATTTTCGGCGTTGCCCGTGCTTTGAAGAAAAGAGGTAACAGAATTATAACCTCTCAGATTGAGCACCCTTCAGTTCTTGAAAGCTTCCGTGCTCTTGAGAACGAAGGCTTTGACGTGGTTTACCTGCCTGCAGATAAAAATGGCAGAGTTAACCTGCTTGAGGCAGAAAATGCTATAAACGACAAAACTGCTCTTGTGAGCATTATGTATATTAATAATGAAACAGGAATAATCCAACCTGTAAAAGAAATAAGCACAATTTTAAAAAGGAAATCAACATTTGGACTTTTCCATACCGATGCAGTTCAGGCTTTTTGCAAGGCTGATTGTTCAAAGCAAGCTACGGGTGCGGACCTTATAAGCATAAGCAGTCATAAAATCCACGGCCCGAAAGGTGCGGGGGCGTTGTATTGCGATGCTACCAGAATTGTTCCTCTTATATACGGTGGCTCTCAGCAAAACGGAATTCGCCCCGGCACTGAAAATGTACCGGGAATTGCAGGCTTCGGAGCAGCTGCAGATGAGAACTTTGAAAACTGTGATATTTTATACGACACTCTTAAAAGCGGCATAACAGGGCTTATCTCCGACGTAAAAATCAACGGAAATTCGGAGTATGCTTCAAAATATGTTCTGAATGTATCGTTTTTAGGGATAAAAGCAGAGGTTTTGCTCCATACCCTTGAAAACTACGGAATATATGTTTCAACAGGCTCTGCCTGTTCATCACATAAACCTGAACCCAGTCATGTATTAACCGCAATGGGTTGTTCAGCGGAGGAAACAGGTGGTGCTGTAAGATTCAGCTTTGATTCATCACTCACGGTTCAGGATATGGAAAAAACGGCTGAAATTCTCAGCAAAGAAGTAACCGTTTTAAGAAAATATATCAGGAGATAAAGTCTGAATAAAATTGCCCCTATCACCACTTTTTGTTCGGGGCGGTACAATCGTACAGCAACACTCACTGCAAAGAGGCAATATGAACAATTTTCTTTCGGATTTGGGTTTGTGAAAGGAGTTAATGATTATATTTATGAAAGAAATAATACTTGCAAAATACGGCGAAATAATACTTAAAGGTTGCAACAGACCGAGGTTTGAAAAAATACTTCTCGACAATATAAGAAATGCTCTCAAAGGTCTTACAGAAACTGAGGTTACAATCGCCCAGGCTACTATTTATATAAATGTTCCCGACCAGTCAAAGATGGATATTGTATGCGAAAGACTTACAAAAATCTTCGGACTTGTTTCGGTAACACGCGCTGCAGAGTGTGAAAAAAACATAGACAAAATCAAAGAAACTGCTTTGGAATATTTAAAAAATGATCTTTTACCCGAGGTTACATTTAAGGTTGAGGGCAAGCGGTCAGACAAGAGGTTTCATTTAACATCCCAGGAAGTCAGCATGGAAGTGGGCGGATTCCTTCACGATAATTGCCCCGGGCTTAAAGTGGATGTTCACAACCCCCAAAAGACGGTTAAGGTAGAAATCCGCGATTTTGGTGCCTATGTATATATTCAGGAAAACAAGCTTGCAGGTCAGGGCGGTATGCCAATCGGAACAGGACTTAAGGCATCCTTGCTTCTGTCAGGCGGTATCGACTCCCCCGTTGCAGGTCATATGATGGCAAAAAGAGGCATTGAAATTGACGCCATTAACTTTTTCAGCTACCCGTATACAAGCGAAAGAGCAAAAGAAAAAGTTATTGAGCTTGCATCAATACTTGCAAAGTATACATCGAAAATCAATCTTTATATTGTTCCCTTTACAGAAATTCAGTTGCAGATAAGGGATAATTGCCCTGAAGAACATCTCACCCTTATTATGAGAAGATTTATGATGAGAATAGCGGAGAGAATTGCAAGACGCCACCACTCTGTAGCCCTTATCACAGGCGAAAGTGCAGGGCAGGTTGCAAGTCAGACATTAAGCGCACTTGATGTTACAAACTCTGTTGTTGATATGCCTGTTCTCCGACCTTTAGTTGGAATGGACAAGGAGGAAATCGTTGTTCGTGCACGTCAGATAGACACCTTTGAAACATCTATTCTGCCCTATGAAGATTGCTGCACGGTGTTCACTCCAAAACACCCATCAACAAACCCCAAACGCAGAAGCGTTGAAAGAACGGAAAGCGTTCTTGATATTGAAAAGCTGATTGAAGAATCGCTTGCAGGTGTGGAAAAAATAGTTGTATATCCCGACGGAGTAAGACAATGATAGAAAAAACCATAAAATATCTTATAGAAAACAATATATCCATTGCCACAGCCGAGAGCTGCACAGGCGGACTTATTGCAAAAACAATTACCGACTTCTCAGGTGTTTCGCAAATTTATGCCGAGGGGTATGTAACATACTCCAATGAGGCAAAAATCAAAAATCTTGGCGTGAAAAGAGAAACTCTGGAAGCCTACGGTGCAGTAAGTGAAAATACCGCTCGGGAGATGGCAGATGGTGTAAGAAAAAAATCAGGAGCTGTAATCGGAGTTTCATCAACAGGTATTGCAGGGCCAGGTGGCGGTACTCCGTCAAAGCCTGTAGGGCTTGTATATATCGCCTGCAGCACAGATAAAGGTTGCACAGTGCGGGAACTCAGGCTCTCGGGAAACAGGGATGAAGTGCGAAACAAAACTGTTTCGGAAGTTTTTACTTTAATATCAGATAGCATTAAATAACCACAAATCTCATACACTACCCTTAGGAGGGACAGATGTATGAGATTTTTTATTGTTAAAGAGGAAAACGCTGCATATTATTATGCACGGTATAAGGGAATATGCCGTAAAAATCTGCAATCACTTCACAGCGGCGAAGAAATATATCCGCAAGCAACCGACGGATTTGCACTATTCAGGAATGCCACAACTCATATTGTGTGTGCAAACAAACAAAACGATATAATTTATATAGCTCCACCGGGTAAGCCGCATATTTTAATAAACGGACGTGAGGATATAGTTCCTTACGACTTTACTCTCACATCTTTAGGCGGAAGCTTAAACCTGTTTTACAAAACAGATTTCAACGATAAAATCCTTCTTTACCGATGCATTCTGGGAAATTCCGAAAAACCATATATCATAGCAGAACTAAGCAATCAAGCACCATATTATTATTCAGCCTGCGGCAGATTATTCTATACTTCTTCCGATGGAATGCTCTGCAGTGCCATTCCTGAAAACGGTTCAAAAACTATAACGGATATGTACGAGGGCGGAACAATGCCCTGCTATATATCTGACGGCGGAAGAGATTTATTGGTTTATATAAAAGACGGACAGATTTATCTTAACAAAAGACCTATGGCGGAGGATAAATATGCTGAAATGCCATTAGTATTAAATACAAATAATGCTACTTATATTCAGTGGAAATCAGGGGATTTTATAAAATACAAAAGGCTGGAAAATGATAAATGGTCAGACACAATACAGTATATGGGTACATCCTCAAAACCCCACATAATAAATATTGTTTCAAGCGGCAATATCTACCCATGTTACGGTTATAACGGACATCCCTGCATAAAAATATTATAAAGATGTATTTTTTAGCCCATAATGCAAAAAAATAAGCATAACACTATTCGGGAGGCAGTTATGCTTGTAATTATTATAAGAACTCTAATTTTATATCTTACAGTGATTATATCCTTACGGATTATGGGTAAGCGCCAGGTAGGCGAGCTTCAGCCAACGGAGCTTGTTGTTGCAATTATGATTTCAGACCTTGCCACAGTTCCCATGCAAACTGTGGATATGCCGTTAATTGGCGGGATTATCCCCGTTCTTACGCTGATGATTGCTGAAGTTTTCATATCATTTGCAGGATTTAAATGCAAATTTATAAGACGAATACTTTCGGGCGACCCCAGCATTGTAATATACAAAGGAGTTATTAACGAAAAGGAATTGGAACGGCTTCGTTTCAGCATAAGCGACCTTCTTGAGGAACTTCGTGCAAACAACTGCTACAACATATCCGATGTTGAGGCGGCAGTTCTTGAAACAAGCGGGAAGCTAAGCGTTATACCAAAATCAGGGGACCCCACCGAAAGCGGACTTCCCTGCATTGTAATTTCTGACGGGTCCTTCAACAAAGGCGAAGTTAAGCGAGCAGGACTTACCGAGGACGAGGTTATAAAAAAAGTAAGGAAATTCGGTGCAAAAGATATAAAAAAGATTTTTATTGCCTCGGTGGATGCAAACGGGGAATTCCATATTCAGCTTAAAAAAACGGGAAAGCAGAAAAGCAATTAATACCCCAAAGAAAGGTGGTCACACTCGGATGAAGAGTTTTATATTTGCAATATTAATAAGTATAACAATTATCGGAGTCGGCTCTGTTATGTCAAAAAAAGTTGAAAACTCAGCAAACACGATTTCACAAGATAATGAGAAACTACAGCAATGTTTGGAAAACAAAGATAAAGCAAGCGCTATTTCAGCACTTGACAAGGCAGAAAAAAAATTCAAGCACCACAAAGTATTGTTTGAAGCAATTTCCGACCATGAAGAATTACTACGCATTGAGCTTCAATATAAAGCTATGCGTGAATTTATCAAAGAAGACCAGTTTGGAGATGCCCTTGCCGCCTGTTCCGAAATCAAGCTCCTTTTAAGTCATCTGCCCCAAAGCTTTAAAGTAAAGGCTGAAAATATACTTTAATAATGCAAAATGGATGCCCTCCAAATGCGACATCCATTTTATATTATTTGTCTAATTCTTTATCTTTTATGATTTTCTTACGGGATGAAGGTATTTTTACAATAACCTTCTTAGGTTGCTTTTCAGGTTCTTTTCCAGGTTCTTCCTCCCCATTTATGGCACGGAACATTTTTTCTCTGGCAACATCCTCAAAAGCTTCCGCTTCGTCGTTCCTTTGCTTTATATCGCCGAGAATATCAATAAATCCGTCACAAAGATACGTTACCTCCCAAAGCCTGCAGTCTTTAAGCTTCTCAAGGTCTTTTATAACTTCCTCTGCCCTATGGGCGCCTGTCATATTTCTAAGAATGGAATCAAGCCTTGCTATGGGACCTATAACGCTTCTGTTTATATAAATATTAAGACAAATCACAAGCAAAACAGACGTTATAAGTATCGCAGGGAACAGGGTTTTTATAAGGTTATTACGGTTATTTTCCATAGTAGTCATACCAATTTCACAAATTGCATAACACCTTACCTTATTTGAAACATCTGTTACGGGAGAAATCGCCGTAACCACGGTTTCCCCGTTGATTTCAGAAAATGTCGTTCCCACATATTCTCCTGAAATCAGCTTGTTTTTTATGCCTGCAAGAGCACCGCTGTATTCAAGAGTGGTTCCAAGCTTCTGAGTATTTTGATTTATTCGGGACAAATCATATATTACCCTGGGGCCGTCAAGGTTCATTTTATACACTTTAATGTTTATAATATCGGAATATGAGTTCAGAATATTCACAAGCTGCTGCTGTGTTTCTTCATAGTCACTTATCCTCTGCCCCGAAAGCCAGTCATCAACACGGTTTCCATTGAGAGATGATGCCATGGCCTCTGATATGCCCGTACATATTTTTTCGCTTTCATAATTGATATTTTTAGTGTACATTATATAGCTTATACCAACGATTGCAATATCAAGCACAAGTGCAACGAGAACAAACAAAAGAAAAATTTTATATTTTAATAAGTTGTTTTTATAGCGTTTTTTCATAGTCAGCCTCCTTGCAGAATTTATTTGTTCTCCTTATTTTTTTCGTATATGTTATAAACTTTATCCTTTGACTTTACAAACACATCAACAAGATCGGGATCAAACAGCTTTCCCTTTTCGGAAACCAGAACTTTCATAGCCTCTTTGAATGAAAACGCACGGCTGTACGGTCGTTCTGATACAAGCGTGTCAAACACCGTTGAAATAGTTACAATCCTTACATACAACGGTATTTCCTCTCCCTTAAGACCGTGAGGGTATCCTGTTCCGTCCCATTTTTCGTGATGATGAAGCGCTATTTCCCTTGCATATTCAAGGTAACCTTCATTAATGTGGCTTGCATACATATCCGAAATAATTGCCCCGCCATATTCGCAGTGCTTTTTCATAAGCTCAAACTCTTCATCTGTGAGCTTGCCGGGCTTATTTACAATTTCTTCAGGTATTACAAGCTTACCAACATCGTGAAGCGGTGCTGCAAGAAGTATATTTCCGTACATACTTCTTGTTATCTGCTCCGCGTATTTATTATCTTCTTTAAGTTCAGCAAGGAGAAGCATTATATATTCAAGAAAGTTATCAAGATGAGCAGAGTTTAAAACGTCCATCCTTTGCAAAAGCCAAACAAATGATTCAACATTTTCCTTATCTGCTTTCTTCACCGAACTTGCAAGACGTGTTTTCTGAGTATAGATATTAAGTAAACTACGGCATATATTTTCAATTTCATTTCCTGTTTTTACATAATTCTCTGTTATTTCGTCAATAAAGTCGCTCTCTTCCGTATCTGCCGCCTTATACACTATGCCACTGATTTTCTTAAGAGGGTTTACTATTTTCACGTTAATAAGAACAAACACCCCCAATAAAATAACAAGAATAACCGCTGCAAGAGCAATTGCAATACTCTTCAGAAAATCCATATTTTCGCCGTCTATTCTTTCCTTTAACACACTTGTACAAAGATACACACTGTAGTTATCACAGGATAAAACAGGCTGGCAATACGCAATGGCAGCCCCCGCATCCGTTATAATATATGCATTTTCAATAACTTCATTATTAAGAAAGCTCTCCCTGTATTTCTGCCAATGGGAATCGTACTTGGTTATAACACTGCCCCCTGCACCCATATTCTCTGTAGTAAATACTGTTCCCATCCCTTCAGGGGTCATCATATAAATACCTATTATATGGATTCCGGGGATAGTTTTTTTGAGACCATCCAGCTTCTGGTCAAGCTGAATATAGTTATAAGAATTACGGTCGTTTATATATGCTTCCATATCTTCATCGGCAATCAGCCCGTTTACTGTCTGAATAACAGATTTGCAAAGATTTTTATATCGGGTTTGGGTAGAGGAGGTATGAATAAAATTTGCCACTGCCAGGGTCAGTACATACATAAGAACAGCACTGAACACAACTGCAATATAAAACCTTCTTTTAACCGTTTTGTCTTTCTTTAATGCCATACGCCTCTTCACCTTTCTTAAGATTTGCCACAACTAAAACGTATACTGCCTTACAATAAGTTTCTTTTTTAAAGAATAAGGCAAAAGAATTAGAGCCAGCATAAGCAATGTATGACGCACCGTTTTTTTATAGGCGCAGGAACACAGCATAAACTTCTTCATAGTTTTTGAGCAGATTATTTGCTTCACCTTATCTATAACAGGTACCGAATAAAGCAAAACATTCACAACCGCCATACTTCTTATGGCATTTTGAACTGTTTTGTTCGCAATTGTATCAGTTGACGCAATATACAAATTAAAAATCTTTTCCACCCTATGGGGGCTATTATTCCTGCAATGCCCCAAGTCGGAAATATAATAGTTATACAAAGCTTTTTTTACAAACACAATACTTGTTATATGTGAAAGTATATCAATATTAAACTTTAAATCTTCGCTGAAAAATTCCTTTGTGTCGGAAAATACCACACCGCATTTTTGTAAAAACTCTGCAGAGAAAATTTTGTTGCATACTTCATTCGTATGTATAAGTGGGTAAAAATAACGGCTCGTGTAGTATGCTATATCGGTTACTCTTACAACCTCATCCTGAGTAACGGGTCTGATTGATGCGATCTCTGATTTTATATCGTTTATAGCACACTGCACCACATCTGCTTTGTTTTGAAGCCCTTCGGAAAACATAATCTCATACATATCCTCTTCGATGGTATCATCAGCATCAACAAAGCCTATGTATTTACCTTTCGCAGCTTGTATTCCGATGTTTCGGGCAAAGCCCTGGCCTCTGTTTTCCGTCGTAATAAGCTTAATTCTTGTATCGTTAAAGCTTTTTACTACTCCCTCTGTTTTATCGGTGCTTCCGTCATTTACAACTATTATTTCTATGTTGCTGATAGTTTGACAAAGCACAGATTCAAGGCATCTTTTTATTGTTTTTTCGCCGTTATAAACAGGTATTACAACAGTTACATCTATCACTTATTTCACCCTTATCCGTTTAAAAACTGCTCAAGGCATTTTATGTGTCCCATCGCATCCGCCTTTAATTCTTTCGCCCTGTCAGGCTCACCTGCCTCATTTAAAAGCTCCATAATACCATAAGGAGTAAAGCTTTCTTTTGACACTGCAGGTATTCCAAGACTATTACACAAAATACTCACCTTTTGGCGGTCGTATACTGCCACAGATTTTATACCGCTTCCGTATGCCTCCACAATGCTGTGAAATCTGGATCCTACAACAAAGGAACACTGCCTGAACTTTCTTAAAAACTCATTAATATCAGAATTATAAATCACAATTTCAGCCTTTTCGGCATATTTCATCAGCTTCTTTACCGAAAGTGCTGCTGATATATCGTTTTCAATCCCTGCATCAAATGCAAAAATCCGAACTTGTGAGTTATATTTTTCACAATACAAGTCACAAAACTCTGCTAGTTTGGCATAGTAGCTGTAGTTCGTCGGGTCATAAACCCGCCTTACGGGAACTACTCCGAGTATGCTCTCCCCGTTCGCTTCTCTTTGTTCTGCTTTCGCAAAAACAATATCCGCATAAAGTGAAACATCTGCTTTCTGCCCTGCGAGATATTTATAAGAAGCCTCATCCCTGCAAGTAATAAGATCGTATTTTTGAAGGTCACGTTTTACAAACCGTTCTTCCAAAAATCCGTCAAACGGCTCAAGACTGCAATTTATAACTGCAGACCGAGGATATTTTTTCTTTTTCACAGTGAGCATATTAATAAGCTTTTCCGCCTTTGCACGCTTACCCTTATACATAAACCCCGTTCCCGTCACATTGAGAAAAACATCCGCATTATAAGATGCACCGTTTATTACAACATTGGGGTAATTTTCAAGATGAGCCGCCATTTCCCTCTCATTCGTATTTACAAAAAACGTATGCTGAGGAAAATGCTCCACTATGATTGCATGCATTATATCATCACCGAAATTTTTGTCAAAATATCCGGAAAGTTCAATGTTCACCAAGTTCACCTCAGATTTCTTTAGTCAGATAGTCAAGTGTTCTCTCTCGTTCAAGCCTTATTATTTCATCTGTTTTTGTATAGTCAATTTCTTCTTCAAGTATATGGGAAAGCATTTCCATATTGTGAGCCGTTCTGTGTGAAAGCCCAAGTTTATCAAGGAGATGAACAAGCTTTTGCTTATTTGATTCCCTGATTATGGTTGCAAATCTCTGCTTTGTGATAATGCTGAAAATTGTACCGTGAAACGTATCGGTTACAACGTAGTCCGCATTTTTGAAATAGCCCAGAAGTTCAAAGGGGTTTCCCTCAAGCTTTATATCCGACCATTCCTGATGATAGCCAACCGTCACAATTTTTTTGTTGTGCTTTTTTGCAAATTCCCTTACTGCACTGATTTCTTCTTCATCTTTCATTCTTCCCGCATAGGAATAGACCAGGATATAATCCGAAACATCTTTTTTCTCTTTTATTTTACACGTAAAGTCATACATAAGCACAGGATCAAGATTAAGTGTTACTTTATTAAGACCCATTTCTTCGGCTATATTTTCGGAATTCACATCTCTTACAGAAACCGCAGAAAACTTTGAGAGGTAGTCCTTTACTTCCTCGTACTTTCCTGCTTCTCTTAGTCCTTCTATTGTAGTTGTTCCAAAAGAAGCGGCATAGGTTATAAGCTTTGAAGCTTTTGCGTCTTTTCCGAAAAGCTCAGGCGAAAATCCTACATCGGGATTTGCCTGCAGGCAGTTAAAAACCTCATCACTGCCCACAACAAGAACATCAACTTTACTGTTGTAGTGCATATTCTCCGTTATACCAAGCCTTAAAAGCATTACCCTGTATACGTCAGAAAAATACATAGGTTTTTTAAGAAGCTTTTTAGCGCAGTATCTGAGGGCAAACTTCAGATTGCCCTCATGGAGTGTTTTTAACATACTTTCGTCTGTAACTAATGGCTCCCCCACTCTGTAATCAACAAATTTCACCTTATGACCAAGCCCTTTTATAAGCTTTTTCAGACCGTATGCCTGCAAAAACGAGCCGTAATTGGCTATTCTGTACATCGACATAATGCCTACTTTCATATCTTTAATCCCCTCTTTATCTCTGCCTTTATTCTGAATATAACAAGATTTAACTTATTTCTGTTTATATTCTTTTTTACTTTTGTTTTCATAACAGCCTTAGTAAAGCCATGGTTGTAATTTTTAAGAAACTTCGCTCTGTCCTCATCTTCGGGGCAAGGGTATTTAAGCTGTGCATTTCCCGAAATCCCTTCTGAAATCTCCGTCTGCACCGAAGGAATTCCAACCTCACCGAAAAGCTCCTCGCCTTTTTTTGTGTTTATAAGAACAATGGATACTTTACCGTCTTTAACCATATATTTATCTCTGTTAATTCCCCAGAAGTCTCCCAGGGTTATATCGGCAGGTCGGTTTTTATACGTTGCATATTTACAGCTATAACAGTTATCACGCATAAGAATTTTGTTATAGTAAGCTCTGTAATAAACATTTGTTGCCGCACTTTCTTTAAACAAAATCCCATCATCGCCATACACCGTAAAGAAATAATCCTCATCACCTCTGAAACGTACCTGACGTGCTTTATGAGAAAGCCCAAGCTCCTTTAAATAATCGTCAAGAAACCTGTGGGGTGCCACACCGTGGCACACAAGGTCTGCGGTAATAAGATTTTCGTAATCTTTTGAAAGATAGCTATAAAGCCCTGCAATCTGGCATGGAGTTCCCGTAAAAAGAACTCTTCGTCCTGATTCAAGATGGGATTCCGTCTCTTTATATGTAAAACCAATATCACTCTGAACATATTTCGAGCCTTTAAGAAGCTCAAGCTGCTCTTTGTTCTCAGCTCCCATATGGCATACTTTACCGTTTTTGTAGCCTGCTCCAAAAACAATTCCGCCTCTGCTTACTATATATTCACCAAGTGCAGCCGAAACTCCTGCGGTTGCACAGTTTTTAGTATCTAAAGTTTGGGATCTAGTTGCAGCATAGCAATTATATGGAGTATTGTAATCAAGCGGATTATTTACAGGGCAAATGCTCTGACACTTTCCGCAGCCCTTGCACAGTTCAGCGTTTACCTGAGGTACGGTTTTATATGTACTACTCAGGGAAGGTGATATTGCACCTAAAGGGCATATATTCATACAAGCCATACAGCCCGTACATTTTTCTGTTTCACAAACAATCATTTTATTCCTCTTATCTGACTTCTCAGTTTTTCAAGTGACGCCTCTCGCATATTGATTATTCTCTCATTCACAGCGGTATAATCAACCGAAAAATTAACAAGCTTATCCTCTAAGCTTTCAACCGAAATGTCTTTAAAATCAAGCATTGCATCCTCTGCACCAAATCTTTTGAGAATATCGGTTGTTTTCTGACTGAGTGGCAAACAAACAAATTTTTTTCCGTTGATAACAGAGTATATGGTGCCGTGAAAAGTCGTTGTTATAACAAACTCCGCTTTTTCAAGTGCACTGCAAAACTCCATTGGTGAACAAAGCAAATTATAATCGCACCAACTATAGTAAAAGCCCACAGACACAAGTTTTAGCCCTTGCTTTCTTGCAAAATCGATTATGATTTTGCGGACCTCAGGAGTCGGCTCATACATATAAAGCATCAGGCATTTATGATTATTGATATATTTATTTTGAAGAGTGCGGAAATATATTTGTTTATCTGCAAGCAAGGTCGGGTCACACACGATATCGGGGCGTGTTCCCGTAATGCTCTCAATTGCAAGTGCAGTATTTTCATCTCTTGCAAGAGGAGCAGGTATTTTTGAAATGCAATCCCTGATTTCATCAAAACCTCCAAAGCTTTCAGGCGTGGCACGGCCTGCACTTACTCCGTATGCTATATTGTTTTTTGAATATTTCCCGTAAAACACAAGATTTCGGAAAACAGGCACCTCAATGTTCCAGATTTCATCGCTTCCGAGTATGGCTAAATCGAAATCACCAAGTTCAGGAATTTCTATCTCACGGAAACACTCCTGTTCAGCTTTAAAAACTCTGTATTTTTTTCTGCCGTATAAATACAATTTCAATGTTTTAAAGGGGTGCTTTACCATTTCCCTGCAAAGATTAAGCTTATAAAAAAGCCCTCTTACATATTCTTTGTCACGGGTAATAACGAAACTGACATCATGCCCATCCTGTTCAAGCACAGATTTTAAAGCATATGCCTGAAGGAATGAGCCGAAGTTTGCGGAATCGTGTACTGTTACAACAGCGATTTTCATAATTATTTACCTTTCTTAAAAACATTCCTGACTTTTCCGAAATCTTCTTTTTTGAACATAATTGGCAAACCAATCAAATAGCCTGCCACGCCACTTATTCCTGCCCATAACGAGAAAGAAAGTATACTTCCCACCGTTACAAACCGTGATGTGAGTCCAAAAAGCAAAATAAGCAAACCATTAAAAATCATACCTCGTAAAAGAGGCGGATAGAATGTTTTGAAGCTCTTTTTAAGACTGTGAGCCGCATACATTGGCACAAACAAAACAATTCTTATGATAAGAAGAAGCGAGCTTACTCCTGCAATTGCATAAAGCCCTAAATCAGTAAATTTAAGGAGTAAAAATACCGTTACTACATTCACAACTCCCAGTACAATATTTATAACAGACGGCACTTTTAGCTTACAGGTAAGAGTATTTACCTGATAAAGGGGAAAAAGATACATACTGAAATATTGCGGAAGCAGTGCCATTACGGACAATATCTGAACTGTTATAACCTCAGCAGATGTCAGTGACGGAAGCCACAGTTTGTAGAAATGGCCACCGAACACCATCACTCCCACAACAGGCACTGCACAGATAAATCCGCACACACCCGTTGCAAAATTGGTTTCTTTTATGAAATCTTCTTTATTTTCCTTTGCATAGCTGATAGTCATCGCAGGATAGAAAGCCCCTGCTATCATGCCAACGAAGGTTACCAGGTGAAGTGGGATTGTTTTGGATATTGACATAAGCCCCATTCCCGCTGCACCAATAAAGAGGTTTGCTATAAGAAGGTCAAGACCGTTAAAAAGCATCTGGCTCATCTGATTTGCGGAATTCCATATCCCCACGGTAAGCATTTCTTTAAGCGCTCCCGTATCTATCAGTTTTTTTGAAAATTTAAGCTCAGGAGTAAGCTTTTTCATATAATGTGCATTTGCAAGTATCATATAAAGAGAACATATAAATGCAGATACGCCCACAAAATAAACCTTTGGAGCAAAGAAGCCGAACAGTGCAACAAGTATTATTACTTTAACAATATTGCTTTCCATTGTTCGCACTGCATGGAGGTCAATCCTGTTATGTGCAAAGGTTGCAACCTCCATTCTGCCAAAAGCAAGGGTGCAGCCAAACATAAGGAATACAAAAGCCCACAAAATCTTAACATCCGTTACAAATTCAGGGGGAATGTTAATCACCTTTTCAAGGTTAAGCAGCAAAATCACCGCAGGCACGAAAATTATACCCACCACCGCCACATTTGCAGCTGTGACGGAAGAAAAATACCTGTTTGCCGACGTGTAATCCTTTTTTACATATTCAATTGTTATGTACCTGTTTGCAAGGCTGTTTATTGCCACGGTAAAAACAACAACATAACTCGTTATATTGTTTGCAAGACCTACAAACCCGTATACCTCTGTACCTATTTTTTCTACTATGTAGGTTGTGAGGAAGAAGCTGACTAAAATAATCAGCCCGAAAGATGCGGTCTGGGCTGCCGTATTTTTGGCAAGCTGTTTGCTGTTACTCATTTTTTCACCTTAATTATTCTTATTTGTTAAAAATTTTATATGTTAGCTTTAAAGATATTAAATTCATTAAAAGAAAAACTCTGTGTTTAAGACACATTTTATACCCGAACACAACTTTATTTACAAGGTCCCTGCACTCCTTATGAAGTATTCTGTACCGCCTTATAAATGCCTCGTCACACATGTCGGCTCTTTCATAGGTTGCCCACAGAACTCTGATTGAAGCAACCAGATGAGCCGCCACAATATCATCATCAACTTTGTTTTGTATATAAAATCTTTCACGTTCAAAAAGTGCTTCCATAACATCCAGCCGTCTTGGGGAATAACTTTTATTCGTTATACTGCCCTTACGCTGAATATAGTAATAGAGCCTGTCTGTAACGGTTGAAATTGTTGTGCAACGGTCAATAATTCTATGGATAAGGAATTCATCCTCGTGTATTTTCCCAACAGGAAATCTGAGCCCTTGGAACAAGGATTTCTTAAACAGCTTATTCCACATAACAATATAGTACCAGTTTCCTCCACGGAGAAGTTGTCTGTAATATTCAGGGCGTGTCAAAGTTTTTCCTGTTATGGGAGAAGCGTCATTAAAATCATCTATCGGCTCTCCTGTTTCATATATATTATTTATACTGCATACCGACATATCCGCTGAATTTTCTTTAAGAGATTCATATAAAATGCGGCACATATCCCCGCTTATATAATCATCACCGTCAAGAAACATTATATAATCCCCTGTTGCGATATCAAGACCTGCATTTCGCGCAGAAGAAAGCCCATTATTCTCTTTATGAATAACCTTTATTCTTTCGTCTGTATAATAATCACATATATCACCGCTTCTGTCGGTGGAGCCATCGTTCACAAGAATGATTTCAAGGTTTTTATAGCTCTGCCCGATAACCGATTCAATACACCTTGCAATACAGTTTTCAATATTGTACACAGGTATTATTATACTTATTTTTTCTCCCATTTTTCCGCCCTCCGGAATAGTTTTTGTTTTTTCTGCCTGAAAGTCAGCTCAGTGGCTTACTTTTTCGGCTTAATGTATACAAAATCATATGAGCTGTCCTGCTAAGAAATGTGTATAACCGCTTGAACACCAACGCTGACAAAAACATATTTTTATCAGACAAAAAATATAAAACCTTTAAACTTATATGGGATATATCCCCTACTTTAATTTGCTTTTTTGCTTCCATTACTCTGTCATTTTCGTTATGACTACGCATTTTTTGTGACATTTCCTTTAATGTAAGTCTGCAATCTCTCATATTTAAGTTTCCGTATTCAAAGAGCATTGCCTCAACGTACCGCCAGGATATATATTTATTGAATTTTTCCCTCATATCCCACATATCAATAATTTCCCGAAGCATATCAATAATCAGGATTTCGTTATCAAATCTGTAGGGATTATATTTATTCATAAGTGAATTTATCCTGCACATATATGAATAATAGATTTTATCATTATAATAAACTCTGCCTATACCCTGTTTTACAAGTTGAAGATTAAAAACAGCGTCCTCTGCTGTTTTAACAGCCTCAGAAAAACGTATTTCGCCCAGAGAACTTTTTTTATAAATTCTGTTCCATACCACGTTATTTACATTTTGGATGTGTGACAAGTATTCTTCCCTGAATTTAACGCTGTCACGTATGCCGCTTAGCCCATGGGAGTATTTTACACGCTTTAGCACTCTGTCATTTGAATCGCAAACTTCACTTTCAAAGGAAAATACCACCTGGTCGCAGTCGTGTTGTTCGGCAAGTGAAATATTTTCGGCAAACACCTCACCGATTAAATAATCATCAGGGTCCAAAAAATAAACATACTTACCAACGGCTATTTCAAAAGCCTTGTTCCTCGCCGACGATACTCCTCCGTTTTCTTTATGGATTACAGTTATACGTTCGTTGGACGCGGCAAGTTCATCGCAAATCTTACCTGAATTGTCTTCAGAACCGTCGTCGCAGATTATAATTTCATAGTCAGAAAAACTTTGGCAGGTAATAGAATCAATTGCCCTTTTTATGTACTTTTCCACGTTATAAACAGGTATTATAATTGATAACAAACACTCGTGAGCCATATTATTTTACTCCTGTAAATCTGTATTCTTCGTCACCTGAAAGCCACTTGGCATAGTTAAATTCATTCTCAAAGGGTGCAAAGCCGTTTAATGCCCTCACACTGTAATAACCGATTTCTCCCTTTCTGCTGTAACACTTATAGGCAAAAAACAGGTCGTTTTTCGTTTCATCAGCCGTGAAAATAACAAGCCGTTTGCATTTTACACTCCGAAGCTTTGACACTTCATCGGGACTTAGGCCTTTATCGTCAGTTATTATATAAAGATTTTCTTTATCAATACGCTTCTTTCTTTCATCCCATTTACACCTTGCCTCCTCCTCCGAGGTATAGTGCTGGAAATACACCGTTATATCATCAATTCTTCCAATGGGATAATCATTGGTTTCCTTAAAAACAATAGGAGAACTCACGTATCTGTCAATATCTGAAACAAACTTTACAAGGTCTGAGGGAATCATCCATATATTAACCGTGGGTGACATAAACTTAAGCCCCAGGTTATGGGATATCATACCTCCGATACAGGTTGAACATATAATTGTGGGAGTGGGCTGTGAGTAGTCGTAGCAGGACCTAATATATTCCACATATTTTTCCTTTTTACGTTTAATATGGGGAAGCCCTGCCAAAGTATCTTTAAGAAACCTCTTTAATTCTGATTTCATATTTACGTCCTTTCAGACAGTTATTTTTTCTATCTCTTTTATATATTCCTTTTCGTCCTCCATTACGGAAAGGAGAAATTTTTCGCAGTTTGATTCAAACTCTTCCGTATCAAACCCGATGTAATATTCATATATTTTATCAGCGATTTTTTCGTCGTTTTCGTCAAGGCTTATTCCAAGACCGTTTTTATCAATTAATTGTCCCGAGAAAGTACGGATGTTTGCAAACATCGGTTTTTTCATTATCATACCGTCGTAGAACTTATTTGCAAGGGCGGGGTAATTTACAAAGCTGTAAGGGTAGTTGTAGCAAATCAAGTCAAAGGATGTGAGAATGTTCGTTTTTTCCTCTTCCCTGTATGCCCCTGCAACATACACATTATCATAGGAGGATGCGAATTCACGAAGCCTATCAACATCATCCCCGCCGCCATGGATACGAAATTCAAACCTTGAATCGTTACCGAAAATTCCAATGAGCTTTTTAAGATACTCATATTCTCTTAAAACTCCTATATAGCCCATAACAATTCTGCCTTCATTTTTTTTATCGCATTTAAGCTTTCGGGTTATGTAGGATTTATCCTGAAAATTATGGGAAACCACCGGTGCTTTATTTGTTTTTATATACTTTTTAAAGCCGGGAGAGGAAACACACATACCAAGAGAATAATCTGCAATTTTGTTTACGATGTATCCATAGGGCTTTATATACTCATAGGAAGTATCTCTGTAATCAAAGAAATATCTGTTTTTATATTTAATCAAAGTACCGAGCATAAGAAGTGCAGTCTGAGTTGTAAGAATAACAAGCTTATCGTACTTATTATCCCTTATAACTTTTTTGACAAATCTAGAAAATCTCACAAAAGGCATAAGCTTTTTAAACTTTGGAGCATAGCGGTCAAGAGTTTCGGTATATGTATACATATTCTCCCCATCATTACGGGCAACACCGCTTCTGTCCCAATGGATTATGTGATATTCTTCACCTTTTTTTTCAAGAACTGTGATATACTTTTTGACAAAAGGGCTTAGTTCTATTTGCCCCACACAAACTATTCCTACCATTTTCAAACACTCATTTCAACATTTCTTCAAATTCTGCTTTAGCTTTTCCATTAGTAAGCTCGCAATTGATTTGCTTTATGGGCGCATCCCCCATAATTATTGTTTTAAGCTGATTATAAATATCAACGTCTGAATTTTTTACAACCCATCCGTTTTCTTCGCCTATTATTTCCTCTGCAGAAGTTGTATCCGTTGTAAACACAGGTGTGCCGAAGCACAAAGCCTCACCATAAACCATGGGAGCTGCTTCATTATATGACGGCACCAATACAATATCTGCATTCTTAAAATAGGGATAAGGATTTTTCAACTGTCCCAGAAAAATTACATTCTCTCCAAGTCCGCACCTGTCCGCTTCAGAAACTGCAGCATTGTAAAGGGGGCCATCACCTGCTATATACCATTTAAAGCTTCCGCCCTCCGCCTTTATACGCTCAAAAATAGGAAGCATACGCAAAATCCCTTTTTCTTCGCTTATTCTTGCAGATGTAAACAAGTTAACACAATCCTTTGAAAGAATGACGGGATATTCGTCTGAGAGCTTTGCTATTTTTTCAAAATCATACATATTATGTACAGAGTATGTTTTAAGCCCCGGTACTACTTCATCAAATACCCTCTTGCAGGAATCGGAAACGCATGCAACTGCTGAGAATTTTTTATAAAGGGCTATATTATACGGATTATTTCCTATATAATTTTTCATATCACAGTGAACGAAAGAAATCTTTTTGGGAGCTTTTGTACTGTACAGAACGAACTCGTTGCAACCGCCGTAAAACGTCTTTTGCTCGGAATTTTGCATATAAGAAACCGAAGCATCATAGTTTTCTTTTATCCTCTGCATTTTTGAGAGCATAGTATAGGAAAAACCGCTGCCGAAAACCCTTGAAGCAATCACCCACAGGCTTCGCCACAGTGCTGTTAAAATACTGTCGGCACGTGCTTCTGCCTGACTCATACCCATTATTTTTGTAAAAGCATTACCTTTTAGTATTCTTACATTTTCGGGAATATCCGAAAGCAATGCTCCTGATGGGTTAAAGAGCATAAGAGTTACATCATGATACTTTGCCGTTTCAGTTAAAAGATTGGCAAGAGATTTCTGAATTCCTCCCACTGCCATATTGTTGTTTACAATTAAAAGCTTCACTTTGTCTTCAGCTCCACAATATTGATTTCCGATGTGTTAAATATACGGGGAACGTTCTTTCTGTTTGCAATTCCCGAAGATAGGAACATCGTGCTGTTACCTATTTTATACTCACCTTTTAAGTATTTATCTGCACCGAAATGAGTGCTTAGTATATATTCACGTATTCCCTTAATATTTACAATACCCCCGTGAAGATGTCCTGCGAGAACAATGTCATATCCCGTTTCTGCCAGCATATCAAAGTACTGTCCTCTATGGAAAAGCAAGACGGATAACACGGTTTTGTCCAAGGTGTTATAAAGCTTTGTGGTTTTTTCCTTCGCTTTTTTTCTGAAAATTTCACCCGCTTCACCTGTATCGTCATAAAGAGAATCGCCATATCCTACAAGGTTAATAAGCTCTCCGTTTTTCTCAATTGTTTTAACACTGTCATTAAGAAAGTGTATATTCAAGCCTTCGAGCTTGTCTTTTATCAAAGGCGTTTCGGTTCCGTTTTCAGAATTGCTCCAGATTTCGTGGTTTCCGTACACATAATACACGTCAGTGATTTCGGTAAGACCTTCCATAAGCTTTACAGCGTTGGTGAAATCGGTGGTGTTCATATCAACCAAATCACCTGTAACGCATATAATGTCCGGTTCCGCTTCACGGAAAGCTTTATGTATTTTTTTATAATTATCGGAATTGTGAAAATCTGATATAACCCCGATTCTGTAGCCATCAAAGTTTTTTGGAACTTTTGGAGATGCGTAAGTGTACTCAACAGTCACCACACGGCTTGAATCGTATATTATATATCCCGCAGTTGCCGCAACCGCCATAATTAAAATAACTAAAATAATTCCCGCAAGCTTTTTCATAAACACCTCATTATATATCGGTTTTTTGGGTTATAGCTTTAACCCTTACTCTTTTAGGAGCGGGTTCACCCTCTCCGTCTTCTTCGTCCTCAGGCTTCACTCTGAAAGCCTTAACTATTTCAATGGTAAGCACGCCTATTACAGACATAAATCCTACTATGAACACAACCAGAAGCAAATATATTGCAAGGCTTATTGTTGTGTAATAATTCACACCTGTAAGAGGTGATACATGGGCTGTTGATGCATAATTGTTATAGTCCGATATAACTGCATTTGCAGTTTTATTAAGCTCCATAAGACGGGACTTGGTTGATTTAAGATTTGCCTCAATTTCTGCAGTGAGTGCTGCAGTATCAATATTTTCGTCCAACGGTGCTGTAAATTTTGCAATAACAGTATCGCAATAGTTTGCTTTAACAAGAAGATTGTTTGCCGACACACAGTTGTCAACATAGCTGTTTATAAGGTTATCATAGGTTGTTGTAGCATTTTTTGAAGCATAATCCTCATGCACCTGGTCTATGATTGCAAGATTATCATCATTCTGCTCCGTGGTGGTATTATACGCATTTGGGACGTTCTCATTTGCAACAGAAAAACTGTCCATACGTGTTTTTGCAACTTCTGCTCCGTCCATAAAATTAATTCGGTCGAGAAGATAATATTCTTTTTTCTGAGTATATCTTCTGATTAGCAGCGACTCATCCTTTGTAATCTGACCTCTGTATATGTCGGCATATATTTCGGATATGTCAAACTCTTCAAGATACCTGTATTCCTTTGCAAGGTCCTGAAAGTTAAGACCCGTAGATGTTGACCTGAAGCTTTGATCACGGCTTGAATAGCTCTCCATTGTAGTTATAATATCGTCTATATTTTCGCTCATCATTTCTGCCATATCTATATAATCGAAGCTACCCATTTCCTCGCTGTAGGCAACGTCGTTTATAGATGCAAGCTGTGCATACTTCTGATTATAGAATGATATATAGTTATCCACAACGGACTCTAAAATGCTTCTCGTCTGATTGGGACTTTCTCCAACTTTACCCGCGTATGTTATAGAGAAAGTATTGGGATAGTATTCGTACTTTTCTCCGTCTTTTTCTTTTGCTTCTTTAATTTCCTTTTCGGTATTTGGAATTATGGGGGTTATGGAAATTCTTGTTCTTAATGAATCAACGGTTTTCTTAAGGGAAAGATCATCTATTACATCTGTCAGAACATTTGGCGAAACTATTTCATTATAATCAAACTTTGTTCCGTCGGGAGTATTTCCATTGAGTATGCAGGAATCGTTAAGCTGAAGAATAACTGTTGAATTATAGGTCTGTTTCTTATTTACATAACCGTAAGTGCCGAGGATTGATATAACTACAGCCAGCGCGATAGCCAACTTCCACTTGTAAATATATTTAAATATATCCCAGATAGTTATACTCATAATTTCGCCTCCTCTTCCTGCAATTCTTCTTTTGATTCTTCTGAATCTATTTTTTCTTTAATACGCTCAATTCGCCACTTTATAAACATAGGTGTAACAAAGTAAAGTCTGAACGCAAGGGTTACTAAGAACAAAATTATAACAAAGTTCACGGCAAATCTCGATAAAGGCAAAGAAAAACCTTTTGACGGGAGATTAAATGTTATATAGTTCTTAGTTTTATTTTCAAGATATTCACTATCAGTCATAAGTGCAACAGAAGATATTTTTTCAAGGTTTGTGCAGAGGGCTTCTATCATTTTATCTGCAGTAGCCGCCGCATCTTCGTCCACTGCATAATCTGTAGTGTATTTCTCCACAAGGTAGTTTTTCTCATCTATTGCTTTCTTAAATATATTTGCATCAATACCTGCATTATATGAACGCATTGCAAGGTTATCAAGGCCTGTTTTTGTTCGGCTCATATAGTATTCAGACTGCTTATCAACAGACGGGATAAAAGCTATACCTGTTATGAACGGGTCGTATATTTCAAGAGCACTTTTAGAAATTTCCGATGCCTGAATACTTGACTCGTATTGCATAAGCTTTTTATCTGCAAGGTACTGCTGCTTTCTTATAAATTCACCCGTATCGTTTGAAATCCTGTTCTGTATTATGTATGCACGAAGCTTTTCAAGGTCCTGGTCCCTTAAATTAATAAGCATATTTGTAAGATTTTCAAAGGTATATCCCGTATCCTCCGAACGGAAAGCAGGACTTTCTCCGTGATGCTTACTGAGATAGGTTATCATTGACCCGATTTTATCGGACAAAACTCTTTGTATTTCATAATAATCATAATCACCGAAAGCAGTTGAAATGTCAAATTCAAGAATTACATTTTTTTCGGAATACTTATTAAAGAAATATTCATTATAAGCTTTTGAAAGAGCATGTATGAAATCTATAGTTCTGTTCTTTGCAAGCTTTTTCTTTTGGGAGTAGTAAACATCAAATTCGGAAGGGTTATATCTGTAGTTCGAGCCTGATGCAATTGCTGCAGTTGTTTTTTCAATTGCAGAAAGAGGCATCTTGGAATCAATGGTAATTCTTGATTTTAAGCCCTCTACAGTAAGAGAATTATCTCCCATTACGGAAATCGCTTTTTTCAAAACTTCATCCGATACTATTTCAGAAATATTAAATCGGCTTCCGTCAGGGTTAAGACCTTCCTTGGCACCTTCATAGTTAAGTGTAACTATCATTGAATTGATATATGATGAAGAGATTCCCTGCACAGTCGTAAGAATGACTGAAAGCACAAGGGAGATTGCAAGAATCATCGCAACCTTTTTCTTGCTGAGATTCAGCACTCTCCAATAAAAACTAAGTACTATTCGTTTTATATATCTCATTTACATACTCCTTTCCTTTTGTATGGAAAAATTCATTGCACACATAATTATTATATTTATATAAGGTTTAAAAACATACAGGGTAAGGGACATTGAAAACGCCATAACCGCCACAAATGCACATGCATAATAGGGCTCCCGCCGCCAATTGCGGAAAAAGCAGGTGCATATAAGTGCAAAAAACATAACAAGCCCCAGTACTCCCTGGTCGGTTAACACCTGAAAGAATTGATTATGAGCAGCTCCCACGTTATCGTGAACCTTTGCCGCGCCAAGAATTTCCGTTGTTGACCACATTCCCGAGCCACGGATTAGCCTGGCAGGGCTATCTGCCGCATATTGTATAAGATATTTCCACACATCAAACCTGCCTGCGCCTCCGTCTTCCACAACAGACTCCACACTGTATCTCGTCTGCACGTCTTCGGGAAGAAGAGGAAACACAACAGTTACAACAACCACTGCACAAAATACACAAAGCAGAATTATTGCAATCTTCGCCTTTATACTTCTTATTGCAAGCATTATGCAAAGGAATATTCCTATCAGAATTCCGATAAGACCGCCTCTTGAGCCTGTTCTAAGCACTGAATACATAATAAGTAACAAAAGAACTACGTAAAAAGGCATTATTTTACTTTTTTCCACAATTCGTTTCATACAAATCATTACCGGCATAATGAAGTAGGCGCAGAACTGATTAGGGTCTTCCGCAAATCCCAGAACTCTTACGATTATTCTGTTTTCATAGCTGTTTACAGTTTCGGTACTTGTGAGGCACAAATATGTACATATTATTCCCACACCAATCCATGCAGTTTCTATGAGTGCTCTTTCCTTTTCGTTATACACTCTCACTGATATAAGTATAATTGCAATATATGCAGAGAGCATATCCGTAGTTGAAGTAATTGCCTGCTGACTTCTTAGCATAAACAAACCCGTCAGTGTATATGCAATGTATATGGAGTATATGAAGTGCACTCCATTAAAACGAAGCTCTTTTCTTTCACCTATAATCAGTTTATATGCCAGCACCGCAAGTACGGGCATAGTGATAAGCTTAAGTAGCGAGCCGAAAGGCGTTGTTACCACTGTAAATGGCAGACACAGGAAGTAAATGCCCACCACAAAGCTGTCTATGCTGATGTCTTTTAAATAAGCTATGAGCTTATTCATCTACGCCTCACCCCCGCCTGAGGCACCCATCCGCCTTAATTTGTCAAAGGTAAGTACAACAGGTCTCATTGCCGCACGTATTTGCCACAAAGGACTGTTCATTCTCCACTGAGGAAGCAAATGTATTATTTCTTTTGAAACCTGTATATTACATTTATATTTTTCAATCAGAGCCAATCCGCTGCCTGTAAGAGATCCGCCCGTCTGATTATATACATAATATGCATCAGGAATAATAAGGACTTTTTCTGCCCTGGTATATGCCTGCATAGAAAAAATCGCATCCTCTGCGGTTTTCATATCAACTCTGAAACTTATATTATTGAGCAGTTGTTTTCTGAAAAGTGTCATACAAACGCTATTTAGCATTATTCCATTTATGTAGTACGGGTAAATCTTTTCCGGGAACTCATCTTTTAATATTAATTCACGTTTTTTAAAGTAATTGAGAGGTTTTTTTAATTCCCCGTCACCGTAGTCAAGCTCATATCCGAATCTTACCACATCTGCATTTGTTAGTTGCTGCTCTTTTATTATATTTTCAAAACAATCAGGCTTTAACCGGTCGTCTGCATCAAGGAACATAACAAAATCCCCCTCCGCATAGGCAAGCCCCACATTTCGTGCATTTGCCACGCCGCCGTTCGGGATAGAAACCAATTTAACGCGGCTTTCGTATTTTGAAATCACTTCTTCTATATTATCGGAAGAGCCGTCATTTACAATAACAATGTCTGTTTCGGCATAGTTTTGGCCAAGAACGGAGTCGATGGCTGTACAAATTGTCTGAGCCGCATTATACGCCGGTATAATAACAGATATTTTCATAAAAATACAGCCTCCTAAAATTACTAATCTCTTAATACGACAAATACACATAATTATACATAATAATTATACAATAAACCACAAAAAAAGTCAATATAAAATTAACAAAAAAGAGGCCTCTTTGAAGCCTCTTTTATTCAAAATCAGTGAAGCATTTGCGCCTCATAGTGGTCGAGCTTATTTCTGATATTTGAAAGTCTGATTTCTGTATCAACATAACCTTCACTATTGTATGCACTTGAAGCCTTAAGGCAGATTTCATACGCCCAGTGAGAAGGATTCATATCTACGAAATAATATGTTTCTGCAGTTATTTCATATTCCTCTCCGTTTTCATCGAGTGCTGTAAGTCCATAGCTGTTACGGCCGATAATGTTGTTGAACAGTGAGCAGAATTCTGCTCTTGTCATATACAAATCAGGAGCAAATGTACTTCCGCTTGTGCCGTTCATATATCCATAGTGATAAACTATTTCGATATACTTTTTAAACTCACTGTCTGCAATGTCGGCAAAAGGTGTTTCTTCCGACTTGCTGAGATTAAGTGCACAAGCAACGAGCTTTGCAACCTCACCTCTTGTTATGGGTTTGAGGACGATTGTTTCATTAACATCAAATCCGCCCTTTGAGCAAAGGTATAAAAGTCCTCTTTCATACCACTGTCCTCTGTGAGCCTCAACTGCGGGGACCATAGGATACTGAACATTTGTAGTATCTCCGTGCTGGTCAAGCATTCTCATAAGCATAGAGCTTACCTGCTCTACCGTTACCTTATCGTCCATACCCATCTCAATTGAAACCTTCACTTCGCCGTCAACCACACCAAATGCAGGCTCATAACCGAAAATGTATGCATAGTCAACACCGTCGAGGATAATGGGAGGATACTCCTCCTCTTCTTCAGAAGGAGGAATGATTATTTCTTCCTCTTCTTCAGCAGGAGGAGTGATTATTTCTTCTTTCTCTTCTTCAGCAGGAGGAGTGATTACTTCTTCCTCTTCTTCAGCGGGAGGAGTGATTATTTCTTCCTCACCGGGAGGCGGAACAATAAGTATCTCTTCGTCGCTTCCGATTTTGTGAATTCTTCCGTCTACGTGCCAATGATCATTTTCCTTCTTCAGCACATACCATTCAATTTCATAATCTGCACTGTTCAAATCTGACCAGGCAATTTCTTTTCCTTCGCTTGTTTTGAGTTTGCTTTCGGTATTTTCAAATTCTTTTACCAGAAGTGCAAAAACATCATCATCAGCAGGCACTGAATTTATGTAAGAAATGATATCTTCTTCCGTTACGTTTTCACCCAGTGCAATTGCAAACCTATCGCTCTGTCTTTCCTTAAGCTCTGATTTGCCTACTCTGTCTGAAAAGTAGCTTGTATCACGGGTTTCGATGTTACCTGCTTCATCGAACTGAATTCCTGTGAAGCTCACATAGAAGCCAACCTCTGTATTATTTTTGTTCGCCTGACCCGGTGGCGTAGGCTTTTTTCCGGGGGCTGCCATAGCTGATGTAGCCGTTACCAGCATAAATGCTGCCAGAATTCCTGACAATAACTTTTTCATCTTTTTTCCTCCTCTTTCTGCAACTTTTAAAATAAAAAAAGTTGCAAATTTCCATAATACAAGAAAATTGCAACCAGACAACCATTACCAAATACGGCTTTAGGCTCACGGCTTTGCGTCCTGCGATTTCCCGCAGTTTGCCGAATTATTCATAATCTACTAATATTATACTCTATGATTTCCCATTTGTCAATACTTTTTTTGAAAATTTTATAAAAAGATTCTTTTGCTCCGAAAAACGGCGGTTTTATCAGGAAAAACCGCCATTTTTAATTAACTGTTTTCAATAAGTTCAAAAATTTTTTCATCAATTTCCGTATCAAGTTTCCTGGCAAAGAGCTTTCCCGATGCTTTTATCGCTTCAAAATCTTCCGTTGTAAGAAACCTCGGATGGGAGCCGTCAACAAAATTGTAAAACCACAGACTATTTTTAAGGTCGCCGTTTTTATCAGTTGTAACAAACTCCTTTGCGGGAGTTGCCATAACAGCCGTTTGGAAAAAGCTTTCATCACAGCTGTATACATCACTTATTGCACCGCAGAAATATTTATCCCTGCCAAGCTTGCAAACTTCCTCTATAACTTTATCGGGAAGCACCCACCACTGTGAGCCGCAATAGCCTGTTATTCCCATTTTTTCAAGACGCTTTTGCGGACTTTTTACAAAAATTTCTTTAACTGCAGAATTAACTCTTGCAATTCCTCCGGGAATGTATCTCAAAACTCTGAACACTTTATAAGGAAATTTCTTTTTCAGAAAACCGTAGGATTTCATAATAAAACGCTTGTTTATATACACCCTTGAATAGTTTACACGAACATAATTATCAGGTTTCTGCGAAACTATTTCAATAAACGGCTCAGGATATCTTTCCTCAAAGAATGTGCATATTTCATCAATTTTTTTAACAGGCATACACTGGGCACTCATAATTACAAAATATCCGTAACTACCGTAATTCTTTGCGGTTTTAATAAGCTCCAGCTCTGCCTCCACCATTGCAAATTCGTAAAGGCCTATATCAAATCTCTTTTCGGTAAAGACCGCCTTTTCCGTAACCGCCTCAGGCCCAAAGCTGCATTTTCTGTCAAGATGTATAAAAACATCCGATTTATAAGAAGAAAGAGCTTTTACAAGACGATTCAACTGCTTCTCGTTTTTATGAGCAAGTATAAGAAATGCAATTTTCATAAATATCCCCCTTTTCTATATTATCTTATCACTAACAAACTCACACAAATTCGCACATTATTGCGTTACTTACATCAAAGCCTTTTTCGGTTAAAGCGAAGCCGTTTTCTTTCATTTTAACAAAATCTGTTTGTTTGAACTTTTCAAGTTGATGGAAATATACTTCTTTGAAATCTATTTTAAATCGGTTTTTAAATTCTTTGAAGTTTACTCCCTGTGTGGTGCGAAGAGCCATCATTACGTATTCCGCCATACGTTCAGAGAGAGTAAGTTCCGTGACTTCCTCAGGCTCTCCTGGTGCAGATATATACTGTTCCAAATCTGAGGTGTTGTAAAACCTTTTTCCGTTAATACAGGAATGAGCACCTGCTCCGACTCCTATATAGTCCTCAGTGTTCCAGTATTTAAGGTTGTGGCGCGACTCTTTTCCTACCTTTGCAAAATTTGAAATTTCGTACCGTTCAAATCCTTTTTCTTTAAGAAATCCGCAAATCTCCGAGAACATTTCTCTGTCTTCATCCTCTGAAGGCAGAGAAAGCTCACCTTTTTCGTACATTTTATAAAAAGGCGTTCCTTCCTCTATAATAAGACTGTAGCAAGACATATGGGTTACACCCTTTTCCGATACAGCTTCAAGAGTTTTTATAAGACTTTCCCTTGTTTGATAAGGAATGGACATCATAATATCTGCGTTTACATTATCAAAATATTTTTTAACAAGCTCCAGTGTTTCAAGCGCTGTTTCCCCATTATGAATACGCCCAAGAGCTTGAAGTTCTCTGTCACAAACAGACTGTACCCCCACGCTTATCCTGTTTACTCCGCACGCTTGCAACGCCTCAAGCTTTTCTGCGGTTACAGTGCCCGGATTTGCTTCAACCGAGAACTCTGCGTCATCTGAAACGGAAAAACAGTTATTAATACCTGAAAGAAGTTTTTGAATAAGACGAGGACTGAGCACTGTAGGAGTTCCTCCGCCTATGAAAACAGTATCTACCCTTTCGCCTCTGTATTTATCCCCTTCTTTAAGAAGCGCGTCAATATACGCTTCAAAGTAGAAATCACATTCTGCATATGATGGAAAATCACAATATAAACACTTTCTAACGCAAAAAGGTATATGAATATATAATCCTGAACTTTTCATTTTAATATCCTTACAACAAATTATTTGTCTGCATACCTACGGCTTTTCCCAGAATTCTTATTCTAGTAAATTCATCGGGGGTGTATACAAGAGGATCGTATTTGGGATTTTCAGACATAAGAGTTATAACTCCGCCCTTTTTATACACCCTTTTGAGAGTTGCTTCATCATCAATTATAACGGCGGCAATTTCACCGTTTTCCACATCATCCTGCTGCTTTATAAGAACAATATCGCCCTCATAAATCCGAACACCCGTCATGCTGTCGCCTTTCGCAATAAGGCAGAAATCTGCTTTGGAATCCGCTACTATAACCGCCTCACCATCTCTTCCGCCGTCACAAAAAACAGGTTTGCCACAGGAAATTTCACCAAGAACAGGAAGCCTTTTAAGTGATGGAACAAAAATATTGTCCATCTCTTCATCTCCCCACCCCATAATATATGCCTCACTGCATCCGAAAATTTCTGCAAGCTTTTGAAGAATGGGCTTTTTTATATTCTGTATCTGTCCGCTTTCATATCTCTGCAAGGTTGCATCGCTTACACCCACCATTTCGGACAGTGCAGAAAGTGTAAGTTTTTTATTCTGCCTAAGCTCTTTAAGGCGAGTATTTTTTTTGATTTCTTCCATATTTTTCCAATCCTTTCAGTTATTTCAACATAAATCTGCAGCGTATATCGACAAGTATTTTCTCATTCTCTTATATTATAACACATTATTACATAAAATGCAATAGTTTTTTAAAAATTACGAAAAATGTATTGACAATTACAAAAAATTATGGTAATATATATCCATAAATTACATATTACGTAATTTTATCTGCCACAAATTACATTATTTGAAATATGGAGGTACCATGCTTTACAAAAACAACAGCTCTGAGGCGGAAGCCGCATGCGAAAGACTAAGGACCGGAAATTTCGGGGCTGATGAATACAAATACAGTTCCGGCAACGGGAAAGAAATTATATTACCAAATTTTTTCAGAACTTGGAGGGAACAGGACATAATGGAAAGCATCGATATAAATAGCGAACCAAGACTGTATGAAATCAATAACTGCAAAATTTTAAAGGACCTCACTCCCGACAGAGTGCTTGCAAACAAAATCTATCTTTGCAAGTGTAATATATGCGGAAGTACCTTTACCAGAAGCCGCAAAACCCTTGTTTTTAAACATTCCGACTGCGGATGTGAGCAACCAACTGGATTTAAGTCGGGAATATACACCGACAAGCTCATTCTTGAAATGGACAAGCTTTCTAAAAAAGTACTTTATGCCAAAATCAATGCGCTTAATAAACCCACCCTTTCTGAAACCTTTAAGGCGTTGTACATAGACGAAAAGGTATACGGAGAATACACGGCTCTTGAAATCGGAATGAGCATGGCAACGCTCTACCGTTCACGTAAGGAGATTCATAAGCTTCTCCCCCATCTCTGCCCCGAGCTTACAGAGATAAAATAATTTATTTAAAGTTTTTCGGACTTTCACAACAATTATTTCATAATATATTATAGGGTACTGATTACCCACGGCTCATAGAATGTTAAGATATAGCAAAGGAGGAATTATAATGCTTCGCTCTTACGACCTTCATCAAAAGGAAGTTATAAATATACGCAATGCCGAAAGGTTGGGATTTATTGACGACCTGGAGGTAGACCTTGAAACGGGGCAGATATTGAATCTTGTTGTCCCAAGGCACCGTTTTTTCTTTTTTCGCGGCGATGACTGCATAATACCCTGGAATAACGTTGTTATGGTGGGCAAAGACCTTGTACTTATTGATTATACGGAAATGATGACAGAATGTTCATGACACATTGTGCATTTTGCATTTTTATTCATAAAATTGCAAAAAAATTTATTACAACTTTTGAATTGACATAATAACATATTAGTGTTATTATATAGTAAAGTAGCACATTTTTGTGCAGAACCCGAAAGGATTGGTATAAATGAAACAACAGTATAAGGTTGGTATTATAGGTGCAACAGGCATGGTAGGTCAGAGATTTATCACTCTTCTTTCAGACCATCCCTGGTATAAAATAGAAGTTCTTGCCGCTTCTCCCCGAAGTGCAGGCAAAGCATATAAAGACGCAGTTGGTGCAAAATGGGCTATGAAAGAAGAAATCCCCTCATTCGTTGCTGATATGGTTGTAATGGATGCAACTGCAGATGTAGAAAAAATCGCAGGTATGGTAGATTTCGTATTCTGTGCAGTAGATATGAAAAAAGACGAAATCAAAGCGCTTGAGGATCGTTATGCAAAAGCTGAGTGCCCTGTTGTTTCAAACAACTCAGCACACAGACACACTCCCGACGTTCCCATGATTATTCCCGAAATCAACCCTGAGCATATAGAGATAATCGAAGCTCAGCGTAAGCGTCTGGGAACAAAGAGAGGCTTTGTAGCTGTTAAGTCTAACTGTTCACTTCAGTCATACCTCCCCGCTATGGCGGTTATAAATGAAAAGTATCCCATTTCACGCGCTCTTGTTACAACCTACCAGGCAATCTCAGGCGCAGGCAAAACATTTGAAACATGGCCCGAAATGGTTGATAACCTTATCCCTTATATCGGCGGAGAAGAAATGAAATCTGAGGTTGAGCCAAACAAGATTCTTGGAAAGATTGAAAACGGCGAAATCGTACCCTCTGACGCTCTTCAGATTGAATGTCAGACCTACAGAGTTCCCGTTTCAGACGGACACTCTGCAGCAATATTCTTTGCATTCAAAGATAGCACCAACAAGCCTTCTGTAGAAGAAATTGAAGATATGTGGAGAAACTTCAAGGGCGTACCCCAGGAGCTTGAACTCCCCCACGCTCCCAAGCAGTTCATTCACGTATATACTGAGAACGAAACTCCCGACCAGCCCCAGATTAAAACAGCTCGTGAAATCGACGGCGGTATGGCAATTTCCTGCGGACGACTCAGAGAGTCAACTCAATACGACTACAAAATGGTTTCTATGAGCCATAACACATTAAGAGGCGCTGCAGGCGGTGCAGTACTTCTTGCAGAGCTCCTTACTGCAAAAGGATATATGGACTAATTGAAAGGAAGAAAAGCTATGAAAACTTTACCTTTTACAGGGTCAGGTGTTGCAATTATTACTCCATTTGACGGTAATAAGACCAACTACGAAGCCCTCGGTGAAATTATAGAACAACAGATTGCAGGCTCAACCGATGCCATCATAATCTGCGGTACAACAGGCGAAGCTTCAACGATGCCCGATGCAGAGCATCTTGCGGCAATCGAGTACACAGTGAAAAAGGTAAACGGACGTGTTCCCGTAATTGCAGGCACAGGAAGTAACGACACTGTTCATGCAATATATCTTTCTCAGCAAGCTGAAAAGCTTGGTGCAGACGGAATACTCACCGTTACACCTTACTACAACAAAACATCTCAGCACGGTCTTGTAAAACATTTTACAGCTATTGCTGAATCTGTAAAAATTCCTATGATTCTGTATAATGTTCCCGGAAGAACGGGTATGAATATCAGCATTGAAGCACTTAAAGAGCTTGCAAAGGTTGAAAACATTGTAGCAATCAAGGAAGCAAGCGGCGACATTTCATATGCAACCAAGGTTGCATCACAGGTCCCTGAGCTTTATATGTATTCAGGAAACGACGATATGATTGTTCCCCTCCTGAGCATAGGCGGTAAGGGCGTTATATCTGTTCTTGCAAATGTTATGCCAAAGGAAACCCACGATATTTGTCAGCTTTACTTCGACGGTAAGGTTACAGAGTCAAAAGACCTCCAGCTTAAGCTTGTAGGACTTTGCGATGCTCTATTCATTGAAGTAAACCCCGTACCCGTTAAAACTGCAATGGGACTGCTCGGCTTCAACGTAGGAAACCTCAGAGCGCCTCTGTGTGAAATGACTGACGCTCATCTGCAGCTGCTTAAAGACGAGATGACAAAGGTCGGATTAAAAATTAAATAACTACCATTAAGGCACATCCCTACAAGGGATGTGTTTTTTTTGATTGACTTTTGAGGGTTTTTATGTTATACTCCTTTTTAAAGGAGTGTGACATAATGGTAAAGCATGTTATATTATGGACTCTTAAAGATGAGTTTTCAGAAAGCGAAAAGAAGCAGATAAAAAAAGAAATGAAAGAAGAACTTGAGGGACTGGTTGGAAAAGTGCCGGGACTAATTGATATGAAAATCTATACCAATGGTCTTGAAACCTCAAAAAATGCCGAGGTAATGCTGGATTCTACCCTGGAAAGCTTTGAAGCATTAAAGGCTTATGCTATCCATCCCGAACATGTTAAAGTCGCAGACGAAAAGGTCAGGCCTTATACTGCATCAAGAAGCTGCCTTGATTTTGAGATTTAACCCCAAAAAAATCAACCCGTTCGGGTTGATTTTTTATGTCAGGATTTGTTTATTATTTCCCTTATATTATTGAGTTCAATCGTTACTGTTCCGTCACCATTTTTTGTTATAACCATATTATCGCCGTCGCGGTAAAATTCTGCAGGAAGGAGTATTTCAATTTCGTTGTCAGTTACGATTTTTATCTTCTTATTTGCCTTTTTTGTTATGTACTCCACTCGTTCTATCGCCTCGGGTACCGCTGCGGCTCTTATTTTTTCTTCAAACTCCGCTTTTGCTGCAGGCGCTGCACCGAAAACCGCTTCTGTGATTTTAGAAACCTCAACCGTTTTTTCGTCTATGGGAGTTTCTTTAACTACCTTTTTTATTCTCGCATCAGTTTCAATAGTGTCGCCCCCGTATTCCTCGGACACTTTTTTTGCAATCGTTTGAACTTTGGAATATGTTTCACTCACTGAAAGTTCTGATTCACATTCGAGAAGCACCTCGGACATAAGGTTTAATCTGTCGCCATTTACGGTAACATTCTTACCTTTAAACCTGATTTCAAACCCGTCAAGCTCTATAAATGCACACTCTGAAAGTTTCTGTGTGGCAGGGGGTAAAATAGCATGGAAGCTTATAATCTCATTTTTTATTTCGTCATTATCTCTTACAATTTTATGAGAAATCCCCGATTTGTTATCGCATTTTAAAACTGCAATATACTTTCTTTCGTGGATTATACACTCACAAACTATTATATCTGAAGCAAGAGAAATTTCGCCCTGAGCTATCCCCTCCTGGAGCTTTTCTGCAACTGTTCTCGAAAACTCTGCAAAATCGGTATTTCCCTCTTTGTACTCCTTCACATGATACTTAAATCCGCTGTTTGATGCAAATGTGCCTTTTCTGAGGGTGGCATCATCAAAAAGCTTTTCAAGATGAGCTATTATAAATGCTCCCGTTGCACCTTCCGACAAGTCAAGCTCCGATGAGGAATACATTGAAGTATCAATTCCCGGTGCAATTATATGAAGTATCGCCTTATTAAGTGTAATTATCATCTGTTTATTCCTTTCTGTTTTCACTTTCAAATATATTCCTGCTCCGTGCAATACTAAGCACCACACCGATGCAGATAAAATTCGTTACCATAGAGCTGCCGCCATAGCTTACAAACGGCAGCGGAATACCCGTAACAGGCATAAGTCCCATACACATTCCTATATTTTCAAACGTATGAAAAAAGAGCATAGCTCCTATTCCGGTGCAAACATATCTTCCAAAAAGAGTATCCGACCTTTGAGCAATAATTATTATACGGATAATAATAAACATTAATAAAAGTATTACTGCTAAAGCACCGAAAAAACCAAACTCCTCCGAAAATGAGCTGAATATAAAATCTGTATGCTTTGCCGGAAGATATCCGTTTTGAGTAGAAATTCCCCGAAGATAGCCATTACCAAGCAAGCCGCCGGACCCAAGTGCGGTTTTTGACTGAATAACATTGTACCCTCCGCCTGTAGGGTCTGCTTCAGGATTTAAAAAAACCGTAATCCGCTTTTTCTGATAATCGCTTAAAACCCTATATATAACAGGCAGTGATGCACCGCCAAATCCTATGACGGGGATATAAATTTTAGGCGACAGTCCGCCAACAAACAAAACACCTGCAAAAATCACTGCAAACACCGCACCTGTTCCAAGGTCGGGTTGAAGCAAAATTAAACCAAGAGGCAAAGCTAAATGCAAAATAAGACCGCCAAGAACGGGTAATCTGTTAATTCCGCTTTCAACTTTTGACATATGTGCTGAAAGAGTTATTATAAATCCAAGCTTTGCAAACTCTGATGGCTGTATACTTATACCGAATATTTTTATCCAGCTTTTAGACCCCCATACACCTGTTATACCTGCAATAAGAACAATTAATAGCATTATAATGTAACCTGCAAATATAAACCAGGCAAACCTCTTATAAAGCCCGTAATCCATATACGCGGCAACAATCATCAGACAAAATCCAAAAACAGCTGCTACGACCTGAACAGTTATTGCCGAGTTGCTCCCTGAAGTTCTTGTTGCAGAATACACCGCAAACAAACCCGCAATACAAAGCAGTACCACGGCTATTATAAGTCCACGGTCAACCTTCCCTTTAACACAAAAGCTTCCCGTTTTCTTCATATAAAAATCCTACCTCATTAAAATTTCTGAGAGCTCCCCAACGTTATCGGCGATATAATCCGCACCTGCGGATTCAAGTTCGTTTTCTTCTGCAAAGCCAAATCGCACCCCTACAGAGGCTATGTCGTTATCCTTGGCACCTTCTATATCCATCTTTCGGTCCCCTACCATAACCATAGAGGAAATATTCTCTTTGCCGTAATGGTTTACTGCACGTTCAACGATTATTGATTTACCAATATGCAATTCGTCAAAGGACGGACCGAAAACTTCATCAAAGTATTTAAGTATGTCAAAATGCTTTAATATTTCTACCGCATAAACATATGGTTTTGAAGTAACCACCGCCATCTTCTTACCCGATTTTGCAAGGTGCTGAAGAACTTCGGGAATACCAGGTAATATTTCATTTTCATACAAGCCAACTGTTGAAAACCGTTCTCTGTATTTTTCCACTGCCCTGTCGGCATCAGCTTCATTCATGCCATAAATACCCATAAAGGATTCCTTCAGGGGCGGGCCTATAAACGGGGTAAGCTTATCGTTGTCAGTCTCTTTTATTCCAAAGCTTTCAAGAGCATACTGAACACAGGTTGTTATACCTTTTTTCGGATTTGTAAGCGTTCCGTCAAGGTCGAAAAAAATTATATCAAACATAAAAAATCACCATATCTATAGTATACGATATTTTAAATCCAAAGTCAATACTTTAATAAAGGGATTGCATATTACGCAACCCCTTAAATATTACTTATGCAAGCTCCAATGAGAATGTAAAAGTTGTAATCCTTACTGAGCTTCCTTCTTTTGCTTCGTGGCTGTCTACCCATATACTCTGCTTATGAAGCAGCATAATGTTTTTCACAAATGAAAGTCCAAGCCCTGCACCTGATGAACTGTTTGTTCTTGAGGTGTCGGTTTTATAAAACCTATCAAATATATGGGGTAACTCTGATTTCTCTATTCCACTGCCAAAATTACCTACACTGAAATATGCTTTTTTCTTATCCATCCACATTTTGATTTCTATCGTTGTGCCCTGATAACTGAATTTAATCGCATTATCAATAAGGTTGATAAGCACTCTCTGAATTGCATCCCTGTCGGCACATACCTTTATGCTGTCGAGGGCAAAATCCACATTAAGCTCAAGCTCTTTATCGCAAATTTTCTGCTCTAATCCAATTATACAAAGGCGTACAAGCTCAACAAAATCAAACTCACTTACCTTCAGCTTATATTCCCTGCCCGACATTTTGCTCATTTCAAGCATATCGGTAACAAGCTTTTTAAGCCTATCAGATTCACCAAGGACTATTTTTAAATATTCCTCCTGCTTCTCAGGCGGAATTGTTCCGTCAAGGATTCCTGAAACAAATCCCGAAATACTCGTCATAGGAGTACGAAGCTCGTGGGAAATATCGCTTATAAATCGGTTTCGCATATCGTCAAGCTTTTGGAGCGAATCCGCCATAAAGTTGAAAGAGGACGCAAGCTGCCCTATCTCGTCGCTGCTGCCGACAATAATTCTCTCATCAAAATTCCCTGCCGCAATATCGAGCACTGCGCTGTTTAATCTGTTAAGCGGTGCTGATATTTTTGCTGACTGATAATAAACAAGAGCAAATGCCAAAAGTATTGCAACAGAGCCTATAAGCAGCACCCAAAGAAGAACACTGCCTGCCATTTCAGACAAGTTTGGAAGGGGTGTATTAATGTACACACCGCCTATGGGAGTGCCGTAATAGTCAAGGGGTACTGCTGCCGTAAGCACCTTTCCCTTATATGCATCGGAAAAACGTGAAATACTCCTCAACATTTTACCTTCATAAACCGCTTTAACATAATCAGGTGGTATACTCTCTATATCTTCATTTGTAGATTCAATAATAATACCGTCAAGATTTGCAACAACAATATCTGCATCGAGCATTTCCGACCAGTTTTCCAGTGTTTCAACATAGTACTTTCTTGAACGCACGTTATTGTTTTCTATCTGAAGATAGCCCGTCAAAGTATTTATATTACGGGAAAACTTAATTGAAAGCTCATATTGCCTGTCCGCTACATTGTCGGTTACAATCACCGCAAAAGACGCACATATGCTTAAAAACACAAGGAGTATAACAACAACATTTGTCCAGAAAAGTCTTGAAAATATACTTTTGAACATTTATCTTACCTCAAATTTATATCCTACTCCCCATACGGTTTTAAGCTGCCAGTTTCCCTCAACGCCTTCAAGCTTTTCACGAAGACGTTTAACGTGGACATCAACCGTTCTTGAATCACCGAAATAATCAAATCCCCACACCTCTTCAAGAAGCTGCTCACGGGTATACACACGGTTGGGATTTGAAGCAAGGAAATATAAAAGTTCAAGCTCTTTAGGCGGAATTTCGATTATATTACCTGTTATTTTAAGCTCGTAATTTGAAAGATTGATAGAAAGATTCGGGAACACGATTTCTTTCATTGTCTGAGTATCTTTTGCCTCAAAACGTCGAAGAACTGCCTTCACACGTGCCACAAGCTCCTTCGGCTCAAATGGCTTTACCATATAATCATCCGCACCAAGCTCAAGACCGAGAACCTTATCGAAGGTTTCACCCTTTGCAGTGAGCATAATTATGGGAATATTACTGATTCTTCTGATTTCACGGCACACCTGCCAGCCGTCCATTTCAGGCATCATAATATCTAAAATCACGATTGAAGGTGCATCCTCTTTGAACATTTTAAGAGCCTTCGCTCCGTCAGGAGCTACAGAGGTTTTAAATCCTTCTTTTTCTAAGTACAGCCTTATAAGCTCGGCAATATGTGCATCATCATCTACAATAAGAACCTTATTATTAGCCATATGAATTTCTCCTTTCGTATATTAATGGTTAAATTTTATAATTTTACATATATTCTATAAGTTTATTATATCATAAAGGCAAAAAATAATAAATACACTTGATAAATTTTTTATAATATTATATAATAAAATTAATAAAAAATTCATAATTAAGGTGTTTTTTAGCAAATTAACCATTATAATATCTGATGTTGGAGGATAAATATATGAAGCTTGGTATAGTCGGACTTCCGAATGTTGGAAAATCCACTCTTTTTAATGCAATAACAAAAGCAGGCGCAGAATCTGCAAACTATCCGTTTTGTACGATAGAGCCGAACGTGGGCGTGGTTGATGTTCCTGACGAGAGAATTGACCGTTTGGCTGAGATGTACAACCCCAAAAAGATAACACGTGCATATATTGAATTTGTTGATATTGCAGGTCTTGTTAAGGGCGCAAGCAAAGGCGAAGGTCTTGGTAACAAGTTCCTTTCACATATTCGTGAGGTAGATGCAATAGTTCACGTCGTAAGATGCTTTGAAGATACAAATATCACTCACGTTGAAGGTACAGTTGACCCTATACGTGATATTGAAACAATCAATCTTGAGCTCGTTTTCTCCGACGTGGAAATGATTGAACGCAGAATTGACAGAACTAAAAAGGCTATGAAAGGCGACAAAACTCTCGCTGCAGAGCTTGCTTTATTGGAACGCGTAAAAGAAACTCTTGAAGAGGGCAAGCCTGCGAGAAGCCTTGACTATACTCCCGAAGAAGCGGCTATTATGAAAGAAATTGCCCTGATTTCAATGAAGCCTGTTATATATGCGGCAAACGTGGCAGAGGGCGATATGGCAAATGATATTGAGAATAATGCATTTGTTAACCGTGTAAAGGAATTTGCGGCAGGCGAAAATTCTGAAGTAATGGTTGTTTCTGCCCGAATAGAAGAAGAAATTTCCGAGCTTGAAGGCGAAGAAAAGCAGATGTTCCTTGAAGAGCTTGGCATGTCGGAATCAGGTCTTGACCGTTTAATCCGTGCAAGCTATAAGCTCCTTGGTCTTATAAGCTACTTAACTGCAGGCGAGCCTGAGGTACGTGCCTGGACCATAACAAACGGAACAAAGGCTCCACAGGCGGCAGGTAAAATTCATTCAGATTTTGAACGTGGATTTATCCGCGCGGAAGTCGTTGCATACAACGACCTTATGGAGTGCGGAACAATGGCGGCGGCAAAGGAAAAGGGACTTGTCCGCTCCGAGGGTAAGGACTATGTTATGAAAGATGGAGATATAGTTCTTTTCCGATTTAACGTTTGATGAGCAAACAATCAAAATTTTTCGGCGGCGATAGAACATACCTCTATATCGCCGCCGTCTTGTTAATTATTCACTGCGTTGTATGGATGTTTTCAGGGAACTCCCCTTTAGCTCCCAATCCATATAACTCATACGTACTTCAGGCAGAGGCGTGGAAAGACGGAAGCCTTGACTTAGGACGAGGCTTCGGGCATCTTGAACTTGCAGAGTATGACCACAGGTTCTTTGTAAGCTTTCCCCAGTTCCCGGCTATGTTCTACTTCTTATTCGTACTCCCTGGGCTTCCCGTTCCCGAAGGACTAATTGCTCTCGGCTTTGCAATCGTAGGTGCAATGCTATGCTATAGTATAGGTAAAACGGCAGGACTAAGCCGAAATTTTGCTTTTGTGCTAAGCCTTGCTATGACCTGCGGCTCTAATATGCTTATGGTTTCGGTTACTCCCTGGGTGTGGTTTATTGCACAAAATATGTGCTTTACATTAACGGTGGCTGCTCTTTATTTTGCTCTTAAGAAAAAGCCGTTTTTGTGCTTTTTATTCTGGGCTTTTGCCATAGGCTGCCGACCGTTTCAGATTTTGTATTTCCCTTTGCTTTGTATGATAATCTGCCGCGACCGTGAGAGATATACCCTGTTTTTTAAAAAGCCCTATGTTTTAAGCGGAGCTTTAGTTATGGGTGTAATTTATATGTGGCTGAACTTTGCAAGATTCGGAAATGTTTTTGAATTCGGGCACACATATCTGCCTGAATTTACAGAGTCAGCCCACGGGCAATTTCATATTTCATACCTTAAAAGCAATCTGTATTCCCTTATAAGATTTCCCGAAATAATGCCCGACGGAAGCTTTAAATTCCCTGAGTTTGACGGTATGAACTTATTTATTGCAAGCCCCGTATTTGCATACGCGCTTTACTGCTACTGCAAGAAATTCAAAGTAAACAGGAAGATACGTACAACCGCACTTATAACAATAATTGCAGAGCTTTTCATTATTGCACTCCACAAAACCATGGGCGGATGGCAGTTCGGAAACAGATACACAAACGATTGCCTGCCTCTTGCCCTCATTATAATTGCAATGTCTGACATCCGCAAAGAAAGCTATCCTGCAGGATTGTCACTTATAACACTGTACGGAATTCTCATAAATGTTGCAGGAACAATTCTTTGCTATATAAATGCATAAAAAAGGGGCTGAGCGATTGATTTCGTTCAGCCTTTTATCGTAGGGTTCGGCGGTTTCCGACGAACCGCTTATAAGGTCTTAGGATATCCTAAATATTTCGAAAAATGCTATACATTTTCCCTGCTTGTTACAGTGCCGGACGATTATTAATAATCAGTTGTTAAAATTAGTAAATCTTGAATTATACAATAAAATATGCCCATATCAGCATCATAATCACCTAATGCATTAAATTCTATTTTTAGAGAAAGACTTTTGTCAGAATTAAATTCAAAATTAATATCAGATGTTGAAGGATTTATAATAGGTGATTGGTATAATAATTTTCCACTTTCATTATAAAAATTAACTTGGTATTCAGCATGTTTCATATTGTAGTTAAATTTAGGAGCCTTGAAAGTACCTTTAACTTTGGTTGCAAGTCCATTTAAAGCATAAGTAACATAGTTAGAAAATCGGTACTTATCATTGCTTATTTCTTCGCCATCGTTTAAATCAAATCCTACATAATTTTTAACATTCTCATTATACCATACAGTCCCTCTTTTTTCTGCTTTAAACTCAGATGAATTTCCGCACTCTAAATAAGGCTTATCAAACAAATAAATTTCTTTTGCAGGTTTAACAATATCGCCTACATAAACAGTTGCCGTTTCTCCGTCCCAATGCACATCCTTGTTGAACGCCTCGCCAATTGCTCTTACAGGCAAATAAGTTGTTCCGTTATAAATAAATGGCTCAACAATATTTCCATTTACATCTTTTGGTGTGATTTCCTCTCCATCAATTACCAATTTAACATTCATATAGACAGCATCAATCGTTTCTTGAATGTTTTTTGCAAACACCACTCCACCTGTCAGCATAGCGCCAATCAGAATGCCCGAAATTAAACCTTGTATTCTTTTTTTCATTTTATTTTACCTCCTAATTGCCTTCTGTGAAGGCTTTTTATAGCCTGTATAGTATCATATATAGCCTACTTTGTCAATACTTATAGACTATAATTAGTCTATAAAATTTATATGAGGTAGAAAAAATGGATACTTATACAACAGTAAAAAATAGGATTTTATATCTATGTGAAGAGAAGAGAATGACAATCAATAAATTGGCAACAGAATCAGGTGTTGCTCCATCAACAGTTAAAAATATTTTGTATGGAAAAAGCTGCAACCCTGGAATTGTCACTTTGAAAATGCTTTGTGATGGTTTAGGAATAACTTTAATTGAATTTTTCAACACGGAAGAATTTGAAAAACTTGAACAAGAAATAAGATAAGGATAAAATATGGATTTACCAAAACGAAAACCAACTAGATTAAAAGGATATGATTATTCAACTCCGGGAATGTATTTTCTAACAATCTGTGTAAAGGATAGAAAGCAACTGTTAGGAAAAATTGTAGGGTGTGGCGATTTCGACACACCGAAAATGACATTATCTGAATATGGAGCAATTCTTGACAAATATATTAATTTAATGAGCACTAAATACTCTCATATAAAAATAGATAAATATGTCATAATGCCAAATCATTTTCATTTAATTTTGAATATTACGGATTACAAAAACGGTGCGTCGGAAACCGCCGCACCCTACAATAATGAAACCTCAAAATTTATATCGTTATTAAAAAGATATTGCAATAGAGAATATGGAGAAAATATATGGCAATCATCTTGCAACGACCACATAATTCGTGGGGAAAAGGATTATCAAAAAATATGGGAATACATTGATACGAATGTTTCAAGATGGGAAAAAGATTGTTTTTACGATGATTAAAGGCTCTCGCAATTTAGCGGGAGCCTTTTAAGTTATCCTTTAGAGTACACTACATACACCGAGGCTTTTTTGGTTGTACTGTTTTCAGGACAGTTTTTGCTATATAATAGCTTTGAAGGAGAGTGATTATATGTGTGAAATTTTACTAAATCCGACCGTGGAAGGTTTCAGGTTTATGGCAGACGACTTTGAGATTATAATTGACCCGACGGATGACTGTGAAGGTAACTGTGACGCTTTTATGGTTTCTAACATTCGTAGCTTTCATGGTAATCTGCATAAAAACAATGCTCCCGTGTTTGTGTCTGAAAGCATAAAAAAGCTTTCATTATATACTTCCAACACGGAAGATATTACAGTGGTCTGTGCATCAGGCGAGAAACACACTCTCCGCAAAAACGGCAAAAGGGTATTGGACTTCAAATTTATTGAATTTAATCCCCGTCCCGACAGCAGCATGATAGTATTGGAAGAGCAGAATAATACTATTGTATATACTTCAGGAGCAATAGAGGACCCAAGCCTTATTCCTCCCTGTAATACACTTATATTAAACGGCGGAGCAAGAACACCGCTTAAATCTATATTAAAAACTGTTCCAAGGTTCTCAGTTGAGATTTCAGATTTTTCACGTTTTTTTGAAGTTATAAGCAATTTCAATTCTTACGTCCCCGAAAATACGGTGGGTATTGACCACACCGTTTTAGAAGCCGCATGCCATTTTCTTAAAAACAACTGTACGGTATTCTCGAAAGCCGTAAAACCGCTTTCAGCTTTTAAAGAATTACCACCTGTAATAATTACAACGGCACCTGCTCAATATCCCCACCATCCCGCAATACCTGACAGTGTATTTATGCCCCAACTGTCACTCAGGGATATATATTCAGTTTCATCAACCGTGTCTGCCGAAAAAACCATAGCTGTATTCTCTGATTACTACGGAAAAAGACAAAGAGGAAATTTAACTATATGCGGAACCGGCAATATATTCCAAGTATAAAAAATGCAAAGGCTTTATACCTTTGCATTTTTATGTTTTTAAAATTTATTCTTTATATTAAGTATTCTGGATACTGCAGGGCTTAAAATCATATTTGTTATAAGTTCAAATATGAAATTTCCACCAACCAGTACGAAAATAATATAGTGTGCCACACTATCGCTCCCTGCCCATACCGCTATAGTGTCCATAAAGAACAGATAGCAACCTATGAGAAACACTCCTGTGTTTACTAATGGGCATACAACTGCAGAAACTGCAACTGCAATATACTGCGCATTGTTCGCAAATTTTGAGGCACAAAGCTTATATATCGCTTTATATGCAACCGCTGCCAGGTATCCGCAGAGTACACCCTTTGCAATCACCGTAGCAACCGTTCCGGGGACTGTAACCGCCAGAAACGCCGCCGCATCACCTGACCAAAGCACGGTTAAACCAAAAACCAGCCCAAGCCATGCACCTATTCCCGCCCCGCAGGTTGCTGCACCGACTACTATAGGTATCAGCACCAATGATACGGAAAAAGGTCCGAGTTTGATGAAGCTGCCCAGGAACTGAAGCAATACAACGAGAGCCGTAAGTATCGCACCCAGAACAAGCTTCTGTGTAGACATACTTGTCTTTTTCATAAAAATTCCTCCTTGCTGTCATTCACATATGTGATACAACGCATTAATTTATGTTAAGGCCAGAAGCCTGAACATCACAGGTTCTTTTTATATATTAAATAAAGTCCTTTAAGCAAAAGATTTTTATCAAGCATAATTTCACTCTTGCAGTAAGGTATAATTGCTTCTGCAAGTCCCCCTGTTGCAATAACCTTAAGTTTTTCACCTATTTCACCGTTGAAACGGTTTATCATACCGTCTATCATAGATGCATTGCCGAAAACCACACCCGACCGCATACAGTCTATGGTATTTTTACCCACAACAGACTTTGGAGCCTCAAGGCTTATCTGCGGAAGCTGCGCCGTACCGCTTGCAAGTGCCTTAAGCCCGATATTTACACCCGGGATTATAGCAGCACCCGTAAACGTACCATTTTCGTCCACAACCATCATCTTTGTTGCAGTTCCCATATCAACAATAAGGGATGGACTGCCGTATATATAATGCGCCGCAACGCAGGCACATATAAGATCTGCACCTACTGAGGCAGGATTATCGCACTTTATGTTTATCCCCGTTTTTATACCGGGGCCTACTGCAAGAGCATTTACTCCGAAAACTGTTGAAAGTGCAAACTTCAAAGTATTGGTAAGTGGCGGAACAACAGATGATATAATTGCTCCGTTCACTTCGGTTTCAGCCACATTATGAAGCTCTGCTATGTTTTTGAAAAGCACTGCGTATTCGTCTTCCGTTTTTTTCGTGTCGGTGGCAATTCTTGAAACAAACGCAAGTTCATCATTGAGAAATCCACCGATAACTATATTTGTATTCCCCACGTCAAGAGTCAGTACCATAAACAACACTCTCCTTATATATGTTTATTATACCATCCTTATTTTGCCGTGTCAACATTTATCATAACCAAAAATACAGACAAGTTAAAACAGATTTAATACAAAGTTCATATTATAATAAACTTTTAAACAGTTTTTAAAAGTACAGTATTTTATTTTTAAAGGAATACATTGATGTTTCTTTTGGTTTACATAATTATGCATTATAACCAATAATATTCAGATATTACTCATATCTCTACTTCAAAAAACATAAAATATTAATACTATTTTTATCATTATTATGTTTTTGTCCTGATTTGACAAATTACGTCAAAAAGTTTAAAATTCCCATAAAATTCGAAAGGAGTCACAATATGATGAAAACACTATACAACACAATTACCCTTGACGGTTATACCGTTAAATATTACTTAACCTCAGAAACAACCTCAGGTCTGTCCTATTATGGAATTATGTTAACCTCTGAAAATGATGGAACCTCTTACAGTTCTCATATTTCAGGAATATTCCCCTACAAAAACAATGCCGTCACACTGCTTACTTACCTTTTTGACCACAACGTAACTCCTCTTTCAATGAAAGATGCGGTTATGGAGTATATGGATGAAAAATTTGTAACGTGCTGACAGTTGATTTTTTAGATCATATATGATATACTGTTGTTATACTAACAGGAAGGACTTACATAAATGGACAGAAAAAGCGGTGTATTAATGCATATTTCCTCTTTGTGGGGCAACTATTCCGAAGGCTCCTTTGGTAAGGAAGCAATGGAGTGGATAGATTTTCTGGATGAGTGTAAATTCAGTGTGTGGCAAGTGTTACCTTTTTGCATTCCTGATGAGTGTAACTCTCCTTACAAATCTTTCAGTGCATTCAGCGGAAATCCTTTTTTCATAGATTTACCCACACTTTTTGAGGACGGGCTTATAACACGGGAAGAGCTTGAAGAAGCACGACAGAAAACACCATATTTGTGCGAGTTTGAAAGATTAAAGAGCGAGCGTATGGAGCTTCTTGAAAAAGCTGCAATGCGATTTAAAGACGGCGAAGCACTAAATACTTTTATGAAGAAAAACCCTCAAACCGAACTGTTTTGCAAATATATGGCACTTCGTAAGGCGAATGAGGGAAAATCGTGGCAGGATTTTGAAAATACAGAGCCTGATGCACACACATTATATATATGGTATTTTATCCAGTACACATTCTTTAAACAATGGGCAAAAATCAAGGAATATGCCAACAAGAAGGGTATTTCCATAATCGGAGATATACCAATATATGTGGACCTTGAAAGCTCGGACGTGTGGGCAAACCCTGAGCAGTTTCAGCTGACAAAGGAACGCCGCCCACGCTGCGTAGCAGGCGTGCCTCCCGATTACTTCTGCGAGGACGGACAGTTATGGGGTAATCCCATATACGACTGGGGCAAGATGAAAACTGACGGGTATAGCTGGTGGAGCGAGCGTATACGGTTTATGTCTGAAGTTTTTGATGGTGTAAGGATCGACCATTTCAGAGGCATTGAATCATATTTCAGCATACCTGCAGACGCAAAAACTGCCCGTAACGGCGAATGGAGAAAAGGCCCCGGAATGGAGCTTGTCAACACCCTAAAAAAAGCAGCAGGCAAAGCAATGCTCATTGCAGAGGACCTGGGAGATATAGATGATAATGTAAGAAAGCTGGTTGATGACAGCGGCCTGCCGGGTATGAGAGTTCTGCAGTTCGGGTTTTTAAGCGACAGTTCTTCTCCCCATCTTCCCCATAATTTTATAAACAACTCCGTTGCCTACACAGGCACTCACGACAATAACACACTTCTGGGATACATATGGGAGCTTGACGACTGCACCCGCAAAAGAGTGCTTGAATACTGCGGCTTCAGCGGAGAAAACTGGGATTTGTGCTACAACGAAATCCTGAGGACTATGTTTGCAAGCAGTGCCGGGCTTCTTATTCTACCCGTTCAGGATTTACTTCTTTACGGAAGTGACACAAGGCTAAATACTCCCGGCAGAGCCGAAGGTAACTGGAGCTATCGTATAACAAAGGAACAGCTTATGAATATTGACAAAGCAAAGTTCAGAAAATGGAATGAGCTTTACGGAAGAGCTTAAAAAAAGTCATAACATTCAGGATTTCCCGAATGTTATGACTTTTTTTAGTACATATCAGTAAGTTCTTTGAGAAGCTCACACATCTTCTGCCTTACATCATACGGTGCCAGTATTTCCGCCCTGTTTCCGAAGCTCATTATCCAGCTGAAAAATTGAGGGCTTATTGCAACCTTAAACCGGGCAACAAACCATTCACTGTCGAGCTTTCTCATAAACACTTCATCACCGAATCGGTCGATTACAACGCCTGCCAGAGAGTTTTTGAATTTAACCTCAACTGCAGTTTCTTCCCCGCCGAACATACCGAAGACCTTTTTTGCATAGTCTGCAGGGTCGAAGCTCTCCTCAGGCATTTCCCTTACCTCATCGAGAATTTCAAGGTCTGTCATCTTATCGACCCTGTAATGAGTAAAGCCTTTATACTTTTCTTTATATGTTATAAGGTAGTAGTTTTCATCATCCCACGAAAGCGTTATGGGAGTTTCTATGTAACGCTCTCCGTCTTTACGGTATCGTTTTTCTTTATCCACCGTCCATTCAAAATAGCGGAAGGATATTTTTTTGTTTTGTGATATGGCATCGTAAATTCTGTCCACTGCATAATAAATGGCTTCGTTTACCGCCTTTACTCTGTTAGTCACAAAAACCTGACGTCTGAGGTGGGATGCCTCATGGGTGCTTGCAAGCTTTTCAAGCTTTGAAATCAGCTCCATACTTTTCTTTTTTGTTATAAACTTCGATGCCTGCACACTGTCCACAAGAAGCTTTAGTTCAGGGAGTTCAAAATCCCGTGAGGCAAGAAAATATCCTGAGTTTTTCCCCTTTACTGAGCATATGTCCGCACCGTAGATTTCAAGTGCTTCAAGGTCGTCATACAAGCTTTTCCGTTCTGCCGATATTCCGTAGCGGTCAAGCTCGGCTATTATATTCGGCATGGAAATCGGATGATTTTCATCTGTTTTTTCAGTTAAAATCTTAAGCAAATACAAAAGTTTCAGCTTTTGATTTCTGTTTTTCGCCATTTGTATTTCTCCTTTCAGGGCTTACACATTTTACAAGGCTCATAGCCGTCATTGACAGCATCAGACCTTGATGAAAAATACTCCCTGTTGTCTTCATTAGGCAATCCTGAGCAGGTTGATTTATGGAACTTCTTACTTCTTCTGTTACCGATATACAACACTTCACCCTCAGACGGTTTCTCTGTCGGGTTTGTTTCTACATAGGTGTTTTTATTGGCAGTTATTTGAATTTCGTTTCCGTCGGACGTTACGATTATATCGCCCTGAAGGTCTGTTCTGTAAACCTCTGCGCCAATATCCCTGAATCGGCTGAGGGCTTCCTCTGTGGGATGCCCGTAGGAATTATCACGTCCAACGCTAATTACCGCATAATCGGGCATTACCTCCCTTAAAAAGCGGTATGAGCTTGAATACTCCGCACCGTGGTGTCCAACCTTTAAAACATCAGCAGATACGTCTGCTCCCGTTTCAAGGATGTCCCTTTCCCCTTCTGCTTCGCAGTCGCCTGTAAACAGGAATGAACGGTCGCCATATGTAAGCTTTAGAACGATAGATGTATTGTTAACATCTGAAACATCCTCTTTCACAGGGCCTAAAACGACTACATTGCCGCCGCCAAAAGAAAATTCATCTCCCGGCTTCGGGTTTGTTATTTCTACGCCCTGCGCCGCTACTCCTTTTTCAAAATCCCTGTATGCCTTTGCGTCACTGCCTGTACGTGGTGCAAAGACCTCATCCACTGTTACGGAATTGAGTGCACCTGCAAGTCCTCCGCAGTGGTCGGCATGAGCATGGGTTGAAACGAGATAGTCGAGATGTTCTACACCGTGCTTTTTCAAAACTGCAACCACAGTACGGCTTTTATCCGCAGTTCCGCCATCAATAAGCATTGTTTCGCCGTCACAGATTATAAGTGTACAATCGCCCTGTCCCACATTTACAAACACTATTTTAAGGTTACTGTTAAAGAGTATGCTTACAGTCCGTGTCCTTGAATTCCACTGAACATTTGCACCAAATGCCTCGGAAACAAACCTGACGGGGACCATTGTATAATCATTAATAATCTGAGGTGCTACGTCAAGAATTCTGCTCTCACCGTTTACAAAAGCTTCTGCACTGTCAATCGTAAGCACAACGCTTTTTTCTTCTGACGTGCCTGTTACGGTTCTTGTATCCCCGTTCCAGGAAACTTCAGCACCAAGTGCTTCAAATATGCCTCTGAACGGAACAAGAGTTCTGCCATCAACAATCACGGGCGGCTGATTAAGTTCAAGCATGCTTCCGTTTAGTGTTACCGATATTTCTCCCGCACTGCAGCCCGTGGTAAACACACAGGTAATAAGCACAAAAGCGGTCATAAAAGCTGATATTATTCTTTTCATTTTATATCCTTTCTGCAAAATATGCAATTGATGATGCGGCATCAAACAAATCACCGAGAATACCTGCCACGGTTGCATTTTCAAGAACTTCTGCCTGGGAATTAAGAATCGCACGTGCAAGTGCAGTTACTTTTTCTTTGTCACTCTTTTTTATAACTTCAATCACACTTCCGCACTCCGGCATTGCCCTGAAACTTTCCACAACGCATTTTACCATTTCTTCTACCCTATACACCTTAAGGCGGTCAAGTCCCATATATTCTGCCGCAAGCTCAAGTCCGTACAAGAGCTTATCACTGTATTTCATCTTGGCAGAACTGTATTCACAGGAGTCAAAATAATACTTTGTGCCCCATACCTTTCCAAAGGTTAAAAGGGTATCAAAATACCCAAGCCTGCGTGCTTCATTTATGGAATCATGGCTGAAATCAAGAGTTTTTACAGAGCCGGTGCCTGTTTTAACTGTTATTATGTTATGTCCGGCTCCCGAAACCTTCCTGGAAAGTCCCACACCGCCTATTTCTATGCATATAATGTCACGATAACCTTTTTTTATAAGCATATCAACAGGCATATTATTTGTAACCCCGCCGTCAATAAAAACAGAATTTTTAATTTTCTTGGGCTGGAATATAGGAAAACAGGCACTTGCAAGAATATAATCTGCCAACATACCGTAGGGAATATCCTCTGCAAAAAGCCTTTCCTCTTTTACGCCTGTCACGTTAAAGGTAGCAAGACCGAAATCTATACTGCTGCCTCTTAGCTTTTCTTCGTCAATATATTTGTCTACAAGTTTTTCAAAGGGGGTAGTATTAAGCCCCTTTTTCTGCAGCATTTCTTTATAAAACAACCGTACATTCTTAACATCAAGAACATTTTCACATTCCGGGATATTTTCGGGAAGTTTTATAATATCCGTAACAGAAATATCGTCCCAGATTTCCTCTGCTACCGAAAAATCACCTTGAGCAAACAATGCTCCGTTTACTGCACCGATAGATGCGCCTACAATGGCTTTAATTTCTATACCGAGCTCATTTAATGCCTTATATGCTCCCAGATGATATGCACCTTTTGTTCCGCCGCCTTCAAGCACTAATCCGAACACCGCTTATTCCTCCGACAATATATTTTATGAGAAAACAACGAACTGCTGCGGCATTACCGCAGCAGTTCGTATCATTTGTGAACTTAGTTTTTAGGCTTAAAGAATGAAGGTACGTTTACATTTTCCATACCGGGCTTAAGCTTTCTTGAGAAAACATCGCCATCGCCTACGCTCTGAACGCCTCTTGCATATTCGCCAAATTCGCGTCTGTGAGCTGCTTTTTCTGCTGCATCTCTTGATGCTGCTGAATCAAGACCTGTAACAATAAGTGTTACCTTGATTTCATCCTTCATTGATTCATCAACTGCAGTACCGAGGATAATATTTGCATCCTGTGAAACCTGCTCCTGAACAATTCTTGAAACCTCACCCATATCTGAAAGTGAGAACTCTGTTCCGCCTGTTACGTTAAGAAGCACATTTGCTGCACCTGCAATATTTGTGTCGAGAAGGGGGCTTTCGATTGCATTTCTTACTGCATCCTGAGCTGCATTCTCGCCCTTGCCGATACCGATACCCATATGAGCAACACCTGAATCCTTCATAATGGTGCGAACATCAGCGAAGTCACAGTTCATTATACCAAGCTTTGTGATTACTTCGATTATGCCCTGTACGCCCTGACGGAGAACTTCGTCTGCAAGCTTGAAGGAGTCTTCGATTGTAGCCTTTTTATCTGCTATGTTGAAAAGTCTGTCGTTGGGGATTGTAACGAGCGCATCCACTTTATCTGTGAGTGCCTTAAGACCTTCTTCTGCATTTCTCATTCTCTGAGGACCTTCAAAGAAGAAAGGCTTTGTTACAACCGCAACAGTAAGTATACCCATGCTCTTTGATATTTCAGCGATGATGGGAGCTGCACCTGTTCCTGTTCCGCCACCCATACCGGCTGTTATGAATACCATTTCTGTATTTTCGAGCAATCTCTTGATTTCTTCTTTTGTTTCTTCAGCTGCCTGTCTGCCGATTTCAGGCTTCGCACCTGCACCAAGACCGCCTGTGAGCTTGCCGCCAATCTGAAGAACTGTAGGTGCTTTTACGTTTGCAAGCTGGTGAGCATCTGTATTTACGCAAATAAATTCAGCCTTGCTTACTCCTGCTTCAATCATTCTGTCAACAGCATTGTTACCGCCGCCGCCGATACCAATGACTTTAATTCTTGCACCTTCTATTACGTTATTATCCTGTACCATATCAATAGGCATAATACATTATCCTCCTTCGTATTGCTATACGTCATAATTTTACTATTATATCTTATTTTACTATTTTTTTGTAATATATTCAATACCTTTTTGAAAAGTTTTTGCAAAATAAGGCGATATTTTTAAACAAAATTTCTTTCACTATATTTCGTTTTATTGTGCAACTTGTTGCTTAAGACCTGTGAACTGCTTTTCCCGGTGTTGAAAGGTCGATTTCACCGTGGGCATTTGAGCCGAGAGCCGGATTGTTAACGGTTTCTTTAAGCAGAGGAAGCTTCTTTTCCATATCAAGTCCCGAACCGCAGATAACCTTAAGCCGTCCGTCATACTCGAAGTTGATTTCATTTTCTTCAAGAAGTTCCATGGCAGTTATCTTATCCGTCAATCCTATTTTATCGCAAATTTCATAAAAACGTGTGAGTTCATATATTGCTTCTTCATCCTTCATAAATGTTTCTGCATCCTCGTGGTAATATACAAGCTCAGGTATTTTCTCAGGGATTTCGGAGCCTTCCTCGAGAACCTCACACTTCATATCAATAATTCCGTAGGTCCCGTTCATGGCAATTGCGGCAACCGGCTTTTTCTCACTGACGATAATGTGTATCTTAGGCGGGAAAAAGTCTTTTTCAACCTGTACATCTCTTATATAGCTGATTCCCGAGAGCTTGTTCTTTACTGCTCCCTCGCTTATTTTAAACAGGTTTTCTCCCTGCTGAAAAGGAAGCTGTTCAAGGAGCGTTTCGGGGCTTACTCGGTTGTTACCCTCCAGAGTTATCTCACGAATATTAAATAGGGGTGTCATAAATAAGATTACCGACAATAGTACAACAACGCACAGTATCAGCAATGTGCTTCGGAAAATAATCCGCCTTCGCTGCATTTGCTTAATTCTTCGCATATGCCTTTCTCTGATTTGACGTCCTGTACTGTTGCCAAGCTTTCGCCTTCCCGCAGTGCGACCGTTCATATGTTAATCATTCCTTTCGCCGGACTAAGGTTGTCCGGGCTGATTTTGTTGGGATGTATAAAATATTCATCCCAAAGCATTAGTATTTATTATTTTATCAATCCCGTATACGTGCAATTTTTGCTCCGCATAATGAAAGATTTTTATCTAAGTTCTCGTAACCTCTGTCAATATACTCTATATCGGACACAAGGGTTACTCCCTCGGCTCCCAGAGCCGCCGTTACAAGAGAAGCTCCGCCTCTTAGTTCACAGGCACATACATTTGCGCCCTGCAAGCGTTTTACTCCCACAATAACCGCCGTTTTGCCGTCAACCCTTATATCTGCACCCATCCTCAGTAATTCTTCTGCATTCCTGAACCTGTTTTCAAATATGGTTTCCACTACAACGCTTGTTCCCTGAGCCGTGCAGGCAAGTGCAAGAAACGGGGACTGCATGTCGGTTGGAAATCCGGGATACGGAAGAGTTCTTAACGTTCCGAAAGCGCGTAATCTTTTGGGAGATGACATATACACGGAGTTCTTTTCATATTTAATTTTAGCACCCATATCACCCAGGACGGATAAAATCGATGTCATATCCCCGGTATTTGCCCCTTTTAAGAAGATTTTACCGCCTGCGGCGCCGCAACAGGCAAGATATGTTCCTGCAACAATGCGGTCAGGCATTACCGTATATTCTATTCCGTAGAGCTTTGCATTACCCTCTATACAAACAGTGCTCGTTCCGGCTCCTGTTACCTTTGCACCCATACGGCACAAAAAGTTCTGCAAATCTACAATCTCAGGCTCACGGGCAGCGTTTGTTATAACAGTTGTACCCTTTGCCGCTACGGCAGCAAGCATTATATTCTCCGTTGCACCCACACTCGGGAAATCCAGATGTATTTTGCCACCCCTGAGGTTATCGGCTCTGCATATAATATAACCGTTTTCTTCAGTTATATCAATGCCCATTTCTTTTAAGGCTTTTATATGTAAATCAACAGGCCGCATACCTATTTCACAGCCACCGGGCATACTCACAACAGCTTTTCCGCACCGTGCAATAATAGCACCAAGGAATATGATTGACGAACGCATCTGCCGCATAAGTGTCTCTTCTATAACATATCCGTTCATAGGGGCGGAGTCCACCACAATTGTGTTGCCAAGGGATATAACCCTGCACCCCAAAGCTCTGAGAACTTCAATCGTTTTTTCAACATCCCTCAATTTGGGACAGTTATGTATAACATTTTTACCACCGTTGATTATTGTGGCGGCAAGTATGGGAAGGACTGCATTTTTGGCACCTTGAACGGTTATCTCACCGTCGAAGGTGTGCATGCCTTCAATGTAGTAGCTGCTCACAAACAACACTCTCCTTTATGACTTTTTAGTGTATCATATGAGAAAATGATTGTTTGTGTGAATATGCATAGTTATGCCCTGTTATTATACCATACACCCAAATATATTTAAATAGTTTTACATAAAAAATCACACAAAATTAACATTTCTGTATTATTCACGGCAACAAACAAAAAACAGGATACCGCCATATGACAGTATCCTGCAAAAATTTACATTAGTCTTCTGTATCAAATTCAAGCTCTATTTCTTCATTGCAATGAGGACATACAATTCCGTTGTCTATGTCGTCAAAGTTTACAAGAACGTCCTGACCGCAGCTGGGACACTCGATTTCAAAGAATTCGTCATCAAATTCAGATTCTTCGTCATCGTCGTCGAAGTCTGCAAAAAATTCGTCGTCTTCATCTTCGTCGTCAAAGAATTCGTCGTCGTCTTCGTCGTACTCGTCCTCGTCGTCAAGCTCGTAGTAGTCAGATTCAAGCATTTCAATATCTTCTTCAAGAGCGTCAACTCTTGCTTCTGTTTCGTCAGCATAATATGCAATATCGTCTACTGCATCTGCAAGCTCTTCGATTACCTCAATAAGCTTGAAAATCATTTTTCCTTCGTTGCTTTTTGTGTCGATTTTAAGGCCTTCTGCATAGCCCTTAAGGTAGGAAATCTTTTTTAAAACGTCGTACATATCATTCACTCCTTTTTAAAATCAAGGCACTACCGCAATGCGGTAATGCCCTTATATACAGATTATACACGTTCCATATATTCGCCTGTTCTTGTGTCAACTCTGATAATATCAGAACCGTCAACAAACAGGGGAACCTGGATAACAGCACCTGTTTCAAGTGTTGCGGGCTTTGTTGCACCTGTTGCGGTATCACCCTTGAAGCCTGGCTCTGTTTCTGCAATTGCAAGCTCAACAAATGTGGGGGGCTCGATACCGAACACGCTTCCCTTATATGAAAGAATCTTGCATATCATATTTTCTTTTACGAACTTAAGTGCATCACCGATCTGGTCTTTACCGATGGGAATCATATCAAATGTTTCCTGGTCCATGAAGTAGTAGAGATCGCCGTCGTTGTAGGAATATTCCATATCTTTTCTTTCGATATGTGCCTTAGGCATTTTTTCTGTAGGTCTGAAGGTTTTTTCAACCACTCCGCCTGTGATAACATTCTTAATCTTTGTTCTTACAAAAGCGGCACCTTTACCGGGCTTTACGTGCTGGAATTCAACAACCTGATAAACATTCCCGTCAAGCTCAAAAGTGATGCCGTTTCTGAAATCGCCTGCTGTAATCATAGTAATCCTCCTAAGTAATCACGGTATGATACCCATACCTATGTTAATATACCATATATTCTAATATATTTTTACCAAAATTTCAACCCCTTTATAAACATTTTTTTCATATTTACAAATTTTTGTGTCATTTATCACCTATTAATACCTGTTTTACGTAAAATATGTACAAAAAAATTCAGATGCGGTGAACAGTTCATCTGCCACCGCCCGTCATTGATTTATCTGACCTCTCACGCCTTTGTGTATACCGCCCTGTTTTCACTACCCAGTCAACGTCCCAGACATCAGGTGATACCTTGTGTTCATACGCTGCCTTTGCGGCAAGCATCTGGGTAAGCTTTACGCTGTCTCTGCCGTTTTGGGTAAATGCTGAAATATATTTTACAATACCGTCTTCAAGCTCTAAATCAAGCTTTTCTGCAGCACCCTTTATAACCTTTTCTATCTCATCAGGGGTTAGTGCATCGAAATATATCTCCACGCATCTTGACCTTAACGCTTCGGGAATACATGCTGGAGTTCTTGTAGTTGCTCCCACGAGGCGGAAGTCTGCAGGCATTCCGTTTTCAAAAATGTCTTTAACATGCCTTGGAATATTCTTATCAGAGCTTTTGTAGTATGCACTTTCATACATTACACGACGGTCTTCCAAAACCTTGAGCAGTCTGTTCATCTGAACGGGTGACAGCTCGCCTATTTCGTCTATGAAAAGCACTCCGCCGTGGGCTCTTGATACTGCACCTTCTTTAACCTGGGGCACGCCCATATTTCCGTAAGAGCCGGCACCCTGATAAATGGGATCGTGAACAGACCCCATAAGAGGGTCTGCAACTGACCGTTCATCAAAATGAAGAGTTGTTGCGTCTATTTCTATAAACGGTGCTGATTTCCGGAATGGTGTTTTATCCGTTTTTTTTACATATTCAAGCACCACACGGGCTGCCGCGGTTTTGCCCACCCCGGGCGGGCCGTAAATAAGCACGTGCTGGGGATTTTCACCGCCAAGTGCAATTTTCAGGGCTTTTATCCCATCTGCCTGTCCTATAATTTCGCTTATTTTTGATGGACGCGTCTGCTCTGTAAGAGGCTTTGAAAGCCCGTTTCTACGCATATTATGAATTCTCTCAAGTTCACGCTTCGATTCTTTGGAAACAATGTTTCTGTCGTTTCTTCCACAGCTTAATTGATTTAAAAAATATATCCCCACTATAACCGTAACGAAAAACTGAGAGAGTTTAAATACGGAATCTAGCATATAAAATACCCCTTTATTTATTTTCTGCACTTTTATTGTTTCCCGAAATATGTAATATATTAAAATAATTTGCGAATTGCAAAAAATGATACATTTTAATTAAAATTTGTTATATATTTTTCGGAAAATTACTGATAAAATAAAGAAAATAATACATAAAGGAGTTGTTATTTATGTGTGAAACAAGATACGAAGAAGCAAAAAAAATCTATGCTTCAATCGGTGTTGACACCGAAAAAGCAATTAATGAGCTTATCAACCTCCCCATTTCAATGCATTGCTGGCAGGGCGATGATGTAACAGGTTTTGAATCTGATGCAGGCGCTCTTTCGGGAGGTATACAGGCAACGGGTAATTATCCAGGCAAGGCAAGAAATCCCGAGGAGCTTATGGCAGATATTGATAAAGCATTGTCACTTATCGGCGGAAAGCACAGAATCAATCTTCACGCTTCATATGCAATCACTGACGAAAAGGTTGACAGAGATGAATTGAAGCCCGAGCATTTTGCAAAATGGGTTGAGTTTGCAAAAGAACGCGGTTTGGGACTTGATTTTAACCCCACCTGCTTCTCGCACCCCTTGGCTGCAGATGCAACACTTTCAAGCGAGAACGAAGACGTGCGTAAATTCTGGGTAAGACACTGTCAGGCATGCCTTAAAATTGCAGAATACTTTGCAACAGAACTTAATGACCACTGCCTCGTAAATATTTGGATTCCCGACGGTTTTAAAGATATTCCTGCAGACAGAACTGCACCGAGAGCACGTCTTAAAAAATCACTTGACGAAATTCTCGCAATCGGCTACGACAAATCAAAGGTTTATGTTGCAGTTGAATCAAAGGTGTTCGGTATAGGTGTTGAGAGCTACACTGTAGGCTCCCACGAATTCTATATGAACTATGCAGCAAAAAATGATGTACTTTGCCTCCTTGATAACGGACACTATCACCCCACCGAAACAGTTTCCGACAAGATTTCATCAATGCTTCTTTTTTCCGACAAGGTTGCACTTCATGTAACCCGCGGCGTAAGATGGGACAGCGACCACGTTGTTGCATATGATGATGAAACACGTGAAATCGCAAAGGAAATAGTTATGAATGGAACAGACCGTGTACTCCTTGCTCTTGACTTCTTTGATGCAAGCATCAACAGAATTGCAGCCTGGGTAACAGGTATGAGAAATATGCAAAAAGCACTCCTTGGTGCTATGCTTCGCCCCAACGCCGAGCTTTCAAAGCTTCAGAACGAAAGAAAGCTTACAGACGTATTTATGCTTCAGGAAGAAATCAAAACCTTCCCCGTGGGCGACGTATGGGATGAGTTCTGCAGAAGAACAAACGCTCCCGCAGGTCTTGCATGGCAGGAAGAAATAAGAAAGTACGAAAAAGAAGTGCTTTTAAAGAGATAATACAAATAAACCGTGTTGCAATGCAACACGGTTTATTTGTATTATACGGAGGGAATGAGCAGTTTCATTCCTCGTGTTAATGCTTCGCTTTCAAGGCCGTTAAGCTCCTTTATTGCTTCTGCTGAAACTGCATAATGCTTTGCAACGTCCCAAAGGCTTTCTTCTGATGTTACGAAACAGATAACTATTCCTTTTTTACTGTCTGCCGAAAGCTCACAAACCTCCGCACTGTCCATAACGGGAAGCTGGATTTCCTTTGTTACCAGAACATCTATGGAAAGGGTTACTTTTATTTCCGTTTCTCCTGCAGAATTGAGAGCATAGTTTTTATGAGTAATATCGGCTTTTACACTGCAACCGCAACCGGGCACACAACCCTCGGCATCAATATTTTCGCAAAATCTGATTTCACGCATTGTGGTGAACACAGGAACTTCATCATCACCGCACACATACAGGCAATAGCACACAAGCTTTCCTTCTACACACACTCTGCCATTTTCTGCCTTTGCACTTTCTATCACAGGTTTTGCAATAAGACTGTAAATTCCAGTAAATGACGGAGAACTTCTATCGGGAACTATTACGTCACGGATTGCTGAAGTTATGCTTCCCTCAGCCACCACCGTTTCTGCAGTTCTGTACTCCGTATTGCATTTCATAAGCTTACCTGGGCAATAGCAATCGTTTATATATTCAAGTTCTGTTTTTTCACATGCATTTATTTTAACCCCCACTACAACGTCCGCCACAATTATTCTCACATCACCGTCAGAATCCGCCTCGGCTCTGCAAGTTATGTCTTTTACGCAAAAGTCCGTGTCGCAGACTATGCTCTCTTCTTCTCCTGCAATCTCAACTATTTCGGTAAAGGGCATTTCAAAATCTGAATACCTAACGCAACCTGTAGAATCGGTATAAAGTACACAAACTCCGCAAATTCCTTTAAGCACCACCCTACCTGACATTACCTTGCACTCTGTTTCATACACACACGCATCTGCCTTTAAAAGGTCGCACACGGACGATTGCCCTGACGGAAGTTCCAGACTTTCACGAACGAGAAATTGCGTGTCCTTAAAATCAACAAAGCTGCATATTACGGCTTTTTCCTTTTTAAGTTCTACTCTTTCGCACTCATCTGCATCCACTGCCACCTCTGTTTTTTCAGGGCATAAAAATGCATAGTTTATATTAACTGCAGACTTAATTTTCAGCTTACGGCTGTTTGTGAGCCTGAACTCCACCTTTGAAACATCTACCGAAACATCTGCGAAGCAGCCATCCTCACACGGCACATTGCCGATAGTGTGCGAAAAATCCATTGATGTTGTTATGCTTTTGATTTTTGAACATTCATCTTCGGGAATATAGAGAATTTTAAGGTCTAGCTTACCTTCGCAATAAGCTTTTCCACCCCCTGTCTCACAAGATGTAAGAGAGGCAAACCCGTCCACCTGCAACACCTTCAAAATGTCCGGCAATACGTCCGGAACTATTATATCACCGTCCACTCCAAACTCAGCAACTCCCTTTTTAGGTGCCTGATTAAGAGTGAGGCTCTTTTTTATAAACTCCATTTACGAAACCTCCTAAACATATTCTTTTATAAAATTAATATGCAGTTGATTTTCGTTTTATAACTAAATATTTTACTTGACAAAACACACCCGCCGTGGTATAATTAACCACGTGCTGAATTGCACAGCTTTCTCGATGTTTTCATGTGCGGCACCATATGCCCACAAGAAAATTAATACGGAGATGTACCCAAGTGGTTGAAGGGTCTGCACTCGAAATCCGCCGAATCATGTCGGCTATTTGGAACTTAGTGGAAGATAACGGAAGTTGTCGTAACCTAACGGAAATTAGTGGAACTTAGTACCACTTTTCAATCGCTTAAATCATTAAAAATTTAATACAAGTTTATAACGTTTCCCACACGAATTTCCCATAAAAAAATCCGTGTGAAAAACGCTAAAAATACACAAGGAGAAGTATCGAAGCGGTCATAACGGGGCGCACTCGAAATGCGTTTGCCTTAACGGGCACGTGGGTTCGAATCCCACCTTCTCCGCCATTTACGGAGTTTTTGTTGTGAGCAAAAACTCCGTTTCTTCTTTGGGAACAACGTTAAAATCTTTGGGAACACATAAAACAAATCTTGGCAAAGGGTGATTAAATGAAAATTCTAGATATTGATTTAGACTATTTTATGGATACCGTAGCTTCTTTTATCGACGAGGACAGCACCTTGCGTTTAGATGATGAATATTATGGCGAAAGTGTATGGTCTGAAACCCAGGTACGAAATTTTTTAGAAAACAACCTAGGGTTGTCTAAAGAACATAAAATCTATGGTCGCATTGTACGCGGGCACAACGAATCTCTTGTATTTTGGAAAGAGCTAATATCAAAAGGGGTTCTATCTACTCCCTTTGAAGTTGTCCATATTGATTCGCACGCCGATTTAGGTCTCGGATATTCCTCAGTAGAACATATCACTAATTATCTACTTTCTTACCCTGTAGAAGAAAGACCAATGCACAACAAATATGTTAGAAGGAACGGCAAATTAGCTGAAGAAGGAATTGGAGATTATCTACTATGGGCAATAGCTTATCGATGGATTTCAAAAATAACATATTGCGGAAACCCAAGCGAAACACCAAATGATTATGATTGGAGCACTTTGAAAAATTTCACTGAAAAACCCATTTGGCACGAACCCGTAGAAAATACAATCCAATTACTCTACAATGCTAATGGTTTACCTCATCCGCATTTTGATGATAGCAAAAGAACAAAAAAAGAATATTTTAGTCAATGTGTTAAAGAACCCGAAGTTCCTCTTTTAATCATACCAACTATTGATGCCGTATCTTTTAATGGTGACTTTGATTATGCTGTGATGGCGCAATCTCCTAACTATACTCCTGCAAGTGCAGACTTTATCTTAGATATTTTTAAAGAATATATAGAAGAAATTTAGCTGCATGCTATTCATCAACAAAAGCATCTCACTTCTTTAATCTAGTTTTATAATACCTGAAAGCATTTCAAGAGATGTTTTCTTGGAGGTTAAATCAAGATGAGCATAAGTATTCGCCGTAGTTTTATAATCACTATGACCAAGCCACTCCTGAATATCTTTCATTGTTACCAACCCCTTTCCTCTATTTAATAATAACGATGCACATGTGTGTCGCAAATCATGAAAGCGAATGAGTCTCATATGATTTTTTAACAAAAGTTTGTGAAAAGCATATGTTATGTAGTCCGGATTTATCAAATCACCTTTTTCATCAACCATAACATACTCCAACCACTCATTGTTATATTTTCTTTTAAGTTTCTTTTTGTTCTCATCTTGCACTCGCTGTATTTCGAGCAATCGCTCTTTGAGTTCTAAAGATAATGGCATTACCCTCATAGATGCAACTGTTTTGGTTGCATCTTTTTTTATCAAAACCTTTTTGCCGTCAATAATTGTTGGAACAACAGTATGGTTAATTTTAAAAGTGTTATTTTCAAAATCGAATGCAGACCATTTCAAACCAACACACTCACTTCTTCGCAAACCGTAAAAGCAGGCAAACAGTACCGCCACCTCAAGTTTGGTGTTTTTAGTTAGTGCAATAATTTCATTAACCTCAACCGGAGTATAGAAGTTTCCGACAAAGTAATTCTTTTCAGGTTTCTCAACTTGATCAATGGGATTTTCTTTGATATACCCCATCTTCCGCGCATAGCATAAAGCCAAGCGAATGATTGCATGGTAATGGATAACCGTATTAGCCTTAACTCTGTCTAACTGCACATTATAAAAATCTTGAATATCCTGAGCCGTTAAATCTTTAAGTCTAATTTTAGTCTTTCTGAAATATGGTTCAATCGGATATTTGATGTTCTCACAATATCCCGCATACGTTGTATCCTGAATTCTCTTTTTGCGCTTCTTAGTTAAAGGAAGATACATTTTTAAATAATCTGCAAATAACAAATTAGATACTTGTTCTGTCGAAAGTTCAGCTAAAGTAATCTTTTCAAGTACTGATGATAAAATCTGAGGTTCTATTGGTTGTGTTTCATCAATAACCATATCTTCCGTTACCTCGTGTAAGCATAAGTCCTCACGGGGTATTTTAAATTCACGAAGTATTTTACGAGATATTGCTTCTGCCTTGTTTTTATTACCTTTAACCGAAAGCTGCGTAGGAAACCATTTTTCCTTACGTTCACCCTTAACATTCTTATATACCATTACTGCATAGTACAAACCGCTCTTTTCTCTGATGTAGTTCTTAACATCAATATACATTTCTTTTTCCATAATAAAATTACCTCCATGTTATTCCTCCTTGTCAGGTAAAATCTATTGCACGATTAAATATATTATATCAGCATATAAGAAAAAGAAGCCTTGCAAGCAAAGCTTCTTTTTCTTATGATAGGAATTTTTCTGTTAGAGTGCATACTGTGCTAATATTTTTATCAGGTCTTCTTTGTCTTCTTGCTCAATATCATATTCACGCAAATTTTTACCGATGCACTCAGTTATTTTTTCTTTAATGTTTTTCTCTTTAAATATAGCCTTATAAGCACCCTCTGTTAATCCAATAAGCCAGCCGATATCAAACTTATTATAATCAAACTCTTCCGGATTATAATAAAAATCAAACTTATCATAAACTCCCATGTATTCAGAAAATTCTGTTTTATTTAAGTAACCGGATAGACACCAATAACCCACATTAACCAAATCTTCATAGGAATCTCTTATAGGCCAAGCAATGGATTTGTTTTTGCTACTATTTGTTGTAGTGATCAAATTATCAAGATACTTCTTTAGACTTTTAATATGTGAAGATACAAACTTTTTATCTTCTATAAACAATGTAAACAAATCAAAATCAAATGAATCAGCAAAGTTGCTTTTTATACAACCCATTAACTGCTTTCTTGTTTTTGAGTTTATTACATCTTTGCATTCATAAAGCGATTTTAATTTAATATCTATTTTATTTTCGAGAATCCACGATATTTTGTCAGAAAGCTTTTTAGAAACAAATTTTTCTTTATCTGACTTTAAATATCTTGCATAATGCCAATATTCAAAACCTGTTGAGCTACGAGGTATTTCATATTGCTCACCTTTATTTATGGCTTCTATATTTTCTTCTATAATCCTAATAAGATATGCTAGCAATTCTTTTCTAATCATTTTGCAAGAAATTTTGTTTCTCGAAATTTGGGAATCTAAAAATAGAATTATGTCGTTTAAATAAATTTCTCTAAATCCATACTTAAATATAACTTTACATACTTGTTTTATAGTCTTTGGCGAAACAGTTATGTACCTAAGTAGTTTTAAACATGTTTTCATCTTTTGTTGATACGATGCTACTATAAAATAATCCGCATTTGACGAAATAGCTTTATCGTAATAATTAAATAAGTTGCAAATCATTAAATCTATTAGTTCTTTATTGTTTACAGCCAAATCTTTAATGTTACATTTACTCATCAAACTTATAATTTCATCTGATTTGAAGTACTCAATAAAACAATAAACATCTATTTCATCAAATGTTATAGAGTTCTTGCTTCTAAAAGGGCTTTCATTCGCAATTATCTTTTTATTAACGAGGGAATACTTTTCTACAATAAGTTTTAAAGAATGTTTTATTGTTTCTCTAAACTCAGTGAATTCATCAATGAATAATCCATTTCCTAACATAAAATGAATATTGTTGTTTATTCTTAAAATAGCCATATCCGCTGATGTAATGCCAGCCTCCATAACATTCTTGCCCATGTTCTTACGAAGCTTTTCATTTTCAATAAACATCTCGTACGCATTTTTGTACAAATGCTCTGCTGAATACAAATCAGAGAAATTCTTATAAGGCATTTGAAATTCGATCGGCATATTTTTAAAAATATTTTCTGTTGTTCTACTTTCTAAAGCCAATTCTTCTACTTCATTGAGTTCAAAATTTTTACCTATAAATGGATTTGAGCTAATATTTTTTATCGCCATAGATAGACTTCTACAATTTATCTGTGATAGGTAACATAACAAATAGTTTTTTTCTTTAAAAGCGTGTTCTGCAACTTCTTGAAATATATCTAGTGATTCTTTGTACCGCTTTAATTTAGATAAGTAATATGCTTTTTTATATTTAACTAATAGAGAATTCGATTCCTTTTTTAAGAATTTCTCCATTCCATTATAGTTAAACAAAATACACTTATCATCTGCAAATCTTTTGCTTTCATTATCAATGCTATAAAATTCTTCTTTTTGCCTAATACCCAATATTAAAGCTTTATTGAAAACGCTCTTGATAGTTGTATACATATTTTGAATATCTTTGCTTATACAAACCTCGCCTTTTACAAGTTTTATAAGCAGCTTCATCTGCGCTTCGTCGTCTATTCGAATAACGCCATTCGTTTCAACATAAGCATATTTTCCAAGTGCCTTTTTTATATCATATACTCTTAATGTTTCAAATTCATCAAGAGGGGCGAGAATATTATACAATGTCTTAAACTCTTCAAGTTCATTTTTATTTTCAAAAGAAAAATCACTATATTTTATAATTTTATTTAAGACACATTTATATCTTTCCAAGAAAGGAATATTGGCATTTGAGGTACAATTTCTATAATCTAAAACTTTTAGTCCTCTAGATTCCTGATACAATATATCATTTTTATCGAGTTCTTCATTATCTGTATAAATAAATATAGGAGTATTAAAACTATCTTTCAACAAAAACTTTGCCCAATTCAAAATTAGTTTTATATTGTAGTCATTTAGTCCGTATCCAATAAACACAACTGTATTTGTAGAGAAAATCGATTTTAATATAGTTTCTATCAACTTAAAGTTTTCGCTATAGTTTAAGTAATCCTCCTCCTTTAAAACGATATTTTTATGAGCTAAATCTCCATGCACTTTTAAAATATAATTATCTCCGTTAATCCCACCAATTTCAGCATCGCACGCAACAGATTTGTAATGAAGACAATGCTGAACAACGGATTTTTCAATTAAGTCGTCAAAATTTGTAGTAATAAAATTACAAGGTTTAAGGGAACACATCAAGTAATGAATAATATTTGGTTGCAATTCTGTCTTATTGAAGCACGACTCTACTATTTTGTAAAATTCATCAATGTCATTATTTATCGAGCAATAGTATTTTTGAGGAATTGAAAGATATTCTTCGCTTGTATATCTATCCTTCTTTTCTTTACCAAGTTTTTCACAAAACACATCTATTAATTCTGACCATTTAGGTGCTTTAGATACTGCCGAAACTCCTGCACCAACAAAAAAAGATAACGTTCCACGCCTTGATGCATCTGTAATTCTTTTAAATATGTCATTTTGATTATCTACATAACTCATATTTATTCTCCCGTTTCTTTATTGAATTTAAATGCAGGTATTGAAGCTCCATTTAATTCAATATGTGTTAACTTAAAAAATTGATTTTCTTTGAAGTTATCTACCGCAAATACAAGGCTATGTTTAGCTCTTGTGCATGCAACATAAAATTTAGAACGTGTTTGATTAGAAGTAATCGCCGTTTGTTTTGTAATGAAAGGTATCACGGTTCTAACCGGGACAATTACAGTTCTATCATATGTTGCTCCTTTGGATGCCCCATAATTTAAAACAGTACATTCGTGTTTAAATACAATATTTGATGTCTTGTTGTATCTTAATATTACCGGATTGTAGTAATTACAGTATTCAGTCAAATTTTTCGAATCGATGATATAAACACCGATATTTTCAGCTTCAGCATCAGATTCTCTTTCAATATTTTCTTCTACAGCAGATTCATCATCATTATAGATGGTATTTATGTAATTACATATTTCTTTATTAAATCTTCTTGTAGTTTTATCGTACGATACACTACACTTGCCGCCCTTTTCTAACAAACAAAAAAAGTCACGAATTCTATCATCTCTATACTTACTATTTTTTAACGAATTATTAGTTCTGTATGTAGCTTGCTTATGATCTCCAACGCAAGTTACAGAAACCTTTGATTCAAATAATAGTTTAATCAATTCCAAATCCCAACCCGCATAATCTTGTAGTTCATCAATGAAAATGTCTGTGTATATGTTTTCTATACGTGATATAGCTTTTCCATCCGAATGTAAATTACATAGACACGCAAATTCACTCGTGCGGTCAGGATATACATCGCACGCACTATTTATGTAGTACTGAATATGTTTTTGTTTAAACCAACGAGGTGGTTCGTCATCATAAAATGCTATTGACGAAACGAAATTTTCAGGGACACTGAAATCATGTTCTTTTGTATAAATCTTTGCTTTAAGATTCAACAAGCATTGATATGGTTTAATAAACTCAGATAGTATGAAGGAATACCAAGATTTAATTATAACTTTTTCATGAAGAATTCCATCGTTCTGTTTTCTATATTCTTGTTCTAATGAGCGTATCCCTTCATTGGTATATGAAATTAACAAAACACAGCCATTCTGTTTTTCTACAATATCTTTAGCTTGCTTACAAATAGAATATGTCTTCCCATTTCCGGCAGCAGCAAAAACAACTTTGTTATTCATTTAAATTTCCTCAGCGTTGTCTATTCCTATGGATTTTAAAATATATGTAGGATAAACAATTTTTTCTTCACTTGTGAACACTCTCATACTCCATGTTGTTTTGTTGTGTTTCATAAAATTACGAATATCATCCATATCTTTGGAACCAATATCGCCTGCTTTATAGATGATTTTCTTAAAATCGTCAAAAGTTGCACTGTTAGCATTTAATACAGATGGCTCTAATGTGTTTAAAGCGTCATTTTCTTCTACGCATAAAGTAACAATATCAGAATAGTCTTTATATTTTTCAAACACTTTTTTATGATCGCTATCATTATCAGTAACAACAGTAATGGATTTATTAATCAATTTAGCTAATTCGCAATATCTTTCAAAAGCCAATCCATCAACAGAAATAACATCGATACCATTTGCTATGGGCAATTTACCATAATAATCCTTATAAGCTCTTTGAACTATCAATTCATCCGCAGGTCCTTCAACTAATATTGCCTCATTAGCAAGCAGTACTCTCAACGTATTGTATCCAGGTAATTTCACAAAATAGTCATATGTATCGGCTTTTAGCTCAGTAAAAGATATTGTATTTTTATTAGAAACAAGATGTAAGTTCTGCAATCCCATTTTATTAGCCACATAACTGCTATGAGTTGATATAAATAGTTGCTTGTCAGAATTTTCCGACAATTTGGAAATTAAAATTGACATGTTTGTATATGATAAATTGTTCTCTGGTTCTTCAACAATCAAAATATCTACAATGGTATTTTGATTTAAGAAAACCTCTGATTTAAACATATTTTGTGTTCCGTACCCTGAATTTTCTAAGGGAATATTATCTAACGAAATAGACATATTACTTTTCCATTCATCAATTTCATTTTCTCTTAAGTTTAAACTAATTGTTTTTCCATCAAAGTTGTGATTTTCTTTCAGTTTATCATTTAAGTTTTTTACGGCATCGCTTTGTGTAAATTCTTGACGATTTGTTCTATATGCATGTCGCAGATTTGTGACATCATCTTCATCTAAATACTCACTTATACTACCTGATACAAAACGAGTAAGAGCTAAACCAAAGTCTTTTCTCGTTGCATCAATAGATGCAACTTTCTTAGCGGTTGAATGTATGTAGTAGTCAGGAGTTGCAAAATTTCTAAAATTTATTTTGTAAAACTCGATCGGTATATCATTAATCTTTTTTTCTGATAAAAGCTGCTTATATGCATCACAATATTGACTATCAAAGCTGATTTCTAATTTAACACCTTCAACATCATCGTGCAAGGAATTGTTGGTACCTTTGAATTTTTTTATAGCAATTTCTTCTTCGATAGGAGGAAAAAGATATGCCTCTATTTCTATCGTAGGTGGGGTTGGTTTTTCTCCATTAGAAACAGAGGTTTTATATTCATTTCTTGCATCTATGTTAAACCAATCTAAATTAAAACGGTTAATCAAATTTCCTCCATTGATTTTACCTGTAAGGACCATTCCTATCGCTTCTAAAATAGTAGTTTTACCCGAGTCATTTTCTCCTACAAATATATTAACGCCTTCATTCATCTCAATTGTTACATCTCTAAACAATTTATAATTAATAATTCTTAATTTTTTAATTTTCAAAATAACATCTCCTTAGGCTATCCCTGAATTGTTTATACGAACAAATTTCTTAAAATTCCATTCAAATCCTCTGCACCTGAATTAACTTCAGGAACAAAGAATCGCTTTTGTCCATCATTGCAAATTTTTGTTATGCCATCAATAAAAATCTTTTTAATTTCTTCATTGCCATCAAAATATGTATCAAAGTTTCCGCAATGGGCAACCCATCTTCCGGTTTCGCTTTTCTTTTTGCCCCATATATGTATTCCTTTTATCAATTCACGATATTGACAAATCATATCAATAGCACTTTGGTATTTTTCTTGTTTAAACTTAATGGTATCAATGCTCTCGGCAGTCAATAACTGCGGAAAATCCAATACAATTCTCAAGCTCAAATTGTGCTCTTTAATTTGTTCGCACAAAGCAACAATTTCTTTTGCTTTTCCAATCAGAAATTTGCCACCATGATATACCGCTCCTGCTCGGTTTTCGATTACAATGTTTGTATCAGGAAACTGCACTTTGATTTTACTCTCAAAAACCTTATACCTTTCAATAAACCCATCTAACGTACAATAATCGTTGAACGGTGGATGAATTTCTATGGTAGTCGGAGGTTTGTAACTTGCCGTTAATTGTATTATAAAATCAGCAAATTGCGAAGCCCATTCTTCAGATTTCCAAAGCTGAGGAACACCATCTTTATGAGCTTCGACTAATGCCGGAAATTTTGAAATTAGCTTAGTATCAAACTTACGCTTCCCATAGCTGTATTCTGTATGTAATGAGTACTTATCAGATACTTCAATATTATCCTTGTCAAAATGTGCTGCAACTTCTTTTATATCGGAAAGATACCCATCAGGATATTTCACATTATTGTATTCGACAAAAACAAAACTATCTTTTCTCATTATGACATCAACTCACTTTTTAACCAATTATTACTTATATTATACCATATTTTACCTAATATTACAATCGGTATATCAAACGAAAATATATCGCCCATATTTTGCAGAGTGCAATACAGTTTGTTATACAAATATAGACCGCTTCCGTCAAAAGCGGTCTAAAGTTTTAAATTATACCAAGTTGTTTGAAGTCTTGGATGTGAGTTTTAGATTTTCGTATTATTTTTGCATAATAAGGACTTATAAGAAAATCAATCAAATCATCCTTAGCAATTCTAAATTTCTTTCGGGACACACAACCAATGATTTTATCGTTCTTTATCCATTTTCGAATAATCTCTTTACTATATCCCGTAACAACCTGAATATCAATAGATGTAATTACATCAGGGTAGTCTTTCATCTTGATTGTATAATAACTTCGTACAAGTTCAATTTGAGTTTTACTTAGCTTGCCACGATTACTTTTTTCATCAAGATACTTTGTGATTTCGTCCATTGGTATGCTATAATATTGCACCGAACCATCCCGGCATTTTTCAAAATGAACTTTTTCACTTTTTAATAATTTGTATGCTGTAGAGGGTGATATGCCACATAGCTCACAAAAATCCTTCTTCATAACACCATTTTGTGTCGAATTTAGTTCGTTTTTCATATAAAATCACCTTTATTTAATTAGTTCAATAGTAGGTGGTGATCTTTTCCCAAAGAGTTCCCAAAAACGTGCGAAATTTAATAAATTTTATGAATGCATCGCAAAGCGTTGTAGAAAGCGGACTTTAGCTATTTTACACCTGAAAAAGCCTTATTTTTCAAGGTTTTTAACTTCTTTTAAGTTCCCACAAGTTCCACTAACTTCCAATAAGTTCTACTGAGCCGAAATAACTCGAAATGCAGTAGGTCGGCTCAAACCGGCGCCAGAGTTCAAATCTCTGCATCTCCGCCAAAAAGCGTGATGATTTTAATATCATCACGCTTTTTTATATTTCCCTGCATTTACTGAATGAGGTCATCTAATTTGAATTAAATTACCATCTTCATCAACTTCAAAAACCTTAACATCACGAAGAAGATGTCCTTTAACTCGGCAATAATACTGAGCCAATGTTTCTCTCTTTCCAGGATATGTAGACTTTGTGATACAAATAATTTTCGTTGTATTTGTAGGCAAGTAACTCATATAAAATACAGCTTCATCTAATCCCATAAGTTTTGCACTCGGTACATTCCCTGTTGTCGTCCAAGTATAACACTTACATTCAACAACAATACTGTTATCAGCAGAA